>JBEKGF010000003.1:0-159966 GCA_050012935.1 Edaphobacter sp. | reverse complement strand
CGACACTCTCTACGGAGCTCCGCACCTCATTCCTGGCTTGGAGCCTAGCCTCCATCTCGACCGCAACTTCCTCCACGCCGCCCATTTATCCCTCACCCATCCCCAGACTCACAAGCCCCTCGACCTCCACGCCCCCCTCCCTGTCGAACTGGAGTCGTTCCTCAAAGCAATTCGCACGAATTAACCCACAATTGAGTAAAATTACCGAAGTGATCGCCTTCAACCGCACTATCCGCCCTGTGGGGCTTCGAAGCTCCGTTTTCTTCCTCTGCCTGTTCACCGTAACCGGGTGTCTACGCGCCCAAACCGGTGCCCAGGCCAGCGTCCAGACGAACGCCCAGGCCAGCACCCTGACAAACGCGCCCACACCTGCCGCAACCCCCGCGACCGCACCCTCCGTGCAAACGTCTTCCACGCCCCAGCCGTCCACTGCCACTGCCACGCCTCCTCAGTCAACGACGCAGACCCCGCCGGCCACTCCAGCGCAGACTCCCGCACAACCGTCTGTCCCCGCCCTGCCCGCGGCACAAACGTCCGGCACCCCGGCAACCGACCAATCCCAACCCGACGCTCCACCTTCCGGCGGCGCCGACATCGTCGTCCGCGTCAACGAAGTGAATCTCATCTTCACCGTCACCGATAAGAAGGGCAAATTCATCACCGGCCTCAAGCGTGAAAACTTCGGCCTCCTCGACGACGGCCGCCCGCCCATCGCCGTCCTCCGCTTCCAGCAGCAGACCAATCTCCCTCTCCGCGTCGGCATCATGCTCGACACCTCGAGCTCCATCCGCCAGCGCTTCCAGTTCGAGCAGGACTCCGCCATCGAGTTCCTCCTCCAGATCCTTCACCTCAACGATCGCGCCTTCGTCGAGGGCTTCGACATCCAGACCGATCTCGCCCAGGACTACACCAACAACGTCGACCTCCTCAACCAGGGCATTCGCAAGCTCCGTCCCGGCGGCGGCACCGCACTCTTCGACGCGCTCTACAAAACCTGCCGCGACCAGATGCTCACCCTCAAGGAGAGCGGAGCCGTACGCCGCGCGCTCATCCTCGTCTCCGACGGCGACGACAACTACAGCCGCGTCGAAGAGTCCGACGCCATCAAAATGTGCCAGCGCGCCGACACCATCGTCTACTCCATCAGCACCAACATCAGCCCAAGCAAAGACAAGGGCGACGAGGTCCTCAAAGCCATCTCCGAGGCTACCGGCGGCCAGGCCTTCTATCCCATCAAGCTCGAAGACGTAGCCATCGGCTTCCGCAACGTAGAAGAGGAGCTCCGCAGCCAGTACCACCTCGTCTACCGCCCCGCAAACCTCAAAATGGACGGATCCTTCCGCACTATCTACCTCCAGGCAACCGACCCCCGCTACAAAGTCCGAGCCCAGAAGGGTTACTTCTCACCGCGCCCGGCCCAGTAGCTCATACCGCTCTCAAGCCCGCCAAAAAGCTGGCTTTTCCGCAAAGCGGGAGAACCATTCCTCTATGGCGGACCGCCACCACTTGCCACCCTCCTCCCTCAGGCAAATAATGAACACACCGGGAGTAACTCCCCGCCAAAATCCGGGTCTAAGCCAAGCAGGGAGAAATCCATGAAACTGCGTCCCGCCCTCTTGATCCTGGCGCTCTCAGCCACCGTCGCCCTCGCCCAGCCGCCTGGCAACTTCGATCTCCACGGCTCGCTGATGAACCTCGCCGACCAGCCCGCCAGCCACACCGCCTTCAGCTTCGACCGCACCGAGCTCCAGATAGCTCGGAACCTCCTGCTCTCAGGCGGCCTGGACGCCAACCGCGCCGCAGCCGCTCTCACCGGCATCTCCGTCGACAACTACCACTACCCGCACCCGGCCTTCTACACCCCTGAGACCATGGCCTCCATCATCGCCAACTACCACGCTGCCGGATGGAAACACCTCGTCAACGCGAAGCAGACTCCGGCCAATACAGCCCAGCCTCACTCAGCCGTGACCGACCTGTGGCTCCGCTACGTCGGCGCGGACATCACCGGAGTCACCGTCCTCACCCGCTCCCCGCAGGACATGGCCGTCGTCCAGGTCACCTGCGAACTCCGCCCGCTCGACCTCGTCCATCTCAGCGGCCACTTCGGCATCCCCAAGATCGACCCCAACGCCGTCATGGTCCCGGCCCCCGACGGCAAGTGACGACGAACAATGAAACATTCGATTTGTATAAATTCAGAGCGATTAATAAACGGCTGATCGAATCTTTGGTTAACCGAAGTCTATATTTCGCCAAACCTAGTACTCTGAACGACCCGTTCGACTGCCGTATAGAACTAAAGGAAGCATTTGAACAAGCAGGATCATCCGCCACAGGTGACAGAAAGAACTTTCTCTTATCATTTCTAGCCAAGCCGAAATTTTTCGAAAACTGGCGTTGTACGGTCGATAAATTAGGCGTGTGTGCATTCTCAAGAGAAAATCTACATCCCTTGCTATGGTCACATTATGCCGATGAGCACAGGGGCGTGTGCCTAAAATACCAATTTCGAGCGGCCTATTTTACAACTGACGAATTCCATCTTACTGCGGCGGGCAAAGTTGAGTACCTTGTTGAGCCATTGAAGGAGTGGCTAAAGAGCACGCCTATGGATGATTTGGATAAGTTCGTCGAAGGACTTCTGCATAAATATCTCAAAACAAAAAGCCCCGCTTGGAAGTACGAAGAGGAAGAGAGAATCTTCCGGCACAAACCTGGCGTTTTCAATTTCAATCACGGTGAACCATTCTTGAACCAGATATGTTTCGGCTTACGAACACCGGAACCCGATATCGACCTCATTGTCAATTTGGCTCAGACCTATACCGGTTGCACTAGGTTCAGTCGGATGGTTCCCAACAAAACAGAATTTGGGTTCAAAGAGGAGGCTATGAGTACATAAGGCAGAATCACCTGATTTGATTGACCCTCTGGACCCGTGCAATTTTCTTTCGCCATTTTCCGCCCAAAAATCGCATGTCAAGCCCCAAAATCACCTAACCCATTCCTCCACAGCAACATAAGTGTGGCGTATTAGTTACGCCACAACCGCTATACTGTTAATAGTGAGAAATAAAGCAGATCGGACCACTCTCACCGCTCTAAGTCATTGATTTAAAGTATTTTGTACGCAAACCTTTTACTTTGAATATTTTACCGGCGGCCAACCGCCGTAATCTACTCATTCCAGATAACTTACTCCCAAAATACCCCAGGAGGGGGGAGGGGGAGGGTGCCAAGGGCAGCCAAAGCCTCCATCTCGCTCGAATCATTTACCCTTACACGTAATCGCAATGACTGAAACCACATCCATCCCCTCTCGTCCACGCGTCCTCAGCGGAATGCGCCCCACTGGCCGTCTCCACCTCGGAAACTACATGGGCGCGCTCTACAACTGGGTCCAGCTCCAGGACAAGTACGACTGCTACTTCTTCATCGCCGATCTCCACGCCCTCACCACCGACTACGCCGACCCCTCGACCCTTCGCCAGAACATCCGCGACGTAGCACTCGACTTCCTCTCCGCCGGCCTCGACCCAGAGCGTTCGACCATCTTCATCCAGTCCCACGTCCCTCAGCACGCCGAGCTGCACACCCTCTTCAGCATGTTCACCCCTCTCCCCTGGCTCGAGCGCGTCCCCACCTACAAAGACCAGCAGGAGCAGCTCCGCGAGAAGGACCTGAACACCTACGGCTTCCTCGGCTACCCGCTCCTGCAATCGGCAGACATCCTCCTCTACCAGCCCGACTTCGTCCCCGTAGGCCAGGATCAGATCGCCCACGTCGAGCTCACCCGCGAGGTCGCTCGCCGCTTCAACGCCCTCTACTGTTCTCAGCCCACCCCGGCCATCGAAAAAGCCCGCGCAGACCACTCCGACAAAGAGATCATCGCTGCAGAAGTCGCAGCCAACAACGTCACCGCCGGAATCCTCCCGGAACCCAAAGTTCTACTCACACCCTCGCCAAAACTCCCCGGTCTCGACGGCCGCAAGATGTCGAAGAGCTACAACAACACCATCATGCTCTCCGAACCCGAAGCCGACATTCGCGCCAAGCTCAAGACCATGGTCACCGACCCCGCGCGCATCCGCCGCACCGACCCCGGCAACCCCGATGTCTGCCCCGTCTTCGACCTCCACAAAGTCTTCTCCACCTCCGAAACGCAAACCGAAGCTGCTCTGGGCTGCCGAACCGCAGGCATCGGCTGCATCCAATGCAAAGGTTGGGTCGCCGACGCCATCGTCAACGTCATCACTCCCATTCAGGAGCGCCGCCGCGTCCTCGAAGACGACCCCGGCAGCGTCGACGCCATTCTATGGGACGGCTCCGCACGAGCACGACGCCGCGCCATCCAGACCCTCCAGCACGTCCGCCAGGCCATGGGCCTCGAGTAAAAAGAAACAAACCAGGATCTTTGAAAAAATAGATGTCCGACGAAAAAATCAATTCGCCACTTCCTTCCGACGCTGTCATCCTGAGCGGAGCGAAGGACCCCCGCATTTCGCCGGAAGCACCTCAAGCTTCGCCGGAAGAACAGCAGGCGCCGGGTTCGTCCTCAGACGAAAATCCTTCCACCGAACCCTTCACGCTCCAGCCGCCTCCTCGTCCTGCGGCTCCAGAGCCGAAACGCGCAGCAAAAGAAAAAGAAAAGGCCAAAGAAGAGGCCTCGCAGTCACCCTTCTCCGTCACCGTCGGCCAGGTCTACGACGGCCCACTCGACCTCCTGCTCGACCTCATCCGCAAGCAGAACATCGACATCTACGACATCCCCATCGCCCGCATCACCAGCCAGTTCCTCGAATACACCCAGCATCTCAAGCAGGTCGACGTCGACGCGGCAGGCGAGTTCATCTACATGGCCTCGCTCCTCATCCACATCAAGTCGAAGACGCTCCTCCCGCGCGATCCCAGCGACGTGCAGGGCGCTGACTCCGAAGACCCGCGCCGCGAACTGGTCGAGCGCCTCCTCGAGCACGAGCGCTTCAAAGCCGCCGCCCAGATGCTCCTCCAGAAGCAGCAGATCGAAGAGGCCACCTGGACCAACCCCGGCATGAAGAACTTCCGCCGGGACACCCTCGAAGCCGGAACTAGCGAGACTGCCTTTGAACCCGAGATCGCCGCCGACACAGTCGATCTCGTCCGCGTCTTCCAGGACATCCTCAACCGCATGCGCGAACGGCCGGTCCTTGACGTCGACGAGGACGCTCTCACCGTCGCCCAGATGATCGACTACGTCAAACGCCGTCTCGTAATGGAAGAGAAGCCCGTCAGCCTGCGACGCATGTTACACAACACCCACACCGCACGCTCGCTCATCTGCATGTTCTTGGCGATGCTCGAGCTTGTCCGCCTGCAGGCAGTCCTGCTCTACCAGCCTGTAGTGC
This sequence comes from Edaphobacter sp., assembly GCA_050012935.1. Classification (GTDB taxonomy): domain Bacteria; phylum Acidobacteriota; class Terriglobia; order Terriglobales; family Acidobacteriaceae; genus Edaphobacter. The sequence goes on along the minus strand of JBEKGF010000003.1, from coordinate 154,579 downwards.
AGGGCGATATCCTCATCAAGAAGACCGAGGCCTTCGATCAGGTCTTCGCCGATCAGGCCCAGGCCCGCGACGATTGGCAGTGAGATGACTGGCAATAACAGGAACAAAACTGCAAGCCAGGTTCCCTCCCTAGCTGTGGCCCTTCACCCGAATCGCGATCGTGACCGCGATCAGGCCCGTCCCCAGGAGAAAAAGGCTCCCCGGCTCCGGAACCGGATCGGCGGGAACAAAATCCGCCTTCGCCGAGACCTCGGCAAACGCCTCGACAGGAGGGTTCGGAATCGCAACATAGATCTGATCGTCCAGCCCATCCACCCACGCAAAGTCGCCGGAAGAGTTCAGGAAAACCTGATCGGCCGAACCATTTCCCAGGAAATCGACTCCCGCCCCGGAAGCAAGGTAAACGCCATTCGGATCGCCATTGGAATTGTAGATAGCTCCAAAGCCCATCCACCCTCCGTTGCACACCGGCTTCAGCACATTGAAACCCGCAGGCGTCGACGAGCACGCCGTGCCATCGTCATAGTCAAGCGCAGGAGCCGTCCCGCCATCTTTCGTCACCACCCCATCCACATAAGTCGAATAGCAGTACGAAGACGATCCACATCCGGTGGTCCCCCAGGTCACAACATCCCCCGCCGCATCGATTCCATAAATGCCGCGCGCATTATCACTTCCCAGGTCATAAATGGTGTAACTATCGGCCAGCGCCGGGTGGACCGAAAACAGGAAAATTCCCGCCAAAACCAACATCGCACTACTTAACCATGATGCAAAAAGTTTCATAGTAGGAAGGCCCCTGAAAACCTGAATTATAGGTTCCACTTATCAGAAACGAAACGAACGATAGTTGTAGGCATTCCGGCGGTTACGGTCACATCAAAGCGTTTTCAATTGCCGCAAATTATAGGTTGGATGCCTAAATTCGGTCGAGCATGATTCAGTCCATACAATCAGTCTATGCAAATAGTTGCAACAATAGTCTGATTGGGTTTGGACGAGGCCTCACAGTAACTCACCACCCCACCTTGGCGATCAAAGAACACATCTTTCACGCTCCTGTAACACATTGTTCTCATTCCGCGCCTATCGTGATTTCACGCAAATCATCCTGATTTCCAAGGCGCATCCACCGATGGCTACTCCTGTAATCACCCCCAACGGCTCACTTCTGGACGAGAAACTTAAAAAGTCATCCCCTGGAAAAATTGGCGGGATCGTCTTCGGCATCATGTTGGTTAGCGGCCTCATTTACATCGGCATAAAGCTCTCCTCCGATCTCTCGATCGTCCACACCTCTTCTGTATTCCCATTCATCCTGCTGGGTGTTGCGCTCTTTATCGCGCTCGGCTTCGAGTTCGTCAACGGCTTCCACGATACCGCCAACGCTGTCGCCACCTGCATCTACACTCACTCGCTTGAGCCCCACATCGCCGTAGTCTACTCCGGCATCATGAACTTCATTGGCGTGCTTCTGAGTTCGGGCGCGGTCGCGTTCTCGATCATCACCTTGCTGCCAGTTGAGCTCATCCTCAAGGTCAGCAAGGGATCTGGGTTCGCAATGGTCTTCGCCCTGTTGGTCGCGGCGATTCTGTGGAATCTGGCGACGTGGTGGCGCGGCCTGCCAGCCTCGAGCTCACACACCATGATCGGTTCCATCATCGGCGTAGGCATTGCCAACCAGCTCATGCAAGGCAACTCCGGCACTTCCGGCGTCGAATGGGATCAGGTCATCAAGGTCTTCAAAGCTCTTCTTGTTTCTCCCATCGTCGGTTTCGTCGGCGCTGCTCTTGTCTTTTTCCTGTTCAAACTGATAGCCCGCGACCCTCGTCTCTACAAGGCTCCGGAAGGCAGCGCTCCGCCGCCGTTCTATATCCGCCTTCTGCTTATCCTCACCTGTGGCGGAGTCAGTTACGCGCACGGCTCGAACGACGGTCAAAAGGGCATGGGTCTCATCATGCTCATCCTCGTCGGCACAGTGCCGACCGCCTATGCGCTCAATCACGCCGTGGGGCTTAAGGATGTACAAACCTTCGCCGCCGTTTCCACACAGGTGGCAGGCGTCCTCAACAACTACGTCGATCCCAATGCCGTGCCGCAGCAGGCCGAACCCGTGCTCGAGCACTTCGTCAGTACGAAGACATACCAGCCCGACGTCGTCCCGGCCCTCCAGCAGATGGTCACCGATATCCGTAACGAAGCCAACCAATATGGTTCGCTCGGCAAGGTGCCATCGGATATGCAGGCCAACGTTCGCAACCAGATGTATCTGACCAGCGAATCATTTCGCATCCTGACAAAATCCGGACCGAAGATGAGCGCAGACGAAACGAAGATCATCGCTAACTACAAGGGCTGGCTCGACAGATCTACCCGATTCATTCCTACCTGGGTCAAAGTCGCGGTCGCTCTCGCCCTCGGTCTCGGCACCATGGTCGGATGGAAGCGCATCGTTGTCACCGTCGGTGAAAAGATCGGCAAGACTCACCTCACCTATGCCCAGGGTGCCTCCGCCGAACTCGTCGCAATGTGCACCATCCTCGCCGCAGATACCTACGGTCTACCTGTCAGCACGACGCATGTCCTCTCTTCAGGAGTCGCAGGCACTATGGCTGCGAACAAGAGCGGTCTCCAGCTGTCCACATTGCGGGACATCGCCCTTGCATGGGTGTTTACGTTGCCCGTAGCTGCGTTACTCTCGGGTTGCCTCTTCTGGCTATTCAACACCGTCGCGAAATAACCAGTTCGTAGAAAAGAAAACGGCCCTCCGCTCCGGTGGGCCGTTTTCTTTTCAGACAGAACTATCTTTTCTTCGCCTTATCAAAGCTCTCCCGCATAGCAAAGAAAGCCAGTGCAGGCGCATAGTCGGTATCGAACGGCAACGGCCTCTGCAGCCTGTCCGGATGCTGCTTGCGAAACTTCGTCCCATTGTTCAGCCAGGTATTCTTATCGCTCGCTCCCCACGTCAACACTGCCTTGACCTCCGGCCCATCGAGCGCCGCTGTCAAATACTCGCGATAGACGTCAGCTACAACTTTGTCACGCTCGGCGATGTCATCTGCGGCAACGCCATCGTCCTTCACATCCAGCTCCGTCACAAAAACCCGCAAACCCAACGCCTTCGCTCCATCGAGCAGCTCGCGAACTCCTCGACCAAAGCCATCCTTACTCTCCGCGTGAATGTGCGACTGAATCCCCAGCGCATCAAGTGGCACCTTATCGGCCTTCATTCGCCGCAACAGAGCAAGCACCGCCGCCCGCTTCTTTCTCTCTTCGTCGTTGTCGTATTCGATACCGTAATCGTTATAGGTAAGAAGCGCAGAAGGGTCCACCTCCCGAGCAGTTCTGAATGCCAGATCGATGTACCCCGGCCCCAGCATCTCAAACCACGGCGACGTGCTCCGCAGCCCATCCGGACGCCCATCAGCAATCCAGATCGCCTCATTCACCACATCCCATGAATGAATTTTTCCCTTAAACCGTCCGCCTACCGTGTGGATGTGCTCGACAAGAAGCCTCTGCGCGTTGTCCTTATTGGCAGTACCGGCGAACCAGTGCGGGAGAGCCTCATGCCAAACGAAGTTGTGCCCCCGAACCTTCATCCCATGCGCCTCGGCGAACGCGACCAGGCTATCCGCATCGGCAAAGTTCCAGGTATCGGCCGTGGGCCGCAGAATGTTCCACTTCAGACAGTTCTCTGGCACCACGATGTTGTACTGCTCTGCAAGCAAATTCCGAAAACCCTCATCCTGACGGAACAGACTCGCGTTCACCGCACATCCACAGAGCAGCCCGCGAGCCTCTGCGTGAGCCTTCAAGGACCCTGCTCCGGTAATCGCTTGCGTCTTCTCATCTGACGTTTTGGCGAACCCGTTGCCTCTCAGCAATCCCGGCATTGCAACAACTGCGGTTACGCCTCCCGCCTGCCTCATCCACTCCCTGCGTGTCAACATTTCTGCGGCTCCTTCGCATGTTGAAAGCAATCATACCCAGCATTGGTATGCTTAGAAGTACACCAAAGAGACCATGAGCCTTAAAGCAAAGATCGAAGCAGTCATTTACGCATCAGAAGAACCCGTCACCCTCGTCCAACTCGCTGGCCTTCTGGGTCACGAAGCCCAGGCCGAACTCGACCACCTCGACTCCGCCCAGCGTGCACTCGCGCTCGAGGAAAGCGCACCAGACAAGGACGAGCTAAACAGCGAAGTCCTCTCAGATTCTCAAGAGTCCCACTCCGAATCTCCGGCTGAACCCCAGGCCGGATCTGAGGATGAAGCCCAGCACGCCGAAGCTCTCAAGCGTCACCTGCACGATGTCGCTGCCGAGGAGGCTGCACACGCCCGGGCCGTTCGCCTACGCACCGCTGCAGCAACAGCTGCCATGAGTTCTGCCGACTCCGTAGAACCCTTCCTTGAGATCTTTCAAACCGAACCAACAGTCGCAGCGCAGGGAAGCGAAGCGCCCGCCGAACCACCGGCCGAAGAAAAAGACGAAAAGAAAATCGCCCGCGAAGCCAAAGAGAAAGACCGCCGTCTCCGCGACTACTTCCGCACCATCCTCGACGAACTCATCGCCGACTACGCAACCTCCGACCGCGGCCTCGAAATCCGCGAGGTCGCCGGAGGCTACCGCCTCGCCACCAAGCCCGAATACCACGACGCCGTCCGCGGCTTTGTCAAATCTCTCAAGCCTCCTCTGAAGCTCTCCCTTCAGGCACTCGAAACCCTCGCCGTCGTCGCCTACAAACAGCCCGTAACCGCGCCCGAGATATCTGAGATTCGCGGAGTCGACTCCGGCGGCGTCCTCGGCAGCCTCATGGCGCGCAAGCTCATCACCACCGCCGGCCGCAAACAGGTCATTGGCCGCCCCATCCTCTACAAGACAACAAAAGATTTCCTCCTCCGCTTCGGTCTGAAAGACATCAACGAGCTTCCCAGCATCGAAGAGTTTGAGAAGATGGCTGGCGAGCTTGCCGAGCAGGAGGAGATCCCCATGGAGCACCACGCACCTGAGACTCCAGATCAAGTGGAGCGGGAGAAGGATCAGACCGAGCCGCAAGCCGACGGCGACAGCGGCGAAACCGTAGCCGACGAAGCAATCGTCGACGGACGTATCTCCGGTCTTCCGCCAAACTACAACACCGATCAGATCGCAGACGGCGCAGACTCACCCGCGCTCGACGCCGAGATTCAAAGCGACCAGCGCCGCGACTCCGAGGAAGGCTGATGACACGATGGCACAATCAAACCTCGATCCCGAACCCGACCCTCGCGACTCTCCCGACACCCCCGAGGACAACGAACCCGACACCGTAGCCACTCCCGAGGGCGACAACGAATACCCTCCCGACGTACCGCTAACGCCAGCTCCCGAGGGCATGCAGCGTACGCGGTGGATCAACACTGATAAACTCTAAGTAATCGACCAGGCAGCATCATCGATATGAGCCCTGCCCAATCCAATCCCGACCTCTACCAACACGTCCGGGTCGTCATCTCAATCATCGTTGGCTTATGTATCACCACTCTTCTGAGCCGTTTCGCCCGGTTCGTCCAGCACCCCAAACGAAGACAAGGTATCCATCCTCCATCTCGGCTGGGCTGCATCGCTTCTTCTCTCCATCATTCACTTCTGGTGGTAGGAGTTCCACCTCTCGCTCGTGCAGCAGTGGACCTTCACGATCTACTTCTCCGTCATTCTCTACGCGATCCTGTTTTATCCCTCTGCACATTTCTCTTTCCCCCTGATCTGAGAAACTACTCCGGCTACGGAATACTTCCTGTCACGCCGCAAATGGTTCTTCGGCTTCCTCGCGGCCACGTACGTCGCCGATATCATCGACACCCTGCCTGAAGGGCTCTACCCACCTTCATTCCTTCGGCATGGAATATCCGATCCGAATCGCAATAGGTCTGATCGTGTGCCTGATCGCGATACTGGTCAGAAACCAGCGAGTTCAATTGACCCTTCTGGCCGTCTCCCTCCTCTATCAAATCGCCTTCATCGTGCGCCTCTACAGCACGGAGTAGCCCGGGGCCAGATTCCGCTCGCATGAAAACAGGCGATAATAGAGATTGAAATACCCGACCGCGATGAGCAGCTCCGCAGTCAGAAGGCTATCGACAATGACGAAATCCATCTCCACCGCAAAACCTGAATCCCCCGAAGAACCAAAAGGCGACCGACTCCAGAAGATCCTCGCTCAGGCAGGCATCGCCAGCCGCCGTAAGGCCGAGGAGATCATCCTCGAGGGCCGAGTCCAGGTCAACGGAGTCATCGTCAACACACTCGGCACGCGCCACGACGCCAGCCACGACCATATCCGCGTCGACGGCAAACTCCTCCACGGCCGCGAGCGGCAGCGCTACTACATGCTGAACAAGCCTCGCGGCTACGTCACCACACTCGACGATCCCGAAAAGCGCCCCACCGTCATGCAGCTCATGGCCAAGCAAAGGTCAGGTCCGCACGGCGACAACGTCCGCCTCTACCCCGTTGGCCGTCTCGACTACCTGAGCGAAGGTCTGCTCCTGATGACCAACGACGGCAACCTCGCCAACGCCCTTTCCAAGGCAGCAGCCGGAGTAGAAAAAACCTACTTGGTCAAAGTAAGCGGCGTCCCTCCAGCTTCAGGATTGGAACAAATTCGCTGCGGCATCATGATCGACCGCGGCCGTCTCAACGAAGTCCGCAGCGGCCGTCGTGACCGCATCATCACCTCACCCGCGAAGATCGAACTCGTCCGCGGCGGCGACAATCCCTGGTACGAACTCACCCTTACCGAAGGCCGCAACCGCCAGATCAGAAAAATGTTCGAAGAGATTGGCCATCACGTCGAAAAAATCCGTCGCATCGGCTACGGAGCGCTTCGCCTCGACGTACCTCCAGGCGAATTCCGCGAACTGACCTCAGGCGAAGTCATGGCTCTCGATCGCGCAGCGAAGGGAAAGAAAGTCGTCCCTAAGAAAAAAGCTCCGGAGTTCGCGCAGCTAAAATCTCCGGCGAAGAAAAAATCCACCAAGCCACGTCGTCAACCCCTTGGGGCCCGGTCCGCGAACCGCCCTCGCCGTTCGAACTAGCGTGCCAGATTTTCCCCATTGACCAACCAGATTCCCTACCGGGGAAAACTCTTCTTTTCATCATTTTCCAGCCAAATATTGCAACTCGTTGACTCTCCCACAAAAGTTCGATAAACCCCATTGACACATCTCCTTCCACGCGCCCAAAATACTCCCGCTATTAACCTTGTGGTTGATGACAATCACAGCCTGAGAGCATCCAATTAGGAGCAGTGAAGGAGTAACAGAGTGGCAATGGAAAAAGCAACATTTGGTGCAGGGTGTTTTTGGGGAGTTGAAACCCGATTCGCAGAGATCTCAGGTGTTATCGATACGGCCGTAGGATACGAAGGCGGCAACCTCGAACACCCAACCTATAAAGAAGTCTGTACCGACCGCACCGGCCATGCGGAAGTCGTCGAAGTCATCTTCGATTCATCCCGTCTGTCATACGAAACCTTGCTGGACGCCTTCTTCGCCATGCACGACCCCACCCAGGTGAATCGCCAGGGCCCGGATTGGGGCACCCAGTACCGCAGCGTCATCTTTACCCACAACGAAAAGCAGTTCGCCCAGACCCGTGCAAGGATCGCCGAACTCAGCGCCTCCGGCTCCTACCGCAAGCCCATCGCAACCCAAGTCGTTCCGGCAACAACCTTCTGGAAAGCGGAAGAGTACCACCAGAAATATCTCGAGAAACGTGGCATGGTCAGCTGCCATATCTAACGCAGCCAAAACGGCTACAAATTGCATTTAGCAAAACGTTATCGGCATGACAAAGGCAGAGAACAGCGGATTGCTGGCCTCTGCCTTTCTCGTTCAACAATCGAGCGTTCTCGGCGAACCTTCCCTCAGGCAGACCGACGCATCCGGCGATACAACCCGCCAGCGACGCCTGCCATGCCGGTTCCGAGAAGGATCAAGCTAGAGGGCTCGGGAGTTGGGTTGATCTCCTGATTGATCGATTCATTCAACGCTACTGAATCAATGAAAAAATCCCATCCATTCACAGAGGGATCATCCGTTGTCGACTGGATCGTCACCATAGTAATGTCCGATCCAAGCAGGTCCGGCAGTCCAAAACCGGAGCTAAGGTTGGCAGCAAGAGTGAAGTTCTCTGTATCCACGAGAGTTGCGCCGCTAAAAGCGTTTACGACATAGCCTGACGTAATCGTTGCACCGTTGAGCAGCGCAAAGCTCACTTCATCTGCAGTAAAGGCAGGATCCACCATAATGGTGAGCGTGGAAGAAAGGCTGCTATCGCCGAAGCCGGCGGTGCCGTAGGCATTTGGAGGTGTCGCAAATTCGAGCCCCGGCAGGTTAGTTGCATCCCCCAGAATGACGCCACCTGTAAAAGTAGCAATACCTGGGACAACGATAGTTTGCGCCGGACCAGCTGCAGCGAACGTCGACGGTCCGGTCGGTAAACTATCGAAATTTACAACGGCGACCGTGTCGGCATGTGCAATTCCACAAAGCAAACAGCCAGCTACAATCAATGAATTCAACTTCAACATAGAGTGGTCCTCCGCTGCTCATGGAGCAGCAATCCTCTTTAGCGCTAAGGTTTCTATCGATATGCGGTCTTCCGCATTCAACAAATGGCAGCGTGGGAATGGTTTTTGCGATTGGCCCAAATGCTTGAACAAGGTACGGGAAAAACACGGCCCAAATGCTCAGCTTGAGTGTTCAGACTCTCTCATTGCACCTGAATGACCAATCCTGGGCTCTTAGATTGAGTCATTTGCGCGCCGCTTGGCCTGCCTTTGCGCAAAGAAATGCAGAGGAAGGGACAAAAAGAGACACGAAAACACAGCCTCCACCAATAAACGAAAGAATGTTTACCTGTCACCCTCAACTTTTGGCGTCATCCCTAGTCAGTTCTCAGTGCCTTTACCGGGTCAACCGACGATGCACGCCATGCCGGCAGCACAGCCGCCGCCAGAGCTACCAAAGCAATCAGTAGCACAACCGCGCTGAGTGTAATCGGATCCGAAGACGAAACACCGAAGAGTTGACTCCGCACCAATCTCGCCAGAACGATGGCGCAGGGAATCGCTACAGCAACTCCAATTCCGGTAAGACGCAGAACATCCACGAGAACCAGCCGCGAAACCTCCGCCTTGGAAGACCCAAGCGCAATGCGAACGCCAATCTCCCACGTCCGCTGCGCCGTCGAGTAAGCAAGCACCCCATAGAGCCCAACCCCGGCAAGCATGGTAGCCAGCAGCCCAAACGAGATCGCCAGCAACTCAATCATGCGCTCATTCGAAAGCGTGGTCTCAATCTGATCGTTCATCGTTCGCATCGCATCGACAGCAAGCCCAGGATCGATCTGCTTTATAGCCTGCCTCACCACGGCGAAGGTTTGCTCCGGCGGCGTATTCGTGCGCAGATAAAGATAAAGCTGGTCCACCGCCTTTGCCTGTCGAAGCGGAATGAAAAGAGTTGGCGGGGCTTCTTGCCGCAACGTCATATGCTTCGCGTCGCGCGAAACCCCGACGATCGTCATGTACTGCAGATTCTTGCCACCGCCTCGAGCCACACGCTTGCCTACGGCAGCCGCTGTGCTGCTGTAGTAGTGCTTCACAAAACTCTCGTTTACGATCGCGACCAGAGGATGGCTGCTGTCATCATCCTCTGTAAAGATGCGTCCCGCTAGCAAAGGCACCTGCAGCGCATGGAAGAAACCTGCACTCACCGACGGAGCTTCCACATCGTAATCTTCATCCGGAGGCGCGTTGTAACCCTCCACCGTCACATTGCCGCTGCGGTCACTATCGGCCAGTTCCGGATCGTCCGTCGCCCCCACAGCCTGCACGCCAGGCAACGTTGCCATAGTATCCAGAACATTCTGCTGCAACTGCGGAATCTTCTCCTTCGCGTATCCGGAGAGCTGAGGATCGATGTGGAACGTAATCAGGTGCGAGGTATTGAACCCTGGATCAACGCGCCGCAGATTCTGCATCGTACGCACAAACAAACCAGAGCCGACCAGCAGCAGAACGCTGAGCCCTACCTGAAGCGAAACGATCAACCGCCGAAAATTCAACGAGCCGCCAGCCATGGTCCCAGTCTTTTGCTTCAACGAGTTCAAAATATCCGGCCGCAGCAACTGCACCGCCGGAGCCAGACTGAACAACACACTCACAGCTAGCGCAACCGCAAAGTTGAAGGCCAGTAGACGTGCATCCAACGTAGTCGAGAACGCAGAGGCAGAGTCTGCATCCAGTCGATGCACGAGCACTCGAATGCAAATCGGCGCGATCACCAGTCCCGCCGCTCCGCCTATAATGCCGATCAGCACTCCCTCCAGCAGAAGCTGCTGCACAACTCGTCGTGCATTCGCCCCCAGCGCATACCGCAGAGAGAACTCTCGCATTCGAGCCGCCGAGCGAACCAGCAGTAAACTGGCCACATTCACGGCAGCGATCAGAAGCACCAGAAACGCCATCGCCATCACGGCGTACAACGGCCTCTCCAGACCATCCCGGTTGTACGATATCCCATTCGATCCCGGCAACACCAGCAACTCACTCTTATTCAGAAAGTCATCGACGAAACGCGGCGACTGGGTCCCCAACGCCTTCAACTCCTCCGCGCGCAGCGAATGCCACAACGGAGCCATCATCACCTGTGCTCGTTCCGGAGTTTCATCCGGCTTCATGCGGCCAATGATATTCATCCACCGCGATTTGTGGTCCTGCAGATAGCTGCCCCTGCCCGGCCTGATCTGTTCCAGCATCGACATCGGAACGAAAACATCCGGCACCTGCCCCCACACTGCACTCTGAAACGCAGGCGCGGAGACACCGATAATCTGGAACGGCTGGCCGTTGATCGAGAGCGCCTGTCCGACAACATTCGCATCCGATCCCAGATGCGTCTTCCAGTAGTTGAAGCTCACCACCGCAACTGGATTGCTGCCGGATGTTGCATCGTCTGTCGGCGCAAGCACGCGCCCCATTTCAGCCGGCACACCCAACACGCTGAAGTAGTTCCCACTCACAATCTCTGCATTCGCCATGTTGGACGTGCCATTACGCGTAATGCCGATCTCAGCCGGCGCCGTAGCAATCAACCCGTCGAACGCCGTTCCTCGATCGCGCAAATCCCGATACATCGGATACGAGAAGGATTTTTCAAACCCCGCGCCATTATTGCCGCTGTGTCCCTCCCACATCTTGCCTGGAGCACTCAGAATCACCAACTGTTCCGGCACCCTCACCGGCAGCGAGCGCAGCAGCGCCTGATCCAGCAACGAAAAGATCGCAGTATTCGCGCCCACGCCAAGCGCAAGCGTCAACACAGCAGTCACCATGAATCCGGGAGATCGACGAATCTGACGAAGGGAAAAGCGAAGGTCTTGCATCAGCGATTGCATCTCAGTTCGTTACCTCGATAATTTCTGACTTGAGACAGCACTTCGGCTGCCAACACCGCACAGTGCTATCTCCATGAGAATCAATCACTCCTCAACCTGAATCGTCACCGTGATGTTCATCCGCGGATACCCCTGTCCGCTTACGGACGCCGCATCCCCGAATTATTCCCTGTTGACTAACACATTCCCCACGTTTCTATCGCTCATGAAACCTGGTTTGTGATACCATTAATTTGTACTCTGGTTAAAACGAGTACGGGCATCGCAGGCAAAAACTCTTCATGGACTTCGGAGTTTGGCCAGAGACTGCGATTCACCTCTCCCCACCGCAGACCTTCCCCGAAATCGGAAGCCGCGCTGGTTGCTCTGGCTGGAAGACACGTCAACGGACGAGTCTCGCCGTGCAGCAGCAGCGCTTCGACAATCGAGCAATGCTGACTAATTGAAATCCACGGTGCTACCAAGCGCCGACTGCATTCCTATGCCGTTACCGAACCGCCCCAAAAATGGGGCAATCCAGACAGGAAAAATCTTGAACTCTGCAACTTTGGAACAGAACCAGCAGGACGCACAGAACGTCCACCACTCAGCAAACCCCAACCCTCCCCAAACGAATTCCGCAACTGCGAATCGAACCGGCATCTCTCTCGTCGACGACGTGCGCTTCACCGACTTCAACATCTCCGACTCGCTCAAGAGCCGTCTCACCAACGCCGGCTTCATCATGCCGACACCGGTGCAGGCCAAGGCCATTCCGCCCGCGCTCGAAAGCAAAGACATTCTAGCCACCGCCTCGACCGGCACAGGCAAAACCCTCAGCTTCCTCATCCCGATGATCCAGCGCATGGACGCCGTCTCCGCGCCCAGCACCAAGGGCAAACGCGGTCCTATCCGTGCTCTCATCCTGCTGCCGACGCGCGAGCTCGCCATGCAGGTCCTTGAGGTCTACTGGAAGCTCGTCCCCGGTTCGAAGAGCGACGCCGTTCTCGTCTGCGGCGGTCTCTCTGAGAACAACCAGCTTGATCAGCTCGACCGTGGCCCACGCCTCGTCGTCGCCACGCCCGGTCGTCTCGAAGACTTCCTCCGTCGCCGCGAGATCAACATCAACTCCGTCGAAATGCTCGTCCTCGACGAAGTCGACCGCATGCTCGACATGGGATTCCTTCCCGCCATCCGCCGCATCGTCGGCGCTCTCCCACGCACCCGTCAGACCATGTGTTATTCCGCGACGCTCGACGCCAACATCCGCGAGATCGTTCGCGACTACGTCCGCGAGCCGGTACGTATCGAAATCGGCCAGACCTCCAAGCCCTCCGACCGTGTCGAACTTCGCGTCTACACCGTCATGCAGGACCAGAAACTCGGCCTGCTCGACCAGATGTTGCGCCAGGAAGAAGGAACCTTCCTCGTCTTCTCGCGCACCAAGCATGGCGCAGACCGCATCAGCAAGAAGCTGGAAAAGCTCGGCCACGATGCCGACGTCATCCACGGCGACCGCAGCCAGTCGCAGCGCACCGCCGCTCTCAAAGGCTTCGCAAACGGCCGTCATCGCATCCTGGTTGCCACTGACGTGGCGGCTCGCGGCATCGACGTGCAGGATATCGCCCACGTCGTCAACTACGACCTGCCCAACGCCTCCGACGACTTCGTCCACCGCATCGGCCGGACGGGACGCGCCGGAGCCAAAGGTGTCGCCACGACCTTCGTCATGCCGCAGGAAAAGCACGACGCCCGCAAGCTCGAACGCGAATTGAAGATAAAGTTCGAATGGCGCGAGGCCGATAAGAACCTCGAGAAGGAAGTTCGTAACCAACCCCTCGACATAACAGCTCCGGGGATGGACCTTCTGCAACTCGAGACTCGTTCCTGGAAAGGCAACGACCCGGTCGCTCCCATGTTGACGCCAAAAAACAACTACGGCGGCAACCGGAACGGCTCTCGCGCCCGCAACGGTGGTGGTGGCAACTCCGGCGGACGCAACTCCGGCGGACGCGGCAACGGTCGCCCCGGCGGACGCCCAGGCGGCAGCCGCTCTGGCCCAGCCCGCCGCGGCCAATAACCGGTCACTCGATAAAACCTAAATGCTCCGCTCTACAGGCCAACCAGCCCAGGAGCGGAGCTTCATCTTTCAGCTCGCAACAAATCCTCAAATTAGTTTTCTTGACCGCCTTCTCGACTCTCCCTACCATCACCAAAGATGCCCTCCAGAAGGCCTTTAGCCCTCGTCTTGCTGATCACGACTGTCCTCAGCATCGCCATCGCGTTGTGGACACACGTCACCTATCCCATGCCTGGCTACCAGGCCGACACCGTCGAGTGGGCCACCACCGGCCACGTCGCCGACACCTTCACTCCTCTCGCCTACCCTCTCTTCGCCGGGCCGGCCTATCGACTCGCAGGCGACCACGGCATCGTCCTCCTGCAGATTTTTCTTCAACTCGCCCTCGCTGCAGTCTGCTATCGACTACTCCGCGAACTCAATCTGCCGCCATCCTGGAGTGCCTACGGCTCGCTACCCGTCGCCTTATTTCCCGACCTCATCCTCTCCGTAACCAAACTTTGGGACCTCCCCCTCGGCACGTTGCTCTTCCTCCTCATCGTCCTCGCATGCCTCCATATTGCCCACAGCGTAGCCGCGCCCACGCTCAAACTGACCGCCACAGCAGCACTCATCTTCGCCGCCGCCATCTTCTGCCGCCCCAATTTAATCCTTCTGGCTCCAATCCTTCTGATCCTTCTTTTTCTCCGCAGCACCAATCTCCAGCCGGCACGAGCAGCCGCACATGCAGCAATCCTGCTGATCATCACAGCCGCAGGCTTCTCCCTGCTGGGCATAGCCAGCCACGGCTCCATCTACTTTCCCCGCAACGGCCCCTACAACCTCTACGCAGGCCACAACCCCCAGACCAAAGCCGCTCTCCTCAATCATCTCAACGCCGAATACTCCCTCATCCCCGACTTCTACGCCTCCCACCCCGGCGAACCGATCCCCGACTTCTACTCTCCCCAGATCGGCGCAACCTACAACCAGCGATCAATCGACTTTGCCATTCACCATCCTCTCGAAGAGATCAAGCTACTCTTCCTGAAACTCTTCATCTTCTTTCATCCCGACACCAAACTCCACGCCCTCTTCTCGCCCTACGGCCTGGTCAAGTCATTCCTCGCGCTCCCCAGCTTCTTATTTCTGGCAGCGCTTCTTCTTCCCGGACGCCTCCATCTCACCTTCGACGACAAACTCCTCTTCGCCTTCGAAGTCGTCTATATCCTTCCGTTTCTCCTCACCAACTCCGATCCACGCTTTCGCACCCCACTCGATGCACTCCTTCTCCTGCATCTAGTAAGCCTTCTCTACCGCCGCTACAACGCCAACCTCGCACAAGCCTCTCTATCATCCTCATAAACATGTAAAATTGAAGAGGAGCCGTTTGGCGCGGGGACTCGGCCGCCCGCATTCACCATCGCACCTTCACGATCAACCTCTGTTTCAGTGGTCTCGGTACGTGCCGAACCTCGGTTGGCCTTTGCCATAGGCTCATTTTGAAGGTCTGCTCCGAAGCACGCCGAGCGCTTTAGAAACAACGGTCCATTCACAGCGTTTCAATGTGCCGGCCCTATAAAATAGAAGGAAACCATGATCTCTGTCTCCAATGTCACCATGCGCTACGGCTCGAAGCTTCTCTTCGAGGACGTCTCCGTCACCTTTACTACCGGCCGCCGCTACGGCCTCACCGGCCCCAACGGCGCCGGCAAATCCACCTTCATGAAGGTCCTCACAGGCGAGATCGACGCCCAGAAGGGATCCGTCGTCCGCCCCAAAAAAGTCGGTGTCCTCAAACAGGACCAGTACGAGTTCGACGCCTACCGCGTCATCGACACCGTCATCATGGGCAACAAAGCCCTCTGGGCTGCCCTTGAAGAGCGCGAAGTCATCTACGCCAAACCCGAGATGACCGATGAAGACGGCTCACGCCTCGGAGAGCTCGAAGGCATCGTCGGCGACGAAGACGGCTACGAAGCCGAAGCCAACGCCGCAGTCCTCCTCCAGGGCCTCGACATCCCCGACGAGCTCCACGAACGCAAGATGTCCGAACTCCAGGGCGGCCAGAAAGTCCGCGTCCTCCTCGCCCAGGCTCTCTTCGGCAACCCCGAAGCCCTTCTCCTCGACGAGCCCACCAACTACCTCGACCTCGAATCCATCCACTGGCTCGAAGACTTCCTCACCCGCTATAACGGCACCGTCATCACCATCTCGCACGACCGTCACTTCCTCAACAACGTCTGCACCCACACCGCCGACATCGACTACGAGACCATCATCCTCTACACCGGCGGCTACGACGACATGGTCCTTCAAAAGACCAGCATCCGCACTCGGATCGAGAGCCAGAACGAGCAGCGCGAGAAAAAAATCGCTCAACTCAACGACTTCATCGCCCGCTTCTCCGCCGGCACGCGCTCCTCACAGGTGAACTCCCGCAAGAAAGAAGTCGAGCGCCTCGCCACCAGCGAACTCGCCCGTTCCAACATCGCCCGCCCCTTCATCGCCTTCAAGATGGACCGTCCCTCCGGCAAGCACGTCCTCGAGTTCGAGCAAGTCAACAAGTCCTACACTCAGAAAGACGGCCAGGTCGAGCACGTCATCAACAATTTCTCCGCCTCTATCCAGCGCGGAGACAAAGTCGTCCTCATCGGCCGCAACGGACAAGGCAAAACCACGCTCCTCAAAGCACTGCTAGCCAACGGCCCCGGCATCGAAGAGAAAGACGTCTCCATCGACTCCGGCACCGTCAAATGGGGCCACGAAGTCTCCATCGGCTACTTCGCGCAAGACCACACCGGCTCCATCACCAAGGGCACAACCGTCGCCGAGTGGCTCCACACCTTCGACCCCGAGGCCACCAAAGAAGACATCCGCGGGATCCTCGGCCAGATGCTCTTCCGCGGCGAAGAGGGCCTCAAGAAAACCGATGCTCTCTCTGGAGGCGAAGCCGCCCGCCTGCTCTTCTGCAAGATCATGCTGCAGAAGCCGAACGTCCTCGTCTTCGACGAACCCACCAACCACCTCGACCTCGAGAGCATCAACGCCCTCAACCAGGCCATCCAGAAGTACGAAGGCACAGTCTTCCTCGTCACTCACGACGAAGACCTCATCGAAGAAGCCGGCACACGCATCTGGCACTTCGAAGGCGGCCCCACCGACTTCCGCATCACAGACCACAAGGGCCCCTACGAGGAATACCAGCAGCAGCTGGCATTAGCTGCAAAGTAACGAAGGCGCTTCACGTCTGGAATACCAGCGACAGTTAGCTCTCGCAGCAAAGTAACTACGGAGGATCACGAATTAGAACCTTGAACAATCCGTTCTTATCCGTTTAATCCGTGGTCGCATTTGCCGATTTACAATGGACCCATGCCGACAGTAGAGCCCAGCAAATCCCGTGGCAAAAACGTCCTAGGCCGTCCCCTCGACACCTGCGGCTGCGAGCCCATGACCGGCTTCTACCGCACCGGCTGCTGCGAGACCGGCCCCGACGACCACGGCGTCCACACCATCTGCTGCGTCGTCGACGCTCCGTTCCTCGCAGCCTCCAAAGCTCTAGGCAACGATCTCTCCACCCCCATGCCGCAGTATGGATTCCCCGGACTCAAGCCGGGCGATCGCTGGTGCGTCTGTGCAGCGCGTTGGCTTCAGGTCCAGCAGGCCGGAGCAGCCTGTCCCATCATCCTCGAAGCCACCCACGAGAACACCCTCAGAATCGTCCCCTTCGAACTTCTCATTCAATACTCGGTCATCCCCAGCCAACTCCACTAGCAGCTTTCGTTTTGCTTCGTCTTCGCCGCAACCCACTTGCGACAAAAGCAATTGTTTACAACAAGCCTGCAAAACAACACATTGGAACCGGCTACGAAGCCGACGGTGGCATCTACGACGGTGCCATTGGCTCAAGCATCAGGCCCTGGCCCGAATTACGGGTCAAACACTAATCTTTGCGCAACGTACTGTCGCATACTAAACTTTAGAGAGGAAGAGTGGCCGAGTGGTTGATGGCTCCAGTCTTGAAAACTGGCGTACCTGAAAGGGTATCGGGGGTTCGAATCCCTCCTCTTCCGCCATTTCCTAGTCCGATGCAGTCCACACGGCGATCCCGTGCCGTGCGTTCCGTCTCCACTACGATGCGTTAGTTGTAGCTCAACCCTGCGCGGCTTCCACCGCCGTTTCAGGTGGCGTTGCCGGGGTTCGAGCGCAAGGCTGGGTTCTTTCGTCGCAGCCGGGTGTGAAATGCCGCGATGAGGAGCAGGAACAGCAGGAAATCCGGGACCGTGTATCGCAGGCTGTCCACAAAGAACGTGCTGCTCGCTATGGCGACGAGAGCAGCCAAACCGACGATCTGCGCATAGGGAGAAAATGGCAGGCGGATCGGCAGAGCCGCGATGCGCGCAGGCCCGAGCACCTTACGAAACGAAAGATGGGCCAGCAGGACAATGATCCACACGAAAAACATTCCTGCCACTGCGATTCCGTAAAGCGACAGGAAGGCGTGGCTCGGAGCGAAGATCGCAAGCAGAATAGCGGCGACCATACCCGCGGTCGACAGCAGCAAGGCAAGATAGGGGACGCCGTTGCGGCCGAGACGCCCTAGCGCCAGCGGTAGATAGCCATCGCGCGACAAGGAAAACAAGGTCCGGCTGGTGAGGTAGAGGTTGGTATTCGCGCTGGAGAGAGCGGCGGCGATGACCACCAAATTCATGATGCCCGCGGCATACGGTATCCCCGCGCTGCGGAAAGCAAATACGAATGGGCTGCCGGTGAGTCCGCTGCTCATCTTGTCCCAGGGCGTCATCACAAGCATTACGGTGATCGACAAGACATAGCAGAGGATGAGCCGCGCAGTAACCGTACGCATAGCGTGCGGGATAGTCTTCGCGGGCTGGTGTGCCTCGCCAGCTGTGACGCCGATGATCTCGATACCCATATAACTGGTGAGCGTAAGGCTCATGGCCAGCCACACGCCCTTTATCCCATGTGGCAAAAATCCACCATGGGCGGTCAGGTTAGAGAGTCCGGATGGTCTGGCCGGCCCCAGGCCGACGATTAGACCAATGCCAATCAATACGAACGCTGCGATGGCAACGACCTTGACGATGGTAAACCAGTATTCAAACTCGGCGAAGCTGCCGACCTGCATGGCGTTGATGGCGATCAGGGCGAGAGAGACAGCTACCACGATCAGCCACTGCGGCACCGTCGGAAACCAGACCGCACAGTAGATCGCTACGGCGGTAACCTCCGCGCCGATCGCGATGATCTGAACGAAGGCATAGGTAACGCGAACGGCGAAACCGGACCAGTCGTTGAGGTAGGTCTGGGCGTACACGCCGAAGGAGCCAGCCACAGGATGTACGACCGCCATCTCGGCGATGGAGTACGCGACGATAAGAGTGATGACAGCACCAAAGAGATACGCCAGGATAACGCCTGGGCCTGCAAGACGAATGGAGAGCGAACTACCCAGGAAGAGCCCGACACCGATGGCGCCGCCCATCGTCATCATGGTAAGTTGCCGCTGGGTTAGCCTGCGTTCGAGCTGGGGCTCGGGCGCGCTGTCGGCGCCTGGCGACGAGAAGGTTGATACTCGCGCTTGAGCGTCTGGCTTACGAATGCCGGGGAATGCCAAGCAGTACCTTCCCGAACTCTTGAATTTCTTCGATGGTGTTGTAGTGAAGAAGCGAGGCGCGCACAACGCCGGACTCCTGTGGGATACCGAGCTGTTGCATCAAACGCGGCGTGTACATGTGGCCATCGCGAATGCCGATGCCGCGGCCGGACATAACTTCTGTGACATGTGCAGGCGCGATGTTCGGCAGATTGAAGCAGAGAGTGGGTACGCGCTCGTTTGTGCGAGCGGGGTTGTCGATTCCGTAGATGGTGGCGCCCGCGGACTTGAGTACGCGAAACATCCCCGCGGAGAGGGTGGCTTCGTAGGAGCGAATTGCAGTCATGGCATGCACAATAGAGTCTCGCCGCGATGCAGGCGAGGTGCCCTCTTCTTCCTCGGCCATGCGTGTGCCAAGCGCTTCGAGGTAGGCGACAGCCGCCGCCATACCGGCAACGTTTTCGTAGATGAACGTACCCGCTTCAATCTTGAAGGGAGGAGCATCCGGCATGAAATCTTCGCGAAAGGTGGGCAACTCGTACAGCAACTCCAGGCGCCCCCACATAAAGCCCATGTGCGGTCCGAAGACTTTGTAGCCGGAACAAACAAGATAGTCGCAGTCGAATGCCTGAACATCGATCACAGCATGGGGAGAGTAGTGAACGCAATCGAGAGCCACCTCAGCTCCAACGGCGTGCGCCAACTTTGCGACAGTGGCGACATCGACCAACGAGCCCAGCGCGTTCGAGGTCACCGTGCAGGCGACCAGGCGCGTCTTTGCGCTCAGCAGCGGTGCCAAATCCTCAACGTGCAGGTTGGAATCCTCGCGCATCTTCCACCAGACGATCTTCGCCCCTTCACGCTCGAGCTGCAGCCAGGTGGCGATGTTCGCTTCGTGGTCGAGATCGGTTACGACGATCTCGTTGCGCGTGCCCAACATGCGGCCGATAGCAAGGCTGAGCAGGCGCAGAAACGAAGTGGCGTTCATGCCGAACGCGACCTCTTCAGGATGCCGCGCGTTGATTAGCACTGCGACGCTCTCCCGCGCCCTCGCAATGGTTGCGTCCACCTCCATGCTCTTCACATAGCGTCCACCACGCTGAACGTTGCAGTGCAGCAGGTGCCGGTTGACGGCGTCGAACACCATCTGCGGGATCTGCGCGCCGGCAGCGTTATCGAAGAAGATGAAACCGGGCTGCTGATTGAGCGCAGGAAACTGCGATCGGACCCAGTCAGATGGAAAGGCGATGGTGCTGGGGACAGTGAGCTGTTGATCGAACATGACACTCCTGATGCTGGGCTGAGGCGACGAAATTGGGCCAGCATCCACAACAGCACCATCATTCCCGTTGTGGATGCACGGTAAGTATACAAACCAGAGAATAGACTTGCTTCCGACCCCGGCTAGGGTCTGGGCATAACGGGATCCAGAAGCTTCTGTGCAGTCTCGACCCCGAATACCGGAAGCGATGGATCCGTGAGCAGGCCGATTTGTTTGAGCACCGAGGCCTGATCCCAGTAGATGCGCTCATGCGCCAGTTTTCCGTCTCGAAAGCCGACGACGACCACGAGCGGAATTTCTACATGCCGATGCGTCGGAGCCACGCCCGGAAGCATCCACGGCATCTCTTCAGTGTGCGTGAAGGAAAAGATAATCTCGTCGACTAATTGATCCTGACCGAGAGTGCGGGACACCAGTTGAATGGCGACGTCCGCGGGCATTGGAGTGATGAAGTCCTGCTGATAGAACGTGCGTAGCTCCGCATGCCCGTACCCGCCGGTCATCACAGGAATGTGGTTGACGTAGGCGTCTTCCACCATCGTATCGATCGTCGAAGCGACGTCGCGAGTCGAAAATTCATAGCCGATGTGCTCATCCCATTGAGCAATCATCTCTGCATGAGTCATGTCTGCACGCTCCTTCGACCATATCTTATAGGACCACCGGAGACCCTGGCTTGCTAGCCGCTTCCATCTCGAGCGATCGCCTGGAGACGAATCACGGCTGAGAGATGATTCTAATCAGCAGCGGCTGCCGCGTTTTATTGGAGACACATTTCCGATCTATTCGTAATGTATTGGAGATTGTTTTGACAGCTCCTCGGTCGCCTCATCCTGAAGTATTGCTACGCTATGGCGATTTATCACCAACTGTGACCTGCGTCTCTCGAACGTGGTGGGACATGTAAGTGATTGTTGAGTACGAGGCGGAGCCGACACGTTGTAATTCTCCGCTAATTGTTCGGAAGTTGCGCTGAATTCCATCCTCCGCCCAGCGCAATCTGTAGCTCCGCGCTGGCTACGATGCGTTCCGCTGCCAGCGATGCCGCTGTCCGCTCGTTAGCTAATTCGATCGTTTGGCTCGTCAGCACTTCGAGATAGGGGGCCAGTCCGCGTTTGAAGCGAAGCGTGGAGAGCTGCGTGCTGCGCTTCGCTGACTCGACAGCGCGCCCGGTGACAACGGCCTCATCTTCGAGTACGCGCAACGCGGCGAGCTGGTCTTCGACGTCGCGAAACGCGGAAAGCACCTGCTGTCGATAGAGCGCCGTCGCCTGTTCGCGCTGAGCGATGGCGAAGTCGACCTGGGCTCTCCTCCGGCCTGCGTCAAACAAAGTCTCGTTAACGGCCCCACCTGCACTCCACATGGCGCTGCCTGCGTTGAAGATTTGGCTGATCGCATCTGTCTCTACTCCGCCGGTCGCACCCAATACGATGTTCGGGTAATACGCGGCCTTCGCAACGCCGATGAGTGCGTTTGCCGACGCAACTCGCCGTTCCGCGCCTGCAATGTCCGGGCGCCGCTGGAGCAATTCGGACGGAATGCCTGTAGGTATGCTGGGCGGGCCATCGGTCAACGGCATCTCAGGAATGTGGAAGTTCGTGGCCGGCTGTCCGACGAGCACCGCGATCGCATGCTCATCCGCCGCGCGCTGCACACCCAGATCAATTAATTGTGCTTGCGTTTGTTCCAACTGAGTCTTGGCTTGCTCCACAGCAATGTCGGTGGTCAAACCACCATTGAGCAGAGACTGGGTAAGGTCCAGCGACTGTTGGTATGAGTCGAGCGTTGTCCGAAGCAGTTGCGCCTGCAAGTCAATCCCGCGTATTTGCAGGTAGGTAACAGCGAGCATTCCTTCAAGGCTCAGGCGTATATTGGCAAGATCGGCGGCAGTTGCCTGCGCGGTGGCGGTGCTGGACTCTATCTGCCTACGGATGGCGCCCCAGAAATCCGGCTCCCAGGAGATGGTTACCGGAATCAGGAAATCCCAATAGTTGGTCGCCACTCCCGGCTCACGTATCAGAGGCTTGGTGGTGGAGATGCGGCTTCTGGTCGCCGAACTTCCGATCGATACCGTCGGGTAAAGCGATGCCTTATTCTCCCGCACCAGGTCGTGCGCCTGCTCGTAGGCGTGCAGTGCCGCCTCGATGTTCTGGTTGGCCGTCGCGCATTGCTGCTCAAGATCGTTCAGCTTTGGATCGTGATAGATATTCCACCAATCTCCACGGCTGGCGTTATCGGCGGGGCTTGCCGTTGACCAGTTTCCATTATGGCCGTCGTCGCTGTAGGCAGGTGGAGCAGGCATTGCCGGCACCTTGTAGTTCGGGCCGACTTTGCATCCGCCCAACGCGATCACCACGAGCAAGGCCCCTGCCGTTGGAAAGCTTTGCGCTCTCATTACTTCGCTCCTGCCGGCTGGTTCGGAGTTACAACGCGGACCTTTTCGCCATCGATCAACGAGTCCGGCGGATTGGCGATGACGCCCTGCCCCGGCTGCAATCCAGTCAGGATCTCCACCGTCGTACCGAAATCGCGGCCCGCAGTTACATGCCCCAAATGCGCGATGTGATTCGCATCGACGGTCGCGACGTGCAGCCCGTCCGGCTCCAGGATCAGCGCGCTTACCGGCACGATCAACGCCGGCGTCGCCTTGGACGTATGCAGATGGACCTCGGTGTAGCTGCCCGGCAGAAGTTCCCCCGATGAATTATTCACATCCACCTCGACGAGCAAGGTCCGTGTCGCGGGATCGACTGCGTTCGAGGTCCGCACCAGCTTGCCGTCAAACTTGCGCCCCGGATACTGGGGCAAGGTTAAAGTCGCTATAACGCCATTTTTCGCATCGGGCGAATATATCTGCGGCACATTGACGAACACACGCAATGTGCGAAGCGCGGAGATGTCGAATATCTCCTTGCTTCCTATAATCGTGCCCGCACCCGCAGTGGTCGTGCTTCCCGTTGCCGTAATCAGCTGGCCGATGTCGATGTTGCGCGTGGTGATCACGCCGTCGAAGGGCGCGACAATGCGTTCGAACGATTGCAACTCCTCCAACCGGCGCACATTCGCCGCCGCCGAGTTCACCTGGGTGCTGGTCGATTGCAGTTGTGTGACCGCAGTGTCCGTGTCTTGTTGCGAAACCGCGTTATTGCCAATGAGGTCCTGGTAACGGCCAGCCGTTGTCTTCGCCAATGCGGCATTGCTCTGTGCGGTTGCCAGGTCTGCCTTCGCCTGGGCCAACTGCTGGTCCAGCTCCGGCGTCTCGATGACTGCGAGCAGTTCGCCCTTGCTCACGTGCGAACCTATGTCGTGATACCAGGCCTTCACGTATCCCGTCGTTCGCGCGTAGATCGGCGCGAGGGTAAATGCCTGCATGTTACCCGGCAGCACGATCTCCTGCGCGCTTTGTTGCAGCACCGGTTGCTCCACAGACACTGTAGGAGCGGCAACGGTGTCGGTATACTTCGCAAGTACGGTGCTCGCATGCTGACGCCGGACGATGCCGACGATAGCGAGCACGACCGTTACGACAAAGACAATGGCAACCGGCGTCAGCACCGATCCGCGCGAGACCTTCGGCGGCGGTTCATGCTTCAACAGTTCCGGGACGTGGCCCTCAGGATGTTTCGATTGTTGCTCGGTACTCATGCCCTATCTCCATGTGCGCCTTTGGCGCGATGTTCAGTGGACTTTGTCCATCTCTCGTTGCTCATGCATGTGCCTCATTCTGGGGATTCGCCGGCGGGTTTGCGTGGCTGGGGTCGTTGCGATGCATAAACGAGAAGAAGACCGGAACAAAGGTAAGCGTGCCGAAGGTCGCTAACAAGAGACCTCCAATAACGGCGCGGCCCAGGGGCGCGTTCTGCTCGCCGCCATCACCCAGTCCCAGAGCCATCGGCACCATGCCGATCATCATCGCCAGCGCCGTCATGATGACCGGGCGGAAGCGCGTGAAACCCGCGGAGAGCGCTGCATCCGCGGCATTTAGCCCGGCCTCCATCTGCTCCTTCGCGAAGCTGACCACCAAGATCGAGTTCGCCGTCGCCACGCCCACGCACATGATCGCGCCGGTCAGCGCGGGAACGCTGATGTGCGTTCCAGTCAGGAACAACAGCCAGACGATCCCGGCCAGCGCGCCCGGCAGCGCTGCAATAATGATGAACGGATCCAGCCAACTCTGGAAGTTCACCACAATCAGAGCATAGACCAGGACAATCGAAAAGATCAGACCGGAGACCAGACCGACGAAGGAGGTGTGCATCGTCTGGATCTGACCGCGCACAAAAATCTCGGTCCCGCGCGGCAGCTTACCCTTGTTGTCTTTCACGACCTGATCGATTTTGCCCGCGACGCTCGCCAGGTCGGAACCTTCAACCGAACCATAGACGTCGATGACTGACCGTGCATTGTAGTGACTGACGGTACCCTGCTCCGTGCCGCGATCAATCGACGCAATATTACCGAGGATCTGAGGTTGCTGACCCGAGCCGTTGGTGGCGATAGGGACATTCTGAAGCTGCTGTAGATTCTGTATGTCATACTGCGGTGTCTGCACCGCGATGTTGTAGCTCACATGGTTCTGAGGGTTGAGATAAAAGGTGGGGGAGGTCTGGAAGCTTCCGCTCAAGCTGGTCAATACACTGTTGGCCACATCATGCTGACTGTAACCCACTTGCTGAGCTCGTGTGCGGTCGACATTGACCGTCCAGCTCGGCAGATTGAAAGGCTGCTGAATTCTCAGGTCGGTCGTGCCGGGAATCTGACTGATCTGTTCCATCATTTGCTCGGCTAGAGTGTGGTTCTGCTCGATTGCATTCCCGACCACCTGTATGTCTATCTGCGCCGGCAGGCCGAAGTTCAGGATCTGACTCACCATATCCGTGGGCAGATAGTAGAACTCAGTGCCGGGAAACCGCTGCGTCAGCTTGTCTCGCAAATTGTGCGTGTACTCGTCCGTGGGCCGGTGCTTTTCAGACAGCGTTACCAGAATGTCCGCGTCGGCAGTACCAACTGTCGCGGAGTTCGAATAGGAAAGGTTCAGGCCAGAGTAGGGAATGCCGATGTTGTCGATGACGGTTCCCATCTCCGCTTGCGGGATCTCCTGGCGAATCACGTCCTCGATCTGGTCGCAGAGACGCGCCGTATCTTCAATGCGAGTTCCGGTATGTGCTCGCACATGCAGCTTGAACTGACCGCCATCCACCGAAGGAAAGAAATCTTGTCCCAACCAGGGATAGAGAAGAGCAATCGACCCGACCCAGAACGCGACGATTGCCAGCAGGAAGACCAGACGATACTCCATGCAGAAGCCCAAGACGCCGTAGTACCAGTTACGTAGTTTCTCGAAGTAGTGCTCGAAGGTGATCTGAAAGCGAACGAATGGATTGCGACTCGCCTTCGCTTGGTCCACGCGGTCGTGCTCATGTCCCTTCAGCAGGTACTTCGCCATTGTCGGCACGATGGTTCGTGAGAGAAAGTAGGATGCAAGCATCGCGAAGACGACCGCCTCGGCCAAAGGAACGAAGAGATATCGTGCGACGCCGCCGAGGAAGAACATCGGCACAAACACTATGCAAATGGAGAGGGTCGAAACGAAAGCCGGAACGGCAATTTGTGCAGCTCCGGTCAGAATCGCGTCTTCGACCTCTTTGCCCTCCTCCAGGTTGCGATTGATATTCTCGATCTCGACCGTCGCGTCGTCGACCAGGATGCCGACCGCCAGCGCGAGACCCCCGAGGGTCATGATGTTGATCGTCTCGCCCAGCGCCGCCAGCATCAGCAGCGAGCAGATGATGGATAATGGGATCGACACCGCGATGATGAGTGTCGAGCGCCAGCTTCCGAGAAAGATAAGGATCATCGCCGCCGTAAGGCAAGCAGCAATGATCGCCTCACGCACCACGCCGCTGATTGCCGCGCGCACAAAGATCGACTGGTCCGCGATCGGCGTGAGCCGCAAAGCGGGGGGCAACTGGGCAAGAATCGACGGCAGTTGCGCACGCACGTTCGCTATGATGTCCAGCGTCGAGGAGTTACCCGTCTTCTGGATACTCAGCAACGAAGACCGTTGTCCGTCCACGCGCACAATGTTCGTCTGGGGTGGGAATCCGTCTCGGACGTTGCCGATATCACGAATGTAGATCGTCGCGCCGTTCACGGTCTTGATCGGCATATTATTAAGTGCCGCAATCGAGGTCGGTGCGCTATTGGTCTCTACCGGATAGTCGATGTTGCCCATCTTCACATCGCCGGCCGGTAGAATTATATTTTCCGCGTTCACGGCATTGACTACATCCGAGGCGGAAAGCCCATACGACTGGAGCTTGTGCGTATCGATGTCAACCTGTACCTGGCGTTGCTTACCGCCGTACGGAAACGCCAGCGCGGCGCCCTGCACCGTCGCAAGCTGCGTACGGACAAAGTTTTGTCCGAAGTCGTTTAACTGCTGCTCGGTCAGTCCAGCACCGGAAAGTCCTAGTTGCAACACCGGAACGCTGGAGGCACTGTACTGAATTACCAGCGGCGGCGTCGTTCCCTGCGGATACTGGCGAAGTGCTGTCTGTGAGATCGCCGTTACCTGCGCCACCGCCTGCGAGATGTTCACTGTTGGGCGGAAGAATATCTTTGTGACGGAGACGCCGTTTAGCGTTTGCGACTCGGAGTGCTCGATGTCGTTGACCGTCGTCGTAAGGCTGCGCTCAAAGGGCAGCACGATCCGATCGCTTAACTCCTGAGGCGACATACCCGCATAGTTCCAGATAACGGAGACGACCGGGATGTCGATATTCGGAAAGATGTCGACGGGCGTCCGCAGCATAACTACAGGACCCACGATGAAGAGAAGCAGTGACAGCACGACGAAGGTGTAGGGTCTCCTAAGTGCGAGACGGACGATCCACATCGAGACTCCTTGGGTTTGTTTCCTCTACGGGGCTACCGGGCATAGCCTGCACCGTTGCCGGGACGTGCTGTGAACCTTGCGTAAAAACATTGATACTAAACATGTAGTTCACTATTTAGACGACCCTGAACTCATAAAGGACTCAAAAGATGCTTCGAGTTCCTTACGGCCCGATCGGTTCAGTTTTATTTTCTTGGGCATTATAGCCGGGCTGCCTCAGGCCACCGAAGACAGCTTCGATCATTGCCTCCGACTCGTGGTCGTTAAGCGAGCCGTGTCCGGCAAGCAGGCGAAATACCATAGGGCCGTAGATCAAGTCGAGTACGATTTCTCCGTCGATTTCTTTGCGAATCTCGCCACGGTCGACGCCACGACGCCACATCACGCGTGCCGTATCACGCCTCGCATACAAAAATCGATCTCGAAACAGAGCCAGGAACCCAGGGTTGCTCTGACCTTCGGCAATAAACTGGCAGAATAGCCGTCCAAGCGGGGACTTGTAGAAGGCGGTCACCGACTTCAATTGCACTGTAAAATCCATCTCTGCAGATCCTGTATCCGGTATTGCAACCCGCTCTGTCATACCTCCCAGGTACGCATCGAGCGCCACCAGATTCTTATTGGGCCACCATTTGTAGATCGTCGTTTTGCTCACGCCCGCCCGCCGTGCGATCGCATCCGCAGTAACCTCGCGCAATGGTTTGCGCTCCAGCAGATCAAGCGCTGCCTTCAAAATCGATGCCTCCGCCTCCAGGCTTCGATGCCGTCCGCGAGTCCTCAGCTCATTCACGGATGGAGCACTCGCGATTGCTGCTGTGGCCATTTCTTTTCGAAGATAGAACGTTCCCCGCAACTTGTCTTCCTTCCAAATCTATTCACCTTGCCCGTCGAAGGCTGGCGCAATTAAGACTTCTACTTGCGAGAAATCAGTGCGTCTTCTCTAATCTAATTCTAAACTGTACATCCAGTACACATAATCTACACAAGGAAAATATTACGCTTCCCGCCGGGGCAGCGCGCGCTCGCCAACAGATTCCCAAGTTTGCTATTTTCAACGTACAGTAGAGCGATAAGAGCAGGGACTTTACTTCGATCCAGATGCCAATCGAGATCGGACGATCTATGAACCTCCTAATCGGCGTCGCCCGCACCGGCGCTTCCAAAGCCTTATTAGGGCTGTTCGCGAAACTCGCTCTGTTGCACTGCGATCGGCTCCAACGTTGAAAGGTGACTGTTGATTCTCGATTCCAGTAAACCGAAGCGATTGATAGGGTGGTGGCTGCATGGGGTCTTGCTGACGGTTCTGTTCGCGACACCGGGAGGCCCTGGCGGCCTGGCACAAAGTGGGCATCCAGAGCCTCCGCCCCCACCCCCGGGAGCAAAGGCACAAAAATGCAGCGGCCGTCCGATACCGCAGTTTACTGACATCACCGCTCAGGCTGGCATCAACTTCAAGCACACGTCCGATCCGGAAAAGAAATACATCATTGAATCGATGAGCGGAGGTGTGTTGCTGTTCGATTACGATCGCGACGGCTGGCCGGATATTTACTTCACCAATGCGCCGACGGTAGCCATGGCGATCGAGAAAAAAGGAAGCCCTGGAGCGCTCTACCACAACAATCACGATGGAACGTTCACCGATGTAACTCGCGCATCCGGACTTTCAAACGCCTGTTTCGCGATGGGAGGAGCCGTCGGCGATTACAACAACGATGGCTGGCCTGATATCTACCTGACATGCCTTGGCGGAAACATCCTCTATAAGAACAACGGGGACGGGACGTTCACGGACGTCACGGCGAAAGCCGGTGTCAGTGACGGTAGATGGTCTACGGGCGCAGCGTTTGGCGATTACGATGGCGACGGATTCGTCGACCTGATGGTGACAAATTATGTCGACTTTCACCTTGATGATCTTCCAAAGTTTGGGAGCGAACTCTACTGCAAGTATCGCGGGCTCGACGTGCAATGTGGCCCGCGTGGTCTGAAAGGCGCAGGCGATTCGCTGTTTCACAACAATGGCGATGGTACGTTCACCAATGTTTCCGACGTCGCCGGTGTCAGCGATCCGCATGGTTACTATGGACTCGGCGTTTTGTGGGCAGACTTCAATAACACCGGCCACCCCGATATCTATGTCGCGAACGACTCCACACCGAAGTTCCTTTACCGGAACAAGGGTCATGGGCACTTCGAAGAGATCGGACTTGAGTCAGGCACGGCCATCAGTGAAGAAGGCGCCGAACAGGCATCTATGGGCCTTGCTGTCGGCGACTATCTGCACACGGGACGGCCTTCCATCTATGTGACCAACTTCTCTGATGAAAATGACGATTTGTATCGCAACGACGGTAATTGGGACTTCACCGAGGTTTCTTATCCATCGGGCGTTGCCGTACCTTCTCTTCCATTCGTTAAATGGGGCACCGCCTTCGCCGACTTCGATAACGATGGATGGCTCGATCTGATCGCCGTGGCAGGACATGTCTACCCGCAGGTCGATGCGCTTGCTAAAGGACCGCGGTACAGAGAGCCGGGACTCTTTCATCTGAACGATCGGGATGGTACTTTTTGCGACGCAAGCGGCATGACTGGGCCGGCACTGTCTGAAGCGCGTGTCTCCCGCGGGCTCGCGGTTGGCGACCTGTTCAATAACGGCAATCTGGACGTGGTCATCGAGACCCTGGATGGGAGTCCGGTAATCCTCAAGAATGCGGGAGTTTCTGGCCGCCATTGGGTGAGCTTCGAACTGGCTGGGGTCGCCAGTAACCGTATGGCGCTCAATGCCCGTGTTCGTATCGTCGCTGATGGAGTAACTCAGACGGAGGAGATTCACAGCGGCGGCAGCTATTTGTCGCAGAACGACACGCGCGTCCACTTTGGCCTGGGCACCGCCAACAAGATCGACAGCCTCGATATCATCTGGCCATCAGGAAAGGTTGAGAAGCTAAGCAACCTGGCGGCCGATAAGTTTTACTTCTTGCTGGAAGGGCAAGGTATTGTGTCCGCTGAAAAAATCCGTCCAGCTAAGAAGCCTTGATCGTTCCCACATGGACATTCTTTTTCGAGCGGACTTACTGAAGCTCTGGAGCTGCAGGCGGATGCGGCAAGGTACCGCTCTGTGCCTGTCTCCGCAGCATGTTGCTGGTTTCCATCTCTTTCTGCGCGTCTGCCGGCCGAAGAGCTGCTGTGTATGCATCAGCCAATTCCTGATGGAATTTCTCGCTGTTTGGCGACAGCCGCACCGCCGTCTCAAGCTCCGAGATCGCCGCCGCGGTGTCCTTGCTTTCGAGTTCCATCTTGCCGAGGTCGTAGTGTGAGTCGGCATCACGCGGGTTGAGCTGAATCGCAGTGCGGAGTTCCTCAAGCGCACGTTGCTGCTCTCCCTGACGACCCACTGCTTCTCCCAGCGCGCGATGTACCTCCGGAATCTCCGGATGTAACTTCTCTAGCGCTTCCAGCCGTTCCACGCCTGCGCCGATTTGCCGGGTCTTAATCATCGACTCCGCATAGACATACTCTACCTGGGGGGCAAGATCGCTCTTTCCGATTACAGCTTGCAGCGTCTCAATGCAACCATGGTAGTTGTCAGTCATAAACTGACTAATCGCCAGGACGCTGCGGGCGCCCGTATCATCCGGGTGCGACTTCACATAGCGCGACAGCGGCATAATGGCATCCGCAAATTGCGACCCTGCAAATGCTGCGCGCCCCCAGTTATAGTCGAGCCCCTCGAGCGACGGATTCCACGCGGCGGCACGCTCGAAGTAGACTACTGCGCCTGAATAGTCATTGTTTGTTGCCGCAATCGCGCCCAGATTGTTATAGCTGTCAGCCACAGGGAGCCTGACTTGCTCTCTCATTGCTTCGACCTTGCGTAGCGCCGACGCATCTGCAGGGGTAGCGACAAGGGAAGGAGATGCCTCGGATTCTGTCGCAGATGCTTGAGCATCCTGGGACCCCGATGTATCCATGAGCCCCGCCAGTTTACTTTTATCCTGCTCCAGCGTTTTGTTGGCCAGTTCGCGCGAGATGTCCATCTCTGTGTGCGCTGCATCCTGCTGACCATTCTTCATCAGAATTCTGCCCAGAAGATAATGCGCCTTCTGGACTTCATATCGATTGCGCGAAACATCCGTCGTAAGACGGATGCATTGACGAAGAACAGTTTCCGCTTCCGCGTAACGGTTCGTGTTGAAATACATCTGCCCCAGATACAGATAAGCGTCGGGGCTTTGCGGCCCAAGTAAGATTGCCTTCTTCAGATAGGTCTCTGCCTCGGGATAATTATTGCGATTCACCGCAATCTTGCCGAGTGCCGCATAAGTCATCGAATCGCCCGGAGAAACGGCCAGTTCTTTCTTCAACTCCGTTTCAGCGCTCCCCAGAGAACTTTCGTCGCCACCTGTCGCCAGCAAGACCGCGGCAAGCAGGTAATGCGCACCCGGCAAGCGCGGGTTCTCCTCAATGGCCCGCCTGAACTCCGTTACAGCCCTGGGCTGGAAATCCGAGTCACCGTAGGCGCGGCCGAACGCAATATGGATCTCCGGGGTATCCCCAAACGACGCCTCCATCTCGTTGAAAACCTGCACGGCGCACTTTTCATCGTCCAGGTCGAGACAGGCAACGGCCAGGTCATAGCCGTTGGGAAAAGTCGGATTCAATGCCACGGCTGCTTCCAGCTCTTTCCTCGCATCCTGATCCTGATTTAGTTTCAGAAGCGTGCGTCCAAGCACCTGGTGAGCCTGAGCGAGCTTCTCACGATCACCCGGATACTTCCGTATGAACTCTGTCGCCAGCGTCTTCGCATGGGCAAGATCGCCCGCTACCAGCGCAGTTCGCGCATAAACAAGAAGCAGAGACGGAGACTCTGGTTCAAGAATCAGAGCTTCATCGAATAACGGAGCTGCATTCGTATAATCCGGCACCAGCGCGTACCCAGCGGCTAATTCGCCAAGGGCATCGGCGAGAAACGCACGATATTCCCCCGCTGCCTCGCTAAGCTTACCCATCCGTTGCAACTCCTGGGCGTCGTTGTAGTGCTGACGCAACGACCCGCCACCAACGGTTCCGCGGTCTCCGGTCTGCCCCAGAAGCGCGACAGTAGAAATCAATAGGAAGACAGCGTATGCGCCACGAAGTTTGCGTAAGCTGGACATGATGAGCCAGGGATCGATGTACATCTTCTATCGATCTCACATCGTACACCCGCCATGCGCGGCAGACCCAGCCACTCTGCCGTAGGTCGTCGGATCATGAATTCCGCCCACTATCCGAAAACAAAAAAAGGAAAATTGGACGATCTGATGATCAATCCGTTGCCCAGGTCAATCGCGGATAGAATGTGCTCCTCGACTACGTGTTTTGAGTTGTCGATTTAGTATTGGTTCCGGAGTAGATCGATCCCAACGCCACAATGGGTCATGTCGGGAGGGCGCGTGCTTTTTTTTGCCAGGTCCATCGTTGGTCTGTTTGCTGCTGGTTGTGCCATCGGTGCCGCAGGAGCCGGCTTAGCTCAGAGTTCTGCTTCCGAACCAGCTTTTCCGCCGCCAGTAAACTTCACTGCCGATCAGGATCACCAGAATATGATGGATCAGCTCGGCGTCAAAGCCCTGCGCCCCGGTCCGAGCGGTGATGAAAAGGCTGCGAATCACGCCAATTACGACGATTCGCAAGCGAACCCTTTTCCGAATCTCCCCGACCCTCTCACGCTGAACAATGGCCAAAAGGTAACTACACCTGCGATGTGGTGGGACAAGCGGCGTCCCGAAATCCTGGAGATGTATGAGAAGTATGTCTATGGCCGCATCCCTGGCAACGTTCCCCGCGTGACCTGGACCGTAACCGCTGTTGACCATGAAATGATCGGATTCAGGCCCGTCATCGTGAAGGATCTGATCGGGCATGTCGACAACTTTTCGTATCCCCAGATCAACGTCAACCTTCGCATGACGCTGGTAACGCCCGCGAACGCAAAGGGTCCCGTACCTGTTCTGATGATGTTTGGACGCGCCGGCTTCCCCGCACCGAATGAGCCGATAGGCGCGGACATGGAACGCATCAACAAAGCCTTAAAGTCGCTGCTGGTCCAACAGGACCCCTCACTCAAAGAGGTGTTCGAGCAACATCCGGCATGGGAGCCCATAAAAAACACGCCGCTTCAGCCTCCGCAGCTCAACGCAGATGGTGGACCGCCCAATACCTGGCAGTTGATTACCGACGGCTGGGGCTTCGCGCTCCTCGATCCAGCCAGCGTGCAGGCAGACGACGGTTCCGGACTTACGCGAGGCATCATTGGCCTCGTGAACAAAGGTCAGCCGCGCCATCCCGAAGACTGGGGAGCGCTGCGCGCGTGGGCGTGGGGCGCCGGACGTGGCCTCGATTATCTTGAGACCGACCCAGCCGTCGATGCGAAACACGTCGGCATCGAGGGAGTTTCGCGCTATGGTAAAGCGGCGCTGATCACCATGGCCTTCGATCGGCGTTTCGCGATGGTGCTCGTCGGCTCATCGGGAAAAGGCGGAGCAACGCTCTTGCGCCGCAACTACGGCGAAGCCGTGGAGAGCCTCACCGGTGGCGAATACTACTGGATGGCCGGAAATTTCATGAAATATGGCGCCTCGGAAGCCACTTTCGGAAGCATGAACCCGGGCAACATTCCCGTCGACTCCAACGAGCTGATTGCGCTCTGTGCTCCCCGCCTCACGTTTATCAGCTACGGCGTTCCAGAAAAAGGTGATGCCCACTGGCTCGATCACCAGGGCAGCTTTATGGCTACAGTGGACGCCGGCCGAGTGTTCAATTTGCTTGGCGCAAAGGGGCTCGAGGTGCCAGGAGACTACCAGACGGCAAAGATGCCTCCTGTCGATCAAGGCCTGCTGAATGGCCAGCTCGCCTGGCGTCAGCACGACGGCGGCCACACGGACGCGCCAAACATGAAGTTTTTTATCGAATGGGCAGATCGCTTCATCGGTCACGCTCCAGGTCAACCATAAACAATCAGGTTGCTGAACACGCTCATGGCTGACACGCCTCGATGAGCAGGGTTAACTCATCTGTTTGGCTGAGCGATTCACGCACTCGTAATCAATGATCGCTAATGTTCTAGCAAGGTCTTATCGCGCAAACCGCAATTCGAAGAACAGGCGTAATGAAAATTCCATCATTTCGCATCGGTATCAGCTTGGGTTTCGAACCATGTTGAGCAGGCGACGGCTTCTTCGTCGTAGCGTTTACACCGCAGCTGGACTTACCCTGAAGAAGGGTATCCCGGCTTTTGGTCAGGCCATGGCTTCACCCACTCCCGTTCGCAGCGACGTCAAACTGACTCCCTACGTCGATCGACTACCAATTTCGCCGGTCATTCGTTCTACCGGCAACGCCGACGAATTAATTACGATCGAGATGCGTCAGTTCCAGCAGAAGGTGCACCGCGATCTTCCGCCAACGACACTCTGGGGCTACAACAGCTCATGGCCGGGGCCGACGATCGAAGCGCAGAGTGGGCACGCTCTTAATATCAACTGGGTCAGCAAACTCCCGACGACACATCTTCTACCCATCGATCACTCGATTCATGGTGCGGAATCCTCACTGCCTGCGGTCCGCAACGTCGCCCACGTCCACGGCGCTTGCGTTCTTCCGGATGACGACGGGTACCCCGAGGCTTGGTTTACCGCAAACGGCGAGCACGGCCCAAAGTTCAACCCTCGCCCCTCCTCTTACCCGAACTGCCAGCCCTCCACCACACTTTGGTATCACGATCACTGTCTCGGCATTACGCGCCTGAACGTATACACCGGTCTGGCGGGCTTCTATCTCATTCGCGACGAAGCCGAGAAAACGCTCAACCTTCCCCAAGGCGAGTTCGAGATCCCGCTCATGCTACAGGACCGCCTCTTTCATCGCGACGGCTCTCTGTACTACCCGAAAGTCGTCAATGGGCCGAAAGAGCACCCCATCTGGGTACAGGAGTTCTATGGCGATTACAACTGCGTGAACGGCAAGGTGACACCGTTTCTTGAGGTAGAACCAAGAAAGTATCGCTTCCGCATCCTCAACGCCGCAAACTCTCGCTTTTACCATCTGCGTCTGTTTAATTCGGATTCAGCCGGCAAGATACAGAACAAATCGTTTGATGTACCTGCGTTTCAACAGATTGGATCCGACGGCGGCCTGCTTCCCGCTCCCCTGGAGCTGCATTATCTTCTTTTAGGTCCTGCGGAACGTTTCGATGTTGTCGTCGACTTCTCGGACTTCGAAGGTAAATCTTTCGCTCTTATTAATGACGCTCCTGCTCCTTACACCATGGGCGGTCAGTATCTGGCGGAAGACGTCATGTTGTTCAAGGTAAATAAGCCCCTCTCTGGCAAAGACACAAGCTCTTTGCCAGAGACGCTCGTTCCCATTGAGATCCTTAACCCGACGTACTCCACGCGCGAACGTCTGCTCCTTGTATCGGAAAAGGAGCGCGCGTCGGATGGGTACGTCATCACTGGCCTCTTAGGCAATGCGCGCTGGCACGAGCCCATCACCGAAGATCCCAAGGCCGGCAGCACCGAGATTTGGTCTTTCGTCAATACCACCGGCGACGTCCATCCTCTGCACGTGCATCTTGTTCAGTTTCAGGTACTGAATCGCCAAACCTTTGACGTTCCAACGTTTCAGCAGACTGGCAAGCTTGTCTTTACCGGCAAGCCCATGGCTCCCGAAAGCAACGAGCGCCCCGCGCGCAAAGACACGATCAAATCCTATCCGGGTTATGTCACCCGTATCATTCAGCGCTTCGATCTGCCACATGGTGCGAACGTAGTTGCAGGTCAAGAACTTCTCTACGTATGGCACTGTCACATCCTCGAGCATGAGGACAACGAGATGATGAGGCCGTACAAAGTTATCGTGTGACTCAAGAGGTTTCGATGGAGCAAACATCCGATGCATCGAACAGACGAAGAAGTTGCTACCTCCAACAATAATTTTTCCGCGACGAAGTACGACCAATAACGTAACCGTAATTATTAATCATTTCATTTTGATTTGACACGGCGCGATTGCTATTGGTTCTACGTTTACCGGACTGAGGATGTTCTCCCCACAGATGATTCTGTTTCCCCTCAGTTATCTGGAGGTAATACCTTGAAACGTACTGTCAACGCCCCTCACGGGACCTTGAAGTGCGGCGCAATGATGTTGATTGCGCTGCAAGTGTTTGCGGGACTGCCACAATCCGCCTACGCCCAAACAGCCGCCGCCCCTGCTACCACTACTCCCATCAAGCACGTCATCGTCATCATCGGTGAGAACCGCACCTTCGATCACGTCTACGCCACTTACACGCCGAAGGAAGGCGAGACCATCTCAAACCTTCTCTCCAAAGGCATCGTCAAGGCCAACGGCAAGCCTGGCCCGAACTACTCCCTCTCCGCGCAGTTTTCCGCCCTAGACAACACTGCTTCCGGCGGCACTTTTTCCATCAGCCCTCAGTCCAAGAGCATCTACAGCACACTACCTCCAGCCTTGGCCGGCGGACCTGAAGCACCGACCGTTGCCGGTCCCGCGCCCTTCACCACGTTGAAGGTTGGAGAACTTGCAGATATGGGTCTTGCCAAGGACTACGATCAGTTTCTGACAACCGGCGCCACTGGAATCACTGGCGGGCAGCTGGATACCCGCATCACCAATGCCAACAACCTCCGCGAGGGCGTCTTCCAGCTCACTGGCACCAAAATGCCGTATGACGCTTACACCAACAGCCCGGTACACCGTTTCTTCCAGATGTGGCAGCAGGCCGACTGCAATGTCGACTATGCCACCAAAGATAACCCGAGCGGCTGCTTGAACGACCTCTTCCCATGGGTTGAGGTAACGGTCGGCGTAGGCAGCCAAGCCAGCGGCACGGGCGCGGCAATCCCCCCACCGGTTAACGACACAAGCACCGGCGAAGGTTCTACCTCCATGGCCTTCTACAACATGGCGCAGGGTGACGCTCCTTATTTCAAGGAGCTCGCCGATAAATTCACCATCAGCGACAACTTCCATCAGTCAGTCATGGGAGGCACTGGCGCCAATCACATCATGTTCGGCTTTGGCGACTCGATCTTCTACACAAACGCTAACGGCGCTGCTGTTCCTCCTCCTGCTGGACAAGCGGAGAACCCCAACCCGATGACAGGCACCAATAACTTCTACGATCAGGACGGTTACGGTGGCGGCAGCTATGTTAACTGCGGTGACATCAGCCAGCCTGGTGTCCCAGCGGTTATCAACTACCTCCAGTCCCTCAAGCGGCCAGTCAATCCGAATTGCGTTCCGGGCAACTATTACCTCGTCAACAACTACAACCCCGGCTTCAACGGTGACGGCACCTCGACCCTTGCTCTGGGAGCGACCTTCACCATTCCTCCCACCAGCCAGAAGAGCATCGGCGACGATCTCGTTGCTCACAACGTGCCATTCAAGTACTTCGGCGAAGATTGGGACCTGTATGTGACCGATCCTACCGAATCGAACACGTTCGATGAGTACTGCAACATCTGCAACCCCTTCCAATACCAGACCCAGTTCATGGGCACACAAGCCACTCGCGAAACCTACATCGGGGACACAACCGAACTCTACGAAGACATTGACACCGGCAATTTGCCGCCCGTCTCCATCGTCAAGCCCAGCGGCTTCAACGACGGTCACCCGGCATCCTCCAAACTCGATCTCTTCGAAGGCTTCGTCAAGAAGATCGTCAATGGAGTAAAGGCTAATCCGGCTCTTTGGGACGATACTGCAATCTTCATCACCTTTGATGAGGGTGGCGGATACTACGACTCGGGTTACATCCAGCCCGTCGACTTCTTCGGAGATGGAACTCGCATCCCGTTGATCGTCGTTTCGAAGTACTCCAAGGGCGGCCATGTCTCCCATGAATACGGCGATCACGTCTCGCTCATGAAGTTCATCGAGAAGAACTGGAGCCTGCCGCCGATCTCCACCCGCAGCCGCGATAACCTGCCGAACCCAGTTCAGAAAGATGCCAACCCCTACGTTCCGACTAATAGCCCTGCTATCGGCGATCTAACGGGCGACTTCGTATTCCCTTCTAACTAACGGTAGTTGCAAAATCAACCCACCACATTGACGGTCGGTTACGCCGGCCGTCGATGTGAGTTTTCTCAGAGAGCAAATCGTACTCATGAAGAATCTCTCCCGCAGCACGCGCAAACTGACCTCAAAAATCCTTCCCGCCGCTCTCCTCATACTGGGACTAAGAACATCGACCCTCCCCCAACTTCTCCACGCCGCTACCGTATCGGCGCAACCACAATTTCAAGTTAGGGACCAGTGGAACATCGGCGGCAAAGGCGGCTGGGGCTTCCTCGTCCTTGACGCTCCTGCGCACCGCCTCTATATCCCGCGGACCAATCGCGTGATGGTCGTCGACACCGAGACCGGAAAGCCGGTGGGCGAAGTCGAAGACATGAAGAACATTCGCGACGTCGCGCTCGATGACTCGGGAAGGTACGGCTACGTTACAGACGTCACCGACGGAAGCGCTGGCTTTGTCCGCGTCTTCGACCGCTCCACCTTGAAGCTGGTCGCCTCCATCCCCACCGGTGCGATACCCGACGCCATTGTCTTCGACCCATCCTCCAAATCCGTCTTCGTCTTCAACTCCCGTGGCCGCAGCATCACCGTAATCGATGCAGCAACCAACCAGGTCACCGCCACCATTCCCCTCGCCAACCGTCCTGGCTCCGCCATTGGCGATGGTAAGGGAGCAGTCTTCGTCGCGCTGCCTGCTCTTGGCGAGATCACCCGGATCGACGCCGCCGAAAAGAAGATCACGTCATCCTGGCCGCTCGGTTCCTGCACCGGCCCCAGTGGTCTTGCTATCAACAACACCGACCATTTACTCTTCACCACCTGCGAAAACCACACCTTGGTCGCAGTCGATACATCGACTGGACACACCATAACCATCGGTCAGGTGCCCCCCGGAGCTGGCGATATCGACTTCGCTCCAAAACAAAATCTTATCTATGTCGCGGACATCGATGGAACGCTCTCCATCTTCCACCGCGAATCCCCGAGCCGCTACACAAAGTTACAGGAAGTAAAGACGCAACCGGGTGCTCGAACGATGACCGCAAGTCCTCAGGATGCCAAAGCCTACCTTGTCACCTCGAAGTACGGACCGAACACAGCCGCAACCTCCGAAGAACTTCAATTTCGCCCAACGCCCGTTCCGGGCACCTTCTCTGTAATCGTCGTCGAACGCTAACTATTCTGCATGACGACTCATTCCAAACGATTGGTGAATTGCCGAACTTCGGGAATATCATCTTGAGGCAGGCGAAGAGTATCGTAGAGCGTTGCGAGCATCAAGCAGGTTTATTCACCAGCACCACGATGCTGCGCGCGTTCACCCGATACGATTGACCTGAGTACACCACTTCTTTGCCCGGGTCAGCGATGTCGGATGGGCTTGGCATCGACGTATCGACCACCCTTGCCCACTGGCGCCCTGTGATTACAGGGACATCCATATCAAGCGCCTCCCAATACATG
Source organism: Edaphobacter sp. (assembly GCA_050012935.1). Taxonomy (GTDB): domain Bacteria; phylum Acidobacteriota; class Terriglobia; order Terriglobales; family Acidobacteriaceae; genus Edaphobacter. Next base: position 114,738 of record JBEKGF010000003.1, on the reverse strand, counting down.
TTCATCATCATGTGAATATCCGGATCCTGGTCGACTCCGGCGAGCGTGAATCCGAGCGCTCTCGCCTGACTGTCATCCCAGCCGGGGCTGTCAAGTTTCGTGCCGTGCCACGCCACATCCTTCAAACCACGCTTGTTTACTTCGCCTGTGTAAAAAGCATTCATGCGAACGACGGCGTGCCTCTTGCGGAACTCAATCATCCGCCGCCAGAACCGGAGAAGGTCGGCATGTTTCTCCGGCCTGCCCCAATCGAACCAACTGATCTCATTGTCCTGACAATACGCATTGTTATTGCCATGCTGCGTATTCCGCGCCTCGTCGCCAGCTACAAACATTGGTACGCCGCGTGAGAGCATCAGGATGGTTGCAAAGTTTCGGATTTGCTGTTCCCGCAACTTTTCAATGTTGGCATCTGACGTCTCACCTTCCGCGCCACAGTTCCAGCTTGTGTTTTCGTTGTTGCCGTCGTTATTGCCTTCGCCATTGCCTTCGTTGTGTTTGTTGTTGTAAGAAACCAGGTCGTTGAGCGTAAACCCGTCATGGCAGTTCACGAAGTTGATGCTGTTGGTTGGTTCGCCACCTCTGGCCTCATACAAGCTCGAGCTTCCCCCGATTGCATCCGCCACCTGCGCCACAACTCCACCATCTCCCTTGACGAAACGTCGAATTATGTCGCGATACCGCCCATTCCATTCACCCCAGCGGTCACCCGGGAAATGGCCAATCTGATATAGGCCGGCCGCATCCCACGCTTCCGCAATCAGCTTGGTGTCCATCAGGTCTTCATCGAGCTCCGCCTGCCACACCAGCGGCGGATGCACAGCCGGAAGACCATCTTCGCCGCGCGAAAGAATTGATCCCTCGTCAAACCTAAAACCGTCCACATGAGCTTCATTCACCCAGAAACGCAGACACTCAACAATCAGCTTCTCAACCATCGGATGATTGCAGTTGAATGTATTTCCGCAGCCAGAGTAGTCCGTATAGAACTGCATCGCCCAAGGCACAAGGAAGTAATAACTCCGGTTATCGATGCCACGGAAGCAGAGCGTCGGGCCCTGCTGGTTGCCTTCATCGGTGTGGTTGAAGACCACATCCAGAATCACCTCGATACCCGCTTTGTGCAGCGCCTTGACGGCATCGCGAAACTCCTTGAGATGTAACCCCTCTTCCGGCCTCACACAAAATGCCGAGTGCGGCGCGAAATAGCCCATCGTGCTGTAACCCCAGAAATTCCACAGCGGCTTGCCATCCATCATTCTTAGCGGCGTTGTTTCATCGAAATCGAAGACCGGCAAAAACTCCACAGCGGTAATGCCCAGATCCTTCAAATAGGGAATCTTCTCGATGAGGCCCGCGAATGTTCCCGGATACTTAACCTTCGATGTCGGAGACTTCGTAAAGCCCCGCACATGCATCTCGTAGACAATGGCGTCTTCAATTGGTCGGTTCAGCGGTTTGTCGCCTTCCCAATCGTACCCAGCCGGATCAATCACTACGGACCGCAGCGAAGTCGAAACGTTGTCCGAGCCGTTGCATGCATCACTGCGGTTCCAGACAGTCTTCGTATTCCCGCGAGCGTAGGGATCGATCAAAACTTTGTTGCGGTTATGTCGCAGGCCGCCCTCCGGCGCGAATGGGCCGCTCACACGAAACGCATAGTGCGCACCGGCTTTCAGCTCTTTCACAAATATGTGCCAGAAATGAAATGTCTTATTTTTGGATGGAATCAGTGGAATAGTCTGAAGCGCCTGAGGCGAATCACACTCATCGAAGAGAAGCAGCTCGACCCCTGTGGCGCTGCTGGAAAACAGAGAAAAATTCACGCCGTTCGCCTGAATAGTCGCTCCTAAGGGATGAGGAGCTCCGTCCTCTGTTTGGAATAACGTAGAGATCGCTGGTGCGGCCATGAGACATCTCCTCTCGGATTTAGACGGGTGATTTCTAGGTTGGCTAACTGATCTAAGTACCCGATTGCGCTAAAGGGAGCGTGGTCCATTCGGCTAAACACAAGTGCCCACCGAATACGAACGTTCGAGATCCGGAGCACTGTCACCATTTGCAAGCAAATCTGCAATGGTGCCTCGCGAGCTCGCCAATTGTATATCCATAGAGGACAGCCGAAATCTGTGAAAACTGACAGATGGCTATAGACGCTGTCCGGTTCACGGTCCAACTGCTAAAGATGGCTTCTGGAAAATCACCCGGCCAGGTAAGCTCCCTCCTCTCCCTCAAGTGGCGGAAAGCATTCTTGACCTCTCCGGAGAGCTAGTTCTTTTCACCATCCATCAACACGGCCATCGCGGCATTCCGTCCGTTGATGCCGATTACGCTGCCGCCGGGATGCGTGCACGCTCCGCAAAGGTAGAGACCCGGCATCGGCGTGCGTACGGATAGTCGATTGGACCACATGTATGCAGGGAGACATTCACCCTGGAAGATGTGACCGCCCGTAAGGCCTACCTTGCGTTCGATATCGGGGGGGCCCATGACCTGCGTGTCCAGCACGGCTTCTTCGATATTGGAGCAGAAGCGCGCTAAGGATCGAACTGCCAGTTGGCGCACTTCTTCTCGCCGCTCATCCCATGTGCCGTGCGAAAACATGTAAGGAACATATTGCGCGAAGACGCTCATCGTATGCTTACCTGCTGGAGCCACCGTCGCATCGTGAGCGCTTTGGAAGTACAACTCGCACCATAGGTACTCTGGCAGTTCCCCTCGTTGTGCAGCGCCAAAGCCAGCTTTCCACTCAGCTTTGGTGAGAGGCGCATTAATTTGACCATAATGATGCGGCTGATTCCTTCCTGGACGAGCCGTGAAGTCGGGCAACTCATGAAGCAGTACGTTCAGTTTCACCGTACATCCCTCAATGGGAATCTCCTCGACACGTCTGCTCCATGTAGAGTCCGCGCCAGCTCCGAGCAATCTCTGCGTCTGACGCGGGTCGGCATTTGAGATCACAACCGGGGCAGAGATACGTTCGCCGCCCTCGAGAACCACGCCTTCTCCCGGTACGATCTGCGCGACAGGAACTCCCGTTGCAACGATCGCTCCCGCTTCACGTGCAGCATCGCAAAAGTAAAATGAAACCATCCCCATCCCGCCTTTTACATAGCCCCACATGCCAGGCATTCCGCCTAGTCGGCCTGAAGAATGATGAAATCGAATCGAGGCCGTACCTGCGGTGAACGGACTTGCATTCGTACCGATCACTCCCTGTCCAAGATAAGCGGCCTGCAGACGCTCATCCATCAGGTATTGTTCGACGAACTCAGCCATCGACCAGTCGAAGAGAACGTGCCTCGCCTCCTCATCGCCATTAAGCCGTTCTTCAATCTGTTCTCGTGTGGGAGGCTCACCGATCCACATATCTCGATCGCTCGCTGGCCGCAAGGCGTCGCGCAACCTCCGGATCACATCGTTCATTGCGAGCCAGCCCTCTACATCCCGGGGAGCGAAGTTGCGAATCTCATCCTCGCACCGCTGATCATCGTCCCACAGTTGAATGCTGGACTCATCAAGGAATGGAACGAAGAGCCCATTGATTGCTGGAGTCCATTGAAAGCCGCGCTTAGCTAAATCCAGTTCCGCCACAACCAACGGATGCAGTAGGCCCGCGAGATACGCGCACGGAGACATGCGCACGCCCGGAAAAGGTTCCTCAATCGTACATGCGCCGCCTACACGCGGGCGGCTCTCAAGCACAAGAACGCGTTTGCCGGCACGCGCCAGGTAGGTTGCACAGGCAAGCCCATTGTGACCCGCTCCAACCAAGATTACGTCCCACCTGCGCGACGCCAATTCATGAATAGGCGCCGGCAGGCCTATGACGCCGAGAACTTCTGCTGTAGGAGAAACCATCCTCACAGTATCTACGCGTAAACGAGGGGTTGGAAGGTATGCGCTGAGTTTTTTGGCATTGAAACTGTCAGCGCATTTTGCGCCTCTAAAACAACTTACTTCTAATCACGCACTGCAACGGCCGATCCGGGCGGCAACAACTGCGAGTTCGCGTGGTAGGCGGTGATGTTTTTCGCGAACGATCAGACTCCCATACGCGGTTTGTTCTTACGCACGTAATCCGTATCCTGCGTTGGTTCGGATTCGCACTCCAATGCGATGGTGGTCATAGGGAAATCCGGAGCCTTCATCGGAAGGTCAAGCACCCGTACACGAAAGTCATCCTGGGCAAACTTCAACTCGGCACCCGTCTTCACCAGCTTGGCAGACTTTACCTTCGTCTCGAGGCCGGATATCGCCACATACTCTCCGGGCCAGAAATGCACATGCATGTAAAGCGTGTTGCTGATGCGCGTGAAGCTCGCATAATTCGATCGACGCACCTGGCAGAGATCAGATTCGTAAATCGAATGACCATTGGCCTGCATCCAAACACCGACCTCCGTCAGGACCTTCACTGACTCTTCAGGAATCGATCCATCCGGTTTCGGCCCGATGTTCAACAGATAATTGCCGCCGTCACGGGCACACGAGATGAGATTGCGGATCACCGTCTTCGATGACTTCCAGTTATCGTCTGCGCGTTGATAACCCCAACTATCATTCAGAGTCATGCAGCTTTCCCACGCGCGACCTCCTGTCTCGGCGGCGATCCTCTGCTCAGGTGTCGAGAAATCGCCAGCCAGCTTATTGCGGTTGTTCACGATAATGTCGGGCTGAAGCTCGAAGACCATCTTGTTCATGCGCTCAGACTCCCACCCCTTCGCATCGAGCGGCCACGCAACGTCATACCAAAGCACATCGACTTTCCCGTAGTTCGTCAGAATCTCGTGGATGAGTCCGTGCGTATACTCCACAAATCGCTTGCGGGCCTCTTCATCAGTTGCACACCGTGCACCGTCAGGATGATGCCAATCCATCAACGAGTAATAGAAGCCAACGTGCAACCCCTCAGCCCGCGCAGCCTCTACATATTCGCGCACTAGATCACGCCCAGGTCCCTGTTTCCCCGCACAATAATCAGTCAGCTTACTGTCGAAATTGCAGAATCCTTCGTGATGCTTCGTCGTCATCACCATGTACTTCATCCCCGCAGCCTTTGCGAGCCTAGCCCATGCGCGGGCGGAGTTCTTAACTGGATTAAATGTTGCCGCGTGAGGCTCATACTCCACCACTGGAATCGCTTCATCTTCCATGACCCATTCATGCCGACCGATAGTGCTGTAGACGCCGAAGTGAATAAACATGCCGAATTTTGCCGCATGCCACCACTGCATGCGCCGTATCTGGTCCGCCGTGGGAGCAGTGGAGCTCTCGACCGCCTGCGCGATGGGTGCGGCCGATCCTGTTGCCGGCATCGCCAGCCCTGCAAGCGAAGCTCCGGTTCCAAGCAACATTTGACGCCGATTAAAGTTGAGGCTTTGCATCGTTACTCTCCCTCGCCTAGCCGCGTAAGCTATAAAAACCGCCGTCCAGCGGGTAATCCGTTCCGGTAATAAATGAGGCCTCGTCGGAGCAAAGATAAAGTGCAAGCATGGCAACTTCACGTGGCTGCGCCATGCGGCCGATTGGTTGAGCCCCGGAAAGCTTTGCAAACGCCTCCGCTTCCTTGCCCGGATAATTCTTTTTCACAAAACCGTCGACAAATGGCGTATGCACACGTGCCGGCGAAATGGCGTTGCAGCGGATATTTTGGCGAAGATAGTCGCGCGCAACCGAGTACGTCATGCTCAGCACCGCGCCTTTGGTCATGGAATAGGCATAGCGGTCTTCAAGCCCGGCACCGGCTGCGATGGAAGCCATATTGACGATCACGCCGCCCCCTTGCGCGACCATTGCAGGAACCGTCTCCCGCATAGCATGGTGAGTTCCCAGCACGTTCACGCGAAAGACGCGTTCAAACTCATCATCCGTTGTGTTCTCAAGCCGGCCCACATGGGCAACTCCTGCGCTGTTGACCAGAATGTCCACACGGGAAAGACTCAATAGCTCCTGGAATGCTGCGGTCGTCTGTGCTGCATTGGCAAGATCGCACAAGTGCGCGGTCGCGGTTCCACCAAGTCGCGCAATATGCTCTACCGTCTTCTGTGCCGTATCGCCGTTCAGGTCGACGATCCGAATGGCAGCGCCATGTTCGGCGAAACAAACGGCAATCGCTTGCCCGATGCCGCTGGCCCCGCCCGTAACCAGAGCCACTTTATTGTCCAGGCGAAATGTCACTCGACAGCACCTTTACCCAGCCGATGAAAGGCGAAGAACGACCGCATAAAAGTTCTAGTCGGTTCTAATCTCATATGTCAATTTCTAAAAATTAGCGCTTCATTATTTGAAAATTTGAGGTAACTGCTCAAAACGATTCATACTTGAATCATTCCTCATCAGACATTTCGATCATCTGCGTGGAGCGAATGCAAAGAAGGAGAACAACAGTTGAGCCAGCGCTACTGCATAATTTGAAATACAAATTTCTCGCACATCCGCGTGAAGAACCTTTGAGATGAGCAATGTTAAGGTAGCTAGCTGTATGCCTCTTCCGGCTGCGCATGCAGGACGGTTTGCACCCCGCGACGCTGTACACGCAGAACGAGGATATCGTCTGACTGACCGAACTTCTGGGCCGCGGTCGCGATCTCCGCAGTCGTTGTCGAGTTGCGCAACATCTGCTCGATACGCTCGAAGCCGAAGAGTTCTCCCTGTGCGTTCTGAGCCTCCGCGATGCCGTCCGACATGATCAGAAGCGAATCTCCAGGTTGAAGTTGGAACGAAGTAACAGGAAAATCCATGCCCGAGACAATCCCCAGCGGGAGGGCACCTTCAATCTGCATCTCGGTGCCGTTGAGATAAGGAGGAAGCTGACCGGCATTTGCCAGTTCGACCCCTCCATTCTCTGAAAAGCGCAGGACCATGCATGTCGCACTGGCCGACTCCCGTTCGCAGAGCTGTTCGTTGAGCACTTCAAGCATGCGATGAGGGCTGTTATCGTGCTCGGCCGCAGAACGGATGGCGCCGACGATGAGGGCAACCAGCATTCCTGCCTGCAGCCCCTTGCCTGTCACGTCCCCGAATGCGATGAGAGAGGTGCCATCTTTTCCCTTCGGCACGATCTGAAAGAAATCGCCGCCGACCTCGCGCATCGGGCGATACTCGCTGTCGATATGCAGGTCGTCGAGTTGAGGTAGCTCGTGCGGAATAAGAACCTGCTGCACGTGTCTCGCCTGCGCAATCTCGAGCTTCCAAACTTCCTTTGCGCGTTGTGAAGCGACGAACCGGCGCAGCAGCATCACCGTGATGATGAGCAGCGACAAGATGGAAGACAAACTGCCAAGATGAATCGCGAAGCCGAGAATCGTAAAGGTCGTCTGGACGTGGATCACACGCAGCTCGCGGTTATAGTTCGCGATAACCGCAAGCAGCACAGCGACGCCCACCATCGCTCCCTCGCCCCGGTTTCTTCTGAATCCGCGGTACGCGACCAGAAGCAGGAGTATCCCAAACGCCAGCTTCACGGCCAGCAGAAAAGGTTCCAGATACAACGCAGTATGCACCGGAACATGTTCCCCGTATAAAGGTGGCCGGAGCATTGCAGTTCCGATGGCAAGGATAGCCACCAGCGTCCACACCACGCGATGGAGCAGATCGATCCGCTCCAGACGGAACCAATACCCCCAGAACAAAACCCACAAGCCCATGCGGAGAGGGATTGCAATGACGTCGGTTATTATCACGTACTCTGTCTGGCCCATCCAAGTCGTGAAGTTGACGAGAAGCAGAAGTCCCACACTCAACATCGTCGCTTCACAGACCAGCGCTAACCAGAGATACGATCTCTCCTGCCGATCAAGCCAAAAGAGGCTCAGTGCCACAATCAGCGCCGTGACGAGGATCAGCATCTCCAGAAAAGCGCTTCCAACGTAATGACCGACGGCATCCCAACCCAGTTGGACTTGGTTCGAGATATCGGCGGCATAACCCAATTGAGGAGGCTCGTGGAGGCCGCCGGCATCCGCGCTGTTGAAAGGTGTGGCGCTGTCCATCCACATGCGAATGGCTATGGTCAGCATGCCGTCGCGAACGCCTTTAGGCAGGCGAAACGCCGTGGGAAGGCTGCTGTAAGCGGTGACATGGGGACCGTTGAATTTTCCGAACTCACCGATGCGCGACCCGTTGACAAATACCTGATAGGCGTCATCGAAGTCGTCGGGCATCTTCAGGGCAAGAGAACGGTTTGCGCCCTGAACATTAACCTTAAGCCTGTACCAGGCATAGCCGGAATACCCAGCGTGTCCACGCTTCGTCCAGCCCAGAGCGAGCCCGCTGCTCCCCGGCGTCAAATCCATGTCTTCCCAGCCGGAATCGTCGAAATCCGGCTGTGCCCACGCAGGATCGTCACCAGCATGAAACTTCCACGGGCCTGCTAGTTCGACCGTCGATTCACCCAGAGTTACATGGACGAGATCATTCGCCGTTGCGGCGTTTTCTTTCGGAGACTTATCGATTGCTCCGTCGGCACACGCCGGCAGCGGCAGCAACAACAGGAGCAAAAGCAGGCGAACGCGAAACATAGGCACTCTCGCGGCAAAAAGTTTACGAAAATTAGAGATTACACGACCCAACCCACGTTGCGCCCGACGGCTTTAATAGGGCACACGGCTTCAAAGAAAAGCCCACACCCGAGGGTGTGAGCTTTATCATTCGCCAGCCGACGCGTAGACCACAAGAGTCCCCGGCAATCCGAAGAGGCTACTTCTTGAGGAACGCAAACAGGCGAGAACGCCCCGTCAGGTACAGGCCCATCATCATCATGCCCGTCGAAAGCAAAAGCAGAGAATCCGGCTCCGGAGTTGTTTCTACCACCCCCGTACCACTGAACGAATCCGGGTTAGCTCCCTCTTCCAGAATGACGAAGAGACCACCATTAAGGACGCCTCCACCACCACTGAAGGTAAGATCGAACCCCCCGTCTGGGTCTACGCTACACGCACTGTTTGTAAAAATGGTTGGAAAACTCGCTGGAAGATTCGTATCGCATCCGGTAACACCTGGAATGGCTGCGAAATCGAGAGTAATGCTGGTAATGGTCGCCCCAGTATCATTGGTTCCGAGAAAGCAACCGAAGGTCGTCGGGTCGGTGGGCAATCCGGAGAGCGGCGGTGTAATACCCCCAGCCGTGCATTGGGATGCGGAAAGCCCCACGTCAAACGTCATCCCGGCGTCGTCAATACCAAAGCCACACTCTGTGGGCAAGGCGGGGGGGTTGGCATTGCAGGATGGATCGACAGCCCCTGCGTGAAAATTGGGGTTGACGACGCTGGCGTGGCTGGCCACCGACCCGCAGAACAGAACCAAGCTAAACAAAAACAAGATGCGAAAGTATTTCATTACCGTATTCCTCCATAGTTGGCCCATGGCCGACGAACATCGTGCGCTTCAGTTGTTGTGCTTGAAGCAAAATAGTCGCTGTGCTACCCAAACGAAAGCACGTCATCGGCCAAAGTAAAACCCTGAAAATCCCGGATTTCATTGGACCTTCGATCCAGAAATGAGCAAAATATTGCACACTGGAAGGAATCAAGGGTGCATTTTGGATATTGAGCCCTGGGTGAGAAGGAGTTCTTTCGCTCCGAAGCCCGCTAAATATCCCGTTATTCTCGAACAGGAGGTCTTGGTCAGGTCGGCGTTGATTCCCAAATAGATAAAGAGGCAATTTGAAACGTGCCTTAATGGACAACCCACTGTAGACTCAGAATCATCGAATTCATGTCTTTCACCGAACAGACCGACGCACTTGACCAGAGCAGCCTACCTCTTGCTGAACAGGTTGTCCGCCTTCAGGCACTCCTTGAAGCCTCCAGGACGGTCCATTCGACCATCGAGCTCACCGATGTGCTTCATCAATCAGCCAGCCTCGCCGTACGTGAGCTCGAACTGGATGGCGCTCTCTTCACCCCGCAAGATATTGCCTACGGCAATGTTCCACCCGAAGCCGTTACCGAACCATGCGAGGGTTGCCCTCGGTTCGAACTGCTCTCTCGGGACGGTAAGATCCTCTCGAAGCTCGTAGTGGCAACGCCCGGAGGACGACCTCTCAGCTTCTACGAAAGCGATTTTTTGGAAGGCCTCGTTCTGCAAACTGCGGTCGCCCTGGAAAACGCCATCAACCACAAGCGCCACCTGGAATATGCGCGTCTGGCCCAGGATCTCGACGCCGCTCGAGCAATCCAGCAAAGCCTCCTGCCACAGGCCATGCCATCGATTCCTGGCTATTCCGTCGCAGCACGCTCACGGGCCTGCTATCAAGTCGGGGGGGATTACCTCGATATAGTTACAGAGCCGGACGGCTCCCATTTGATGGTGGTCGCCGACGTCGCCGGCAAAGGGCTCGCCTCCGCCCTCGTCTGTACTGCCTTCCGTTCCGCCTTTCGTGCCCTTGCCCGCCAGTCCCTTACCCTCAGGGAACTCGCGGGGCGCCTCTCCCAGCAGCATTGGGATGAGGGGTCTGAAGCCCGCCGCCGCTATGTAACGGCCATCTTCATGCGGCTTGACCCAGCCTCAGCCGAGATGGAACTTGTCAACGCAGGCCACAATCCCGCATTTATCGTCACCGGCGGCGACAACGCGGTCCGTCTGATCGAAGCCAGCGGAACACCTCTCGGCATGCTGCCCGGCGCCCGTTATTCCGTCGAACGCGTCCCCATCGAACCCGGCGCTCGTATCCTCCTCTACACCGACGGATTGACCGAGATATTTCGCGGGGAAGACGAGTTCGGCCAGCAACGCCTGATGGACGCCTTCAACACCATCGATTCCACTCAGCTTTCCGACAGTGCCCAGGATGCCGAAAATACCCTTGCCAGCCTGTGGACCACGCTTGATACCTTCTCAGAAGGTGCTCCACAGCAGGATGATATGAGTGCAATCGCACTTTGCCGACTTATGGGCAAGGCCAAGGAGAAGGCATCATTATGACCGTAACCAGCGGCAGCAAGGTCGAGGTGAGGCTTCCATCGCGTCTCGGCTTCGAAAAGGTCGCCATGAGCACCGCCGCAGGAATGGCCAAGCTTATGGGATTCAGCGAAGATCGTATTGAAGACCTCAAAACCGCAGTCGCCGAGGCGTGTATCAATGCGATGGAGCATGGCAACCAGATGAATGCCTCCATCCCGGTCAATGTGGTGCTCTCCATGAAGTCTGATGAGCTCGAAGTCAAGGTGATGGATAACGGCTCAGGCATTGAAACCCCAGCTCCCGCGCCCGATATCGATCGCAAAATGAGTGGTGAAGAAGAAGCCCGTGGAATGGGCATGTTTCTCATCCAGGCCCTTGTCGACCAGGCCGAGTGGGTACCCGGAACAGCAGAGGATGAACAGAGCTTCGTCCGCCTCGTCATTCGTATGAATAAGGAGATTGAATAAAGTGCAAGCCGCGACTAAGGTCTCACAGCAGCAATTGACAGGTGCAAGCGGCCAGCAAATCACCTGTCTCCGGTTTGCCGGAGATATCTCCTCCGCTTCCAAGGATGCGGTCGCCGGAACCTATCAGGCACTCGACAAGACAACGCACAGGAATATCCTGCTCGACTTCAAAGGCGTCGAATACCTCAATTCCTCGGGTATCGCGCTCGTCATCCAGGTCCTGATCGAGGCCAACAAAGCCAGCCAGACCGTCGCTATCTGCGGTCTAACTCCTCACTTCACCAAAGTCTTCACCATGGTCGGCATCACGAAGTACGCCTCACTCTACCCCGACGAGCCCGCCGCGGTGGCCGCGCTCTAATTCCCCTACCGACAAGGGTCGCATTTCGACCAGCCCCGCCGTGACCTTCGGTGCTCTACCTTCGGCACGGTAGCGAATTTCAGCTTCCACACAAGGTAAACGTAGGATGAAGAACCCTGACGGCAAGACAGCTCGCCAGAAAAGAACTCGCTTGTTCTCTCATTTTTGGGCACTCCGAGACTAAACGCCTTATAAAACAGGGGTTTTCCCGTTTCCAGCGTTCGTGGGGAAGCACCCACCCGTTCCTCTCCGCCCATCAGGCGCACCCGCCAGCACCTTCGCCTTAGACGGCAAAGACAAATGCAATTTCTTAAAATTTAAATTGCTTCCTCTCTAGTAAATCTCCGCAGGACGGGAGTAAAGTACATCCGATCAGTTAAATCAATACCGTTCGTCTTCATGATTTGAAGCTCTGAAATCGTTCGACAAGAGTAAGAACCGGTACATAAACAAAAAGCATGGCTTAAGTTGCGGCCGTGCCAGATTTGCAGTCCCTGGTTCCCTTCCCTCAAGTTTTCGCAGTGCGGGATTCCCATGTGGATTGTCGCGAGGCTTGCAGGTTTTCAAGAGGTATCGATCGATGAAGCATCCTCTTCGTACATTCGCAATTTTTGTTGCGGCCGTTTTGGGCCTGAATATTGTTTCTCCTGCCCGGTCCGTCGCAGTAGTCCTCGCGTCGAATCCGCCCACCGCTGAACTCGCCGGCTCTCCAACAACGCCGCCTCCTCCCGCGGAAATCATCACAATTCCAGGGCCGATGCGGTCCTTCATGCGCATGGCCGCAATCAGCCAGAAGGTTACGCCCGAAGATGTGTTGCCGTTGCTCGCCCGCAACGTCTTCATGCAGGGATATCAGAGAGGCACTCCAACCGAGTTCCTGCTCTTGCTCAACCGCTACGTTCAGCAAGCCAGAGAACTGCAAATTCTCGCAGGAACCAGTAACACAATTCGCGTGTCCAGTTGCGACGATGCCGGAACCCTTGTCCAGATCCTCGGCTACCGGCTTCGCGAGGGTTGCGGTTCGAAGAACTTCTTCCTCGAAACCGCAAATCCTGAGAGAGCTTTTCTCACCATCGACTCCGGCTTCCCTCTCACCGAACTCGAAGAGGCGCTCCAAAAGAACGTCCCCTTTGTCTATCCCTATGCTCCCTCCAGGGTTCCGGTGCTGTTCAAAGAGAGCGATTGGATTTCTCTTAGCGCGGGGCAGAAAAAAGGCTACGTCAACATCGTCGATCTGTTGATTAACGACCCCCTTGTAGCTCGCCTCTACTGGGCTCTCACCAAAAACGACGCCGAGACCAGAGAGGCGCTCCTGCACTCATCCGGGCTAAGAAGGCTTCTGCCCTATGCCGCGACCCTCGACTTCTACGGAAGCCAGATAACCATTCGTAATGGCCGCGTTATCGTTCCCGGAGAAGCCTGGACCCAGGTGGCCTGGAGAGATCTGGTAGGCGTCAGCCCCGAGTCGCCCGGCGAGTTCGTTCCCCGGCTCCTCGCCAAAGACAACGGCTGGCTAGCTGCTTACTACGATGTCCTCACTCGGGTCAGCGAGTCGCAGCGCGAGCACCTCACCGAAAACGGCAGACTGAAACGCTTCTACGAAGACCTCCGCGGAAATGATCTCGAACCGGCAGCGACCCGGGGAGTCTTCCGCCAGGGCCCCGACCTCCTTGTTCTCTTCACTCGCGTCGGATGGGACCCCAACGGACAACCGTATGTCCCAGGAAACCTCGCCATTTGGAAACAAATCCTCCGCCAGAAGACCGAGTCAAAGGCTGTCCGTGAGTGGAACAAGCGCAACCATGCCCTGGATCAGCCCGAACAACTGCTGGATGCCATGGTCGCCTTCTCTCGCGATGTCACCGATATCGGTCCCGTGCAAATCTACCTCACGATGTGCGAATTGGATAACGGACGATCCCCGGACAAACGCCTCTCCCCGGAGACGGTCTCCTTGCTCGCCAGTAAATTCGCCCAGTTCAACAACTGGTACCTCGTCTTCGCCGAATTCCCAGAGTTGACCGACGAGTCGGCAACTCACTTCGTCAATGTCGCAGACTCGATCGACAAAATCTCAAACGAAAGCCTCCGCGGAAACACCCTCGGAGCCTTTCAGGCCAACATCGGACTCTGGCAGATCCTCGCTCGCCAGGGAGAGATTCCAAGATCCGAGATCAACTCCTCCTGGCAGAAGATGGTCGAGCCTTTTACCAGAGTCTCCTCCTCGCCCCAGCTCTTCGACGCAGCCCGCAGCTCGTTTGGAGAGCTCCTCGTCGCAGCAGGCGGACACGCGAACGATTCACCCGGTGAGATCGTCGAACTCCTCGCAGGCCCCCGTCAGGACACTCCGGATGGCCAGCGCGTCCATCAAGAGCTCGCCCGCAGAATCAGCGCCGTCCTCGAAGACCAGCATCTCGTCGCCCTCGACACTCTCTTCTCCCTCAGCGATGGCTTTACTGACATGGCCCAGGGAAAACCCGCGAATAGCGGAATGCTCTCGCTCGCCGGAGAGCTTCGCGAATTTGAGATGCCCCGACCCATCTTTACTCAAAGCGAGAAGATCGACTGGGCGCCCCGTGTCTATACCACGCACCACGCCGAGCTACAGGTTCAAACCGACCTCACCAAAGTCATCAAGACTCCCGGCAACAAACAGCAGCTTGAAGCAGCCCGCGGCCAGCTCACACCCTTCTTCCGCGACACCCTCGTCGGCCTCAACTACGCCTACTACGAGCCGCCCGGCGCCCAGATCCTCCACAACAACCCACTCTTCGTCCGCTCCCACGACTTCACCGAAATCTCAGTCGTCGGCACCGAACAGTTCTGGCAGACTCCGATGCTCCTTGGCGTAGGCACACCTGCCGGCGGCGGCGCTTATCTCATGGGCTCGTTGACCGATCTCTCCTATGCCCTCGCGATGACAGAAGAAGATTTCATCGCTCCTGAAAACGTCCAGGCCCTCATCTGGAAAGAGTTGGTGCCTGACCTCCTGGTCAGCGCAACCCTTCCTCGCTGGTGGAATGTCACTCCTGCCGAGCTTCACGCAGTCACGCTCTACCAGCGTTCCGGAGAAGAACTCCTCGCTGCGGCGGTGAAAGACGAGCAGCTTCGCGCCAAACTGATCGCCATCCTCGCCGACCGGATGACACAGCAGCGCCTCGAACGCATCAGCAGGGCACTCCAGCGTGACGAAGACATCAGCGCAATGCTTCCTCGAATGATGCCCGCCGATACCTTCTATCTCGCCGCGGCGTTCAGCACAAAGTACCCCGGAGAGATCGCTTCCTGGGGACCGGCGGGACGACAGTTGGAAGATCTCTCCCATCAGCAACCCGCGAACGTCAGTTGGGAGAAAATCTCAAAGGACTTCGGCGTCCCTCATCCCACGCTCGCTCGAACCTACGGCCGCGAATTGCTGAACGTAAAACCGTTTCCCTTCTTTGGAGGCTATTCCAGCCGGTTGTTCGGCGAATCGTGGGAATCCAACAATCTCTACTGGGCCCGTCTGGCCGATGAGATGGGCTATTCGCCTGTAATACTCAACCGTCTCATACCTGAACTCACACGTCACATGACAGCGAAAATCTTTGCAACCGACCTCGAAGATTGGCCGGCCATGCTGCGCGCGATGCGAGAGACAGGGGACGACCTGAGGCAGGGCAGGATCGCCTCGTTCTCTCAGCCCGCCACAACTGCGCTTCGCCAGAATCAGGCTGACCAAACAGCCCAGGCTGTTCGAGACAGCAACATTCCATAGGAGAAAGATTATGAAGAGATACTTTCTGCTTCCTTGCTTGCTTGCCATTCCTTTCTCCGGCGGTGGCGTCGGAGCATCCGCACAGAACGATACCTCCCGCATTCGCGTTAGTGTTGTCCTGGTCCAGCTCAATATCGCCGTGACCGACAACAAGGGAAACTACATTAGCGGCCTCGGCCCCGAAGACTTCGTCATATCCGAGGACAAAATTACGCAAAAAACTGCGACCTTTGAAGAAGGAAACGGCCCCACGCGCAGGCTCGTGGACGTCAGTTCCTCCGAAGGCAAACCTATGACCGAAGTCGCCGCCAAACCAGGCGATCCGGAATCTGCCCTCGACGCCGCCAAGCGCTTCGCCGGTGCCAACGTCTTTATCCTCTTCGACACAAGCAACTATATGTACCGCGGATTCGTCTTCGCCCAGGATGCAATCGCCGACTTCATCCGCTCCCTCGAAGGCGTCAGCCAGGTAGCTCTCTACTCCTACAGCCGCGATCTCTCCCGCGTCACCACCCTGACGCCTGACCGCTCTCAGGTCTTGCGTGGCGTACGCAACACGGTCGCAGGCGACGACGCAGCCCTCTACAACGGCCTCCTGCTAACAGTAAAAGACGCCGCCCGCTTGACCGGCCGCAAGGCAATCGTGGTCTTCTCTAACGGTCCCGACAACGCCAGCCTCGTGCCCCCCGAGGATGTGGCAGAGCTGGCTCAATCAACCGGAACCATCATCTACATGATCAGCACGCAACAGGCGGAAGCAGAGCCCGTTTCAACAGCTGTGTTTGAGCGCATGACCAAAGCCACTGGCGGTAAAGCCTATTTTGCCAAAGACTGGCAGGATGAAAAGCAGGCCTTCAACTCCATCCGGGACGACCTCGCCCATCTCTACGCCATCAGTTACTATCCTCAGTCGAACCCCAACAGGGGATGGCGCGAAATCTCGGTGAAGCTCGTAGGCAAGAACCTGCAGAAATACCACATACGCACCCGGGCAGGCTATCGCCTCCTGCAATCGAGCCAGGCAAGCTTGCCGCCGGAAGCAGAGTCTGCCTCGAAATAACCTCGACGGCAGCTCTCTCCCTGCTCCAAAATCGTTATTTCGACCGAAGCTGCTCACGCTTTTGTGAGCAGCGCGGTGGAGAAACTCCCGCATTTTGCCGTTGCAGTTGTCTTTGCGACTTTGCTACTCATGCGTCACATAACCCATGCCCGCCAACACACCGCGCATGTAAGCAAAGCTTGCAATAACCCCAGGCATCGGATCGTCCGCGTGGATCTCATACTCCAGGTCGACGAAGCCCTTGTACTTGATCGCAATCAGCGCTTCGAAGATCTCGCGCATCGGCATGACCCCTTCTCCAACAGCAACCTGGCTCTCCTTGCTCGTGAAGCTTGTCAGATCCTTCGTGTGCATGTTGTACAACCGCGGCCCCACTGTATGAATGGCCTTGACCACATCGGTACCCGCACGCACCGTATGCCCGATGTCGATGCAGCACCCGATGCGCGGATCGTACTTCTCAACCACCTTCAACACATCCAGCGGAGAGTGCCACAACTTATCTTCCGGCCCATGGTTATGGATCGCGATACGGATGTCGTACTCCTTCACAAATTTCTCGACGCGCGGAAGAATCTCAGGCGCCGGGTCACCCGCAACAATCACCGAGATGCCCGCCCGCTTGCAGTATTCAAACTTGCTGCGGATATCGTCGTCCTCGTCCTTAAGAAAATAGATCGTCCCGGCAGCATGCAGCTTAATGCCCGCAGCAGCGTAGTCCGCGAGCGCGGCAGCCTCTGCCGTCGGATCCATCGGCAGATGATCCTTCACATCCTTCGCATTCAGATCGCTGACATTCAGCTGCTTCATGTAACCGATCATCTTGTCGCGTGTGAAGTTGCGGAAGGTATAGCTGGCTAGCCCCAGATGAATCGGCAATGGCTTACCGGTCTCCGGGGTTGGCTGAGCCAGCATGGGAACAGCCCGCGAAGTGATGCTCGCTGTTGCAAGCAGCGCACTGGACTGAACGAAGTTACGACGCGAAAACACATTTTTCATATCAGGCATACACTCTCGTGTTCTTAGATAACATGATCAGTTCTCAAACATGCGTATAGCTGAGCGCTTAGAGATGCGGCGCCCAGCCCTTCTCGTACTCGCGGCCCCACATCTTCATTGCTGCTGAATCGTTTTGAATCTTTCCGTCTGCCGTATCAAGCTGCAATTCGCGACTAACCTCCCACGCGACATTGGAAAGCTGAAGCATGGTCACAGCGACATTCCCTACCACGATCGGCGCATTCAACTTCTCGCCTTTGCGAATCCCGGCAATGAAGTTCGCAAAGTGCAAGTCCGTCATCGAGTCCCGGCCGGTCAGGTCGGAAGACGAGGTCTTCTCCTTGCCGGTTTTGAACTCGTCCGTCTTATTCCCCTTCAGATCGTAGACCTCATAGCCATCGCGATCGACCACCACCGAGCCCGTGGTGCCCACGATCGTCGACCCACGATCACGACCATAGAACTTCATTCCATTGCAGCACTTGCACTCCCACGAGATCATCTTGTCCGCGTAGGTAAAACTCGTCATCAGCGTGTCGTAGAACTGCCAGTCATCCTTGAATTGATATCGTCCGCCCGACGAAGTGACCCGTTCCGGATAATCCACCCCAAGCGCCCAGCGGCAGACATCGACCTCGTGCGTACCATTGTTAAGCGTCTCTCCCGTGCCCCAGATCCTGAACCAGTGCCAGTTATACGGCTGCACGTTGTCCTTATAAGGCTGCCGTGGAGCAGGCCCCTGCCACAGATCCCAATCCAACTGCGCAGGCACCGGCGACTCCTTCCCTGTCCCGATCGACTTCCTGACATTGCTGTACCAGGCCTTTCCGAAGTACGCCCGCCCGATCAGGCCGTTGTGAATCTTATCGACGATCTCGATCGTGTGCGGAGACGAGCGCTGCTGCGTCCCCATCTGCACTAGCTTCTGATACTTCTGCTGAGCCTGAACGAGCAGCGCCCCTTCAGCAGGGTTATGGCTGCAGGGCTTTTCGACATACACATGTTTTCCCGCCTGCAGCCCAAGAATTGCCATCGGAGCATGCCAGTGGTCGGGCGTGGCAATCGTGATAGCGTCCACATCCTTCTTCTGCAGAATGTGGCGGAAGTCCTTATCGGTCGCGGGAGCCTCGCCCATCTCTTTCTCGGTCGCGTCGGCAAACTTCTTCAGAATATTGCTGTCCACATCGCAGACATAGGCGATTCGCGCATTAGCCTTGTTAGCCCTCAACCCCGAAAGATGTGCATAAGCACGCGAATTCAACCCAATGACCGCAAAGTTCAGCCTGTCGTTCGAGCCCATGATCTGGCCATAACTCTTCGCAGTCGATCCAATAGCCAGTCCAGCCGCCCCTACTGCAAGCGTGTCGAGAAACTCTCGTCGCGTAACCATTCTTCTCTCCTTCAAAACATGCAACCCGGTTATCTCTGGCCGGCCGGGTCTCTTCGCTCAGACGATAAAGATGAATCTTTTATTGTTTGAAGAGCGAACAAACCCTATCAGGGTCCGTTCAAAATAGTCAACACTTTTAAAAGAAATCGTAGCGGCATTCTCGGCCCTCAAAAGAGACTGCGCCACGCATCTCAGGCCCGCACAGAGTGCCCCGAAGTTGTTATAGTTTGTTGCATGAAAACAGCCCACTCCCGCCTCCAAACCCCAGGGATATCTTTGCGCGCCCATGCATCCGCCTGTGCATTCACAGTGCGCCTCCTCACCTGTTTCGCTCTTCTCGTCGCCGCCTGCGCCCTGTCTGCTCAAACCAGCGCCCCCAAACAGCCAAACGACGAAGAATACACAAAGAAGATCAAGGAATATCTCTCCGACCCCAGGTTCACAACAGAACTTGTCGATCATCTCCCCGCATCGTCCAAGGTTCCCACCCCCTTGAAGTTTCTCGGATCGATGCCAGGCCAACCCGGCGAGCTATATTACACCGCCGACATCAACCGCTACTACGAGGAACTGGCCAAAGACTCGCCTCGCGCCAAATTCTGGAAGCTCGGCATGAAGTCCGAGGAAGGCCGCGACATGGTTGTGCTCGCCATCGGCAACGAAGAGTCGATCAGAAACCTCGAAAAATACAAAGCCGATCTCGCAGCCCTCACCGACCCGCGCAAAACAACCGAGGAGCAGGCGCAAAAGATCATCCGCACCAGCAAACCCATCTACTGGATCACCAGCGGTATCCACTCTCCCGAAACCGGGGGGCCGCAGATGCTCGTCGAACTCGCCTACCGCCTGATCGTCGAAGAAACCCCATTCATCCAGGAAATTCGCAACAACGCAATCGTGTTCATCACACCCGTGGCCGAGACCGATGGCCGCGACAAGCAGGTGGACACCTACTACTACGGCAAGGAGACCAAGAAGCCCCGGCCCCCGCTAATGTATTGGGGAAAATATGTCGCCCACGACAACAACCGCGACGGAATGGGTCAGGTTCTCCACCTCACTCAAAACATCACCGCCGGCTTCTTAGAGTGGCATCCCACAATCCTGCACGACCTCCACGAAGCACAGTCCTATCTCTATGTCTCCACTGGAACCGGCCCCTACAACCCCTCGCTCGATCCCATCGCCGTCGACGAATGGTGGATGCTCGGCGAAACCGAAATCATGGAGATGGCCAAGCGCGGAGTCCCCGGTGTGTGGACCTACGGCTTCTATGACGGATGGGTCCCCAACTACCTCTTCTGGATCGCCGAAACACACAACTCCTTCGGACGCTTTTACGAAGTCCAGTCCTACGGCCCCGATGTCACCGAAAAACTCCAGCTACCAGCAACAACGACCAGTCGCGAATGGTATCGCCCCAATCCACCACTCCCAACCGTGAAATGGGGACCGCGAAACAACACCAACATACAGGAATCCGCGATTCTCATCGCGCTCAACAAAGTCGCCAAGGATAAAGACCTCTACCTCGAAAACTATTGGATGAAAAACAAGCGGTCCGTAGAGAAAGGCAAGGATGGCCCTGTATATGGATGGGCGATTCCGGCTCAGCAAACCCATCGCGTAAACACGGTAGAGATGGTCAACGATCTGCGCCATCAGGGCGTCGAGATTGAAATCGCCGCCAAAGACGCCACCTTCAGCAATCTCAAAGTAGCTGCCGGCGACTACATCATCCGCGCCGACCAGCCCTATCGCACCCTCGTCGACATGTACTTCAGTCTGCAAAACTATCCCGTCTCCAACCCACTCCCATACGACGACACCGGCTGGACTATGCCGCTCATGCGCAACGTTACCGTGAAAGAAGTAACGGACAAGGCGATCCTCGAACAGCCGATGACCCCAATCGACAAAGACGTAGTCGCCCCCGGCGTAATTCAGGGAACCGGCGATGTCCTCGTCGTCGAAAACAACACGGACAACGTACTCACCACCTTCCGCTTCAAAAACGCCGACACGAAAATGGAGGCCGCTGAAGAAGACTTCGATCTCGACGGCCATCTTCTCCGCGCCGGTGCCTTCATCGTCCGCAACGGATCGGACCCAAAGATCCGCGCCTCCATTCAAGAGTTGGGCCTCACCGCATACGCAATCTCAGCGCCCACGGTAAAGACCCATCCGCTGACCATTCCACGCATCGGCTACGTTCACTCCTGGCAAAGAACGCAGGATGAGGGCTGGGTCCGCGCTGCATTGGATCACTACGGAGTCCCTTACACCTACTTCGCCGATCAGAAGCTTCGCGATGGCGATCTCCGTTCTAAATACGACGTCATCATCTTCCCCAGCATCGGCGGAAGTTCGGTCTCGCAGGTCAACGGCATTCCAAAAACCGGCCCCGACGCAATCCCCTACAAGAAAACCAAACTCACTCCGAATCTCGGTGTCGAAGACTCTAGCGACGACATTCGCGGCGGCATGGGCATCGAAGGCCTCACTGAACTCGTGAAGTTCGTCCAGGCCGGCGGTACCCTCATCACGGAAGGATCAACCACAACGATCCTCCCCGACTATGGCATCACAACTCAAATCACAGTCGAGCATCCCGGCAACCTGTACGCCAAAGGTGCATTGATGCGCGGCATCATCACCGACAAGATGAGCCCTATCGTCTACGGATATACAGGCAACCAGATGCCCGTCTACTTCAGCCAGGACCCCGTCCTTAACACGCGCGGCGGGGGCCTCCGCCAACAAGCTGCAGTTCCCGGTGTCGGAGCCGACATTACCCCGAATGCCGTTCCCATCACGCTGTCACCCTACGACTCTGACGACAGCACGGCAGAGCCGAAAGGTCTGCCCTCGCAGATAAGCGACGCTGCCGCAACTCGGCAGGCCCTCAGACAGTTCGGCGTCACCGAAGACACGTCCGCCGCGCCCCGAGTCGTCATGCAGTTCCCCGCAAAGGCAGATGAAATTCTGCTCTCCGGAGAACTGGCAGGCGGCCAAACCATCACCAATCACGCGCTCGCGATCGATCAACCGCTCGGCCAGGGACACGTGGTCATGTTTGCCTTACGGCCTTTCTGGCGTTGGCAGACCCAGGGAACCTACGCCCTCGGCTTCAACACGATCCTCAACTGGGACCACCTCGACGCAGGAAAAAAAGAAACAAAGCCTCAGCCACCCGCTGGAAACTGAGCCCTTCTTTAGACCAACTCAAACGGGTAGCCGATCCCTGCTGCCCGTTTGAGTTTTGTCCTTTAAGCCTCAGAAAACAAATGTGCTGACCCACCCAAACTATGCCGCGAGCGGTAATTCTGTCGAAGTTCGCATTAATCCTCCAAGCAGGAGTTGCCACATCTGTGCCGTTTGATTAGATTGTTGGTGATCAAATTGTCGGCAGGGAAATAAAATAGGCGCAAACAATGCTTCGGAACCGATTCTTTTGAACCGCTTCCGGCGTCCCGACAAACAGGTACATGCACTCCAACCAACAGGGAGCGGAAACAGATGCACAATGAGGGTTTCAACCGCCGTTCGTTTCTCAAAACAATGAGTTCGGCAGGAATGTTTGCTGCCGTGCCCGAAGCGGCATTCGGTCTCCACTCCGGCGAAGACCATATTGTCCACGAAGTCGCCGAACCCAGCCAGGCCGCCGACGCCAAGCCCAAGTACTCCATCAAATTTGCTGTCTGCGGCATGAGCCACGACCACATCAGCGGCATGATCGGAGCCATGCAACGCGGCGGAGGAATTCTCGTCGCAGCCTGGGGAGGCGAACCTGACAAACTCGCTGCATTCAAAAAACGCTTTCCCGATGTCAAAATCGTCGCCACCCAGGACGAAATAATCGACGATCCCACCATCCAGCTCGTCCTCAGCTCCCAGATCGCCAACGAACGCGCCGGCATCGGCATCCGCGCCATGAAACAAGGCAAAGACTTCCTCAGCGACAAACCCGGCGTCACCACCCTCGAAGACCTCGCCGCCATCCGCAAGACCATCGCCGAAACAAAAAAAATCTACGCCATTATGTACAGCGAGCGCCTCGAAGTAAAAGCCGCGGTCAAAGCAGGGGATCTCGTACAGGCCGGAGCCATCGGCAAAATCATCCAGACCATCAATATCGCACCCCACCAGATCTTCCAGAGCGCAGGCGACGCAGGCGGGGGCTCCGGACGCCCCGACTGGTTCTGGAATCCCATCCAGTACGGCGGTATCCTCTGCGACATCGGTTCCCATCAGGTCGATCAGTTTCTCTACTACACCGGCTCCACCGAAGCTGAAGTCGTCGAGTCGCAGATCGCCAACGTGCGCCATCACGATAAGCCGCAGTTCCAGGACTTCGGCGACATGGTCCTCCGTGGCAACCGCGGCCTTGGCTACGTCCGCCTCGACTGGTTCACCCCCGACGGCCTGGGCACCTGGGGCGACGGCCGACTCTTCATCCTCGGCACCGACGGATACATCGAGCTCCGCAAATACACCAACGTCGCCGTCAGCAAACAAGGCAACAACCTCTTCATTGTCGACAAAAACCAGGCCCGCTACATCGACTGCAACAACCTCACCCTGCCCTTTGGCCCGCAGTTCGTAGCCGACATCATCAACCGCACCCACACCGCGCAGGACCAGACCCAGTGCCTCCTCGCCGCCGAACTAGTCATCAAAGCGCAAAAGAACGCAAAACTGGTCCATCTTGAAAGCTAGATCGATCGCGGAATTTTTCGTTTTGAAGCAGCGCCGCTTGGCCTCAAAGTTTCGATGTTGTTTTGAAAAGGGTGCGGCTTTAGCCGCGCCGACTACCTCTGAAATAAGCAGGCTTTAGCCCCTGAGTGAATATACGGAGCACCCCATGAACCGTATCTCCCGCCGAAAATTCCTCAAAAGCGCCGCAACCACCGTCGCGACAGCCAGCTTCGCCACCATCGTTCCATCCCGCGTCCTGGGCCAATTCGCCCCAAGCAAACAGATCAACATCGGCGCCATCGGAGTAGGCCGCATCTCCCGCGTCCACGACATGCCCGCGATTCTCAAGGTCGACACCGCACGCATCGGCGCCGTCTGCGACCTCTCCGCCGACCGCGTCGTCCAGGGCAAACAATACGTCAACGACTTCTACACTAAGAAAAACGGCAAGCCTTACGACGGCACCCTCGGCTACGCCAATTACCACGACCTCCTCGCCAATAAAGACATCGACGCCGTCGTCATCTCCACACCCGATCACCAGCACGCTCGCGTAGGAGCAGACGCAGTCCGCGCAGGCAAAGACGTCTACCTGCAAAAGCCCGCCTCCCTCACTATCGCCGAAGGCCGCTACCTCTCCGACGTCGTACAGTCCACCGGCCGCATCCTCCAGATCGGCAGCCAGCAGCGCAGTTGGAAGCAGTTCCACCGCGCCTGCGAGCTTGTCCGCAACGGCCGCATCGGCGAGGTCCAGCACGTTGAGATCGGACTCCCCGGCGACCCCGCAGGCGGCGACACCACGCCCATGCCCGTCCCCGCAGGCTTCGAGTACGACGCATGGCTCGGTTCCACCCCCGACGTCTACTACACCCTCGACCGCGTCATGCCGCTCAACGACTTCAGCCGCCCCGGCTGGCTCCGCATGGAACAATTCGGCGCCGGCATGATCACCGGCTGGGGCGCGCACCATGTCGACACCGCCCACTGGGGCATGAACACCGAGTACACCGGCCCCGTCGAGATCTGGGGCACCGCTGAGTTCCCCACCCACGGCCTCTGGGACGTCCACGGCAAGTTCCTCACCCACGCCCGCTACGCCAACGGCATGACCATGGACATCTCCGGCGACTTCCCCAACGGCATCAAGTGGATTGGCACCAAAGGCTGGATCTTCGTCACCCGCGACGAAATGACCACCCCAACCTCAAACGGCGCCGCACCCGTAAAGATCGAACCTCTCATGGCGAGCGACCCCAAAATCCTCGACTCCGTTATCGGCCCCGACGAGATTCACCTCTACACCGCCGCCGAGCAACACGCCAACTGGATCGAGTGCATCCATACCCGCAAACCCCCAACCGCTCCAGTCGAGCTAGGCCACCGCGCCTGCTCCACCTGCCTCCTCCACCACATCGCCATGAAGCTCCCGCGCCACCTTCACTGGGATCCGATCCTCGAGCGCTTCCAAAACGACGACGAGGCCAACGCCAGGCTCTCCCGACCCCAACGCTACCCCTATATCGAAACCTAACCAGCATCTTTTTTTGGCGTGGCGAAAGGTGCAATTTTGCAGGGGGATTTGCGATTTCCACAGGGGTAAAATTGTGGTTTTTATGTGGTGATTAGGTGCATTTTCGTGGTCATAATGTGGTTCTTATATGGACACTGTTCGACTGCGAAAAATACGCCAACTTTTTGAGATTTATTTCGCAAACTAAATCCCGGGCACCTTCAACCGCACGCGGTACACACTGCTGCTGGCCGTAATGTAAAGGGTCTTGCGATCCGGCCCAGCCCAGTTTAGGTTCGCCGTCCTTTCCGGCATCAAAATCACTCCCAACACCTTCCCTGCGGGCGAGAACACCCATATGCCACCGGGTCCTGTACTGTACACATTCCCAAGGCGATCCACCTTCATCCCATCTGGGCCGCCCGGACGAGTATCGGAAGTCGCATCATAAAAAACCTTCCCATTGCTCAGCGACCCATTTTTCTCAACCCGATACCGCATCCACACCTTCTTAGGCCCGGAGTTATCGACGTAGAGATACTTCTCATCCGGCGAAAACGCGATCCCATTCGGCCTCGGCAAATCCTTCGCCGCCAACTGCAACTGATCGCGTGCAGGAGGTGCTCCAGGCTTTTGATTCAATGCGTTGGGGATGCGATAAACGCCGCTAAACGCAAGCTCTTTGATCGGATCGTTGTCCCCCTGCGTAGGCAATCCATAAGGCGGATCGGTAAAGTACAGCGAGCCGTCCGACTTATAAACCAGATCATTCGGACTATTCAGCTTCTTCCCTTGATAAGAGTCAGCCAGCACCGTCACCTGCGCTCCTGCATCAAGTGACTCGAGCCTCCAGACATCGCGCTGTGCATGCCCAGCCACCGTCAGACGCCCTTTCGCATCCAGTGTCATGCCATTTGATCCGGGCTCCTTGCCGCCGTAAGGGGCAGAACCCTTATATCCACTGGGCTGCATGAAGATACTCACCGTGCCATCCGGCGTCACTTTGCGGATGCTGTTGCTGGTAATCTCCGCGAACAGAAGATACCCCGCAGGAATCCACACTGGCCCCTCAACCCACGTAAACCCAGTAGCGACCCGCTCGAGCATCGCATCTGCAGGAACAATCGCATCCATCCCCGCATCCTGACGATCTATCTTCACCGGAGAGAAGTTCTCATCCCCAACAACCGCGACAAACGCGCTCTTGGTTCCTGTCATCTTGCGAGCACCCGCATCCACAATAGAAAGACTCTGAATCAGCACAATCAGCAACACCCCGCCCTGCAGCACGTTCATGGATCGCATCGGCCATCTCCTTACCCGTCTTTCTCGATGTCCATTCTCACACCGGAAGTTCTGCCGTGCACGCTCGTTAAATATTGGGAGGCTACTTCCTTTCTCAAACTCCGGGACATCATCGCCGCAACCGCCGCGCAGCACTTATCATCATCACACCATGAAGACGATCCTGCAGCGTCCGGCCGGCGATTCCATAAATCCCACGGCCGACATGCAATCCGATATGCGCAAGCGATGGCTCATCATTCTTCCCGCCGTCTTCGTAACCTACAGCCTTGCCTACGTGGATCGCGCCAACTTCGGTTTTGGAGCCGCAGCGGGCCTCGCCCAAACTCTTCACATCAGCAGCTCCCGTTCAGCGCTCCTCGCCGCTCTTTTCTTTTTCGGATACTTTCTCTTCCAAATCCCTGGCGTAGTCTACGCAAAACGCAGCAGCACTCGCATCCTCATCTTTTTCGCCCTTATCGCCTGGGGAATCCTCGCCTCGCTCACCGGAGTCATCCGCAACTTCTGGCTCCTCGCACTCGACAGAACTCTCCTGGGAGTAGCCGAAAGCTTCGTCTTTCCGGCCATGCTGATCCTCCTCACCAACTGGTTCACTCGTTCCGAACGCTCCCGCACCAACACTATCCTCCTCCTCGGGAACCCCGTCACCGTACTCTGGATGTCTGCCGTTACCGGCTACCTCATTCGAAGCTTTGGCTGGCAGATGACCTTCGTCCTCGAAGGCCTTCCTGCAGTCTTATGGGCCTTCGCCTGGCTGTATCTTGTTCGCGATCGACCACAGGACGTCTCATGGATGAGTCCCGCCGCCAGCACTCAACTCAATGAGCAGCTCGAACGCGAGCAGTGGCTTCTCCCTCAGGTCGCCAACTTCAAATCAACGCTCCGCAATCCAAACGTAATCCTGCTCTGCATTCAATATTTCTGTTGGAGCCTCGGCGTCTATGGGTTCGTCCTCTGGCTTCCGACCATTATCCAAAAGGGAGCAAGCAACGGTATTGAGATCGTCGGTCTTCTCAGCGCAATTCCGTACTTCGTCGCGATCATTGTTATGTTGTTCGTCGCTTACTACTCCGATCGCAGCTTCCGTCGCCGTCGCTTCGTCTGGCCTTTTCTCATCCTGGCGGGTATCGCGTTGTCTGGCTCGTTTTTCACCGTGACCAATACCTTCTGGTGGGCCTACGGATTTTTGATCGTCGCCGGGAGTTGCATGTACGCCCCGTATGGCCCCTTCTTCGCAATCATGCCGGAGATGCTGCCCAAAAACGTCTCTGGCCAGGTCACCGCACTGGTCAACAGTTGCGGCGCCCTCGGCGCCTTCGTAGGAACGTATTTCGTCGGGATGCTTCAGGCCTACACAGGGAGCTACCGCGCCAGTTTCCTTCTCATGGCTATCGCGGTCTTCGTCTCAGGCATTATCATTCTCTGCCTGCGCGGTCCGTCTAACGACACTCTAGCCACTCTCCCCGACCCCGTAGAGCCAATCTAACTTCACCCATTAATCAGGAGCGCCGACATTCCGGAAATCTCCCTCACCTCCGTACTCGAAACCGACGACTTCAAGCTCTCCGCCGTCGCGACGCACGCTCGCGGACCGTCCGGCTTTCTCCCGATCACGCCCGAGATGCTACTCACGCAACCCTCCGGCAACCTCTTCGGCCTGAGCCAGAACGTCGGCATGGGTTGGGACCCCACGCGCCTTCTTGGCCCCGAAGTCCTCATCCTCAGCACCCACGGCGGCCTTCGCGGCGAAGACGGCACGCCAATCGCGCTCGGATTCCACACCGGTCACTGGGAGGTCGGTTCACTCGTAGCCGAAGCCGCACGTGAACTGAAAGCGCTGCACGCGGTTCCGTTCGCCGGAGCCTGCACCGACCCCTGCGACGGCCGGACCCAGGGCACCACTGGCATGCTCGACTCCCTGCCCTATCGCAACGACGCTGCCATCGTCCTTCGCCGCCTCATGCGTTCCCTCCCAACCCGCACCGGCGTTGTTGGCGTAGCGACGTGCGACAAAGGCCTCCCCGCAATGATGATGGCTCTCGCTTCTTCCGGCCCGTTGCCTAGCGTCCTCATTCCGGGCGGCGTCACGCTACTTCCGGAAGACGGTGAAGACGCCGGCAGGGTCCAGACCATCGGCGCCCGCTTTGCGCAACATCAGATCACCCTCGAATACGCCGCCGAGATTGGCTGTCGAGCATGCGCCACTCCCGGCGGAGGGTGTCAGTTCCTCGGCACGGCCGCAACCTCGCAGGTCATCGCCGAAGCCCTTGGTCTCGCCCTTCCCCATTCCGCGCTCGGCCCGTCCGGCCAACCCATTTGGCTCGACGCCGCCCGCCGCTCAGCCCGCGCCATCCTTCGCATGCGCCAACTCAATATGGGAACCGCCGACGTTCTTACCGATGCCTCCATCAATAACGCCATGGTCGTCCACGCAGCCTTCGGAGGATCGACAAACCTTCTCCTGCATGTTCCCGCCATTGCGCACGCCGCAAAGCTTCGCCGTCCTACGTCGGGAGACTGGGCTCATGTCAACCGCCAGGTTCCGCGCCTCGTCGATGCTCTCCCCAACGGCCCTGCCAACTACGCCACAGTGCAGGTCTTCCTCGCTGGCGGCACTCCCGAGGTCATGCTGCACTTACGCCGAGCCGGACTGCTCGACACCACCGCAAAGACCGTCACCGGGGAAACCCTCTCCACTACGCTCGATTGGTGGGAGCAGAGCGAGCGCCGCCAAACCCTGCGGAAAAATCTCCTCGACCAGGACGGCATCGATCCTGACAACGTCATCATGTCCCCCGACCGTGCTCGCTCTCGCGGCCTCGCTTCGACCGTCTGTTTTCCCATCGGCAACCTCGCCCCCGAAGGGTCTGTCATCAAGAGCACAGCCATCGACCCAACACTTATGGACGCCGACGGAAGATATCATCACCTCGGTCCGGCAAAGATCTTCACCACAGAAGCCGCCGCAATCCATGCAATTAAAACCGGCCAGATCATCGAAAACGATGTCATGGTCCTGATCTGCTGCGGCCCTGCTGGCGCCGGCATGCAGGAGATTTATCAGATCACTGCTGCGCTCAAGGCGTTGCCCTTCGGCAAACACGTCGCCGTCGTCACCGATGCGCGGTTCAGCGGCGTCTCCACTGGCGCCTGCATCGGACACATCTCACCTGAAGCGCTCGCCGGCGGCGCAATAGGCAAGCTTCAAGACGGCGACCGCATCGAAATCATCATCGATCGCAACAATCTAACCGGTACTGTCAACCTGGCTGGCACCTCGACTCGATCTCTCTCTCCCGAAGCAGCAGCGCAACTCCTCGCACAACGCTCACCACGTACAGACCTCAAACCACATCCCGAACTCCCCGACGACACCCGCCTCTGGGCAGCGCTCGTTCAGGCCAGCGGAGGCATCTGGGGAGGGTGCGTCTACGATGTCGACGCCATCACCGCTCAACTCCAACGTGGGCAGGAGCTACTCGAATCCACCGCACCCTTCACCACATCCATTCCATCAGGAAGGTTTAAGCCTTGATTCTCTACCGCACCGCAGAAGCACTCTTCCTTCATCACGAAGACCATGCCTATCGTCTGCAAGAAACCTCGCTGGACACTCTGATCGCTCATCATGATCTTCAGCTCCACCTCATGGCCGCTATCGCTGATACTCCACCCGCCGATCACCTTTTGCACGTTCCCCTCCTCGCCCCCATCGGCAACCAGGAGGTCTGGGCCGCGGGCGTCACCTACTACAGCAGCCGCCGCGCCCGCATCGCCGAATCCAAAGATGCAGGTGGCGGCGACTTCTACGACCGCGTCTACAGCGCCGAGCGCCCTGAGCTCTTCTTCAAAGCAGTCGCCCATAAAGTCGCAGGCCCCGACAGTCTCGTCAAAATCCGTCGCGATGCCACGTGGTCCGTCCCCGAGCCCGAGCTCACTCTCCTTATCAATTCCCGTGCCGAGATTATCGGCTACACCATTGGCAACGACATGAGCTCCCGCGACATTGAAGGCGCTAACCCGCTCTATCTCCCTCAAGCCAAGGTCTATGATCGTAGCTGCGCTGTCGGGCCTGGCATCCTCATCCGCAAAGAGCCCATGCCCGCCACAACTCAGATCAGCCTCCATATTCTAAGATCGGAACGGTTGATGTTTTCCGGAACCACCACATTGGCTGAGCTGAAACGCAACCCCGCAACACTCGTCGAATATCTCTTCCGCGACCATAGCTTTCCTTTCGGATGTTTTCTGCTCACCGGCACTGGCATTGTTCCCCCGGACTCCTTCACACTGTGCAGCAAAGATGAGATCCGCATCGCCATCGAGGGAATCGGTACGCTGAAAAACATCGTGGAATAGTCACTCACTTTAAAAGAACTCTGGAAAGGGAATCACGAATGGATGCAGCTCATGTATTGATCGACGGCGAATGGCGCACCGCCGACGCTGAAGGAACATTCCACGCTGAGAATCCAGCCACAGGAAACACCCTGCCCGTGGCCTTCCCTATCAGCCGCTGGCCTGATTGCGACCTCGCTCTCACTGCGGCGACAAAAGCGGCGGACGAACTTCGCACCATCGATCCATCGAAGATCGCCGGCTTCCTTGAGGCCTACGCAGGCAACATCGAAGCCGCAGCCCCCGCCATCGTCGCGGCCGCAGCGGAAGAGACCGCGCTTCCCGTGACACCGCGTCTCAAGGACGTCGAACTCCCTCGCACGACGAACCAACTCCGCCAGGCTGCCGCCGCCGCGCGCGAAGAATCCTGGCGCAACGCTACGCTCGATCTCGAAAAAAACATCCGCTCCTGCTTCGCCCCCATCGGCCCAGTCATCGTCTTCGGACCAAACAACTTTCCCTTTGCCTTCAATGGCGTCAGTGGAGGAGACTTCGCCGCTGCTATCGCTGCCGGCAATCCGGTGATCGCAAAGGCTCATCCTCTCCACCCCAATACGACTCGCCTTCTCGCTGAACAAGCCCTCCGGGCCGTCGAAGCAACGAACCTCCCGCCGGCAACCGTTCAGATGATCTACAACGTCAGCAACGAAACCGGCCTCAAACTTGTCGGTGATCCGCGCGTCGGCGCCGTTGGCTTTACGGGCAGCCGCAACGCGGGTCTCCATCTCAAACGCGCCGCCGAAGACTCGGGTATTCCCATCTACCTGGAGATGTCGAGTATCAATCCCGTCATCTTCCTGCGCGGCGCTCTCGCCGAACGCTCTGAGCAACTCGCACAGGAGTTAGTCGACAGCTGTCTCGCAGGCTCTGGTCAATTCTGCACCAGTCCCAACCTCATCCTCGTCTTCAAAACTCCTCAAACCGAAGCTTTCCTCGAACAAATCGCGAAATCTTTCAACGCGCGCCCCGCCCAACCTCTTCTCTCTGCTGCAGGCCAAAAACAACTGCATCAGGGGGTTCAGGCGCTCACCGCAGCGGGCGCTCAACTCGTTACCGGCGGAGAGAGCGCGCCCGGTAAAGGCTATCGCTTCGCTAACACTCTGCTACGAGCCAGTGCCGCTCAGTTCCTCGCCGCACCTCATGACCTTCAGCGTGAGATCTTCGGCAATGCCACTCTCGCGGTTGTCATTGACACCGAAGCAGAGCTGCAGTCCATCCTGTCTCTGCTCGAAGGCAACCTGACCGGCAGCATCTATTCCGATAAATCGGGTGTCGACGATGCACTGTACAACTCCATCGCGCCGATCCTTCGGCAAAAAGTTGGCCGCCTCCTCAACGATAAGATGCCCACTGGCGTCGCCGTCAGCCCGGCTATGAATCACGGTGGCCCCTATCCCTCCACTGCAAATCCCGGCGTAACCTCTGTAGGTATCCCGGCTGCAATGAAGCGCTTCGCCAGACTCGATTGCTACGATGCAGTCCGTCAGAAGCGTCTCCCCTCAATCCTTCAAGACACCATCGCAAACCCCGGCACCTGGCGGTCGATCAACGGGACGTGGATCAAGGGATAGATTCGAGGAAGTGGATTTGCGATACCCAAACTCACCGATTCTGCGATCTTCCCCGACCCTCTCATCTCTTTCTTTTGCCTCTGAATAAAATGAGTCAATCAAACAAGTAGACTGCATGAGAAGAGGAACTGAACCTCGCAAATCTAAAATCGTTTCTTGTCGATAAACATTTGATAATAAACAGTATATAGAACACGGCTAACTCAGGAATCGCGCTTGAATGTTTGAGCTTCGTGACAGTTTGATTTAATTGTAGTAAAAGTCCTAATGGCTTAAGAAGAACCCCTAGAGAAGTTCGGAAGGCCATCGGTACTTATGTTTAGTCTTGCTGGAAAATGCGCCGTTGTCATCGGTGGAACCTCGGGCATCGGAAAAGCTATTAGCATCGGACTCGCAGCGACGGGCGCCGACGTCATCGCCTCCTCCCGATCAAAGGAAGCCGTCGAGGCCGTCGCCAAGGAACTGGAGGCATGCGGTCGAAAGACGCTCCGCGTTGCGTCCGACGTTCTCGATCGCGACTCCCTGCAACAGCTTCACGATTCGGTCCTCTCCCACTTCGGCCGCATCGACATTCTGGTCAACTCCGCAGGCATAACCAGGCGCGTACCTACTCTGAATTGTTCGGAAGAGTTGTGGCAAAGCATAATGGATGTCAATCTCAACGGAACCCTCAGGACCTGCCAGATCTTCGGCAAGACCATGCTCAAACAGGGAAAAGGAAGGATCATCAACGTCGCATCCCTCTCAACCTTTGTCGCCTTTCACGAGGTTGCCGCTTACGGCGCGAGCAAGGCAGCCGTTGGCGCACTCACGCGGTCTCTCGCTGTGGAATGGGCCCCGTACGGTGTCTGCGTCAACGCCATCGCACCCGGCATCTTTCCCACCGACCTCAACCGTGAGCTGCTCGACTCTCCGCGCGGCAGAGAGCTTATCATGAGAACTCCCATGGCACGCTTTGGCGCTGTTGACGAAGTTGCAGGCGCCGCCGTCTTTCTCGCCTCCGACGAAAGCACCTTTACAACCGGGCAGATCATTGCAGTCGACGGCGGACTTCTCGCCAGCGGAGTCAATCAATAGTTATGAAGTCAAATCAGCGTTCGAAGAACGGAACTCGCGGCATTAAACGCATCGATCTTGCCTACGTCGAACTTGCATCGAGCGAAAACGCTCGTGATATCAACCGCGACATCGTTCTCGAGATCATCCGTTCCCAACAACCCGTAGCCCGCGCCGATCTCGCCCGCTCTTCCGGACTCCAGCCAAGTACCATCTCAGCCATCGTCGAGCAGTTGATCAGCGAAAAATGGGTCTCCGAAGGCGCAATGGCCCGTCGTCCACGCGGGCGCCCGTCCACCCTGCTCTCGCTCAACGACGCTATGGTGATTCTCGTCGCCGATGTTCGGCCTCACCAGGCGATCGTTGCTCTTGTCGATCTCAACGGACGCTTCCTCGCGCGCGAGGCCGTGCCCCTTGTCTCCGAACCGGCGCGCTCCGTCACCAAGATCGTTCAATGCATGCAATCCATGCAGGCCGCCCACAGCGATCGTTCCTTTGAGGGCATCGGGATCAGCATGCCTGGCCGCGTCGACCCGGAAACTCAGCGCCTCATCCTCGCACCCAACCTCAAATGGTCCGACTACGACATCAAAGGCGCTATCGAGGAGCAGATGCAGCTCCAGGTCGAACTCGCCAACGCCGCCAATGCCTGCCTTCTGTCTGAACTCTGGTCCGGCCGCCTCGACGGCATCCGCAACGCCGTGCTCATCACCGTCTCCGAAGGCATCGGCGGCGCTATCCTCGCCAATGGCCAGATCATCACCAGCCGCAGCGGCCTGGCCGGCGAGTTCGGCCATAGTCCCATCGACCCTACAGGCCCCGTCTGCGGCTGCGGTCAACGCGGTTGCTGGGAGGTCTTCGCCTCGTCCACAGCCGCTCTGCGCTACTATGCAGAACTCGCTCCAGAAAGCCGCCCTCTCACCATTCACGACCTCCTGCGCCTCACCGAAGAGGGCGATGTCACCGCAATCGCTGCCGTCACTCGCCAGTCAACGTATCTCGGTCGCGGCCTCCGTCTCGTCACCGCATCCCTTGCACCGGAGGTTGTCCTCATTACAGGCGACCTCACCACCTCCTGGGCTCGCTTCGGTCCCATCATTCAAAAAGAAATGACCGGTACGATGCTCGCGGGCACGCCTCCAGACCTTGGCATTACCAAAGATGGCGAGCTCTCGCGTTTGCGTGGCGCAGCCGCCGTCGTCCTCCAACGACACTCCGGTTATCACACCTCCACTCATCTGGCGGCCTCGGGCAAGCGAAGCCGCCGCAGCGCAGCCGCCAGAAAATGAACGGACCGCCAGGACGCCGTTGCTTAATCAGCCGGACCATCCATCCAGCTTGACATTGCTCTTTTGGGTTCGATAAAGTTCGCGACACGTAGAAAATGACAGGAAGCCGGTTGACCCGAACAAACCTCGTAGCCCGCCTTCTTTCCAACCTAATACCGCAGTGCCCGGAGGATTCACTTACCATGCAGCTTCAACGACTTGCTGCTCTTCTTCTCGCGTTTGGCATCCTATCCTCCAGCTCGGCTCAATCGCAAAAACCGCTGCCCTATCTCGACCCCTCGGTTCCCACCCAACAACGTGTCGACGACCTCGTCTCCCGCATGACCCTCGACGAAAAGGTCGCGCAGCTCATCAACACGACCCCCGCGATCCCGCGCCTCAACGTTCCCGCGTACGACTACTGGAGTGAGGGCCTCCACGGGATCGCCCGTTCCGGCTACGCCACGATGTTCCCGCAAGCGATCGGCATGGCTGCCACCTGGGACGCGCCCCTCATCAACCAGATCTCCACAGTCATCTCCACCGAGGCCCGCGCCAAGTACAACGAGGCCGTTCGCCACGACGTCCACTCCATCTACTACGGGCTTACCATCTGGTCGCCCAACATCAACATCTTCCGCGATCCACGCTGGGGACGCGGCCAGGAGACTTACGGCGAAGATCCCTTCCTCACCAGCCGTCTCGGCGTAGCCTTCGTCAAAGGTCTCCAGGGCGACGACCCCAACTACTTCCGCACCATCGCCACTCCTAAACACTACGCCGTCCACAGCGGCCCTGAGTCCACGCGCCACTCCGCGAATATCGATCCCACCCCGCACGACCTCTGGGACACCTACCTTCCCGCCTTCCGCGCCACCATCACCGAAGCCAAGGCGTATTCCATCATGTGCGCCTACAACGCCATCGATAACTACCCCGCCTGCGCCAACAAGATGCTCCTCCAGACCATCCTTCGCGGCGACTGGAACTTCCAGGGCTTCGTCACCTCCGACTGCGGCGCCGTCGACGACTTCTTCGAATCGAACGCCCATCACACCTCGCCCGACAAGGACTCCGCTGCCGTAGCTGGAATCGAAGCCGGCACCGACACCAATTGCGGCCGCACCTATCTCGCTCTCACTGACGCTGTCAAGAAAGGCCTCATCACCGAAGCGCAGCTCGACGTCTCCCTCAAGCGTCTTTACCTCGCACGCTTCAAGCTCGGCCTCTTTGACCCACCAGAAAAAATGCTCTGGTCCAAAGTTCCGTTCTCCGAGGTCGGCTCGCCGGCGCACGCAGCCCTCGCCCTCAAGACTGCGCGCGAGTCCATGGTCCTGCTCAAGAACAGCAACAATATCCTTCCCCTGTCACCCGCAAAGATTAAAACGATAGCCGTCATCGGCCCCAACGCCGCCGAACTCTCCGCCATCGAAGGCAACTACAACGCCGTCCCCAAAGATCCCATGCTCCCTGTCGACGGCATCATCAAGCAGTTCCCCAACGCCAAAATCCTCTACGCGCAAGGCTCGCCTTACGCCGAAAACACATCGATCGTCGTCCCCCGCACGCAGTTCCGAACCGCGCAAGGCTCAAACGAAGAAGGCCTCAAGGCCGAGTACTTCAACAACGACACGCTTACCGGCCCGCCTGCCTTTGTCCGCACCGACAAACAGATCGACTTCGATTGGAACTCCACCTCGCCCGACCCCGCCAAACTTGATGCCAAGGCTTTCTCCGTCCGGTGGACCGGCACCCTCCAGGCCCCTGCACCCGGCGATATTGAAGTCACCGGCATGCTCGCTCACTGCTACCCCTGCAACAACTCCGAGCACTACACCATCCGCTTCGACGGCAAAGACATGCTTGCCTTTCAGGTCAGCGAAGACAAGGCCGAGCACGGATCGACGACCACCGCCGTTAAGCTTCACTTCGACGACACGAAGCCGCACGCCTTTGAGGTCACTTACGCTCACCGCGCCCGCCTCTTCGGCGCCGGCCTCTCGCTTCAATGGACTGCGCCCGTCGAACCCCTCCGCAACCAGGCCCTCGGCATCATCAAGCAATCCGACATCGTTTTGGCCTTCGTCGGCCTCTCGCCCAATCTCGAAGGCGAAGAGATGCCCGTCCATATCCCCGGTTTCTCCGGCGGCGATCGCACCGACATCACGCTACCCGCCGCGCAGCAGCAGCTCCTCCAGGCCGCCAAGGCCACCGGCAAACCCATCGTTGTCATCCTCATGAACGGCTCTGCCCTCGCCGTCAACTGGGCGCAGCAAAACGCCGGAGCGATCCTCGAAGCCTGGTACCCCGGCGACGGCGGCGCACAAGCTATCGCTGAAACCCTCGCGGGAGCGAATAACCCCGCCGGACGCCTGCCCGTCACCTTCTACACCGGCCTCGACCAGCTCCCTGCGTTCGAAGACTACGCCATGGCCGCGCGCACCTACCGCTACTTCAAGGGAAAGCCTCTCTACGGATTCGGTTACGGCCTCAGCTACACCACCTTCGCGTATTCCAATCTCAAGCTCTCCACCACCAACCTTCACGCCGGCGATACACTCACCGTCGAAGCCGACGTTAAAAACACCGGCAAGCGCGCTGGCGAAGAAGTAGCAGAACTCTACCTCACGCCTCCTCACACCAACGTCTCCCCCAACCTTGCCCTCGACGGCTTCGCCCGCGTTCAACTCGCAC
Organism: Edaphobacter sp.; assembly: GCA_050012935.1. Taxonomy (GTDB): domain Bacteria; phylum Acidobacteriota; class Terriglobia; order Terriglobales; family Acidobacteriaceae; genus Edaphobacter. Next base: position 77,299 of record JBEKGF010000003.1, on the reverse strand, counting down.
CTGGCGAAACGAAGCACGTCACCTTCACCCTCGACCCACGCACACTCTCGCAGGTCAATGACAAAGGCGTCCGCGCCGTCACCGCTGGCAGCTACTCCATCGCCGTAGGCAGCGCCCAACCCACCGAGACCACCAACACCCAGACCACAACCTTCACCATCCAGGGCTCGCAAGAGCTTCCACGCTAATGAATCGTCGTAGTGCAGCCTGCCTTTTGGCCTCGTTTTTGTGTGCGGCAATCCCCTTCGCGCACACTGAAACCGGAGCCGAAGGCTGGCTCCGCTATGCCCCCATCACCGACGCAGCCCGCTACACCAACCTCCCCAGCAAAATCGTCGTCCTTGGCAACTCCCCCACCGAACAAGCAGCCGCCAGCGAACTGCAGCGCGGCCTAACCTCCATGCTCGGCCGCACCTTCACCATCTCGCACGAAACCTCAGACAGCACCAGCGCCATCATCCTCGCCAATCTCTCTACCCTGAATCAAGCTTTCACTCTCTCCGGAGATAAACTGCCACCAGAGTCCTACACCCTCGGCGAAAAAATAGAAGGTAACTCACACCGTTACATAATTCTCAGTGCCGACACACGCGGAGAGCTCTACGGAGCCTTCCACCTGCTCGAACTGGTCGCCAGCCAACAACCTCTCCCCACAAAACCCACCACCGAATCGCCCTCATCCCCAATCCGCTGGGTCAACCAGTGGGACAACCTCGACGGCACCATCGAGCGCGGCTATGCGGGCCGCAGCATCTTCTTCGACAATGGCCACGTCCGCGAAGATCTCACCCGCGTCCACGACTACGGCCGATTGTTAGCCTCCATTGGGATCAACGGCATCACCGTCAACAACGTCAACTCCGACCTCCGCACCCTCGAACCCGAGATGATCCTCGAGTTCGCCCGCATCGCCGACCAACTCCGTCCCTGGGGCGTCCGCATATCGCTCTCCGTCGATCTCTCCAGCCCACAAGTCGTCGGCCATCTCCCCACATTCGATCCCGTCGACCCTACTGTCATCGCCTGGTGGAAGACCAAAGTCGACGAGATCTACCGCGCCATCCCCGACTTCGCTGGCTTCGTCATCAAAGCCGACTCCGAAGGCCGCGTAGGCCCCTCGCAATATCACCGCACTCCCGCCGAAGCCGCCAACGCCGTAGCCCGCGCCCTCGAACCTCACGGCGGCATCGTCCTCTACCGCGGCTTCGTCTACAACAATCACCTCGACTACAACGACCTAAAAGCCGACCGCGCCCGCGCTGGTTACGACAACTTCCGCGCCCTCGACGGCAAGTTCGAATCGAACGTCGTCATCCAAATTAAAAACGGCCCCATCGACTTCCAGGTCCGCGAACCCGCATCCCCACTGTTCGCCGCCCTGCAACACACCAGCCAAGCCATCGAACTGCAAATTACGCAGGAGTACCTCGGCCAGCAGCGTCACATGGTCTTCCTCGTCCCCATGTGGAAGACCACCCTCGACACCGACATGCGCGCGAACAACGAAAGCACGCCAGTCAAAGAGATCGTCGAAGGAAAATCCTTTCATCAACCACTAGGCGGCTTCGTCGGAGTAGCCAACATCGGCCTCGACACCAACTGGCTCCATCACCCCATGGCTATGGCCAACCTCTACGGCTTCGGCAAACTCGCCTGGAATCCCAACCTCACCACCGGCCAGATCCTCGACACCTGGACGCGCCTCACCTGGGGCAACAACCCCACCGTCGTCTCCACCATCGACGAGCTCCAGCGCCACTCCTGGCACACCTACGAGCAGTACACCGGAAACCTCGGCATCGGCACTCTGACAAACATCCTCGGCTACCACTACGGCCCTGGCATCGAGTCGGCCGAGCGCAACGGCTGGGGCCAGTGGTTCCGCGCCGACACACAAGGAATAGGCAGCGCCCGCGGCATTGGCATGGACCGCACCGTAGCCACCGGCACCGGCTACATCGGCCAGTACCCGCCCGAACTCGCCAAAGTCTACGAAGACGTCAACACCTGCCCCGACGACCTCCTCCTCTTCATGCACCACGTTCCGTACACTCACATCCTGCACGATGGAAAAACAGTCGTCCAACACATCTACGACGCCCACTACGAAGGTGCCGCCACCGCACAAACCTACCCCGCACGCTGGCAAACTCTCAAGGGCCTTATCGATGACGACCGTTACAACGAAACCCTCAAACTCTTCACCTACCAGGCCGGACACGCCATCGTCTGGCGCGACGCCGTCACCCGCTGGTTCGAAAAAGAATCCAACATCCCCGACCAACAAGGCCGCGTCGGCAACTACCCCAACCGCATCGAAGCCGAGAACATGACCGCCGAAGGCTACACCACCATCGACGTCAAACCCTGGGAGACCGCCTCCAACAGCAAAGCCGTAGTCTGCAACCAGCCCACCGGCTGCACCCTCACCACCACACTCAACCAACCCGCAGGCACCTATAACATCACCGTCCAGTACTTCGACTACTGGTCCGGAAAATCCCACTTCACCCTCGACCTCAACGGAAAACCAATCGGCAACTGGATCGCCGGCGACACCCTCCCACCCGCACGCGCAGAAAACCAACCCAACGGCGACACTAGCACCCGCATCACCTTCTCCTACATCCCCCTGAAACCCGGCGACATCCTAACCCTCCACGGCACCCCCGACAACACTGAACCGGCGCCTGTCGACTATATTGAAATCCGCAGATAAAGAGATTCTTTAATTCGAATGGGACAACATGAGATCTACAGATACTGATGAAGAGGATTTACCAAGTCATCTGAGGAGTTCAGTATGAAATTGCAATCGTCTCGGATACTTATTACGCTCCTGATTCTGTCATCTCTCTGTAGATCATCAAGTGCCGCTGACCATCCTCCAATTACCCTCATGATTAGCGGACCGCAGACAATCGCAGTGGGCGACCAGATTCCAATTCGCGCTGTATTCAAGAACGTGTCGAATCATAGAATCGGGGTTTGGTTGGGAGAAACCTACACAGTAGTGGCCCGCGATGAAAATCGGAGGGAGTTAAGCCGCAAGCCATGGCCTGTAGATGGTTCCAGTGGTTCCACTGAGATTGAGCCCGGAAGCACCGCAGAGGACTTTCGCACCGATCTGAAAGGGCTGCCCGCCCTAAGCAGACCGGGGAGGTATGTTGTGCAATTTACGCGACCTCTCGACTATGGAGATCCAAAGAGTCCCATCGTTGAATCGAATGAGATCACGATCGACGTAACCCTTCCAAAAAAGGAACCGTAGTCTCCAAAAAATGAAAATCACCGCCGCCAAACTCATCATCTGCTCCCCCGACCGCAACTTCGTCACCCTCCGCATCGACACCGACGAAGGCATCTACGGCCTCGGCGACGCCACGCTCAACGGCCGCGAACTAGCCGTAGCCTCCTACCTCCAAGACCACGTCCTCCCCTGCCTCATCGGCCGCGACCCCTTCCAAACCGAAGACATCTGGCAGTACCTGTATCGCGGAGCCTACTGGCGGCGCGGCCCCGTCACCATGTCCGCCATCGCCGCCGTCGACGTCGCCCTCTGGGACATCAAGGGCAAGGCCCTCAACACCCCCGTCTACAACCTCCTCGGCGGCCAGTCCCGCCAGGGCTGCCTCGTCTACACCCACGCCAACGGAGCTGACATCGCCGAAGCCCTCGACTCCGTCCGCCGACACATGGACGAAGGCTACCTAGCCGTCCGCGCACAAGCCGGAGTTCCCGGCGTGGCCAGCAGCTACGGAGTCCCCAAAGCCGGCAAGCCTTACGAACCAGCCGAGCGGGATACGGTTGGGGGCCTACCGTCAGAAAGCCTCTGGTCCAGCGAACGCTACCTCAACTTCATCCCCACCCTCTTCGAAAAACTCCGCGTCGAACTCGGCCCCGACATCCATCTCCTCCACGACGTCCACCACCGCCTCACGCCCATCGAAGCAGCACGCCTCGGCAAAGCACTCGAGCCCTATCATCTCTTCTGGCTCGAAGACCCCTGCCCCGCCGAGCTACAAGAAAGCTTCGAACTCATCCGCAAACACACCACCACCCCGATCGCCGTAGGCGAGGTCTTCAACTCCATCTGGGACGCGCACGACCTCATCCGCCACCAATTGATTGACTACATCCGGATGACCATCGTCCACGGCGGCGGCATCACCCACGCCAAAAAGACCGCAGACTTCGCCGCCCTCTACAACGTCCGCACCGGCTACCACGGCCCCACCGACGTCTCTCCCGTCACCATGGCCGCCGCGCTCCACCTCGGCCTCGCCATCCACAACTTCGGCATCCAGGAGCACATGCATCACTCCAAACTCACCGACGAAGTCTTCCCCCACCGCTACACCTTCAACGCCGGCTACATGCATCCCGGCGATGCCCCAGGCCTCGGCGTAGAAATCGACGAAAAGCTAGCAGCGAAGTACCCGTACCAACGCGCCTATCTTCCCATCGCGCGCAAACTCGACGGCACCCTCACCGACTGGTAGCTACACTGAGAAGAGAATGTGGTTGAAGACGTTGTAGATCGGAAAGAACAGCGCCGAGATAAACCTGCCGCCAACTAAAAAGAGAAGGAGGAGCGCGAACATCCCCATCCGGTCGTAAAGCTGAGCGGCTTTGTACGGCAGGAAGTGACGCAGGATGTGGCTGCCGTCGAGCGGAGGCAGCGGGATCAGGTTGAAGACGAAGAGCAGCAGATTGATGAAGATCACGAAGTAAAGAAAAAGCGCGATGGGAAAGAGCGCCGGAAGGCCCTCGGTCGCAACGCCTGGAACGTGCTGTGCAATCGCCACCGCTGTAAGGATCGACTGGTCATTGGCAGGGAGAATGTGCTTAATCACGATCAGCAGAACGAGCGCGATCGTAGCAGAAAGCAGGTTGCTCGCAGGCCCGGCGAGCGTGACCAGGATGTCGTCGCGCTTGTAGTTCTTAAAATTGCGCGCAGTCACGGGGGTAGGCTTGGCCCAACCGACGAGAAACCCTCCGTAGACCAACGAGATCAGCGGAAACAAAACAGAACCAACCGGATCGAGATGCTTCAACGGATTCAGCGTGACGCGGCCAAGCATCATGGCGGTGGAATCGCCAAGGCGCATGGCGGCCCAGGCGTGGGCACACTCATGCACGCTGAAGGCAAGAATCAAAACAACGATCTCAAAGAAGATGACGACGACGTTCAGGGGCATATCACCCCCAGTTTACTGAATTTCGCGTAATGACACCGTAAAGATAAGTTACCTATGGTCGATTCGGTTGATGCAGAGACGGGTCTTTGCGAACCTTGACCTGCGCGGGAATCCCGACGGCTACAGTGCTGGGCGGAACCGGTTTGGTGGCAAGGCCAAAGGCTCCGAGCATGGAGTTTTCGCCGATGTTGGCGCCGGCGAGAACCGTAGCGTGGTACGTGACACGCGCGTGAGGTCCTAGCTCGGTGACTTTGTTCGTGACGTCGGCCTGATGGTTGATGTTGTGCGTATGCGAGTAGACGTTCGCGTAATCCGAGACACTCGTTCCCTCATGCAAAATGATCTCGCCGCGGTCATCGAGCATAACGTTCTTATGGATCGTGCAGCTGTCTTCGATCGTGAGGTTATAGCCGTAGGTGAACTCGACATTGTGAAAGATTTTCACGTGCTTCCCCAGGTGACGGAAGATATGGCGGCCAAGCATGCATCGAAAACGGAAGCCGAGCCAGTGGTTGAGCCCGATCGGCGAGCGATCGAACATCTGCCAGAACCAGATAAGAGGTTTACGAACGGCGTATTTTTGGGCGTCGACATCCCCATAGTATTCAGGCTCAAGCGTGGCATTACGCGGGTCGAGGCTCTCGATCAGCGTGTGCATGGCAAGCTCGACGTTCAAGGTCGCCTTAGCTGGGCCGTGATAGGGACGGCCAAGGTAAAGCTGGACCAGCTCGTCGCGAACGATCTGCGAACGGGTGTCGGCGGTCTGGTGGCGGGTGAACTCGTCGTTGAGACGGGCAAGCCAGCGACGGTAGATGGCTTCGGCTTCGGGACTCGGTTTTAGTTCGCGGTATTCGTGGACGGGCATGGGGTTTCCTCTTGAAAAACGGTGACTATTCGATGGCAAAGACAGCATAGACGGTGGCACTTTTTTCGATCTGGCGCGGATTAATGGCAAGAGGAGGCGCTGCTACAGCGGCTAGTCCTCCGCCGCTGAACCGGTCTTTCATTATGGGACGAATCGGCTCGGCCTGTATCTCATTGCTCGCATAGACGAGTACTCCGAGCCTGACATTCATCCCCGCGGCCATCTGACCTGCAACCGACCGCGCACGCTGCAACGCTTTGGCCGCAGCCTCGGCCTGCGGAGCATTCCCGTCCTTGAGACTCCAATCGATCTGCCCGGACTGGTTGGCTCCCGCTTTGACGGCGAGGTCAAGCACTTTGGCGGCGTCACTGGCGTTTGTGCGTACGGTCCAACTTTGGGTGACCTGGAACTTGCGCTGCGCCTTCTCGGCAGGGGTAAGTTTATCGACTTGATACTCCTGCACCGGAGAGACACTCTGATTTTCGCTCTCAATCGCATCGTTGGGAACGCCTGCTCCCGTCAATGCCTTCACAATGCCATTGGAGACGCTGGAGCCGGCAGCGTACGCGGCATCTTTATCGGGGCCATAGGCGATAAAGCCAATGTGGACGGTTGCCGTGTCGGCCATGGCAATGACGGTGTCGGTCGCAGTGATGGCGATGGTGCGGTTGTCTTTACTGACCTGGATGGTCTGGGCCTTCGAAAGAACCGGGGAGGTAACCGCGAAGGCAACTAGTGGGATAGCCGCAATGGAGAGGCGGAGGGTCTTCATTGGTCATCTCCTGTGGAATTGAGCAAGTCGGCAAAAGTGGGCTTGTGCTTGGGTTCGGCGGCTAGCTTCTGCTTCGGATCGGGCAGAACGCGCTCAGGCGGCGGGGTCCCCACCCGCTCGCGGGCGTTGGCCTTCACAGCCTGAACCTTCGAAAAAACCTGCTTCTTCTTCCGCTTGCTCACATGCGCTCCTTGGTGGCTTTAGGGCCCATGCGTGATTATGCATGACTCTTGCCTGCAAGGGGCGATCTGATGCAGGATGACAGAGGAGCAGTGGCCGGGGTACCGGTCACCCGGCCGGATGAGGTGTGGCATGGAAGAGCGCGATTTTTTTGATGAAAAGTCAGAGCAACGAACGCATGTGATGACCTGTCCGCACTGCGGGCAACAGGGGGAGTACCAGATCGACTGGATCGTCCGAAAAAAGAAAGCGCAGCTTCCCCGAGGAGCCGATGACCGCGACCGAGCCCGTTTTGCTAAGGCGCAGAGCTACATGGTGCGGCGCGATGATCCCATGGGATGCAAGAACGTGAGATGCAGGAAGCGTTTCGATGTCGTGGGGATTCAATCGGTTGCTTTTATTTAGGCGGGGGCACGCAAAGATGGCGATTCCCCGCTGCCTGCCCGCTCTCGCAAAAGACATCGTTGCGGCCGAGGTTAGGACCGTGGTTTGGCAGGACAGTCTGTGATTTAATACATTCAGGAACGCTGATGCCAAAGCATCAATCCGTTCGAACCGGCAGAGTGATAACAGAGAACCACGGGAGACCAGAACGACATGGCGAACATATTGATTCCAATTGAAGAACGCACCCTGACGCCCGACCAGGTGGAACTGCTGGATAAGCGCCGGCGTCGCGGCCAACTCTTTCTTGTCCTCTGCCTTCAGACCTTTATCGTGGGGACTCTGGTAAGCTTATGGGCCGGACAGGATTGGACGCTTTCGCCGGGATGGATGCACCCGATGGTCTACTGGGACGCGGCCATGTTCACCCTTTCGCTTGTCTTTGGCATCGTTGGGGTGCGCCTGAAACGCGGCAGCAACGAGTTCATCAGCTACTAACGGCTTCACCCCCCCGAATAACTGGGGTTGCGACGAAGACTTTGGCTGCGCGACACCTGCGGGGTGTCATCCGGCGGTTGGGCCGGTCGCGCAGATCGCTTCAAAGCAGATCGCTTCAAAATCGAAGAAACGGCGCGAGGTTCGAAAGTCCCGGTCGCCTCGAGCAAGGCCAGGCAACGGGCAGCTTCACTTGAATTTTTGCAGGTCTGATCGTTTTTCTTTAGCCTATGCATCTTAAGTATAGAAATTGAAGCAGATGGCGACGACAATGCCCTTCTCCGAGATCCTCGATAATGCAGCCGAGTCCGTGCTGGAGCCGATGCAGAATCCAGCGCAAACCCACGGCAGGCTGCGCGACAGATTTGGCAGAGCCATCACAGATCTGCGTGTCTCCGTCACCGATCGCTGCAACTACAAGTGCGTCTATTGCAGAACCGGCAACGAAGGCGCGCAATACACTGAGCTTCCCATCGAGGCCTATCTTCGCATGGCGCGGTTGTTTGTCTCGCTCGGCGTCGAGAAGATCCGCTTGACCGGGGGAGAGCCTCTGTTACGGTCGGGTTTGGTCGAGTTGGTGCGCGAACTTACAGTCCTGCGCGCGGCCTATCTCCCGGACGGAACCTTGGCTGACGAAACAGACCGTGAGGGCAGGCCACTCGACATCGCACTCACCACAAACGGACATCTCCTCGAGAACCTCGCCCAGCCGCTAAAGGATGCGGGGTTGAACCGCGTCACCGTCAGCATGGATGCCGTCGATGCGGAGACCTTTGCCAACATCACGCGTGTCCCGCGAAGCTTCGACCGCGTGCTTGCAGGTGTCCGCAAGGCGCGTGCGATTGGCCTCGGACCGGTAAAGGTAAACTGCGTGCTGCTGCGCGGGTTCAATGACGCGCAGATCGAAAAGTTTGCCGAGTTCTCGCGGCGCGAGGGCGTCATCGTTCGATTCATCGAGTGGATGCCGCTCGAGGAAGACCGCAGTTGGAAGAGGGAAAGCGTAATCTCGATGGACGAGATCGTGGAACGGCTGAACGCGTATCGCCCTCTGGTAGAGCTGCCGTCACATGCGGCGAGCGAGACCGCAAAACGATTTACGTTTGACGACGGGGTAGGAGAGATCGGGATCATCGCACCCGTGTCGCGGCCCTTCTGCGGACACTGCAGCCGCGTGCGGCTCACCTCCGATGGCAAGATACGGACCTGCCTCTTTTCGCAAAGCGACCACGACCTCTACGGCAAGATGATTCGCGGAGGAACCGATGAGGAGCTCTCTGCGTATGTGCGGAGAACCGTGATGCAAAAAGAGGCCCGACACCACATCGGCGAACCGGGTTTCGAAAAGCCGTCGCGCAATATGGTCCACATCGGCGGCTGATACTTTTGTGGTAGTTGGCTGATTTTTTTGAGCCTGTCTTTGTGAGTTGACGTCGTATGATAAAGTCGGGCTGATATCTGATGTTTCACGACGAGGACTGCAGGTGAAAGAGAGACGGCAGTTTGAGGTGATCGAAAGCCGCCAGATGGACCACCTCCGGGTGTTCCATGACGTCGCGCGAGCCCTTACCTCGAGTCTGGAACTGGAGGAAATCCTCGGCGCCATCATGGACAAGATGGCGCAGTTCTTCGGGCCGGAACGGTGGTCGATGCTCATGGTCGACGACAAATGCGACGAGCTGTACTACGCCATAGCAGTCGGTGAAAATACCGAAAGCCTCAAGGGACTGCGCGTTCCCATGGGGGAAGGTGTCGCCGGGTGGGTAGCATCGACAGGAAATCCTCTGGTCGTGCCTGACGTGGCGTTGGACCCACACTGGTCGGCGTTTGCCAACAAGCATCCCGACCTTAGGATCAAGTCCATCGCCTGCGTGCCCGTGCGATCTGGAAACAAGACGCTGGGCGTCATCCAGCTACTGAACAGCAAACTCGATCTTCTGTCCGAGTACTCCATCTCTTTTCTCCGTATCTTGTGCGACTATGCAGCGATCGCAATTCAGAACGCCCGGTCCATGACGCTGATCCAGGAGCTCACCATCACCGACGACGTGACCGGCCTCTTCAATGCGCGGCATCTCTACACTCTGCTTGAGGAACAGGTCGCCCAGGGACGGGTATTTAGTTTAATGTTCGTCGATTTGGACCACTTCAAGTCCGTCAACGACACTCATGGGCATCTCATTGGAAGTCGCTTGCTGGCGGAGATCGGCGGACTGCTTAGACGAAACCTCGGACCGAACAACGCAGCCTTCCGCTATGGCGGCGACGAATTTGTTGCGGTCCTTCCCGGAATGGGCAAGTCGGCGGCAAGCGGAACCACAATGGCATTACGCGATGACCTCCGAGCGGCGCGTTTTCTCGAAGGCGCAGGTCTTTCGCTCTCCGTGTCGGGCAGCTTCGGCCTGGCAACCTTTCCGGAGGACGGCAATACCGTGCCCACGATTCTCCGTGCGGCCGACACCATGATGTACGACGCAAAAGTGACGCGGGACAATGTAGCCGTTGCCGGCAAAGGACTGATCGAGAGAGCGGCGGCGATGGCGATGGCTGGACACGGTAGCGGTTCCCGTCAGGCCGTCTCCGGCGCGTTGAAAAACGACGGATCGCCGCGCATCGACGGTCGCTGACCGGAGAGCCGGCCATCAGATCTCTGGGAATGACTAGCCGGGCCCATGCCGCTCCAGCGTAGTCCCGCGCCTGGGTTCGGGCTTGATGATGTCACGATTCTCAGGCGATACAGGATGGACACCGAAATCCCATACCCCCAGATTGACTGCCTTATTGGAGATAACCTCCATCAGCGCAAACTCGCCGAAGTCGAGCGGCTCCTTGGGGGTGATCTTGAGCCAGTGCCCGCCCGGCAGAAGCTCCGAGGTCGTCTCAACGACATCTTCCTGATGCTGGCCAGTCCCAAGCAGGCCGATCCGAAAGCTGGCGATCACGCGAATCCCGGTGCGGACATCGGCGCGAACGATAACGTAGCGACTGTCCGGGGAACCGCCGCCGGGATCATTCGGAATCCGGCTCGTAGCCCCGTGCGTGTCCACCGTCATTGGCGTTCCGGCCGTATTGCCGACGCTCTCATCGCCAATCCGCAGATACAGCACCGGGTCTTTCACATGAAGCTGAACCGGCGAAGTCTCCCCTTTGAGTTGGACGATCGCGTGGGCGGCGGAGAGTGGGTTCACCGCAGCCTTAAGCATATTGTGGCCGGTGTTCCGGTTGAGATCGCTGTCGGTCTGCGCCAGCGGCACAAGTTCGGGTGTACCCCGAAAAGTATCCAGGGCAAGCGTGCTGTCCTCCTCCGGCAGCCGCAGGTCCTTTGCCACCTCGGGTGTCAGCGCGGCGCGGTCCGCCTCCTCTTTCAACAGCTCCGGATCGATGGCGGGAGCGTGCGGGCTATCGGGATCGGCAGGCTGAGCATGCTGTTGCTCCCAGCGGTGAGTGGCATCCAGGTCGACGAGCGACAGCGGAATCTCCTCTTCCGCGCCACCCCGTTCCGCGCTCACGTAGCGAACGATATTGCCGACAACGCGGTAGCTCATGACGATCTGGTAGCTTCCGTCCTTGAGGATGAGCCGGGTACGATGCGGTGCAGTCGCGTCGGGTTGAAGCGCAGTCGTGTGCTGCGAAAACACGGGGACACCCGCACAGCCCAGCAGGAGCGCGGCAGCAATAACCTTCGGAACGTAGAACCGGCGGTTCATGGTCGACCTACAGTTTAGACGCGCCGAAGCTATTTCGCAGCGAGTTGGATGCACTCCTCAAGAATATCGAGCGCTATATCAGACTCCTGTTGCTTCACGATAAGCGGCGGGCAAAGCCGGATGCTGGTTTCGCCGCAGCCCAGGATCAGCAACCCGCGCTCGAAGGCCAGGTCGACGATCTTGTCTCGCATGGCCCCGGCCGGAGTGCGGGATTTTTTATCGCCAACGATCTCAATGCCGATCATCAGGCCGCGTCCACGCACATCTCCGACATGAGGGTGTTTCGCAACCCAGGGACGAAGCCGCTGAAGCATCGCTTCACCGACCGTAGCGGCGTTTTGGATGCCCTCGCGTTCAAGGACATCGATCGTCGCAAGCGCAGCCGCAATCGCAACCGGATTACCCCCAAAGGTGCTCGCATGCGAACCCGGAACCCAGCTCATCACATCCGCTCTCGCCATGCAAATGCCAAGGGGCATGCCGCTGGCGATGCCTTTGGCGATACAAACAATGTCCGGCTGCACGCCGGAGTGCTCGATGGCCCACCACTTCCCGGTTCTTCCCGCGCCGGATTGGACCTCATCCGCGATCAGCAGAATTCCATGGCGGTCGCAGATGCGGCGGATCTCCGCAAGAAAATTCGTCGGCGCCACAACATAGCCGCCCTCGCCCTGGATCGGTTCAAGAATAATCGCCGCAACCTCCTCAGGCGGAAGAATCGTCTTGAAGAGCTTTTCCTCGATGTAACGCGCGCAGCCCAGCGCGAACGCCTCTTCCTCCTGCGGGCCTCCGCTGCAGCCGCGGTACGCATAGGGATACCGGACATGCGTCACCCCTGGAACAAACGGCGCAAACCGGCGCTTCTGCTGCGGCTTCGAGCCGGTAAGCGACAACGCTCCCATCGTCCGTCCATGAAACGCGCCGAAGAAGCTGATAATGTTCTGGCGCCCTGTATGGTAGCGGGCCAGCTTTAAAGCGCACTCCACCGCCTCGGCGCCGGAGTTTCCATAATAGAAACGGTGCGGACCGGGCATCGGAGCAACACTGGAAAGCCGCTTGGCCAGGTCCGTCATGTGCTCGTAGTAAAAGTCTGTTCCGGACATGTGAATCAGCTCGGCGGCCTGATCCTGAATCGCCTTGACCACCTCGGGATGACAGTGGCCCGTCGAGTTGACGGCAATGCCTGCCGCAAAATCGAGAAATTCGTTGCCATCGACGTCGGTGACGCGAAGCCCACGACCCGATTTAGCCACCAGCGGATAGCTCCGCGTATAGCTGGGAGAGATAAATTGGTCATCCTCGACCACAACCTTCTTCGCGTTCGGACCGGGAAGAGCGGTCTTCAATTTGGGGCCAAACTGCGCATAGTTTGCGGTACTGGTGTAGCTCCGGGTAGGGTCCTGAGTCAGAGTGCTCATGCGGTCTCTCCTTGGTAGCAGCGGTGCGTTGGTGGGCGTTCGATCACGCCATGCCAAAAGGTGGGGACGGCAGCCTCACGAGTCGCGAAGGGAAGGTTTGCGCTGGGACTGGAGTTCGCCGGCTGGAGGAATGACTGTAGCTAATCGCCGGCGAAGACACTAGGTCGCGTGAGGCAGGGAACCCGGTGAGGCCGTGGCATCTGACGCCGCTGGCAGCGGCACTGCGGCCCCGACATCCGGTGCGATATCCGGTGATGCGTTCGGGCTGTCGCATTCGTGAGCTTCATAGGCCTCCGCCTCGGGCCTGAGTATACCTTTTTACGCGCGTCGGCGGCCACTCCCACAAACGAGGCACTCTCCGTTGCAGTTGCATCCTTCCTTGAGCCTGCCGAAGGGGGCAGGATCTACCCGTGCTTCATCTCTCCAGCTTGACAAACCACCCCATTGCCAATCCCCAAAACCCAGCCCACTCAAAGCACTTGGCACACCGAAGTCCAGGCATAAGCTACCTGTTTGGAATACTTCGCGCACTTTTCGCGGAGTGGGGGGGCACCCTGGGAAGAAACCTACCGGATCGCGCTGCCCGGAACCATCGGCTGAGGAGCATCCTGGTCGAACTGCATCGTAAACGCGAACATCAGCGTGTAGAGGTCCTTGTGCAAAGTCGTGAAATCGAAGCAGAGCACGTGGCGAGTCGGTTCCACCGGATCGGTCTTCTTCCGCACCTTGACCGGAATATTGCCGAGCACACAAGCCTTAGCGGCATAGGTCGTCCGCGGAAGCTTGTTCTCCGGAGTCACGGGCATAGGAACTGAAGCCAGAACGAGAGAAGCAGGGTGCCCGTCAATCGCATAGTTCGTGGGCTCCTGGGTGATCGTTGGCTCGCCGTACTGCTTAAGCTGCCGGAGAATCTGCTCGCGAATAAAGGGGCCAAGCAAGGCCGCCCCGCGCAGAACATTCGGGCAGGTATTGTCGATGGTCGATAGAACAAAAGACGCGGTGTCGACCGGGCTGATGGAGTTCGCAAACAGAGTCGAGTGGGCGCACTTCGGCGTCGGATCAGCCGTCGGCTTCGGGGCAAGGCTCGCAGCGTCCGGCACAAAGCGGCCCGGATAGAAATAACTGATGTTCAGAGCCGAATCATGGAAGCTCTTCGGAAGGTTAGGATTCGATTGATCGGGAGTTTGGGCTGCAGCAATCGCACAGACAAGGAGTAGCAGAAGAGCCGGAAAACGGAGTGCCATCCACTTATCGTAGCACCGCCAAAGGCCCCGGAAAGGAAGCGAAAAGCACGATACCATAGGGAAATGCCCTCCACCTCCTCCCCAAACCGCACGCGGATTCTTGTCTCATTCTGCTGCGTTTATATCTTCTGGGGCGGAACCTACCTGGCAATGCGCTACGGCGTGGAGGTGTTGCCGCCCTTCGTCCTGGCAAGCGCGCGTTATCTCATCGCAGGCCCCATCATGCTGGCGCTCAGCGCAATCTTCAGGCTCAAAATGCGGCCCAACCGGCAGGAGTGGATCAGGCTCGCAATCATCGGAGTCCTGATGCTGGGCTGCGGCAACACTGCCGTAATATGGGCCGAACAGTACATCCCCAGCGGTCTCGCGGCGCTCCTTGTAGCGTCGATTCCCCTGTACGCTGCGCTCATCGAGGTGGTGCTGCCACACGGCGAAGGACTACCGCCACGCGGCTGGATCGGAGTCGGCATCGGGTTTGTTGGGATGGTGTTTCTGCTGTGGCCGAAGCTTCGCCACGGACTGAACGGGGACTCGCAAGAGATCGTGGCCGCGATCGTAACCCTGGTAGGAACCCTGTGCTGGACCGCGGCCTCGGTCATCTCTCGGCGCTCGACGATCCGCATCAGCGGCGTCGCTTCAGCGGGCTGGCAGATGGTCTTCGGCGGCCTGTTTAATCTCTGTTTACTTGCGGGATCGGGCAACTATCACGGCGCAAAATGGGGACTGCAGGCATGGGGATCAATCGCCTATCTCGTAATCTTCGGGTCGCTGATCACCTACACCGCCTATATCTACCTGCTCGACAACGTTGCCGTGTCGAAGGTCGCGACCTACGCGTACATTAACCCGGTGATCGCAGTGATTCTTGGCGGAATCTTTGTCCATGAGCACTTCGTCGCAGTCGAGTACGTTGGCATGGCCGGCATCCTGCTGGCCGTGTTCCTGGTAACAAGCTCCAAAATGAAGAGCGGCAAACCGAATGTGGTGGACGAAGACTTGGCAGTGAGGCAGCAGGCTTAGTCCCAGCTCGTTTCCGCTAGTCTGCTCGGCATGTCGTTTTCCAAGACCATAAAGAAGCGGCAAAATAAGAGGGAACCAACTGACTTCTCTTCGCGTAGATGACTGCGAGAGGGTATGCCCATGAAAATTATTGCCTTAAATCTGGCGTTTTCAACACTGCTCCTGCCGGCAGTCGCAGTGGCAGCGCAGAGCGACACTACGTGGGACAAGAGCTACCCTGTCGCCGGACAGCCGTCGCTCTTCTTGACCACCGGCGACAGCCATCTCAACATCCATGCCTGCACTAGCTGCCAGGCGGTCCATATCCATGTCACCGCCCAGAACACAAGCCTTTCGCGATACACCCTCGAAGAAGACCAGACCGGCAACATCATCCACTTCTCCCTCAAGGAGAAACCTCACATCGGTGTACACATCAACTGGCAATCCTCGCATCTGAAAGTTGATGTGGAAACGCCGGTGAATCTCACGCTTGACGCCAGATCCTCCGACGGAAACCTGACGGCGGCTGACCTCCACGGCGACCTCACCATCCACACCAGCGATGGCAGCCAGGAGTTGACTGGATTATCAGGAAACCTGAAACTCCATTCCAGTGACGGTCATCTGCACGTTCGAAACGCCAGCGGGACCCTCGAAGCGCGGAGCTCCGACGGCAATCAGGATATCGCTGGGTCCTTCACCTCGCTGCAGTTGCATACCAGCGACGGTTCGATCACGATTGAGCTTGCCGAAGGGTCGCACCTTAGCTCTGACTCCCGAATTGAGAGCAGCGACGGAAGCGTGACGCTGCGACTGCCGAAGAGTTTCCCGGCCGAGCTTGCGGTCAGCGCCAGCGACGGAAGCATTGAGAGCACGCTTCCGCTGGTTGTTGAGGGATACAGCTCAAAGGGAGACTCGGGGCACAATATACGCGGTAAGTTCAACGGCGGAGGTTCATTGCTAACAATCCACACCAGTGACGGCAGCGTGCATCTCGTAACGCAATAGCAGAAATATCTGCCGCAAAGCTGCAGGCTCCCCTTACGACATGCCGATGATCTCGCCCGCAGCATCCACGTCGATACCGAGGGCGCGAGAGGCCTTCGGCAGACCAGGCATCAGCATCATGCTCCCCGAGATCACGACAAGAAAGCCCGCACCCGCAGAGAGCACCACATCCGAGATATGGAGTGCCCAGCCCGTAGGCGCGCCCATCTGCTTGGGATCATCAGTAAGCGAGTACTGCGTCTTGGCAATGCAGACAGGTAGATTGGCGTAACCCCATTCGGTGAAGCGAACAAGCTTCTCCTCCGCCTTCGGACTGAGCTCAACGGACGCCGCTCCATATATCTTTTGCGCGACTGCGGTGATCTTTTCAATCGGAGAAGCAGAGGATGGATACGTAGTTTCAAGCGTCACGCTGGGATTGGCCTCGATAACGCTGACAACCCTCTCAGCCAATGCGGCCGCGCCGGCGCCACCCTTGCTGTATGCCTCCGACAGCGCAAACGCTGCGCCCTGAGCCTCGCAGTATCTCTCCAAAAACTGTAGCTCTTCGCCGGTATCGTTCGGAAACCGGTTGATGGCAACGATAGCTGGAAGATGGAAGCCGCGCACAATGGCAATATGTTTCTTCAGATTAGCCAGGCCAGCCTCGAGATCATCTGCACCCTGATTGCGAACGCTCTGCACCGTCGTAACCAGCACAGCCGCGGCAGGCTTAATACCCGATGAGGGCATCACAATATCCAAATACTTTTCAAAGCCCAGGTCAGACGCGAAGCCGGTCTCGTTGACCACAAAATCCGCAAGTCGCAGGCCCATCTGCTGCGAAAGCACCGAACTGGTGCCATGAGCGATGTTGGCGAAAGGGCCGCAATGCACAAGCGCAGGCGTTCCCTCTGTTGTTTGCACAAGATTCGGCATAATGGCCTCGCTCAACAGCGCCATCATCGGACCTGTTGCGTTCAACTGTTCCGCAGTAACAGGTCTCCCCGAGCGATCGCTTCCAACCACGATTCGCCCCAGCCGCGCGCGAAGATCCTCCCTGCTGCCGGCAAGCGTCAGGATAGCCATAATCTCGCTGGCAGCCGTAATGACAAATCCAGTATGACGATTCGCGCCATCCCGCTTGCCGCCGCCGCTCACCGTAATGTGCCGCAGAGCACGATCGTTCATGTCCAGCGTACGCGGCCACGTAATGGCATGAGGGTCAAGATCAAGCTCATTGCCGTGAAAAAGATGCGAATCGATCAAAGCGGCCAGCAGGTTATGCGCGGAAGTAATCGCATGAAAATCGCCATGAAAGTGCAGATTAATCTTGTCTGCTGGTTCGACCTGCGAGCGCCCTCCCCCCGCGGCTCCGCCCTTCATGCCAAAAACCGGACCCAACGAAGGCTCGCGCGAAGTAATGATCGCCTTCTTGCCAATCTTTTCCAGCCCCTGCACAAGGCCAATGGCAGTAACAGTTTTGCCTTCGCCGGAAACAGTCGGAGTCGTCGCAGTGACGAGAATCATCTTGCCGCGAACGGGAAGCGCGCGATCGCTGAGGAGGTCGAGCTTGAGCTTCGCTCCGTAAGGGCCGAGCCGTTCGACGTATCTTTCAGGAAGGTCAAGCTTTTGGACGATAGCTTCGATAGGGAGCAGATCTTTGTTCATAAGCCTCGGTGCGGAGATAGAGAAATAGGCAGCGCAACGACGCACGCTGTTACGGCGCGCCGTTGCCAATGGTGAGCGGGTAGAGCGGCGCAGCCTGGTCGCGTCCGAAGCGGACAGTAGTCTTCGTGATGCGGTTGAGCGTATCGATACGATTCGAAGAGAAGTACCAGACCAGCAGATGACTATTCCAATTGGTCGAGATGCCCATCGTATAGACCTGTGCCGGCATTGGATTCGGAGTTGGCGGCTGCCCCTGCGCCGCCGCCATGTGCACCTTCTGCCAACCGATGGTGTAAGTGGAGGGCTGAGCAATGGACTTCATGCCGGGAGACTTGCTGACGATCTCAGCGATGTCATTGAGTAACGTAGTACTGCCGCTCTCTTGTTCGGCGTTCAGGCAATTAATGTCCAGCTCGGCAAGGACGATGGTCGCCACGGCGTCAGATGTGACCGCCACCTGCGCTCCGCCATCGGAAGTGGGTTCGGCCTTCTGCGATGTCGCGGGACCTGACTGGGCAAGCTTCAGCAGAAGCACGGGTTGCAAACAGTGCGCCACCTCAGCAAGCTTCGAATCCGTCGCACCCGTGACTCCGACGAGGTCAAGCCGTCCGTCGTGCATCACCTGATCGACATCGGCCTTCACCATATCCGAAGGGTAAAAGAGTCGCAACTTAAGAGCTTCGTTCTCCCATTCCGTTGTATTTGGGGCTGGGGTTTGCGTTGTTGCGAAGAGAGAGAAGGCAGCGAGAAAGACAACCGCCGCAACCGTTCGAATTCCAGAAAAGAGAGCCATCTATTTGCGCTTCCAGCGCACGCCATCTTTAGAGTCCTCTATTAGGATGCCTTTTGCGAGAAGGTCGTTCCGGATGGCGTCGGCGCGCGCAAAATTTCGCGTCTTCTTGGCCTGCGTCCGCTCGGCAACGAGAGCGTCGATATCGGCGTCAGAAAGCGAGAGCGCAGCAACAAGCTCGGGAGCCGCTTCGTTAATACGTCCTTCCACCTCGGCCCATGCCAATGCGGCACGGGTAATTGCTGCATCCTTATCTTCAAGAACCGCAAAGACACCATCGAACAGCGCAAGCACCTTCAAAATCTGCGCGGCGTTCCCGGCACGCAGTGTCCCGGCATCCGCAGCAGTATTGGCGGCCCGGACAAGGTCAAAGATGGCAGCGCGGGCCTCCGCCGTATTCAGGTCGTTGGCAAGCGCTGCAGTGTAGTCCTGTTCTGCCTTCGCAGTCGCAGCAGCGATCTCCGCATCCAGCCCGTCGGGGAATCCGCACTTCACCATGCGCTGATGAAAGGTGCGCAGCCGATCGACGGCGTTAGTCGACTCAGTGAGGCTGTCGAAGGTAAAGTTCATCTGGTTGCGATACGGTACCGAGATCAGCAGAAAACGAATCGCCGACGCGCGATAACCCTTGAGCAGCAGGTCTCGAAGCGTGTAGAAGTTCCCCTCCGACTTCGACATCTTCTTTCCTTCGACCAGCAGAAAACGCACATGCATCCAGTGGCGCACAAAAGTCTTGCCGCGAGCTGACTCCGACTGAGCAATCTCATTCTCATGATGCGGGAACATCAGATCCTCGCCCCCAGCGTGCAGGTCGATGTTGTCCCCTAAAAGCTTCGTCGCCATCGCCGAGCACTCGATGTGCCACCCGGGCCGGCCAGCGCCAAGCGGCGTCTCCCAGCTCTGTTCGCGCGGCTTCGCAGCCTTCCACAAAGCGAAGTCGCGCGCTGCATCCTTCTCATACTCGTCCACATCGACCCGTGCCCCGTCTTCGATACCCGCAAAATCCTTGCGCGACAGCTTCCCATAATCCGGAAAACGCGCGATACGAAAGTACCAGCTGCCATCCTCCGCGCGATAGGCGATATCCTTCGCAGCAAGCTCTTCGATCATCGACACCATCTCCGGAATGCACTGCGTCGCGCGAGAGAAGTGCTCCGGATGTTCGATGTTGAGCGCATCGAGATCCTCAAAAAACGCTCTCTCATACTTTGCGGTGTACTCAGCGATGGGAACGCCAGCAGCCGCAGCATTGCGGATGATCTTGTCATCCACGTCCGTGATGTTCATCACATGATTGACAGCGGTTCCCTGCTGGCGAATAAAACGACGCAACACGTCGACATGCAAAAACGTTCGGAAGTTGCCGATGTGGCCGTAGTCATAAACAGTCGGGCCGCAGCAATACATGCGCAGCGCCGGGCCGATTACCGGAGCGAGCGATTCAATCTTTCCGCCTAAGGTGTTGAACAGTTCGATGGTTGCCACGTACTCTCAGTTCCTGCCGCAGCCGGGCGCGTGGCGCGGTGCAGACTGCTTTAGCTTCGAATTCCTCATCGATTTTAGCCGATCGTTAAAAGTTATTTGTCATCGCAACATCTACTAATGCCCAAGCCGGAGCTGGGGCGTCGCACCCAGCTCTTCCGATGCAAGATCGCCGGCAAGCAGCTTCGACCACGCAGCCGCTGCAATCATCGCTGCATTGTCGGTCGAAAGCGCAGGCGAAGGAAAGGCGATGGGGAGCCCGCGGCGATCTGCCTCAGCCTGAAAACGCCGGCGAAGCTCGCTGTTGGCCGCAACCCCTCCCGAAACCACGATGCTATGAGCGCCAAAAGCCTCGGCAGCGGCAAACGTCTGACGCAAAAGGTTTCCCACAACCGCATGTTGAAACGACGCAATCAGATCCAGTGTCTGCTGATCGCACATCCCAACGCTGACTGAGGATTTCGGTGTTATCCCCGAATCAGCAGCGAGCGCGGCACGGCGAACCTCAATGCCATCACGCATACCATGCCCCTCAACATAACGCAGAACAGCAGTCTTGATTCCGCTGAAAGAGAAATCAAAGTGCGGCCCTTCCGTTGGTGCAGGCGCTTTCTTATTTTTGACACTATCGCGAGAGGGCCGTGTATTGATCGGGCCAAAGGTAAACGGCACTGCGCGCGGGTTGCCATGCGGCGCCAATGCATCAATCCACGGCCCTCCCGGATAGCCCAATCCCAATAGCTTGGCGACCTTGTCATACGCCTCGCCCGCAGCATCATCGACCGTGCGGCCCACGTTGCGATAGCTCAAAGCCTCGGCGTCTCCCCGTTGCCTCGCAAGATACAAATGCGTGTGGCCGCCGGAGACAACCAGCGCAAGCATCGGCAACTCCAGCGGAGCATCCTCGCGTCCACGCGCCTCCATCAACACCGCATGGATGTGGCCCTCAAGATGATTAACCGAAATCAACGGTTTGCCCAGGCCGAAGCTAAGTGCCTTCGCATAAGTAATACCAACCAGCAACGCCCCCGCAAGGCCCGGGCCTTCTGTAACGGCGATCGCGTCAATATCCGAAAAGCTGACATTCGCTCGCGACATTGCCTCACGAACAACCGGAACTATATTCCGCAGATGCTCCCGAGAAGCCAACTCCGGAACCACTCCGCCATAATTGGCATGCAACGACATCTGCGAGGCAACAACGTTCGACAACGCCGCGCTCCCGGCGCGCACAACCGCAGCCGCAGTCTCATCGCAGGAGCTTTCGATGCCAAGAATCAGCCCGGTCCCACTGTTTTCACGCATCTCTCTATCATAGAGCGAAGGGCCTGATGAATCGCTGGAGCGACAACCCGAACTATAGAGCGGCGCAAGAGATCGTAGCTGCACTGCGAAGCGCAGGCCATCAAGCCTACTTCGCCGGAGGCTGCGTGCGCGATCTCCTGCTCGGCATCGAGCCCAAAGACTTCGACGTAGCAACCAGCGCGACGCCCGGCAAAGTAATGGCGATGTTCCCGAAGACCTACTCAGTCGGCGCACACTTTGGAGTCGTATTGGTCTGCACGCAGCTCGAAGACACCCGCGAAATCTCCACTGAGGTCGCAACCTTCCGTCACGACGGTGCCTATAGCGATGGACGCAGGCCCGATGCAGTACGCTTCTCCACTGACCCGCGCGAGGACGTGCTGCGACGCGACTTCACCATCAACGGTATGCTGCTCGACCCTGTAATCTTCGAGCAAACCGGCGATGCCAACGCCGCAACCCTCGACTTTGTGCACGGTCGCGAAGACTTGAAAGCTGGCATACTCCGCGCAATCGGCGATCCGCCCCTGCGCTTTGCCGAAGACAAGCTGCGCATGTTACGCGGAGTACGTTTCGCCGCGCGCCTGGATTATGAGATCGAGCCACGCACCAAAACAGCGATGCACGAAGCCGCGGCGGAGATCAATCAAGTGAGCTTCGAACGCATCCGCGACGAACTCACCCTCATGCTCACCGAAGGCCGCGCACGAAGAGCATTCGAGCTACTCGACACAACGGGACTACTCGCGCAGGTCTTACCCGAAGCAGTAAGGATGCATGGCGTCGAACAACCGCCTCAGTTTCATCCCGAGGGCGACGTCTGGGTCCACACCATGCTTCTACTCGAAAAACTCCCAGCCGGTGCGTCTCCTACACTCGCATGGGGCGCGCTCCTGCACGACATCGGCAAACCCGCTACCTTTCGCCCGCCCGATCCTAATAAACCCGGAGACCGCATCCGCTTCGATGGACACGTCGAAGTCGGCGTTCGCATCGCGCAGGCAATCCTCTCGCGTCTGCGCTTTTCCAACGAAGACACCGAACAGATCATCGCCCTCGTAAAAAATCACATGCGCTTCGGCGACATTCTCCAGATGCGCGAGTCCACGCTGAAGCGTTTTCTCCGCCTGCCAAAATTCAGCGAACACCTCGCCCTGCACTGGATGGACGCAAGCTCTGCCCACGGCGATCTACGCTTATACGAATTCGCCAAGCAACACTTTGAAGCGACCCCCGCAGAAACGATTCGCCCCAACCTGCTCGTAACCGGAAAAGATCTGATCGACGCGGGCTATCCTCCAGGACCACAGTACAAGGCGATGCTTGAAGCGGCAGAAGACGCTCAGCTTGAGGGACTGGCCGCTACAACCGAAGACGGCCTCGCCGTAGTAAGAAAGCTGTTCGGTCAGCCGCCCGTCTGAAGCCGCAAAACAAAGTGCGCCGAGAGAACATGCGTCTTTCCGGGGAACGATCCGTCGAACGATATAGCATCCTCCTAACTTATGTTCCTTCGACTCTCCGCGCCATTCGCTTTGCAGTTTCTTCTCATAACGGCACCGCTCTCTTCCGCAGTAATCGGCACAAGCAAGCCGGCGGAGTCCATCACGCCTGCGCGAATCGCCTCACTGCCGGCAAAGGACCGCGCCGCGTGGACGGCTTACCTCGACCGTTCGCAGAAACAGATGCAGGTCGACAGAGCCACGCTCGCCGCCGAACGCATACGCGGTGCGCCCGAGCCTCCGCTCCCGAAGGAAGGCTTCAGCGCGCGCACCATGCCGCTCAACCACGACGCCGCATGGTACGGCACAGCAGACGCACGGCACATTGCAGACGTGATCGTCAGCTTCCAGACACCCGCAGGAGGATGGAGCAAGAATCTCGACATGAGCGGCGCTCCTCGGCAACGAGGCCAGAGCTACACCCCGGACAATCTCTCAAAACATCCCAGTGAAGACGACTTCGACACGCCAAAAGATCCGCACTGGAACTACGTTGGCACGCTCGACAACGACGCAACCAACACCGAGCTGCATTTCCTCGCCCTCGTCCTGGCCGCAGCGCCCGGCCCCGACGGCGAGCCGTACCGCGCCAGCTTTCTTCGCGGAATACGGTATCTATTGGCAGCGCAGTTTCCCAACGGCGGCTGGCCGCAGGTATGGCCACTTGAAGGCGGCTATCACGACGCCATCACCTTCAACGACAATGCAGTCACAGAGTCCGCCGAAACACTCTCAGCAGTCGCAGAAGGTGCGGGCAGTTACAACTTCGTCCCGACAGAACTCCGGCGGCAGGCAAAAGCAGCCGCGGACCACGCCTTGCAGTGCATTCTTGCGACACAGATCATCGTCAACGGTCACCGCACTGTCTGGGCGCAGCAGCACGACGCGCTAACACTCGCCCCCGTATCCGGACGCAACTACGAACCAGCAGCGCTCTCATCCGGAGAGAGCGCGGATGTCCTGACATATCTCATGCAACTGCCGAATCCATCGCCCGCTGTTGTTGTGGCAGTCAATGCAGGCTCCGCATGGCTAAAAAACGCAGCCATCACTGGACAGGAATGGGTCGGAGGCCGTGGCGCCCCAGGCGGTCGGCATCTCGAAGCCAAGGCCGGAGCCGGCCCCATCTGGGCACGCTACTACAGCATCTCAACCGGAAATCCCGTCTTCGGCGATCGCGACAAAACAATTCACGACGACGTCAACGAACTCTCGCTGGAGCGCCGTAACGGGTATGCCTGGTACAGCGCAGGCCCACAACAGGTCCTCGACACCTACGCCACATGGAGCAAGAGCCACGGCAGCACCCGAACACCCTGACCGCGCATCGAATCGCTCATGATGGATAGCACACACGAAATTGTAGTGATCGGCGCAGGAATGGCCGGATTGACCGCCGCCCGCGCACTGGCGGAAGCTGGCAGAAAAGTGCTCGTAATCGAGGCGCAGCACCGCATTGGCGGCCGCATCTTGACCCGTCACATAGGCAGCGAAGCGATCGAACTCGGCGCCGAGTTCATCCATGGCCGCCCACCCGAACTCTGGGCGCTCATCGAGGAAGCCGGACTGGAGACCTACGAGCGCAACGGCGCACAGGTCTGCTTTGAAGATGGCAAGCTGAGCGACTGCGGCGGTGAAATGGACGATGTCTTTGCGCCACTCGAAAACCTCGAGCACTTCACCAGCCCCGACCTCACCTTCGCCGAATATCTCGATCGCGAACAGATTCCGCAGGAGGATCGCGGCCCAATCATCGGCTACGTCGAAGGTTTCAACGCTGCCGATCACCGCCAAATCAGCGCAGCATCGCTTGGCGCGCAACAAAAAGCAGAAGACGCAACTGGAAGCGGCCACAGCTACCGCCTGCGCAAAGGCTACGATCAACTCCCTGTCTACCTCGCAGAACGCATCGCAGAGTTCGGCGGCAAAGTCCTCTCCGGAACACCCATCACGGAGATTCGCTGGCAGCCCGGTCAGATAGAACTCCTCGCCAAATCCCAAATCTTCCGAGCCCCGCAGGCAGTCATCACTCTTCCGTTATCCGTACTGCAGAGCGGCAGCGTCACATTCTCGCCGCGCCCCGAATCCATCTTTGAAGCCTCCAGCCATCTGCGCATGGGACACGCCCGCCGCTTCACGCTTCTCTTCAGCGAGCGCTTCTGGGAGCACCTCCAACCGCAGCCCGCACTCAGCCATCTCAGCTTTCTCTTCACCTTTTCCAGGATGCCGCCCGTATGGTGGACGCCTCATCCCGAGCCGAGCCACACCCTCACAGGCTGGGTCGGAGGCCCGCGTTCCTCCGCGCTGGCACAACTCACCGAAGAACAACTCGCCGCGCAGGCGATCTCCACGCTGGCAAAAATCTTCAACCTCGCCGAAGCCGAAGTCCGCAAGCAATTGCAAAGCTGCCACTCACACAACTGGCAACACGACCCATTCACGCTCGGTTCCTACAGCTACGTCGCAGCCGGAGGCCTGGACGCATCAAGGCAGATGGCGCAACCTGTCGCAAACACTCTCTTCTTCGCCGGCGAACACACTGACATCACCGGACACTGGGGCACGGTCCACGCAGCAATGCGATCCGGATTGCGGGCCGCGCAACAGATTCTCTCCGGCGGCCATCGCGAACCGGAGTAGCCCCACCCCGGCGGAATCGAACTCTCATCTTCGAGTCCGCAGCAGAACAAAATGAATTGCTTCAATATCCAAGACCCCCGCGAGGGGTGCTTTTTTTGGTCAACATTCTGTCAGCGCCGATTAGGTGTAATGTGGATGAGAATGGGAGGCACGCGGAATGCGCCCTGCACCCGCATCTCCGCATCAGATAGTTATGGCCATCACGAAATCGCTGCTCAACACGCCCGCCGATCACACCCCGAACACTCGTCTCACCATCGACGGCCTCGAAGTCCCTGGCCACGCCGGCGAACTCCTGATCGACCTCTTGAACCGTCGAACCGAAGCGAATGTGCAGAAGGCCGTACCTCAAGTTTGCTACGTGCCGCAGATGGGGCCGATCCAGAGCTGCGACACCTGCATCGTGAAGGTGAACGGCGAACTCATGCGTGCCTGCGCGATCAAAGTCGTTGCCGGCATGAACGTCGAGACCGCGGGCGAAGCCGTCGACATCGCCCAGCGTGAAGCATTTGATCGCATCCTGCAAAATCACATGCTCTACTGCACGGTATGCGACAACAACAACCAGAACTGCACCATCCACAACACAACAAAGGAACTCGACGTAAAACACCAGTCACGGCCCTATACGCCGAAGCCCTACGAAGAGGACATGTCGAATCCCTTCTACCGCTACGACCCCGACCAGTGCATCCTCTGTGGCCGTTGCGTCGAGTCGTGCCAGAACGTGCAGGTCAACGAAACCCTGTCGATCGACTGGGAGAGCGATCATCCCCGCGTGCTATGGGACGGTGGCACAAAAATAGACGGCTCCAGTTGCGTCTCCTGCGGCCACTGCGTCACCGTGTGCCCGTGCAACGCCCTGATGGAGAAATCAATGCTCGGCGAAGCAGGCTTCCTCACTGACACACCGCCCGCGGCACTGAACAACATGATCGACGTCGTCAAAGGGGTCGAGCCACCCATCGGATACGGGCCCATTCTCGCGCTCTCCGAGATGGAATCCGAGATGCGCACCCATCGCACCAAGAAGACCAAGACCGTCTGCACCTACTGCGCCGTAGGATGCAGCTTCGAAGTGTGGACGCGCGATCGGCACATCCTCAAGATCGAGCCATGGCACGGTCCCGCCAATGGTATTTCAACCTGCGTGAAGGGCAAGTTCGCCTGGGGGCACATCAACTCCGATGACCGCCTCGTCAAGCCGCTGCTTCGTGACGGCGAAGGCTTTCGTGAGATTGAGTGGAAGGAAGCGCTCGACATTATCGAACGCACCTTCAAGAAAATCCTCGCCGAGCACGGCCCCGATGCTCTCGCCTTCATCGCCTCCTCGAAGTGCACCAATGAAGAAAGCTTCCTCATGCAGAAGCTCGCGCGCGCCGTCATCGGCACCAACAACGTCGACAACTGTGCCCGCTACTGTCAAAACCCCGCGACCATGGGCCTGCAGCGTACCGTCGGCTACGGGGGAGACTCTGGCTCCATCTCCGATATCGAGAAGGCCGGCCTCGTCCTCATGGTTGGCTGCAATCCCGCGGAGAATCATCCCGTCCTCTGCACCCGCGTCAAGCGCTCCCACAAACACCGCGGTCAGCGGCTCATCGTTGCCGATATCCGCAAGCACGAGATGGCTCAACGCGCCGATATCTTCTTCCGTCCGAACCCGTCGACCGATGCCGTGTGGATGTGTGCCATCGCCAAGTACATTATCGATAGCGGCCTCGCCAAAATGGACTTCGTCAACAAGTGGGTCAATCACTTCGACGAATACAAAAAATCGCTCGAATCCTACACGCTCGAATACGCCGAGAAGATCACAGGCGTCCCCGTGGCCACTCTAACGACGGTGGCGCACGAGATCGCAGCAGCCGACGGCGTCTGCATCCTCTTCGCCATGGGAGTCACCCAGCACTGCGGTGGCTCCGACACAGCAACGTCACTCTCGAACCTGTTGCTCGTAACAGGCAACTACATGCGTCCGGGCGCTGGAGCCTACCCTCTGCGCGGCCATAACAATGTGCAGGGCGCCAGCGACTACGGCTCCATGCCTAACGTCTTCTCCGGCTATCAAAAGGTGGACGACCCGGATATCCGCGCAAAGTTCGAAGCCGACTGGGGCGTAACCCTGCCAACCAGCACAGGCAAAGACAATCACCAGATGCTCGATGCCATTCTGGAGGGTTCGATCAAGTCGTTGTACATCAAGGGCGAGGACACGATTACCTCCGACTCGAACGCAAACTACGTGGCCGAGGCATTGGAAAAGGTCGACTTCCTGATCGTGCAGGACATCAACTTCTCCGAGACCTGTCGTTATGCGGACCTGGTTCTGCCGGCCTGCCCTTCGCTCGAAAAAGACGGCACCTTCACCAGCACGGAGCGCCGCGTCCAGCGCATCTACAAGGCGATCGAGCCACTCGGTGAATCGAAGGCCGACTGGGAGATCATTCAACTGATCGCCAACCGCATGGGCGGCAATTGGAACTACTCGCATCCATCGGAAGTCATGGACGAGGTCGCACGGCTTACTCCGCTCTTTGCCGGAGTAAGTTACAAACGGCTGGAAGGATTCAACAGCCTGCAGTGGCCCGTGCACGCCGACGGCACCGACTCGCCGCTTCTCTTCACCGAAAAGTTCCCCTTCCCCGACGGCAAAGCCAGGTTCTTTCCGGTCGACTATATTCCGCCCAGCGAAGAGGTAAGCGAGCTGTATGACCTGCACCTTAACAACGGTCGCCTGCTTGAGCACTTCGAGCAGGGCAGCATGACCTTACGCACAGCCGGCATCAAGGAGATCACGCCGAACAGTTGGATCGAGGTCTCGCCCGAACTTGCGGCTGAGCGTGGTGTAACAACAGGCCGCTACGTCCAGGTGGCCTCGCCGCACGGTAAGGTGCGGGTGCAGGTGCTCGTCTCGGACCGCGTCAAGGGAAAGCAGCTCTATATGACGCTGAACTCCGTCGACGAGCCGGTAAACAAACTGACCAGCAGCTTCACCGATCGCAACACGCACACCCCGGCGTTCAAGGAGACGGCGGTAAAGATGACTGTCTTGCCGGAACAAGGCGACAATCCATTGCCGCGCAGAAACTTCCGCTACGGAACCCGCACACCCCAGTCCGGCGTCGAGATCGAGCGTAAATGGGCCAGGCCGGACTATCACCTGCCCGGGACGTCCCCAGGCGACAAGCTCGTCCAGATCACCTCCACCACCGTCTAACTTTTCGTCGCTCCGAAGGAGTCACCCATGGCAAAACCGCTCACATTCAAACCCGCCACCGTCGACTTCAAGGCCGACCTTCAGCGCCGCCTCGAAAAGGCCCCCGACGAACACGCCGCCGCGCTCCTCGCCGCCTACGACGTCCTCGAAGCCGCCTACGACCAGGGCCTCTTGGACATCCTGCACGGCATGATCGCCTCCAAAGCCACGATCATCACCACCCTCTCCAGCTATGCCCGCCAGCCCGAGGGAGTCGCAGGCATTCGCAATCTATTGACCGCCGCCAAGATCCTCACCGAACTCGATCCCGAAGTCCTCGATCACGTCTCCAAGGTGATGGCGAGCGCCACGGAAGAACACAAACGCGAGCAGACGCCGCCCAGCCTCTTCCAGCTTGCAAAACGAGCCACCAGCGAAGACGCCCGCCGCGGCCTATCCTTTGCCACCCTCCTTCTCTCAGGCTTCGGCCGCTCCCTCGCGGCAAAAGGACACGGACACTAGCGTCGACATCGATCCAAGCCAAGGGAGGGCCCTCCCGCTCAGCCCTGAGCAACGTCGAAGTGAATGATTTAATTGTCTTTGCGGTTTCTTAAAACTTTTTTCTTCATTTTCAGCCCAAAAATCGCATGTCAAGCCCCCAGACGACTTAACCCATTATCTTTCATCAACATCCGCGTGGCGTATTAGTTCCATTCCAGCCGCTATACTTGATATATAGATCAAAGAACAAGGACAAGCCCCGGACATCCTCCTGGGCTAAATTATTGAAAACAAGTATTTTGGACGCAACCGATTTATTATGAATATTTTACAGACACAACCACACCGCAACCCATTGAATCCAGGTATTTTACGCCCAAAATACCCCGAGAGGAGGGGGAGGGGGGTACCCGGAACTCATGAAACAGAAAGAAGACCGCAAAACCCGTTCCAAAGCAACTCGTCACCACGGTCAAAGAACGTGGTCAAATAAATCCGTGACCAATCCCTTCGAAATCGGCCAGGCACCCCATCAGGTTCCCGTCGGCCACGGCAAACTCTTCCTCATCGCCGGTCCCTGCGTCATCGAGTCCGAGCACCACGCCCGCTTCATGGCCGACGCCATCCAGCGCATCGCCTCCGGCCTCGGCATCCCTTACATCTTCAAGGCCAGCTACGACAAGGCCAACCGCACCTCCATCAAAAGCTTTCGCGGCCCAGGCATCGCCGAAGGCACCCGCATCCTCCGCGCCATCGGCGAAAACACGGGTTTACCTGTCCTCACCGACGTCCATACGGCAGCCGACTGCGCCCAGGTCGCCGAAGCCGTCGATGTCCTCCAGATCCCCGCCTTCCTCTGCCGCCAGACCGATCTGCTGATCGCCGCAGCCGAAGCCACTGCAAAGACCGGAGGCGCAGTCAACGTAAAGAAGGGCCAGTTCGTCGCCCCCTGGGACATGCGTCACGCAGTCGAGAAGATCCGCGAGAGCGGCAACCCGCGCGTCTCGCTCACCGAGCGCGGAGCCAGCTTCGGTTACAACAATCTCGTCGTCGACATGCGCTCTCTACCCATCATGCGCGCCCTGGCTCCAGTAGTCTTCGATGGCACCCACTCTGTCCAGACCCCCTCCGCCGGCAACGGCGTCAGCGGCGGCCAGCCGGAGTTCATCCCCGTCCTCACCCGAGCCGCCGTAGCCGCGGGAGTCGATGGAGTCTTCCTCGAAGTCCACGACAATCCGGCAGAGGCAAAATCCGATGGAGCGAACGCACTTCATCTCAATAAGCTGAAGGATGTTCTCGAACAGCTGCTCGCCATTCAAAAAGCCGTCAAGCTTTAGTCCTGCCGGACGGGCTTTGCAGGGGCGCCGGGATGCTTCGCGACCAGCGGGAGTGCCACGCGAAGCGGTGTACAGCACGAAGTGCAAAAAAACGGCCCCTCAAAGAGGGGCCAATCTGCCTTGGTTCTCTCTGGTTAGGAGAGGTTTTTGCGAGTGCGATCTAGGTCGCAATCCCGACAAACTTGCGGGCGGTACAGCATGACCATACCGCCCTGGGGGAGGGCCTTACTGGTTGCTTACCTCGCGAGGTGAAGCAGCTCCCGTCTGGGAGGTGTTAGGACCAGCGCTGTTCGACGCGTTATTGCTGCCCATTGTCGCCAGGCTGTTGTGCAACAGGGTCACGCGAACGCCGTTCACGATTGCCTGTTCTCCATCCGTCGTCTGGGCCGTATTCTTGCCAAGGCCCGTCTTGTAGATCCGGTAAACCGGAACCTGATGCTCGGTCACAAGGTAGCGCACAACCGAGTCAGCCATTGCCTGCGAGCTCTGGACTCCAGCCTTGCTAAAGCCCTGAACCTCGATGATGTAGCCTTTCTCGCCCGACAGCGTGGTTGCTAGTGCATCGAGATCCGACTTGCCCGTCGGTCCCAGAGTCGTCCTTCCCGCAGCAAACTTCACTGAAGTCGAAGACACTGTCTGATACTGATCCAGATTACCGACCGTCGTATTCAGAGCGTCGGTACGGGTGCTGGCGTTGCTGGCAAGCTGATTCGCCGAGTTGGCGCGGTTCGCCGCATCCTGCGCATGCTGATCCGCAGTATTCGCCGTATTCATTGCATTCTTGATGCCAGCCTGCGCCCGCGAGTCCACATCCTTGATGTCGTTAGCATTCTTGGCCTGCAACTGATCAAGCTCATTCACCTGATCCTTGATCGGATCAACCTGCCGATTCACCCACTTCTTACGGGCGAACGGGTTCATGTGACCCCAGAAGCCTTCTTTAGACTGCTCCTGCAGTGGCTTACCGGTCGCATACGTTGAATTGTCGTTCGGATTCATCGTACTGGACGAGGTGGGTGCACTCTGACCGGTCGTCTGCGTCGGAGCGGTACTGGTCTGTGCGAAAGCGGTGATACCAAGAGCGCTTCCTAACACCAGTACTGGGAGGCCGAAAGTGTTTCCAGATTTCATCATGGTTTGCTCTCCTCTAGTCAATGATGCGCCTGTGTTCCAGACGTCAACTCGCAATCACTAGAGCAGGTGACATGCCAAACGAAACACCCCAAGTAAAGATATGATAATAAGATACTTATTCAATCTACTCGAATATCGGACAGCGGCATATTAGAGCCAGTTCACGCAAAATCTTCCGAGCCGGCAGGTAACTATTACTGACGGCTCACTACCTCAGAAAACCTATCTGATCTCAACCCCGATAATCCGGATCTCCGGCATCTGGCTGTTCCAGTTCGACCGAATCGATTCGAAGATAAGGCGAAAATCCCGCTCATCCCCAGGCTTCAGCGGAGCCGCTTCGACCGGCTGGGTGTCGATATAAGGCTCTCGCGTCCGGATCAGCGCCATTGGCAGCGTCTCGATCTGCGGCGGCATGGCCTCATCGTTGCGAAACAATACCTGCACCGTGATGCCCGTGACGGTCTGACTCCCCGTGTTTTGGATATGCCCATCTACAAAGGTCGATTTGCCCCCAGAGAGACTCGTCGACTCACTCATTGCAATCTGCGACAGTGGCAGACTGCCGGCATACCCCGCCAACGGCTGCAACGTAGTAGGAGCAGCAGTCCTATGCCTTCCCATGATCATCAGCGCGCCAACCACTACCAGCACAGCGAGCCCCGCCACGGCCCATGCCATAACAGGAATCCCGCCACTCTCAGGTGATTTGCTCGCAAACATCTCGCCCTGCGTTTTCAAAGGGGAATTCAACGTCGAATTCGCGGAGGTGTCATCTGGCCGATTGAGTTCGCTCATAAGCCGAAATTCTATACCGTCGATCCCACCCTGCCGCGCCCACTAGCCACGCTCCAAAGCCGACGCCAATCTCCCGAAAATGAACCACAAAATATCCCCGCAACAAAAACTTCGCTGCATTTTCATCAAAGACCGGAACTTCATGCTCCAAAATCGCGTTAACGGACATCTATTGTTGTGTAAGCCATCCTCCCCGAAGCACTTGAAGGCCGGTCATGAACACACAGAATGTAAGTTCACCCCACTCCCCGCTGGAACTCTCACCAGGCTTGCTACCTGTAATCCCATCTGTCACCGAAAAATCAGCCACCACGCTGACCTCCGACCGTCTTTACCAACTGGCCGCCCTGACTGCCGGCGCTTTTCTGCTGGCAACACTGCTATAAACCCTGTCGCTGGAGCTTCAGCCGAAGCTCGCGCGTTTCACCTTCTGCCGGAAGTCCTCACCCTGCATCTCCACCACCACGCACATCTCCTGCAACCTCGACCGCATACGTTCCCCGATCCGGTCGCCCAGCGTCTCCTCACGCATCGACGCCCGCACTCCAGTCTCCGTACCCAACGGCCCAAGATTCGCATAATTCGTCGTGATAATCGTCGTCCGCCGGTCGTTGTACCTCGTGTTCAAAATATGCGCGACCGTATCCCAAACCCAGTCCGTCGGCTTCGAAGCGCCAAGTTCATCCAACACCAGCACCTCAGCCTCAAACACCGGCCGCAGTATCTCTAACTCGGTCTCGCGAACCTGCGCGTTGTAGCTGTTCTGAACCTGCTTCAATAGGTCTCGATAGTCGTAAAAGAGCCCCGTAGCCCCGCGTTCCGCCACCAGCGCTTGTAGAATCCCCACCGCCAGATGCGTCTTTCCTACGCCGATCGACCCCGTAAGCAACAACCCCCGACCGCCCGTCTCTAGCGGATAGCCCTCAATAAACTTTCTCGCCGTCAGCAGGGCCATGCCCTGCGATCTGTGGGAATAAGGCAGATCAGTATCGTAGTTTTCGAGCGTGCAGTGCTCATATCGCCGTGGAATATGCGCCCGGTCCATCATCCGCGAGACCCGTCGCTGCACTCGGCAGACGCAATCCTGGGCAAACTGCCGTCCGCCCTCCTGCACCACCCGCAGACCCGAACCACCGCAAATCGAACAAACTTCACTCATCGCCGTCCTTCCAGTATCGCAGCATCTGAATCCAAACCACACCTGTGCGAATCTTGGATATATCTGGGAAATCAGATAAACTTAAACCACTGCTTGAGCGCTCCCTCACCGGAGCGTAAGCGGCGGCGCGACAGGCACTTCGATGTGACGTGAACTCTACCGTTGCAAGCGATCCGCGGGCCGAAGGCAGAACAAGTTCAGAAAAAGGATCGAATCACATGCCAAAGACCGGAATTCACCCGAAGTACGAAAACATCCACGTCAAGTGCGCCTGCGGAACCACCTTTGAGACCCGCTCCACGCACAAAGGCGACATCGTCGTCGAAATCTGCTCTGCCTGCCACCCTTACTTCACCGGCAAGCAGAAGCTCGTCGACACCGCAGGCCGCGTCGAGCGCTTCCGCCGCAAGTTCGCCAAGTCGGACGCCGGCAAAGCCGAAGCCGCCGCAAAGTAAGCGGGAGACCACCCCAACCGAAAAGGCCTCTGCCAACGCGGAGGCCTTTTCACTGCTAACTAGCTAACTCGCTGACAAGCTACCTCGCTAAACCCATGAAGAAACGCTACACCCTCGAGCAGAAACGCTGGGACTCACCCCACGAGCACGCCATGCCCGAGCACACCCGCGTCCCTGCCAGCTTCACCATAGGCAATGTCCAAATCGCTCCAGCGACCGTACTGGCTCCCATGGCGGGTGTAACCGACACGGTCTTCCGACGCTTCATCAAAAACGCCAGCCAGTTCACAACTTCGGTCAACACTGCCGACGTAACTGAGGAAACCACCAACCAGCAATCCGGCTGCGGCCTCATCATGACGGAGTTCACCTCCGCCGACGGCCTCTCCCGCATGCGCGAGACCAAGCGCAAGCGCTACCTCACCTACTACGACGACGAGCACCCTATCTCCGCGCAGCTCTTCGGCTCGAACCCCGTCACCCTCGCCGATTCAGCCCGCATCGTCCAGGACGCCGGCTTCGACCTCGTCGACCTCAACCTCGGCTGCCCCGCCAAGCGCGTCGTCGCCTGCAACGGAGGCTCCGGTCTCCTCCGCGATCTCCCGCTCATCGAGACCATATTCAAGGCCATCCGCGCCGCCGTCACCATTCCCTTCACCGTCAAGTTCCGTATGGGCTGGAACGACAAGCACATCGTCTGCGTCGACCTAGCCCGCATCGCCGAAGACTGCGGCCTCAACGCCGTCGCCCTCCACGCCCGCACTCGAGAGGACGGCTACACCGGCCAGGCCCGCTGGGAGTACATCGCCGCCGTCAAAGACGCCGTCAGCATCCCCGTCATCGGCAACGGCGACATCCGCACCCCCGAGGACGCGGCAGCCATGGTCGACCAGACCCACTGCGACGCCGTTATGATCGGCCGTACCGCACCCTCCAATCCGTGGATCTTCCGCCAGATCGCCCAGTACACCGCGTCGAAAGAAGCCACTGGCATCGGCGCCTACGACCACCCCACCGACCAGGATCGCTACCGCATGATCCGCACCTACTTCCAGATGCTGGTCGACGAGATCGCCATTGAAGAGGCCGCCGAAGCCGCTCGCGCCGCCGCGATCACCTCACAAGGCCAGATAGCACGCGACCAGCGCCATCGCGACTGCGCCAGCAAGATGAAGCAGTTCGCCAGTTGGTTCACCCATGGCGTTCCCGGCGGCAGCGCCCTGCGCAAACAAATCTTCGAATCCAAAAACGGCCCCGCAGTCCTCGACGCCATCGAAAGCTTCTTCACCACGCGCGCAACAGCCGTCGAGAAGGAAGAACCCGTCGCAGAAGTAGACGAAACGATGCTCGCCTCAGCCGCGGCCTACTGCGACTGAGGCACCCGTTTCAGCGTCACATTCATCGTCGTATCAATCGGCTCCAAATCCCGACCCAGTTGCACCAGCGACGCACCGCCATCCTGAACCAGCAAAGCCTCGGAACCTTGTTCGCTATCAGGCTTCAGTTGATACACCGTCGCATTCTCGTCATCTGCATCCCCACGCAGCACCGCCCAATCGCCGCGATCCGAATAGGTAACATCGCCATGTGGCGCGCCGCGATAAGTCTGCGTCCGCACATAAAACGCATACGTCGTATCAAACTTCCCTTTCGCATACAGCCGAAGCACGGTATCCAGCCCTTCGCAATCCGCACACGGCAGCGTCCCTTTATAGACTCCAAGCAAAATCGCAGTTCCTACCCGCGGCGCTCCCGAAGCAATGTGCACTCGCACCGAATAAGCCGAAGTATCCTGCGGCGCCGCCCCCGGTACCTTCTCCGCAGTCTCAAACCCAAACACCAGCGCAGAATCCCCAACCTTCGCCGCATTGAAACGAAACCGTCTGACTTGCACCGGCACTGCAGCCTTCTTATCGGCAGGCAAAAGATCATTATTCAACGCCGACAATCCCGAATCCTTCGGCAGATGCAGCACCCAGCCGAAGCCATTCACATCGCCCGACGACAGCTCCACCACCAGCGTATCGCCCAGGTTCAGCGAAACATCCGTCCGATTATCCGCAGCACCCAGCGTCACCGTCTTCGCCTGCACCGCCATGGCGAAAGCCAGCACGAAACCAACTTCCATCACTCCCAATACCCGTCGGAAAGTCATCGACGCCTCCAAGCCTCTCAATCAAGTCCCAAAATCTATCGTGAAACTAGGCCCCACTACGCTTCCGCCAAACCACCTTAACGTTAGCTCGCCAGCGTTCATCGAGCGCAATCAGAGTCCACTCTACTCGCGGCGAAAGATAACGCAACACCACCTCGGTCGCCGGATGAACCCGCAGCGCCGGCGCAACCAGATACAGCCTTGGAGCCTCCGCCGACAACCGCATCCCGCCAAAATATCCATGCCGCTGAAACTCGCCCAGCCCAGTCACATGATCCGCATTCTGCAGATGATGCCACCGCACCCGAACCCAATAATCGAGCCCCTGCAACGCAAGATGCAGATCTTCATCCGCCTTCAACTCAATCACCGCCAGGCGTCCATCGTCCGTCACACCCAGCAGATCGAGCATCCCGCGATCCGCTGCCGCAAACGCCGGCACCTGCGTATAAACCTTGTCCACCTTCAAATGCGCATCGACTAACGAAACATCCCGCCGCAACACGCTCTCCAACCACCGCTCCGGCTGCATCCGATACAAAGGATCACGCCTATCCCCGCCAGCCGCGCGTCGTTCAAACAACCGCGCCACCAACTCCCGCAGCTCATCCTCATTCTCCTCAGTCAGTGGAGTCTCATTCGCACCCGCGCCAAACGTAATCTCCTGCGCGCTATTGAACGAGTTCCCCGCGTACCCCATCCGCACTCGCGCAAACTCCAGCCCATGCAGCAAAAAACCCAACTCCGTTCCACTGCGAAGACACCGCTCCACCACTTCACGCATCGTCTCCGGAACCAGCGCCATCACCCGCGCCTTCGACTCAGCAAACCGCTCCTTCGCGGCGTCTTCATTCGGTGAATGCATCAACCGCGTCGTCAGATTCCCATGATCCGCCGCATCCCTCTGCTCCAACTCCTCGGTCTTCTCATCCAGCTCCCACAACTCCCACTGCGCAACTTTGTCATTTAGCCAAGCCATTCGCGACAGCGTCAGCATAGCCATCCCACGCGGCACAATCAGCTTCAATCCCTGATAAACCCTTCGCCCATCCCCCGACTCACGACAGTGCTGCAGCCACAAAATCCCCAGCGTCAAAATCCCATCAACCGTCGTCTGCGTCTCGTCTTCATTCACCCCAATCACAGCCCACGCCTGCGATCCTTTCACCAGCGACCCTCGCGCATACGCCGGCCCAAAACTCTTCTCCAGATCCATCGCCGTACGAAACGCCTCAGCCTTGAACTCCGGAAAGCTCCGCAACAACACTCGCTCCAACACCCGCAGATACTTCACCCGAGTAGCCTCGCGCGTCGAAGGCGTCCGCCGGTCGCGATCAGCCACAAACTCCAGTGTCTGCGGCTTCGTCTGCCCAAAGCGAAGCGTACTCAGCCGCAGCGAGCCATTCCGAACCACCGCCGCACTCACCCTGCGGACAACATTCCGCTCCTCACTCCAAAGATGCAGCGAGCAGCGCCCATGCTCCGTCGCCAGCCTGTACTTCGCCGCACGCATGTCGAACAGCACCTTGCCATCTTCGAGAGCCACCGCTCCCTCATGCGCAGCAAGAAACTCTTCAATCGCCGCTGCAATCTGCTCAATTGTCTGTGCGGGCTCCTGCTTCTTCTCCGCGGAGGCTGCTCTGGGCGGCATAGCCGAACCCTAACACATCCACCCACCTACAGCGGAAGATGAAAATGAAACGAAGTAATCCTTAACCGCTGCCGCAGATAAAACGCATGCGCCTCCTGGCGTTGCGTACCCGAATCCAGGTCGAACGAAACACATCCAGCCTCACGCGCCAGCGCAATCAACCACTGGATCATCGCCTCGCCATGCCCCTGCGAGCGCGCAGCAGCATCGGTCACCAGATCGTCCACATAGAACGTCTTCCCACTCGACAGCATATTCTGAATCCGAAACCCCGCAACCGAAACGATCGCGCCTTCGTGCTCAAGAAAAGCGAGCTGATACCCCTCAGCCTGCTGTACCTGAACACGCGCAACAAACTCCCCAGCCACTAACAGCGGACGAAGCTGGCTCATCACAGCAAAACAACGGCTAATCTCCTCAGGTATCGTGGCAATCTGAATCGTCGCCATGCGTCCGTTTACCACCGTTCTTTCGTGCGCAACCGCACAATATGCGCCACATGGTGCAGCGAGTGCCACGCATACACCAGCGTCGTCTTCTCCACCGTCATTGGCCCATTTTCAGGATGGTTGAAACCACGCTTCCACTGTTCCTCATCCAGTGACTGCAGCAGCAGCACCCAGCGCGCATGCAGGCTCTCGATCAACTCGAGCGACCACTCCACCGGAGCCGCCACATCATGCAGCTTCGCCCACGCTGCCTCGTCATACGGCTTGACCGTCGGCCAGTCCTCAGTCAGCGCCAGCTTCACCCGAATCACCGCGTTCATGTGGCTATCCGCAACATGATGCACCACCTGGCGCACCGTCCACCCACCCTCGCGATACGGTGTGCCCAACTGCGCAGAGCTCAACCCTTCCACAGCATTCCGCATCTGTTCCGGAAGCTCAGCCAGCGTCGCAATAGCTCCTATCCGTTCATCGTTGGAGATAGTCGCAGGCGCGACGAAACGGCCAACCGGATATCTAGGGTCTGCATCGTGTATCGACATACGCCCCTCCCATAACTCTTTATTGCACCGTAGCACACACAGCATTGTGTAACCTCTATGCAGCGTCAAAAATCGTCAAATGCGATCCACAACCGCCCCGCTCGCCGCTCTTCTCATCCTCGCCGCAGCCGTCTGCGCGCAAAGCCCCGCAAACCAGGCGCACGCAACGGCATCGCCAAACCCCATCGGCTTCGACAGCAACGAGTACCCAGGCGACGCAGCTATTCCCAGCCTCCGCCACCACTTCGCCTTCGTCGGCTACTGGCTCACCAACCCACCCGGCGCGCACCACAACACCTGGATCGGCAAGCGCGACATCCTTCTCCGCAACGGCTTCGGCTTCCTGGTCCTCGCCAACGGCAAAACCGACGCCGAGATCTCACGCGCCAAACGCGCCGGCACCCCCCCCGCAGCCTTCGGAGCCAAAGACGCCGCGGCAGCCATCGCCGCAGCCCAGCGCGAACACTTCCCCGTCCACACCATCCTCTTTCTCGATCAGGAAGAAGGCGGCCGCCTCACAGCAAACCAATCAACCTACCTCCTCGCCTGGACTGAAGCCGTCGCCCATGCAAACTATCTCCCGGGCGTATACGCTAGCGGCCAGCCCGTCGACGACGCCCCCGGCAAGACCATCACCACCATCCAGAACATCCGCGAATTAGTCGCCGCGCAACACCTTCACGACATAGCGTTCTGGGTCTATCAGGACGCGTGCCCACCCGCCAACGGCTGCACCCTTCAACCCCCGCCCATTACGTCCAGCGGAACCCCTGACATCGTCGCGTGGCAATACGCGCAATCCCCCCGCCGCAAAGAGATCACCGCCGCCTGCGCTAAAACCTACGCCCCCGATGGCAACTGCTACACCCCCGGCATCCCCAACATCATGCTCGACCTCAGCATAGCCACTAGCACCGACCCATCCCACGGCCGCTGATACCGTATCGCCCTCAACGCCGTCTACAAAGAGCCTCCCTTAGGTGCTTCGGATGAAAATCAAGAAGACCGGCCTGATAACCGCGCTCCTCTGTTCAGTATCCATCGCCCTCGCTCATGCCCAATCTCCCACTTCCCCCGAACCCACGCTAAGCGCCCGCTCGACTCTCGTCCTCGTTCCCGCACTCGTCCGCAACAAAACCGGCAATCTCATCTTCACTCTCAACGCCGGCGACTTCACTCTCACCGACGACGGCATCCCACAAAAACTCCGCCTTGAACAAGACGCGGACAGCGAACCCCTCGCCCTCGTAGTCCTCATCGAGATCGGCGGCGCAGGAGCCCGCGAGTTCAACAAATTCACCTCCATCGCTCCGCCTCTTGCGCCCATGCTCGAATCCATCGTCGGCAACGTCCAACACAAAGTTGCCGTCGTCGCCTTCGATAGCCAGCCAACGCTCCTCCAGAGCTTCACGCCGAATCTCAACGCAGCAGCGGACGCCATCGAATCCCTCACGCCCGACTGCACTCGCCAGCATCACCTCGATAACTGCGCCTCACCACTCGCCATCCACGACGTCGCCCTCGGCGACAATGGAGCCGCCATCCTCGACACCCTCGGCTTCGCTGTCGATCTCCTCCGCAACCAGCCACCCAACTACCGCCGAGCTATCCTTCTCATCAGCGAAACCCTCGACCGCGGCAGCCACCTCACCCTCGAAGAAGCCCTCCGCGCCATCAGTGACACCAACACCATCATCTACAGCATAGGCTTCTCTACCGGAAAATCCGAAGCCGCCCACTACGCCGCTCGCGAGCTCCCAACTCAACCCGGTGGCCTATGGATGGAGAACCACCACCCCAACCCTCCCACGGGATGCATGGGCAAAGATCCCGACCCAAACCCCGACGCAACCAACAACAAAGCCATCCAGGCCTACGATTGCGCAACCCAGCTCCTGCCTCCACTCGCACTAGCCAAAATGGCCGCTATAGCCGCCACCGACGGCCTCAAGCGCAACATCCCCGAGACAGTCGCTCATCTAACAGGAGGCGAATACTTCAAACTCACCAACCCCAAAAACCTAGAACGCGACCTCGCTACCATCTCCAACCACATCCCCAACCGCTACGTCCTCAGCTTCCAGCCGCAGTCACCCCACCCCGGCTTGCACGCTCTCACACTGCAACTCAACAACTATCCCAACCTCCAAATCACTGCACGAAACACCTACTGGGCCGACGCCGATTCGCCAACTCGCTAACAACTAACGGCTGCCTGCTGGTCGAAACCCATTGCCGCATCCTCCCCACACCCCTATCATCAAAAGAGATGACCCTCCCACCTCCCGACCACAAGCATTACTTCACCACCAGGCTAGGGATCTCCGAACGCCTCATGGAACGCTGCCTCGGCGAAGCTCTCTCCGCCGGTGGCGACTACGCCGACCTCTACTTCGAATCCGTCACCTCCAGCGCCCTCGGCATCGACGAGTCCCTCGTCAAAACCGCCGCGCAGGGCATCAGCCTCGGCTGCGGCATCCGCGTCCTCTCCGGCGAGCGGACCGGTTACGCCTACACCGACGATCTCTCCGCCGACTGCCTCCTTCGCGCCGCCCGCACCGCAGCCCTCATCGCCAGCGGCCCCGCAAAAGAGCTCATGAGCGGCTTCCGGCACACTGAAACTCCCGCTCTCTATCCAGTAGCCGGAGCCACTACCGACGCCGAAATCTCCGCCAAACTCGCTCTCATCCAGCGAGCCGACGTCGCAGCCCGCGCCTACGATCCACGCATCGTCCAGGTCCGCGCCGGCTTCAACGACGAGCTCCGCCGCATCCTCATCGCCGCATCCGACGGCACCTTCGCCTCTGACACCCAGCCCCTATCCCGCCTCAACGTCTTCGTCATCGCCAAAGACGCCAGCGGTAACGGAGGCGCTGGCAGCACCGCTCGCGGCAGCAGCGGCGGAGGCGGCCGCGTCACCCTCGACTTCTTCGAAGGCACAAAATCTCCCGAGCATCACGCCCACGAAGCCGCCCGAACCGCCATCCTGCAACTCGGAGCCGTTAACGCCCCAGCAGGCGAGATGCCCGTCGTCCTTGGCCCCGGATGGCCCGGAGTCCTCCTCCACGAAGCTGTAGGCCACGGCCTCGAAGCCGACTTCAATCGCAAAAAAACCTCAGCCTTCGCCGGACTCATCGGGCAAAAAGTAGCCAGCGAAAAAGTCACCGTCGTCGACAACGGCCGCATGCCCAACCGTCGCGGCTCCATCAACGTCGACGACGAGGGCAACCCGACCCAGGAGACCACCCTTATCGAGAACGGCATCCTCAAGGGCTATCTCTCCGACAAGCTCTCCGCCCGCCTCATGAACATGCCCAACACCGGCAGCGGCCGCCGCGAAAGCTACCACCACATCCCCATGCCGCGCATGACCAACACCTACATGCTCAACGGCGAAGACATGCCCGAAGACATCATAAAGTCTGTCCAGCGTGGCCTTTACGCTGTCAACTTCGGCGGCGGATCAGTCGACATCACCAGCGGAAAATTCGTCTTTTCGGCCAGCGAAGCTTATCTTATAGAAGACGGGAAAATTACTAGCCCCGTCAAAGGCGCAACTCTCATCGGCAATGGCCCCGAGGCGCTCAAGTACGTCTCTATGGTTGGCAACGACCTCGCTCTCGATGAAGGCATCGGCACCTGCGGCAAGTCCGGCCAGAGCGTACCCGTCGGAGTAGGCATGCCCACAGTCAAGCTCGACCGTATGACGGTCGGGGGAACGGATCACTAAATGGCAATCGAGCGCGAAAAAATCTACGAGTGCGAAGTCAAGCGTCGCCGCGTCAAAGCAGGCGGAGGCTACGAGCCCTTCTGGAAGGTAAAACCTGTCGCCGACGCCCTCGCCGACAGCGATACCGAGTTTCGCTGCAAGGACTGCTTCGGAACCGTAAAGCTCCTCGGCCGCAACGGCAAGGCAGGCAGCGTGCCTTACGTCGAGCACAAGTCCCCCGCCGACTCCGAATACTGCCCCAGCGGCCTGCTCTTCAAAAAAGCCACCGACGGTCGCGAACCAAGGCAATCCGCAAACCCGGTCCAATAACAGAATCTCGCTCTACGCCACACGCATGACAACGGAAAGTAAGACTCAACACAGCAACTCAACCGAATCATGCAAACGAGGTTCCTCATGGCAGTCGAACGGGAAAAATTCTACGAGTGTGAAGTCAAGCGTCGCCGGGTCCGCGCAGCTGGCGGCTACGAGCCCTTCTGGAAAGTAAAACCCATCGCCATAGCGCTCGAAGACAACGACACCGAGTTCCGCTGCATGAACTGCGGCGGCGCAGTCAAGCTCTTCAAACGTCGCTCCGAAGACGGCCCTGCCGCGCACATCGAGCACAGGCTTAGAAGCGACTCCGAGTACTGCTCCGCAGGTATGTATTTCCTGAAAGCCACCGACGGCCGACAGCCACGGCTCTCAACAACCCCTGTTCGTTGATCCTGCTAGTTGAGGTTTTCGCCGCGAACCCAGGCACTCCGCGCACCCCGTCGAATAGCGAATCCCGCATCTGCATCGGCACTCCCCTTATCGTATCGGTTCGTTGCCTTCCCACATCTCATCGGCAACGGTTCCTTCCGGGAGGGGAAACATCTGGACAACGTGATAATTCTCCTTCACGAACTGACGAAAAAGCTCAGAATGATTGTCGTCCAGCGAAGAGCTTATCTTCGGGCGCATCACGATAAACCGTGCGGGGTTCTGCTTCAGCCAATTGAGAATTGCGTCAACCTGATCGGGCCGGGTGAAATCACTGTCATCGATAAACTCGGCCGCGACTGGCGTAGACAGAGAAAGATAGAGCGAAAGCGAAGTTCTGTTGAAGAACACGTCTCCTGGTTTGGTTCGCTCTGCCACCCATCGAAACTCA
The DNA here is from genome assembly GCA_050012935.1 of Edaphobacter sp. Lineage (GTDB taxonomy): Bacteria > Acidobacteriota > Terriglobia > Terriglobales > Acidobacteriaceae > Edaphobacter. The sequence continues at coordinate 33,415 of JBEKGF010000003.1, read as the reverse complement.
TCGAATTCAGTGCGCTCAACAAAAGCAGTTCTTCCAATTGGAAGATTGAGAACGCCATGCCATTGCGTTAGGCGGTGAAGAGACAGCACAAGAGCAAAGACCGCAGCCGCGACCGCCAAAAAATTGCGGGCGATCTTCCTCGCGCGGGTAGGCTCGCGAAGAAGCCACACCAACACAAGGATGGCCGGCGGAGCTACCGTGCATAAACGGAAGAACCGTGGCCCCGTCACGACAGCCAGCAATAATGCCCCGCCGGCCAGATGAAGCAGAACAAGGCGCTGTCGCATCCTGACCGGTAATTCCCGGCCCGCGGTCCATAGCCGCAACCATCCAAACAGATAGACGTAAGGCACAATCGCATAGATCAACAGGTATGGAAAAACACGAAACGCGTCGCTACCTGAGTGAACGCCCGGAATCTGATGGAGGTAGGTGCGCGGCGAGTTGACCTCACCGGTTAAATATCTGACCGGGAACACGACAAGGTCAAAGAACACTTTGGAAAACCCTGCATGGCGAATGTAATACCCAAACACGCAGGCAAGGACCACCGCGAATGGTACGGTAAAAGCCGCAAGTTGTACCGTCAGGCTTTCCTGTTCTTCTCCGCTGCGCGCATGCCGAATCAGGTAAATCAAGAGGACAAAGAAAACGAGCATGCCCTGGGTCTGCGTAAAGAGCACAGCCAGGGCGCAAAATAAACTCGCCCACAGCACCTGCTTGATCTTGGTCCCTTCCATCAGAAAACCGACGGCACACAGTACAGCCAGCGTGCTGTACCAATGGTGCGTCATGTCGTGCGCGTTGCTGAAATCGAAGACGAGGAATAGCACTCCGGGAAGCAGCACCAGCGGCCCTCGAAGTATCTTTCCTGCGATCCACGTCATGACAGCGAACATTGCCATGCCAAACGCCATAGCGACTGCCTGTATCACCCATGCGTGGATGCCGAACACCCTGAACACTGCCGCATCAAGAAGATCTGTTCCCGGAGAAACAAGTTCGAAAAAATCGCGATAGATCATCTGACCGTGAAGAACGTGAACAGCGCGTCCCCAAAACAAACTCTCATCCCCCGTCACAACCAGAGGAGCACCGTTTATCAGGAAGCGCCTCAGATACAAAAAGAAGACCGCCCCAAGGCAAACAAGGAAAAAAGAAGACCGCGAAAGCCCCGACGCTCGAAGCAGACCCGGCTCTTCCTGCGAAGAATTGCTGATATTCTCAACTTCAATAGGCTTCACACATCGATCGTAAACAACAAAATCTTTTAAACCCAGCCCCGAAACAAGATAGAGAACAGAATCATTAGCCGGCCATGCAAACTGAAATCTTGATGAACTCCGAGCTAAAAAACATAGCTTCCGACGTGCTGTCGAAAGCTCTCAAAGCAGGAGCCACCGATGCCGAAGCCATCGTCTACGAAGGCGACGAGTTCTCCGCGCTCGTTCGTCTCGGCCAGGTTGAGACCCTCAAGGAGTCCGGTTCCCGAGCCATCGGCCTCCGCGTCTTTCTAGGTCAAAAGGTCGCCAACACCTCCTCCTCCGACCTCTCCCCCGAAGGCCTCACCCGTCTCGTCGACGGAGCCATCTCCCTCGCCCGCATCACCAGCGAAGACCCCTTCGCCGGACTCCCCGAACCGGAAGAATTCGGCCAACTCGAAGGCAACCAGCACCTCCACTTCGACGACGTCAACCACATGCCTCCTGCCGAGCGTATCGAGATCGCCCGCCGCACCGAAGCTGCCGCCCTCGCCTACGACACCCGCATCCAGAACTCCCGCGGCGGAGACTTCGACACCGCCACCTCGCACAAGATCATGCTCAACTCCCGTGGCTTCCTCGGCGAATACCGCCGTAGCTACTGCGGCTTCTCCGTCTCTCCCATCGCCCAGGACGCCAATGGCAACATGCAGCGCGACTACTGGTACTCGAACGCCCGCACCACCACCCTCCTCGAAGATCCCGAGACCATCGGCCGCGAAGCCGCACGCCGCGCCATCGAGCGCCTCGGCGCACGCCGCATCCCCACCCAGCGCGCCACCGTCGTCTTCGGCACCGAGCTCGCCTCCTCCATCATCGGCACCATCTTCGACGCCGCCAACGGAGACGCCATCTACCGCAACGCCTCCTTCCTCAGCGGCATGCTGGGCGAACAGATCGCCGGAGAAAACATCACAGTCATCGACGACGGCACCCTGATCTTCGACCACGACGGCAAAAAAGTCGGCGGCTTCGGCACCCGTCCCTTCGACGGCGAAGGCCTTCCCACGCGCCGCACCGTCCTCGTCGAACGCGGCATCCTCAAGAACTACGTCCTCAACACCTACACCGCACGCAAACTCAATATGAAGTCCACCGGCAACGGCTCACGAGGCCTCGCAGGCAACCCGGGTATCGGCGCCGGCAACTTCTTCCTCGAACCCGGCGCCATTACACCACGCGAACTCATCGCCGACATCAAATCCGGCCTCTTCGTCACCGAGACCATGGGCCACGGCGTCAACCTCGTCACCGGCGACTACTCCCACGGAGCCAGCGGCCTCTGGATCGAAAACGGCGAGTTCGCCTACCCTGTCGAAGAGATCACCATCGCCGGCAACCTCAAAGACATGTATCGCAACATCTCCGCCATCGGCAACGACCTCCTCTTCCGCGGAGCCAGCGCCTCCCCCACCATCCGCATCGAAGGCATGACCATCGCCGGCGCATAGCTTCTATTTCCAGTCGTCATTCTGAGCGAAGCGAAGAATCCCCGTATTTTTGCATTTGCCGTTGTTCGTTTCCAATCCGTGTCATCTGTGTTAATCCGTGTTAAGCCTTTAGCTCTCCGAAGCACCAACCCAAGTCAATCAACCACAGGCACGTCTACAATTTCTCTGTGGCCACCACCTTCCACTTCGATCACTCCCTCCCCTTCACGCCACAGAGCGCCGAAGAAACCCTCAAGCAAATCCCCGCCAAACCCGGAGTCTTCGCCCTCCGCGGCCCACGCCCCGAAGACGCGCCCTACCTCACGCAAACCACCGATCTGCGCCGTCGCATGCGTCGTCTCCTCGACCCACCTGAATCACAATCCAAACGCCTCAACCTTCGCGAAAAAGTAGCCCGCATCGAATACTGCATCACCGGCTCCGTCTTCGAGTCCTCCCTCGCCCTCTACGACGCCACCGCCGCACTCTTCGGATACGCCGAGGCCAGACGCCGCCTAAAACTCCACACTCCCTACTTTCTCCGCCTCACGCTCGACAACGAATTCCCCCGCGTCTACACCACCAACAAACTTTCCAAACGCGGCCTCGCCCAGATGTACGGCCCCTTCCCTTCACGCCTCGCCGCCGAACGCTTCTGCGACGCCGCACTCGACCTCTTCAAGCTCCGCCGCTGCCACGAAGACCTCCACCCCTACCCGGAACACCCCGGCTGCATCTACGGCGAGATGGAAAAATGCATCAAGCCCTGCAAACAAGCCTGCACCACCGAGCAGTACGCCGCAGAAACCGCCGCCGTAAAAAAATTCTTCGACACTCGCGGCGAATCCATGATCATCGAAATCGGCCTCGCCCGCGAAGAAGCCTCCTCCGGCATGCAGTTTGAAAAAGCCGCCGCCCTCCACGCCCAGTGGCAAAAAGTGAAATCCGTCCAGTCCCTCGTCGACTCAATCATCCGCCCAGTCCCTCAACTTCGCGCCATCATGGTCCAAAAGCCCACACCCAACGAAGACAATCCGGAAGCTCACCCTGAAGAGGCCGCGCTCTTCCTCCTCGAAGGCGGTTGCCTGCTCGGGCCTCAACGTCTGTCGACCCTGGGCGTCCGCGCTGTCCGCGAACAAACCAACGTAGGCAGCTCCCTCTTCGCCCAACCGCTCATGTTGCAAGCCGTACCGCTGGAAGAACCCAAAGCAGACTCAAGCTCAGAGTCCGGCACAGCAATCACCCCAACCTCGCCCGCCAACTCACCGGAAGAACGCGCAACCGATGCCATCGCCGCGCTGGAACAAAAAGCCGCCAAACCAAACGACCTCGCCCTGCTAAGCGACCACCTCTCGCTTCTGCGCCGCTGGTACTACCGCCCCGAAAAGCAACGCACCGGCGAGATCTTTCTCCCCAACGACGACGGCTCCTGGCCCATTCGCCGCATCCTTCGCGGAGCCGCCCGCATGGCCCTCGGCGATCCCAGGCCCATGGCCGAAACCAATCGCGACGCCGCCAACGAAGCCGCCAAAAACATCAAAACCAGAATCCTCCACGAAGGCCGCCCCGACGTCGAACGCACCATCCCCGTCCTGCCCAAAACCGCCCATCCTCATAGGAAAGATAGACCAGAAAGATAGACCGGAAAGATCAAAAGGGCTTGAACCAAGTTGCATTGCCGGAGCCTCCGGCGTGACATACCCTGGGCAAACTTCTTTCAACGCAACTACTTGCCACACTGGCTTTAGCGTCTTTATTGCGGCAAAAAAACCACCGGCGCAAACGCCCAAATTAAGCTAGAATCTCCGCCAAGATCAGGTTCAAAACCCTGGCAAGTCAAACGGCCCATCTCTGCGATCCGGGAAATCCGAAGGTTTAGTACGCGGCTTTCATGTGCACGTGGAATTCGAGGAGGTCCTAATGAAGCGCATTCTTGCCTCATCGCTGATTCTTCTGTCTGCTTCTCTCGTCGCAGGCGCGGAACAACTCATCCCTGCCGGTTCGACCATGCAGTGCATGGTCTCCGACAAAATCTCTTCCAAGGTCATGCACGTCGGCGACCCCGTCCTTTGCCAGGTCGGTCATTCCGAAATGTATGGCCGCTCCGTCTTCCCCTACGGTGCCTACCTCGTCGGCCGTTTTGAGGAGTACAAAGATCCCGGCCACTTCGTCGGCAAGGGATGGATGGAACTCAAATTCGACCGGATGATCGTCGGCAACGACACCGTCATTCCCATCTCAACCCGTGTCGTAGCAGACTCCGGCAAGTACCCCGTCGATAGTGATGGCAAAATTCACGGGACAGGACATCCGGTTCGCGACACCATCGAGTGGATGATCCCCGTCCTCTGGCCCATTGACATCATCAACCTCCCGCGACGTGGACCCTACCCAACCCTCAAACCCGAAACCCGCCTGACCATCAAAGTCCTTGATGACTTCGGCATTCCCACCAAATCCGAAGTTCAGCATCAACCCGAAATGATCTCCAAATACAACTACGCCGACACCACGCCCGCGCAGCAGCCCGTTCAACAGGCTGCGCCTATTCAGCAGTCATATGCCACGCCCCCGCAGCAATACTACCCGCAGCCCCAGCAATACTACCCGCAACCCAGCCCAACAGTCGTCGTCGTCCAGGCCCAGGCGCCCGCTCCAACGATCATTCAGCAGCCTGCTCCCGTCGTCGTGCACCACTACCCACCCGCCGCGTACTACGGTTATCCCCCACCACCACCGTACGCATACTACCGGCCCTACTAAATACTGCATCCGTCTGAATTGCATCGAAGAAAGCTCCGAAGGCAAATCCGGAGCTTTTCTTTTTTTGCGCCCACTATCCAACATAGCCGTCATAGACCCTGATCGGTGAAATCGGTGTCAATCGGTATTAAGCCTCTCCACTCACTGCTAAACTTCCCTACAGGAGTTTCCACCCAAGTGATCGAACTAGCCGCCTCCATCCTCGCCGCCGACTTCGCGCACCTCGCCGACGAGATTGCCGCAGCCGAGCGCGGCGGAGCCACCATCCTCCACGTCGACATCATGGACGGCCACTTCGTCCCCAACATCACCTTCGGGCCGCCCGTCGTCAAAGCCATCCGCCCCATCACCAAACTCCCCCTCGACTGCCACATGATGGTCGAGAACCCCGACGACTTCATCGAAGCCTTCGCCGAAGCCGGAGCCGACATGATGTCCGTCCACCAGGAGGTCTGCCGGCACCTCCATCGCACCCTCCAGCAGATCGCCCATCACCGCATGCAGCCCGCAGTCGTCATCAACCCCGCCACCCCGGTCGAGACCCTCGTCGAAGTCCTTCCCATGGTGCACCATGTCCTCGTCATGAGCGTCAACCCTGGCTTCGGCGGCCAGGAGTTCCTCCCCCTCTGCCTCGACAAAATCTCACACCTCGCCGAGCTCCGCGACGAAATGGGCCTCAACTTTCGCATCGAAGTCGACGGTGGTATTGCTCACGATACCGTCGCTCTCGTGGTCGAAGCAGGAGCGGATATGTTAGTTGCCGGATCGGCCATCTTCGCCCCCGGCAAAACCGAACACAACGCCAGGGAGTTCCTCAAACTGGCGCACGCAGCCTCGCCAGCATAAATCCGGCGGGGCAGTTAGAATAAAGCCAGCCTATGCGCGGTCGTAGCGCGTGGCAATGGGGTCATTTGCCGATGAACAAACGTTCCTTTTTCCCAAGCGTCTGGTTTCCAAGTAACCGGGCCGCCTCACTCGCCGGCCTGGCCGTCGCCGCTCTGCTCGTCACCACGCTAAGCGCAACAGCCCAGGTTACCGGCTCGACCACCACCACGACAGACGCGAATGGCAAGCCGCAGACAACCATCTCGCTCTCCGACGCGACCGCCAAGAAAAAAGATGACAAGGTCGTCCAGTCCAAGGACACCAAAAAGGAGGTGGCCAAAGAAAAGAAGATCGCCCCCGTCGACGCTGGCCTCCCCGACAAAGTCCTCTACGACAAAGCGCTCGACGCCACCAAACGCGGACACTTCGACGTCGCCCGCCTCGACCTCCAGACCCTCCTCAACACCTACCCTGACTCGCAGTATCAGATGAAGGCCAAGCTGGCCATCGCCGACTCCTGGTACAAGGAAGGCGGCACCGCTGCCCTCACCCAGGCCGAGCAGGAGTACAAGGACTTCATCACCTTCTTCCCCAACGCGCCCGAGGCCGCCGAGGCCCAGATGCGCGTCGGCGACATCTACTTCCGCCAGATGGACAAGCCCGACCGCGACTACTCCAAGGCCACCCACGCCGAAGAGGAGTACCGTCTCATGCTCCAGCAATTTCCCGAGTCATCGCTCGTTCCCCAGGCCAAACAGCGCCTCCGCGAGGTCCAGGAGGTCATGGCGCTGCGTGAATCCGAGATCGCAGCCTTTTACTCCACGCGCGGCAACTCCGCTGCCTCCATCGCCCGTTACCAGACCGTCGTCGACACCTATCCGCAGTACAGCCACATGGACGATGTCCTGATCGGCCTCGGCGATGCCTATGAGACACAGGCCCGCTACATCCGCACCTTGAAGCTTCCCGAAGCCGCCAAAGCCGCCCTCGAAAAAACCTATGACGATCGGGCAATCGCCGCTTACTCCAAAGTCGTCCTCGAGCACTCCGCCGCACCTCACGTCGAAGATGCGCGCGACCGCCTCGACGCCATGAACGTCCCAATCCCCACCCCCACGCCCGAACAGATCGCCGCCAGTGTCGCGCTCGAAAACAGCCGCCGCCAGTATCGTCTGCAGGATCGCGCTACCCTCCTGTTCATGCACCAGCCTGACGTAGTCCTCGCAGCCCGCGACGGTGAACCCACCCTCACAGACCCCGCCCCAACCCTCGCCCCGGCGGTCACCAAGAACCTCACCGATGTCTTCAACGCAGCGATGAACCCCGGAGCCGCTACGGCCGCTTCGCCGGCAGCAGCCGCTCCCGGAGCTTCCGCTCCAGCGTCCGACACCACCGCAACCGCCACAGATCCGGCCCAGCCCGCAACTCCCGCCGCGCCTCTCGCCTTCGAGAACATCCCTGCTGCAACCACCGCAGGAGCCTCCGGATCATCGGCTGTCACGACCGTGCAAGGTGCCCCCACCGCCCCGTCTCGTTCCGGCGGCAGCGGCAGCACTGCCGGCGTAGAGATCCTCGGCTCCAACCCCAACGTGAAGCCCGACAACGGCGGTCTCAAAGCCGTCGGCCCTGAAAACTCTGCGACTCTCCCTACAGCCCAAAAGCCCGCGGAGATTCCCACGCAGGTCAACGACATCGCCCCCGGAACTCAGCCCGCCGCGCAGGCTCCCAACGCCGATGGCAAGAAGAACGCCAAGCCCGAGTTCGACAAATCCGACGAATCTTCCAGCAAGCACAAGAAGAAGAAGGGCCTCGCCAAACTCAACCCCTTCTAATCTCGCCATTCAGCCAAAAACATCAAAAGGGATGCAGCCAATCGGTTGCATCCCTTTCTTATTCCGGAACACCGTCTCATCCAACCTAGGACGGCTGATTCACAACCACCCTCCGCCGAACCTGCGGCACAATAAGAACCGACAGCAGCAGAATCGCAGCTACCGCAATCAGCCATGAGAACATCGGGCTAAGCGACATCCGGCTCCGCATGCCGCTCTCCCCATGCAGCCGCGAGACACGCGACATATGTCCGCCCAGCACATACGCGCTCCCCGAAAGCGACTCATCGGTTTCATACACGGCATTGCCTCCAAGAATCACGGTATCGCCGCCAATCCGGGCCTGCGAATCCACCACAGCGTTGCCCCAGATCACTGTAGCGCTCCGTCGCACCTGTCCACTCACGTTCAGGCTGCCGAACAGCACCACCACGCGTCCCGAAACATCTCCCTCCACCTGCACCGAGCAGAACAGGCAAGTCGCGTTATGCACCTGCTGGCCCGACGCCACAAAAATATCCTGCCCAAAATACGTCCGGTTCCCCGGCGCCTGGCCAAGCGCGCCAACAGTAAGCAGAAGAGGCAAAACGAAGCTGCGTAGCGCGCGTAAAGGCAAAGCTCCCCCAATCAATACCCAACGACCAAGAACGAATTAGCTGTGAACTGAGAATGAGAACTCAAAGCTCACAGCGCAAAACCCATAGCTCACCAATACGCAACCCACAGCAACAAGGTTCCTCGGGTAAGGAAAACGCCTAATACCCTCGCCCCCGCGGATACGCCGGAAACTGATACCGGTTCCTCCGCACGATATACACAATCAGCCAAATCAAACCGATCAGAATCATCACTGGAGCGAGTGGTAGCAGCAGCCATATCCGTCCCGGGAGTATCGTACTCGAGCCGTGGATCATCGCTCCCTGACTCGCCTTAACATCCCCAGCCACAATCGCAACGTCGCCGCCCACAGTAGCGTCCTGTCCCAAATCCACGTCGGCGCCAAACGCCGCCACATCCCCGGCGATACTTCGTCCAGCGTCCACCTCAACCCTGCCGAACAGAACCGCGACATCGCCCTTCACTTCTCCATGGATGCGAACCGTGCAGAACACACAAGCAATGTCGCCTGCCATCTCGCCTTCGTCGATCGTTATGTCGCTCCCCACCGTAGCGTGGTCGTTCGTTGATCGGGCGAAGCCAGGAAGCGTTGTAGTCAGAAGAACTGCAACAGCAAAAAGCCATCTGCGCATAATTCCCTCATTGAAAACCACAGCCAAAAGTCTAAGCCTTTCCATCCCGCATAACCACTTGCGCAGTCCAAAGCTCAATCTCTCAAAGCTCACCTCTCAAAACTCAGTGCTACCCTTAAAGCATCCATGAGCGAGCAATCCAGCAATCCGCAACTCAAGAATCACGAACTGCCAAAAGCATACGATCCATCTGTCATCGAAGACCACTGGGCCCGGTACTGGGTTGAGGAACGTCTGTTTGACGTTGCAACCCCCGAAAGTACGCAGGATAATGTAACAAAGTTCACCATCCTCCTCCCCCCGCCCAACGTCACCGGACGTCTGCACATGGGCCACATGCTCAACCAGACCGAGATGGACATCCTCACCCGGTGGCATCGCATGCTGGGCGACCTCGCCCTCTGGCTCCCCGGCACCGACCACGCCGGCATCGCCACTCAGATGATGGTCGAGCGCCAGCTTAAAGAAGAAGGTACCACCCGTCAGCAACTTGGCCGCGAAGCCTTCACCCAGCGCGTCTGGTGCTGGCGCAAGCTCTACGGCGGAGCCATCCTCGACCAGATGAAGCGCCTTGGAGCCTCCGTCGACTGGCAGCGCGAGTACTTCACCATGGACGACCGCCTCTCCGTCGCAGTCAAAGAAGCCTTTGTCCGCCTCTACGAGCAAGGCCTCATCTACCGCGGAGCTTACATCGTCAACTGGGACCCCAGCATCCAGACCGCCGTCTCCGACCTCGAAGTCGAGCACGAAGAACGCCTCGGCAAGCTCTACCACATCCGCTATCCACTCGTAGACGGCTCCGGCTCCATCACCGTAGCCACCACCCGTCCCGAGACGATGCTGGGCGACACCGCCGTCGCAGTTAACCCAACCGACGAACGCTACACAGCCCTCATAGGCAAAAAAGTCCTCGTTCCCCTCACCGGAGTTAACGGAGGTCCAGCCCGCGAAGTCCTCATCCTCGCCGACGACTGGGCCAAACCCGAGTTCGGCACCGGAGCCGTTAAAGTCACACCCGCCCACGACCCCAACGACTTCGCCATCGGCCAGCGCCACCACCTCGCCGCACCAAGCATTCTCGACGAGACCGCCCACATCGCGCTCCCCGGCTCCCCCTACAACGGCCTCGACCGCTACGAAGCTCGCGAAAAAATCGTGGCTGACCTCGAATCAAAAGGCTTGCTAGCCGAAATCAAAGACCACACTCTGACCATCGGGGTCAGCCAGCGCACCGGCGTAGTCATCGAACCGCGCCTCTCTCTGCAATGGTTCCTCGCCGTCAACAAAACACCCAACACCGGCGCCAAAACCATCGCACAAAACGCCATCGACGCAGTCGAATCGATCGACGGGAAAGAACCCGCCATCCACTTCACGCCAGAGATGTACAAAAAGATCTACCTCGAGTGGATGACCAACATCCATGACTGGTGCATCTCCCGCCAGCTCTGGTGGGGCCATCGCATCCCGGCATGGCACTGCAAATCCTGCGCCGCAATCACGGTCTCACGCGACACTCCGAAGGTCTGCGCCTCCTGCAACTCCGCTGACATCATTCAGGAAACCGACGTTCTCGACACATGGTTCTCCTCAGGCCTGCTCCCCTTCACCACTCTCGGGTGGCCTAACGCAGATGCAACTGGCGCACCACAAATCACGCCCGATCTCGCAGCCTTCTACCCCTCCTCACTTCTCGTCACCGGCTTCGACATCCTCTTTTTCTGGGTCGCCCGCATGATCATGCTCGGCTGCCACTTCACACTCGACGTCCCTATGCCGGATGGCAGCAAGCGCACCCTCGCCGACGCAGTTCCATTCAAAGAGGTCTATATCCACGGCCTCGTCCGCGACGCCAACCGCGAGAAGATGTCCAAGACCAAGGGCAACGTCATCAACCCCATCGACATCATCGAGCGCTTCGGCACCGACGCCGTCCGCTTCACCTTAGCCTCCATGGCCTCGCCCGGCACAGACATAGCCTTCAGCGAAGCCCGCACTGAAGGCTACCGCGCCTTCGCCAACAAGATCTGGAACGCCGCCCGCTTCCTCTTCATGAACATCGACCGCGCCCGCGAAGCCGGCATCGCGACAGACCTCACCACCTTCAAACCCGCCACAAATCCGGGTGCCCCAGGCATCGATTTTGATGCCTGGGATGGAGTGGCACAAATCCCGCTCGAAACCCGCTGGATCGTCGACCGTCTCCACGCAGTCTCCACCGCAGTCGACAAAGCCCTCACCGACTACCGCTTCGACGAAGCCGCCAACGCAATCTATCAATTCTTCTGGGGCGAGCTCTGCGACTGGTACCTCGAACTCATCAAACTCCGCCTCAACTTCGACACTCCACCAACCTCAAACCCCGTCATCCTAAGCGAAGGCCCGGAGCGAGCCGTAGGCGAGTCGAACGGGGCGCAGTCGAAGGACCCCGAGAGTTCCAGTCTCACCTCAACGGCCAAAGAGTTTTCCGCCGCGAATCAAAGCACCACGGACCGAAATTCCACGGCCCTTACCCTCGCGTCGCTCACCGCCGTCTTCGAAGCATCCCTCCGCCTCCTCAGCCCGTTCATGCCCTTCATCACCGAAGAGATCTGGCACGCCCTCTACAACGGCAAACCACCAGCAAAATCCATCGCCCTAACCCGCTATCCACAACCCGCGAACTTCCCCGCCGACCCAGTCGCAGCCGGCGCGATGCAAACCATGCAGGATCTCATCACCACCATCCGCGCCCTCCGCAAAGACCTGGGCGTTCCCGAAAAAGAATCCACGCCAATCCACCTCCACGCGAACAACCGCATCGTCGCCCTCGCCGACGCAAACCAGGACATGCTCTCCCGCATGGCCCGCGTCGCCTCCATCGAGTTCGCCCCCGCCACGCTCTCCGGCACCAACGCCCGCAGCACCGCCGACTTCGACATAGCCATCATCTACGAGCGCCAGATCGATATCCCCGCCGAACGCGAACGCCTCACCAAAGACCTCGCCAAATACGAAAAAGGCCTCACCGCAGCCGACAAGCAATTAAACAACGAAGCCTTCATGGCCAAAGCCCCAGCCCACATCGTCGAAGGCCTACGCAAACAACACGCCGAAACCAAAACCCTCTTCGACAAAACCAAATCCGCGCTCGAAGCGCTTCCATCCGAGTAAAATCATCCTGTACACCATGAGCAGGGTCCTCATTATAGGAGATCGCAACGAGGTGGGCCGCGAAATCGGCGCCGCGCTCTCTGCCGCTTCCTTACCCGTGGAGTATTCCGCGGGACACGTCGACGCCCTGCAGCGGCTGCGTGCCCAGGCCATCGCCGTCGTCATCACCAGCGCATACAACGCCATCGAAGAGGGCCTGGCCTTCCTTGAGGAGGTCCGTTCCATCCGGCCCGGTGTTAAGTGCATCGTCCTCGCACACAAGAGCACTCCTGAAAAAGTCATCGCCGCCCTGCGCGCCCGGGTCTTCGCCCTCTTCACTCCTCCCTTCGACGCCTACGAGATCGCCGCCCTCGCCCGCAACGCAGCCACCGACCCTCAGGCCAACGAAGACATCGAAGTCCTCTCCGCCCGCCCCGGCTGGATCGCCGTCCGTGTCAACTGCCGCCTCGCCACCGCCGAGCGCCTCATGTCCTTCGCCAAAGAGTTCGCCGCGCAACTACCCGAGACCGCGCGCCACGAGATCATGCAGGCCCTCCGCGAGATCCTCGTCAACGCAATGGAGCACGGCGCCGCCTTCAACCCCGATCAGGTTGTCGAGGTCAACGCCATCCGCACTGCCCGTTCCATGACCTTTCGCGTACGCGACCCCGGAGCCGGATTCCGCAAGGACGCCATCACCCACGCCGCCTTCTCCTCCCCCGACCCCATCGCGCACATCGTGCAGCGCAACCAGCAAGGCATGCGCGCCGGAGGTTACGGTCTGCTCCTCGCCGCCGGAACCGTCGACGAACTCATCTACAACGAACTAGGCAACGAAGTCATCCTCATCAAGTACCTCGACCCGCCCACACAAAAACCATAGCGCCTCTCATCGCAGGCGCAATCCTTGATCTTCAAAAATCTTCAAATTAAATCCGCGCGGTAAATCGCGTTAATACGACCTTGCATAGCCGATGATCTAAAATCGAGTGATCCGCCGCGAGGCACACCATGAGCCGAGTCCTCATCATCGAAGGCCACAACCACATCAGCCACGAAGTCGGTGATGTTATTACCGCCGCCAATCTGCCCATGGAGTACGCCGCCGGCCACGCCGACGCCCTGCAAAAACTCCGTATGCGCTCCTTCGGCGTCATCCTCACCAACGCCGACGGCGGCATCGACGAAGCCCTCGCCCTCCTCCAGGAGATGCGCGCCATCCGTCCCGGCGTCAAATGCATCGTCCTCGCATCCCACAGCACGCCCGACGAAGTCATCGCCGCCCTCCGAGCACGCGCCTTCGCCTGTTTCACCCCGCCCTTCGATCCCCACGAGATCGCCAACATAGCCTCCAAGGCAGCCTCCGAGAGCTCATGGCGCGAAGACATCGAAGTCATCTCCGCCCGTCCCGGCTGGGTCGCCATCCGCGTCAACTGCCGCCTCGTCACCGCCGAGCGTCTTCTGTCCTTCGCCAAAGAGCTCAGCTCTCAACTCCCCGAAGACGCAAAGCTCGACATCCTCCAGGCCCTCCGCGAAATCCTGCTCAACGCCATGGAACACGGCGCAGCCTTCAATCCCGAACAGGTCGTCGAAGTCACCGCCATTCGCACCGTGCGCGCCATGGTCTTTCGCGTACGCGACCCCGGCGCCGGCTTCCGGCAGGAATCTCTCAGCCATGCAGCCTTCACCAATGCATCCGAAGACCCTCTCGCGCACATCGCCCAGCGCGAAGAAGAAGGAATCCGCTCCGGAGGATATGGCCTTCTCCTCGCCGCCGGAACCGTCGACGAACTCATCTACAACGAAATCGGCAACGAAGCCGTCCTCATCAAATACCTCGACACCTGAAACCATGCCAGCAATCCAGCTAATTCGGACGCCCCAGCCACGAGTACTGCCACGCCGCTGAGACATCCTGATAGTCCCCGCCGAATTGGATATACGTCCCTCCGCTATAACTGAACTTCAGCGACTGGTGCTTTCCAATTGGAATCGCCGCCGTCGCCCCAAGCCGCGAGTTAGCCTGCAGCGTCGTCGGAGTTGCCACGCCATTCAGACTCGTCTCGCCACCATGCCAGTAGTTGCCGTCGATCGAAAACCACATTCGCGGCTTCACATCGTAGCTCAGATGCACCTCCACAGCCTCCATCCGATTCTGCGTCTGCCGGTTCGCTCCGACAGTACCTGGCGCATTCGCGAAGAAATCATCGTTCGCCGTAAACAGCCACACCGCGCCATACGCATCGAGAATCCACTTGCCCCAACGCCGCGACAACCCCACCTCAGGCTTGAACGCCCAACGATTCGCCCCGATATTGATAAGCCGCGCCGGATCGTACTGGCCGGTCATCGTCGACACCGTCAAACTTACGCCGATCAGTGTCTTCTGCCTCCACTGCGCGAACTCGTCCATCGTCATCGCCGGCGCACCCATCAGATTAACCGAGAACCGCGCAACCATAGGCGCCAGGCCCGAACGATACAGCTTCTGTTCAACTCCCGACACCTCTCCTTCGAAGTGTCCAACGGAATAAGGTAGAGAGACATTCACATTCGCCGACCGCCCAAAGAAATCCAGCGTATGAAAGCACGTCACAATCTCCGTGCCGACTCTTCCATGCGAATTCTCAACCGGAAGCGCATCCCCAAACACGATATTGCCATCCTGCAGCGAATACGTCAGCGTCACCGCATTCGTGTGCACAGGCGTAATCACATAAGCCCGCGGGCTCAACCCCTGTCCGTTGCAAAGATACGGCGCAACCCCCAGACTCAACCAAACTGCGCCTCCGATCTTCGCGAGTAAACGAATCATTCGTCTCCCAACGCAAGAACGCAATCCACCTCGAGTCAACTCCTTAATTCGAATAAGGAAAAGAAGACCTCGGCGATGCCTGGAGACTCGCATCACCGAGGTTTTTGGTCTTATCTCTGAACTCTTCTGTAGCGGTTTTACTACTTCGGTTTCGGAGCCAGATCAACAAATGCGCCCGGATCGATCGTGAAGCTTGCAGGCGCCTGGCTTGGCGGAAACTCCTTGAACGTTTGTAGCAGCTCACCTGCAAGAATTTGTGACTGCGCAACTAAGTAGGCGTTGTGTACCTGCCAGTCGTCATACTGGTCCGAGATGAGGGGCGCTTTTTCATACGGATCCATGCGCAGGTTAATAATCGTCGGGACTCGAGTACAGGTGAAGGGATTCGACCAAACTTTGTAGCCCCCGATCTCTCGCTGCTCGCAGAAAACAAACTTCCAGTTCTCGCGCCTTACCGCAACCAACAATCCATCATCATTGAAGTAGAAGAAGCTATTCCGTGGCGAGTGGGCCCCCTGACCGGTTAGATAAGGAAGTATGTTGTAACCATCCAGGTGAACCTTGTGCGCCATGCCACCGGGCCCGGTGCCCTTCAGAAGTTGGTCGGTGATGTTCGGATTGCCAGCGGCTGCCAGGAACGTCGGGAACCAGTCCAGGCCGGAGACAATCTCGTTGGACCAGACATTCTCTTTGATATGTCCGGGCCAGCGAATCATCGCCGGGACTCGGAACGCGCCCTCCCAGTTCGAGTTCTTCTCGTTCCGGAATGGAGTCATCGCCGCGTCAGGCCATGAAAACATATTAGGGCCATTATCGGTTGTGTAGAGCACGATCGTGTCATTCGCAATTCCAAGATCGTCCACCTTCTTCAACAACTTCCCTACGTCCTGGTCGTGCTCCCACATCCCATCCATGTACTCATTGCCCGGCATTCCACTCTTTCCACGAAACTCCGGCCGCACATGGGTAAAGATGTGCATCCTCGTAAAATTCATCCAGCAGAAAAAAGGTTTGCCGGCCTTTACCTGCTTATCCATAAAGTCCATAGCAGCATTCGATGTCTCGTCATCGATCGTCTCCATGCGCTTCATGTTCAATGGACCCGTATCCTCGATCTTGCCGTCGGCGAACGAGTGAATGACACCGCGCGGAGCATACAGCTTTAGGAAAGCCGGATCGTCCTTCGGCCAATACGGCATCTCCGGCTCCTGCTCAGCGTTCAGGTGGTACAGGTTGCCGAAGAATTCATCGAAGCCATGATTAGTCGGCAGAAACTGATCTTGATCACCCAGATGGTTTTTGCCGAACTGTCCGGTCGCATAGCCCAGCGGTTTCAGCGCCTCCGCGATCGTAATATCGCGCTTCTGAATACCCACAGGCGCGCCTGGAATGCCTACCTTGGTCATTCCGGTTCTTACCGCGAGTTGACCGGTGATGAAGGTGGCTCGCCCTGCCGTGCAGCTATTTTCAGCGTAGTAGTCGGTGAACGTCATGCCATGTTCGCCGATGCTATCTATATTTGGGGTCATCATCCCCATCAGGCCATGCGAATAGCGGCTGATGTTGCTCTGACCGATGTCATCGCCAAAGATGACCAGGATATTCACCTTCCTCGCCTGCGCATTTACATACTGAAAAGATGCGAGACAGCTCAGGAGACACACAACCTTGATCATCAAGGAAAAACTGCTGCGGGGAGTTCCCATGATCGTGTCCTTTCCTAACGAAAGCTTTTTGTGAGAGGAACCAGTAACGAATTCCCACGGAGCGAGCCAAAGCAGAGATCACAAGCATTGTCACGTCAGAGACTCTTCCTGACACCTGTCAGTAATGGCAGTTTCGACCCCATCACTCCCGAACGAAATGCAACATGCAGCAGCAGCGCAACTTCAATCTTCTTCACATCCGCCTGCGAAGATTGGGTCTGGTCGTAGAACAGAGCACCTTCTATTTCACCTCTTCGAAGTCGCCTGGCTTCCATGAGCCGTTGAAGGTTGGTGGTTCGGGGCCGTAGATGCGGAAGTAGGCGAACCAACCCTTGCCAGGTGTGGTCTTGATCCACTCGTTCTCGTGGCTGGGGGGAGCGGTAGGGCCGAAGTAGAGATCAACGGACGAGCCGGTCTTGTCCTTGAGCTCGAAGAGCGAGCGAAGGGCAGACTTGTCCTGATCGGTCTGGATCATGGAACGGGTGACGGTATCGTAGAGGGTGACCGACCAAAAGAGCTTGTCGGGGACGGGTAGAGGAACTGTGAGCTTGTAGCTCTTGCCGCCGTCAAGGTAGGCTCCGGAGCTGTCGCGAACGCCGAGCCAGTAGAGTGAGCCTGCTCCTTCGGTGCGGCGGAACATGGCAGGTGAGGTGACGATTGCCTGGATGAACCAGCGGTCGCGTGCCTCGATGTCCGGGCCCATGGCGGTCTCGAAGGCGGCCTGGTTGGGGACGAGACCCGCCCACTCCCATTTACGGTCCGGCCATGCCATTTTGTCAGGGCGATTGCTCGCGAAGGCGGAGACGAGCATCTGATCGCGAGCGGTCTTCGCCGCCCGCTCGAGCAGGGACTTCATCTTGTCGTCGGGATTAAACGCCTTGCCCTTCTCGATGCCGAGCGTGGCGAGGTAGCTGTACATGATGGGGAATTTGAGGTCGACGGGCTCCTCATCGACGATCTTCTTGAGAACCTGCCAGAACTGAAAATTATCCTCCCAGCGGAGGCAGGTAGAGTCCATCTTCATCTGGCTGGTGTCGACATACTTTATGGACTTTGTGTCCTGGCCCAGTGGATGGAACTTGATGAAGCGGAGAGCCGCGTTCGCCTTGGCGACATCGCCGCCGACGGGAAGAGCACGGACGGCGACCAGCAACTTGTTGGTGTCGGAGTGGCCGACCTGGTAGCCGGAAGGAATGGGGCCTTTGTATCCGGGACCGACGATGAGGTGTTTGCCGCCCTTGCCGGCGTTCGGGCCGGGGATGCCCATGTCGAGAATCCAGGACTGGTTATGGTCGTCGACGAGGCCGATGAAGGGGCCGGGTGGCATCTCGATGACCCACGGGCCCTGCGAGAGATCGAGGACGGCGACGCCGTAAGGTGTGTCGGCGTTGGCGGTAAAGGCCACCTGGCGCGGGCCGGCGTTAGCGACGCCTATGGCTTCGTTGTCCCGGACCCCCACGTCGCGGAATCCCTGGAAGATGCCCTCGTTGGAGACGGTGGGATACCAGAAGTGATAGGCCTGCACGGCACGGCTAAAGGCATTGTCGTCGTTGGCCTTTTGGACATCGCCGGAGGGGTAGCCGCGTTCGAAGGTATAACTTGCGCCGCTGGATGGTGCCGTTGTTACAGGTTTGGGTGGCTCGCATGCGATGAGGGACATGGCGAGGATGCCTATTGTGAGGATGAGCGAGATGCGATGGAAGTATCTCATCGTTTTTTCTCTGAACTGCGATACACCTCGTCGAAATCTATGGAGTTCGACGAGGTGTGCATTACTTCGCCTTGAGCCTGTCCTGCGTGGAACTTCATCATGGGTTCTCCTGAAGCGAACTGGTAGGTGCGGAAGATTCCGTGCTCAGAGCAGGTCCTTCAGAGAAAGAATGCTGCGGTGCTGATCGTGCGTCGGAGCACGGTCAGTGTCGGAGCATGTTGAATCACGAAACCATATACAATCGCCGCAACCAAGACACCTGCTACTTTTGGCAGTCGTGCGGGGTACTCCCTGATCTCTACCTGATATCCACAGAAATATTTTTAAAATGTGGCGTATTTTTCGTCGCAGAAAAACGTGCGCATAAAAACCACGCTATGGCGCGTTATCACCACAAATTCACCATCAAAAACCACGTTAAAAACGCGCACTTTTCCAAAACCCCCTTCAAAAAGCGCCCAAAAATCGCAAAAAATCCCTCCTCCACCACGCCAAAAAAAAATCTGCCAAAAAAGAGGTTTAGGATGACTAAATGGACTGGAAGAGCAAACGGGTCAGCGCCATCCTCGAAGCCGCCCTCGCCGAAGACAAAGTTGCCAACGACATCACCACCGCCCTCACCATCCCCCCAAACCTCCGCGCCTCAGGAACCATCCTCGCCAAGCAACCCTGCGTCGTCTCGGGCCTCGGCTGCATCCCCATCATTCTAGATATCTTCTCCAGAATGTCTACCACGCCCGTCGGCCGCTTCGAGGTCGTCAGCCATCCCGAAATCTTCGACGGAGTCAAAGTCAAAAAAGGCCAGACCCTCGCCGTAATCCGTCACAACGCCTCCGCACTTCTCTCCTGCGAGCGCGTGATTCTGAACCTCATGCAGCGCATGACCGGCATCGCCACCCTCACCAACGAGTTCGTCAAAGCCGTAAGTGGCACAAAAACCAAGGTCTTAGACACCCGCAAAACCATTCCAGGCCTTCGTGCCCTCGACAAATACGCCGTCTCCTGCGGAGGCGGAGTCAACCATCGCCTCGACCTCCAGGACGGGATCCTCATCAAAAACAACCACATATCGCTGGTTGGTGGCATCCCATCCGTCCTCGAACGAGCCCAGGAAAACCGCAAAACTGGCCAATGGATACAGGTCGAAGTCCGATCCCAAAGCGAACTCGACCAGGCCATCGCCGGCCACGCCGACTCAATCCTGCTCGACAACATGACGCCATCTCAAGTAAAGAAAGCAGTTAAGCAGATCCGCGCCCAACTCCCGAACGTCCCCGTTGAGGCCTCTGGCAACATGAGCCTGAAAACAGTCCGCAAGTATGCCCTAGCCGGTGTAGACTTCGTCTCTGTCGGCGCGCTCACGCACTCAGCAGCAGCAGCCGACCTGAGCATGCGCATCACCGCGGATATCTACTAATTTGAACGAAAAAAACACCTTCGATCTAAGATTTGTAGAAGAAGGCATCGTCGGCACAGAGTTTTCTGGCCGGATAATGCACTTTCCCTCCGTCGCATCCACCAGCCTCCTCGCCCTCGACGCAGCGCAGTCAGGAGCTCGCGAAGGCGTTTATGTTGCCGACGAGCAGACCGCAGGGCGAGGGAGGGGCGATCATAAGTGGCATTCTTCTCAGCTAGATGGCCTATACGCAAGCGCTCTCGTTACTCCTCCTATCCCCATGGACATGGCGCTGTGGCTTCCGCTCGCGACTGCGCTCGCCGCGCAGACTGCGCTCAAAGAAGTAACTGGATTGGAAGTAGATATCCGCTGGCCCAACGATCTTTTGCTCGACGACCGCAAATGCGGTGGAATCCTCGTGGAAAGCACTGCAATAACAGCAGATCCAGGCGCAGGGCCGATGCTGCGCTATGCAGTCGTCGGCGTCGGAATCAACGTAAATCAAAAAAGCTTCCCGGCGGATCTGAATCCCATTGCGACTTCCATCCGCATAGCCGGAGGCGTAGTTACGCGCGAAGTCCTTCTCATCGCATTACTTAGAGCGTTGGATGCCGAAATCAGGAGTCTCATCGAGCAATATCGCGGAACATTGAGTGGGCCAGGGTTATTGGAGCGTTTCGCTAAAGCATCCAGCTGGGTCAAAGGCAAACGCGTTCGCGTCGACGAAGGCGGCGGATATACTGGCGTGACGGATGGCCTCGACTCACGTGGCTTTCTGCGTGTCACAGGAGAGGATGGTGTGCTGCGCACCGTCATTTCGGGCGGAGTCCGCGCACAATAATCTTTACGGGAGACGCAGCAATGCTATTGGTACTGGATGTAGGCAATACCAACACTGTCCTCGGGCTCTATCAATTGGCCAACGAAGCCACAGAACCAGTGGCGGGACCAGAGCTTGTTGCGAACTGGCGGATCACTACCCCGTCCTCGGTTCAAACGAGCGACGAGTTTGGGGTTCTCCTGCGCAACCTATTCGAACTAAAGGGCCTGAAGATTGACGTTGTCGATGGCATCGCGATTTCGTCTGTAGTGCCTCCCTTGGACTCGACCCTGCGACAGGTATGCGAGCTTTATTTCAAGGTGAAGCCACTGTTCGTCGAGCCCGGCGTAAAGACCGGCATTCCCGTATTGACAGACAATCCGGCCGAGTTGGGTGCCGACCGCATTGTCAACTGTGTCGCTGCCTTCGAGAGCTTCGGAGGGCCCTGTATCGTCGTTGACATGGGCACTGCAACCACCTTTGATGTGCTCTCAAAAAAAGGTGAATTTCTAGGTGGTGCGATCGCACCTGGCCTCGGCGTCTCCGCTGAAGCTCTGTTCGCGCGCGCAGCCCGGTTACCTCGAACTGATATAAAAAAACCGGCCAAGGTCATTGGCACCGGCACAGTCGATAACATCCAGATCGGCCTCTACTACGGCTACATCGGACTGGTCGACGGAATTCTGGAACGCATGATCAATGAGATGGGGCCTGACACCAAAACAGTAGCCACGGGCGGTCTAGCCAAGCTCATCGCCGGAGGTTCAAAACACATCGGTGCAGTCGACGACATGCTGACTCTCACAGGACTGCGCCTAATTTACGAACGCAATCTCGATCGACACAAAAAGCGCGGGGCATAACTTTGGGAGCGCTCGACGAGGCGGGTTTAAACTATAAGAGCGCATGCGGAACTACTTCAACTACTTTACCGAGATCGAAGAGCGGTTTCAGCAACGGCGCGGCTCTCTGCTGATGTTGTCTACGCTCGACTGGGCGCTGATTGAGACCTGGCGCGAGTCCGGCGTTCCGCTGGAGGCTGTGCTGAACGGTATCGACAATGCATTCGATAAGCATGATGCGAAGGCATTTCGTTCAGCTAGAAAAACGCGTAAGGTGAATGGCCTGGCGTGGTGTGCGCAAAGCGTGATGGAGGCGGTTGAGCATGCCATGGAGGCTTCAGTCGGCGCGGCATCCGTTACAAAGCCCAACGCCCCCGAAAGTGGCTTTGAAACCCCTCGGATCGGTCAATACCTGGAACAGAACGCGACTTTTATCGAGGCCGCGAAACTAGGTCCACCTGCGGATGCAGTAGCCGCCGAAATCTCTGGCCGGCTGCGCTCTCTGGCCTTAGGTCTTGTCTCTGAATCCGCTCAATCTCTTGAGGAACTTGACCGTACACTCAGCGTTCTTGAAGAGAAGATGTTCGCAGCACTGCAGACCTCCGCATCGGAAGAGGAGTTAGTCGCACTACGCGAACAGGCAGCAAGAGAGTTAGCACCATACCGCGGCAAAATGCAGGCGGTGCAGATCAAGCAGGTCCAGCAGCAGTTTCTACAAAAGAAACTCTTCGAAGCACGCAAGCTACCGAGGCTAAGCCTTTTTTATATGAGCAACGAATGAAGTTACAAATTGAAAAGGCGATATATGGTGGAGCTGGCCTCGCTCATCAAACAGAAGGCGTCGACGCAGGCAGGACGGTATTTGTACCCTTTACGCTGCCTGGCGAGCTCGTCGAGGCGCGACTTCTCGAACGACAGGCTACCTTCAACGAGGCTTCGCTGGTTCAGGTCCTGACCTCCTCGAAAGATCGTATTGAACCCGTCTGCAAGCATTTCGGCCAGTGTGGTGGATGTCAGTATCAGCATGCTGCGTACTCCGCACAGGTACAAATGAAAACCGCGATCTTGCGCGAGAGCCTTGTTCGCGCAGGACTCAACGCGCTTCCTGCGATACAAACAAGCACTGGAAAATTTTGGGCTTACAGAAATCGCACACGGCTTCGCCTGGCAGAACTGGACGGAAGTTTGAGAGTTGGCTACAACCGTCGCAGTTCGAATGAATTTCTTGCAATCCAGGAATGTCCTATCCTGGCTCCGTTGCTCTGGAGAGCGGCTGAGGCACTACTTCATTTAGCAGCAGAAAATTCCGCTGTGTCGCGCTGGCTTCGCAATGCAGTTGAGGCGGAGTTCTTTGCCGCACCGGATGAAAAGAGATTGCAACTAACGCTCTTCGTGAGAAAAGAGCAGCCCGGACTCACAATGTTCTGCGAACGAATGCAGGAACTTATTCCAGAACTGGCTGGTGCGGCCACTCTGCTCTCATCCTCGGGCTCGCGGCAGGCGAAAGTCCCTCGTGAATTGGAGACCTGGGGAGCAGAGGGATTGATCTACCGCGCAGCCGGAGAAGATTACTGGGTGAACCGCGGCGGCTTCTTCCAGATTAATCGTTCTCTCCTTGATGAACTCGTCTCGATAGTGACGGCAGAGCGGCGAGGAGCAATCGCATGGGATCTGTATGCGGGCATCGGGTTGTTCTCTAAGGTGCTCGCAAGATCATTTCAGCAGGTTGTCGCAGTCGAAGCGGCGGCAAACGGCCTGGCCACTTCATTCAAGGGACCCGGAAGGCGAGCGATCCAGTCGACGACACTGGAGTTTTTGCAGAGAGCGGTAGTGCAACGAGAGCGGCCGCAACTGATTGTCGTGGACCCTCCCAGAGCAGGCGTGGGCTCCGAGGTTTGTTCACTGCTAATCAGAATCTCTGCGCCTGAGATCGTTTACGTCTCCTGCGATCCTGTAACTCTGGCACGCGATCTGAAGACACTTGTCGAGGGCGGATACAACCTTACGGAGTTGCATATGGTCGATATGTTTCCACAGACATTTCATCTAGAAACGGTTGCCGTTTTGCGCAGGTAATCGCATCGTTGTGGTGAAATGGTAGTTAGTGCGGTCCGCAGGTAGAGCTTCGAAGACCGAAAAAACTAACGTGCCGAACCCAGAACTTTGGCCGAATGCAACCGCACGTGTCCCTCCACTCGAATTCCGTCGCGCTCCTCTACTGGCAGCCGTCTGCTGGTTTGCACTTGGCGAGTGGATGGCGCGCAATCATCAGCCTGCAGTTGTCTTGCTTATCGCGACGGCTCTCCTGTCTTTACTGACTCTGGCCGCATTGCGATGGTCGTTGCGAATCACAATCATTCCAGTGGCAGCTTTTTGGGTGGCAGTCGGTTGTTGGTGTGCACAGGTAAGGTATGTACCTCCGGCGCAATACGCCTTGGCGAGCTATGCGGACGGTCTGAGTCGACAGATTCGCGGCCGGGTCATCAGAGTGCGCGATTTACCTCCTCAACAAGAGAACTCCGATCAAGATAGAGAAACCGCCTGGTGGCCAGAAAAAGAGGCCAACGAAGAGGCTGCCACGAAAGGCGAGCTTTCAGTGGATATCGCCGTTGATTCGATCGAAGAGGTGACACCCGACATTTCGCGCATGATCCCCATGACAGGTGGAGTGCGAATGAACGTGGTCGCAGATAGACCGCCATCGGCTTTCAACCCGGCAACTGCAATTTCTGCAGCCGGAAACATCTCCAAGCTGAAGTGTGGCGATATAGTGGAAGCCCCGATGCGGATCAAACTGGCCGAACGCTATCGCGACACGGGCGCTTGGCAATATGCGGACTATCTTCTGGCGCAAGGGATCGGAGCCCATGCAAATGTCCGAGCTTCGAAGATCAGGCAACTCAATGAGCCGGAAACAACTGCTGTAATGCGAAGCGGACGTCTAGTGCAATTGCAGTGCAAAATTTTCGCTGCACAAAGCTGGGCTTCGGGACGCGTGCTTGACTACGTGGATTCAAAGGCAAATCGAGATCTGCCAAGGCCGTTGCGCCTGACTCAAGATGATGCGGGAATGTTGAACGCGATGTTGTTTGGCGATCGAGCTGGATTAAGCAAGACGCAGCGCGTTGGCTTTGAACGTACCGGGTCATTTCATCTATTCGTGGTCTCGGGAATGCATGTGGGCTTATTGGCCGCGCTGATCTTCTGGCTGACCAGACGATTCAAGCTGCATGACTGGCTGGCAACACTCATAACCCTCGCACTCACCTTCGGTTACGCTCTGTTGACGGGTTTCGGCGCTCCAGTCCAAAGAGCGCTGTTCATGACGACAATCTTCCTGCTGGCACGTTTGTTGTCGCGGGACCGCAATGTTCTGAATGCTCTCGGTGCGGCAGCACTTGGTGTTCTTGTATGGTCACCAGGAGCTTTGTTCGAGGCCAGTTTTCAGATGACCTTTCTGGCTATCATTGCCATCGGCGGTATCGCGGCTCCGCTGGCTGAGCGCAGCTTTCTTCCGTATGCCGGCGCCTCCGCCAATCTCTGGGATAAGTGGCGGGACTTCGCACTACCGCCTCGCGTAGCACAGTTTCGCCTGATGTTGCGCCTCTTGAGCGAGACCCTGTCCGACCTCGTCGGAAATTGGGCACGAAACCTGCCGTCTCTGTTCATGCGGTGGTGTCTATGGGCAATCGACTTAGCCTTGATCGGTGCAATTGCTGAAATGGTAATGGCGCTCCCCATGGCCATCTACTTCCATCGCGCGACGATGTTTGCCGTGCCAACAAACATGTTGAGCGTGCCGCTGGTAGCGGTGCTGGCTCCGGTCGCGATTATTACCTTTTGTTCATCTCTCACTAGCTCCTGGGCCGCGATGCTGCCCGGTGCAGCCACAGCTCTGCTCATACATGGAGTCACTGGTGTCATTGATCGCGTAAGCGCTGTGCATGCCTCCGATCTTCGAGTGCCGGCCCCGGCCTTGTGGGTCTCGTTAGCAGCAATTGTGACGTGGGCCTTCTGCTGTTGGGCTGTGCGCCAGTCGGGCAAATGGGCACGATTGGCAGTGGCCGTATTGCCTCTGGTTGTAGTGATCGTGCTGGTACCGGAGCGAGTAGACGTCTCACCGGATATGTTGGAGGTAACGGCTATTGATGTTGGGCAAGGGGATTCCATCTTCGTTGTGGGGCCGGGGGGGCCGACGATGCTAGTCGACGCAGGAGGTCCCATCGGGGGAGTGACGGAAGCGGCGGAGGTGACGAGCCACTTCGACGTAGGGGAGGAGGTGGTGTCACCGTACCTATGGTCGCGCAGACTCCGGCACCTTGATGTGCTGGTGTTGAGCCATGCGCATAGCGACCACATGGGGGGCATGCCGGCGGTCATGCGGAACTTCCGGCCACGGGAGCTTTGGGTCAGCGTCGATCCTGACTCGGAGGCGTATCGAGCCCTGCTGGCGGAGGCACAGGATCTTGGTGTGCAGGTGCGTCACTTCCATGCGGGAGATCGGATGGCGTGGGGTGGAATGCAGGTGACCATACTCGCGCCGGAGGCTGGCTACAGCAATCCGCGAGATCCCGTGAATAACGACTCGCTCGTAATGCTGCTGCAGTATGGCCAGTCTTCCGTGTTGCTGGAGGGCGATGCCGAGGCGCCGAGCGAGCGGCAGATGCTGGCGCATCGGCGAGTGGGTCCGGTGACGCTGCTGAAGGTGGGGCATCATGGAAGCCGCACCTCGACGACACAGGCGTTCCTTGAGGCCGCTGCGCCGAAGGATGCGGTGGTATCGGCGGGCAAGGGGAATCCATTTGGGCACCCCCGTTATGAAGTGGTGGAACGGATTGCGGAGGCCCGGTCTAAGCTATACCGGACGGATGAGTTTGGGTTGACGACGTTTCTGCTGGGGCGGGACGGCGGAATCCATGAGGTTGTCGGCGCATCCGATCAGTAGAGGCGTTGGCTGGAGGTTTAGATGGAGTTGAATGAGGCGAGCCCCGAGATCGTGACGCTCAGCGCGGAGGAGCGTGCGGAAGAGCAGAGGCGGCTTCGTCGCATGCAGATGCTGATGAACATGGTGATGCAGGTGATCGCGCAGGACAGCTCGCTTACGGTGGACGATGCGGCGCAGATGATCGCGGACAGCCGACGAGCGGCGCTGGTCATGTTCCCGGGCAAGGAGCTGGCGTATGACCTCATCTGGCGACCGCGTTTCCAGCGGCTTATGCGCGAACGCTTCCGGATCATGTAACTGCGGATCGATGACAGGGATACGACTTGCGACCGAAGACGATCTTCCCGCTCTGCTGCGGCTGGTGCGGCGTGTTGTTCCACTGATGCGCGCGGCAGGAAATCTGCAGTGGGATGAGAACTATCCGGATGAGGCGGTTTTTCGACGCGATCTTGGCCTGAAACAGCTTTGGGTCTGTGAGATTCGTGGCGAGATTGGCAGCGAAATCGCCGGGATTGCCGCAGTAACGATGGACCAGGAGCCGGACTATGCGCAGGTTGGGTGGGACATCGACGAACCTGCGATCGTCGTGCATCGACTTGCAGTCGATCCTGCGTTTCGCGGTGCGGGCGTGGCCAGCGCGTTGATGCAGAAGGCTGAAGACGTGGCCGTCGAGCGCGGAGTCAGCGTGCTTCGCGTCGATACCAATACACAAAATGAAGCGACGCAGCGGTTGTTTCCGAAGCTCGGTTACCAGTTTTCCGGGGAGATCGGTTTGCAGTTCCGGCCTGGGTTGCGCTTTTACTGCTACGAAAAGCGATTGCACAGATCGTGGTCATAAGCTGGTCGTCAGGGCAAATTCGTGTTCGTAAGCTGGTCGTTAGAGCAAACCTGATTTTGCTTTGCCCACCCTTGAAAGCTACGATCTCCTCAACGCCGACCCCCTCCCCCCACCTCTCGGGGTATTTTGGACATAAAATACCTGCATTCAATGGCTTACGGCATGATAACGCCTGCAAATTATTCTAAACAAACGAATTACGCACAAAATACTATTTATCAATAACTTAGCTCCGGGAGGGTCTCCGGAGCTGCTTTGTTTTTAATCTCTATATCCAGTATAGCGGGTTGAATCGAACTAATGCGCCAACCGTATCTCCTTGACTGACATGGGGATACGATGTTTCAGGGCTTGACATGCCGATTTGGCCGGAAACCAGCGCTATTTTCTTGCAGATTATTGAAATTGCTCGGTCTAGCCAGGCTTTGTTGCGAGCAGAAAAGATTGCCGTCTGCGAGGGCAGACGGCAATCTGGTTTGAGCCAAGACGTTGGGGTTAGAAGTCGATGCGGCCCGAGAGCTGGACGGCTCTGCGGTTGTAGTTTGCGTTTGTGGTGACATCTCCGAAGCTCGCGTTGCCGACTGCCGTGCTGGCGACACCGAAGAAGGTGTGGTTCGTGGTGTTGTACATCTCCGCCCGGAGGTTCAGCCTTGCCACATCGGTGAAGCGCAGCGGGAAGCTACGTACAAGAGCGATATCCAACTGATAGTTGCCGGGACCGTAGATGTCATACGGAGCGGTACGGGGTGAGTTGCCGAAGGTGTACGCCGGCGCGAAGGGCGAATTGAGGCAGGTTGAGACCGGGTTGATGAACGGGCCTGTCGGGGTTGATGTCGTGCAGGTTCCGGCGCTGGTGGCGATATACGAGATCGCACCGGTATTGGCCGCGGTGATTCCCTGACCCCACTTGCCGTTTACCCGCGCAGGACCGGAAAAGGCCGGATTCAGCATCGGGGCGCAGGTGCTGTCAGCAGGATTGGTCTGGCAGGAAGATCCAGTAATTGCCAGCGGCGAGCCGGAGAAAGCCTGGAAGATCTCAGAGAACTTGTAGCCTCCGAAGATCGCGCGCTCCCATGCATTGTTAGCGAAGAGGCTCTTGCCAAAGGGCAGATCCCAGACGCCGGTGATCACGAGGTGCTGCGGTTGATTGCTGGTGGAGACGGAACGCTCGATGCGATCAGCCGCCCAGGCAGTTCCCGTGTTGGAGAAGGCGGCCGGAATCGGATAACCGGTGCGGAAGGTGCCACCGTCATCGATCGAGCGCGACCATGTGTAGTTGGCCATGAACGTCAGACCGTGCGACGCACGCATGTTGAGCGAGATCTGCAGAGCGTTGTAGTTGGCGTTGGCTGCGTAAGCGAAGGTGTCGCTGACGCCCTGGAAGGGAAACGGCTTGAGCAAGGTGGCAAGGTTCTGGCCGGTATTGAAGATGCTGACCGAGGACGGGCAGACACCCGAGTTCGCAGCGCAGAACGCTGTGAGCTTGGTGCCGCTGAGGGTCAGGTTGGAACCGAGCGAAAGATACTTCGGATCGAGCTGGTCTGCCCAGAAGCCGCGCGGATTGCCGCCGTCGGTTGGGAGAAAGTGACCCTGCGAACCCACGTAGGTGACCGTGGAGGTGAGCGCGTCGGTCCACTGGTGCTGAAATCCGAATGTCCAATTGATGTACTCCGGAGCGCGGCCGCCGAGGTAGGGATCGGCGTATCCCACACTGGACGGAGTACCGGTGAACCCCGAAGTTGTCGTGTAGCCCGTGCCAAACGTCGGACCCGACGCCGCGCCCGAGGCAACCGCATAGGCCGGGATCGCTCCGTTGGTACCGGTGAATGGAGCCGAGCTGAGGAAAGTGCTGGTGCTTGAAGAGAAGCTCGGCGCGGAGGAGAAGCCAAGGGTGCCGAGGCTGGTCGTCGATCCGCCTACCGCATTGCCATGCGTGAACATGATGCCGTAGCTGGCGCGAATCACGGTCTTCGGGTCGATCTGATAAGCAAGACCAAGGCGAGGCCCGAAGTTCTTGAAGTAGTTGTTGACAGGCGTTGCGCAGTTGCAGGTGTTGGGGCCGCTGCCAGTGAACTGGAGCGCGCCGTTGATGCCTGTGACCGGGTTCGCCAGATTGGGATTGAAGAAGCTTCCTGCGTTATGCACTTCCGTCAAAGAGGGGAAGAAGTCGTAGCGAAGCCCGAGATCGAGGGTCAACTTCTCGGAGACCTTCCAATTGTCCTGAACGTAAGGCGAGATGGCGCGAAAACGAGTTCCGAACTCCTGCTGGAGGTAGTCCGTGAAGCTTAGCTTGTCGGTCTGCCCTAAGAGAAAGCTCGCGTAGGAGAGACCGGTTCCCGAGATCGTAGTGCCTTTGCTGATGCCGGCTGTCTCCGTGACCGCGCTGGCGAGGGTGATTGGGGTCGATCCGCCGGTGGCATTAACCACGTTGTAGAGCAGCCAGGCGATCTGTCCGCCGAAGGTGAGGGTGTGCTTGCCCTTCACCCACTGCAAGTTATCCAACAGCGTGTAGTTTTCGGCAAGCGTGAGGGAAGGACCCTCACCAGCCCAGTTGGTGGGGGCGTCTGTTCCGGCAAATGTGACGAATGGGAATGCCTCTTGCGCGGGGCCCGACGGAAGGCCAGACACGCCCAAGGACGTAGCGGAGTAAGCCGGAAGCTGGTCAGCGTCGAAGGTTGGTCCATTGTAACGGGCATAACCGTACTTCAACTGGTTGACGATGTTGGACGTGAAGACGTGGGTTTCCTCGATGACCCCCACGGCACTCTTCGGAGCAAAGGCCTGACCGAAGTTATAAGGAATGGGGCCGATGTTGCGTCCCGCGGTGGTCTGGGCCGCCGGAGTAGAGCTTGCCTGACGTCCGATGGCCCCAACCAGGGTGAGCGTATCGCTCTTCGTGATGTCGTAATCGATGCGTTCCGTGGTCGACCAGTTCACCAGGCCGTTCGGGTTCGGGGCGACGTAGTTGTTCTGCAGATTCTGGTTGGAGAGCGCAGGCAGGAAGCTCTGCTGCTTCGCCGAAACCGAAGAGAACTCGGAGGAAGGAATGATATTGCCTGGGTAAGCATAGCGGCACAGGGTTCCAGCGTTCGCCGCAGTACATGCTGCCTGGGTGCTGGGGTCGTAGATGGTTGGGAGTCCGGGGGCGCTGAAGTTACCCTGCTGCTGGGCCAGGGTTGGGAAGGTCATGAGCGTCGGGGTCGCGCTGGAGAAGCGGAAGCCGTTGTAGTTTCCGAAGAAGAAGAGCTTCTCTCTCCAGGTGCCGATGGGAATGAGCGGGCCGCTGAGGTTGATGCCGTACTCGTTGCTGTGCTCGATTGGCTTAACCGGCGTTCCGGTGACGGGGTTGGGAACCGATCCGAAGAAGCCCCATGTGTCGAGCGCGGTGTTGCGGAAGAACTCATAGACCGAGCCGTGATACTTGTTGCCGCCCTGCTTGATGGCGTAGTTCTGAAGGCCCTGTCCTTCGTAGATGGCGGAGTAGCCGCTGGTCTGTAACTGGAACTGGTCGACTGCATCGACTGAGATCGTGGTCCATACATAGCGGGGGTCGCCGTTGCCGCCGGCGCGCACAAAGGGAAGGCCTTCGATGTAAACGTCGGTGACCGCGCCACGGCTGCCGGAGCCGTTGACGATGCCGGTGTTGGTGGTGGCGTTGCCGGTGGTGTTGTTGGCCTGGACGCCGGGCATGAGGAAGGCGAAGTCTGTGGCGCGGCGCTGATCGGGCTGGCCGTAGGCACCCATCTCGATGGGAAGCGCGGAGTAGAGATCGTTCTCCATGGTGGCGCCGAGGGTCGCGTTGCTGGTCTCAAGCGCGGGGGGCGCGGTGGAGACGTTGACGCTCTGGGACTCAGACCCGACGGTGAGGGACATCTTAAGATCGGAGACTTCGAGAGCATTGACGTGAACGTCCTGCTGCGTCAGGGTCTCAAAGCCCTTGGCCGTGATGGTCACGGTGTAGATGTCGGGGTTGAGCGGGGTGAGATCGAAGTCGCCTGAACTCGAGGAGGTGCGTGTGAGTTTGACTCCAGTGGAGGTTGACGTCGCTGTCACAACCGCGCCAGGAACAACTGCGCCGCTGGGATCGGTGACGACACCCTTGATCTCGCCTTTGCCGGCGAGCTGGGCGTTTGCCGAGTTGCACAGGAGCGCGATGGTGATGAGGAATGCGAACAGTACGGAGAACACACGGACGTTTAGGGTTCCACGGCGGACCGGGGGCGGTGTTTGAATCTTTTTCGACGTCATGATCTAACCTCAAGAAGTAAAGTATTTCGGACGGACTCTGTTTTTTTTGTGCGCCGCTTGTGGCCAGCGTTCCGATTTTCGCGAACTAAGGTCGGACCACCTTGAACGCGATAGAAAGCTTCTTCCCTTGCAACAGGTCCTGTCAAGGGCTAAGTGGAACTTTTTCCAATAGGGCACCAGGAATTGGAACACAGCTTGCAGCCTGCATGGGATGGCAAATTAGGAGTTTCCTCCTGAGGGAAAAGGGGGTTTGAGAGGGGAATGGCGTTGGGGGAGGTGGTTATACCTCGAAAAACGCTAGAGATTGAATTGGGCGAAGTGAGGACGGTTTGAAATCCGCGCCGGGCCGGTTCCTTTATGGAGACTGGACTGGGCCGATTTGGGGGGTCTTGACGGGGGTGGCGAGGCCGACGATCTCGGTGAGGGTGTTGCTGAAGAAGTTGGTAATCCAGAGATTGCCGCTGGCGTCGATGGCAATGGCGAAGCCCTCGTCGAGCTTGGCGTCACTGGCGTAGCCGACGGTGGGGGAGAGGATTTGGCCGGGAGAGTTGGCGGCGGAACCGGCGAGTTCGGTGATGGAGTCGCCGAGGTAGTTGGTGTTCCAAACGTGGCCGGCACCGTCGATGGCGATGCCCTGGGGATGGTGGATGCTGGCCAGGTTGTCGGAGTAACCGGAGGAGATGACGGTGCCGTCCGCGGCTAGCTGACTGATGCTGTCGCCGTAGTAGTTGGCGACCCAGACGAAGCCGCGCTGATCGATGGCGATGCCAGAGGCTCCGTTGCAGCAGGCGTAACTGGTGATTTGGGAGCCGTCAGGGGAGACTTCGGTGACGGTGACGTCTTCCTGGTTGGCGAGCCAGGCGTTGTGGCTTGCGTCGATGGCGACGGCGACGGGGAAGACGAGCTTTGGCGAGGTGTAGCCGGTTGCGCCGGAGAGCGGCTGACCGGCGCTGTTAAGCAGGGTGAGGCTGGAGTTGCCGTAGTTGACGATCCAGGCGGTGGCGTTGGTGTCGATGGCGACGGCGATAGGGTAGTAGATGCCGCCTGCGAAGTAGCCAGTGGCTCCGGAGGTTACCTGGCCGGCGGAATTGAGGGTGGTGATGCTGCCGAGTTCGTTGTTGACGCCGGTGATTGGGCTGTCTTCGTTGGGGATCCAGATGTTGTTCTGGGCGTCGACGGCGAGGCCGTAGGAAAAATACAGACCGCCGGAGGTGATTCCTGACGGAAAGACCGGGTTGCCGGTTGGGGTGAACTCGGAAGCTGCGCTGAAGTAGCTGGCGACCCAGACGTTGCCGGCGGCATCGACGCCTACGCCGGAGGGGGAGTTCATGCCGCCGCCGGTGAAGTTGAGGAACATCGTCCAGTCTGCGGGGGCCGTGAGCGCGGGGGTGAAGGCAGTGCTGGCGGTGGACTGGTTGTAGAGCGCGGCGACGTTGGTTCCGGGGTTGAGGACTAGGTTGAGCGCGGCGTCGAGTGTGTTGGTCGGAGCTGTACCACTCGCAGGTGTTGTCGCGGAGAAGAGAGCACTGCAGCCTGACGAGGAGGTTGCTGCCGTGCAGGTGTTGAGCAGGTTAGCAAGGGAGTTGATCTTTGCGGCTGG
>JBEKGF010000002.1:0-174288 GCA_050012935.1 Edaphobacter sp. | reverse complement strand
CGCTGCAGATGCCGGAGACGAACTTCGAGGCGTCCGGTGTGTTGGGTGTGAACTTAGGTGATCCGTTGACGGATCTGCGCGTGGATATGACGGTGCGGGATCTGTCGGAGTACAACCAGTTGCTGACGACGCTGGATCTGGAGGGAAATGGGAAGAGGGGAACGGCGGCGATTCCAGTGGTGCTGCATGGCGCGCTGCAGTTCAATGGGACGGCGAAGGGGCGGATCGCGGACCTGGATGTGAAGGGGCATGTGCAGTCGACGAATGCAGAGTTCGTGCTGGGGAAGACGGACGTGCTGATCGATTCGGTGGTGGCTGATGCGGAGTATTCGCCAAACGAGGGTGTGCTGGTGGCGAGCTCGACGATCAAGCGCGGGACGGCGGTGTTGAATGTTGAAGGAAAGATTGTGCCGCGGAAGGTGGTGACGCCGCGCGGGGTCGTGACGTTTCTATGGGACGACGGAATGTCGCTGGATGCCGAAGCGCAAGTTGCCAATGCGGAGATTGTCGATGTGCTGCAGATTGCAGGGCAGGCGGGTAAGGTTCCGGTGACGGGAACGATGGCGTTCAATGCGCATGCCGAGGGGACGCTTAGGAGTTTGAACGGAGGCGGGCATGTTTCGCTGATGAATGGCGTGGCTTATGACGAACCGTATGAGTCTCTGGTGGCGACGTTGACGGTCCAGGGGAAGGATATCGAGGCTAGCAGCTTCGTGGTGAAGGCGCATGGGATGCAGATTGCCGGTAATGGAGGGTATGACTACGGCAGCGAACATCTTCATGCGCATGCGGAAGGGCACGATATTTTGCTGTCGAAGCTTGTGACGGTACAGGAGGCGAAGACCGATCTGGATGGCGTCGTGAGCGTGGTGGCGGATGCGAATGGGACGCTGACGGAGCCAGGGTTGAAGGCGAATGTGAAGATCGCCAAGGCGACGTACCAGGGGCAGGGGATCGGGGAAGCAGTTGTGGATGCGCATAGCCAGGGATCGGTGGTGTACTTTACGGCGAACTCGACGCTGGTGGGCGCGAAGGTGGATGCGACGGGACAGGCAGGGCTGACGGGGGATTATCCGCTGCAGGCGAAGGTGACGGTTGCGGGACTGGATATTGGTAAACCGATTGCGATGTTTGGGCCGGGGAATATGAAGGCCGAGTCGCAGATTAATGGAGTGGCGACGGTGAGTGGACCGCTGAAGACCCCGAAGGAGTTGAGTGGAGAGGCGCAGTTCAGCCAGGTGGATGTGAGGTTGCAGGGGATTGAGTTGAAGGCGGCTGAGCCGTTGCGGGTGGGTTTGCGCGACGGCGTGGCCACGCTGGAGCAGGTTCATATTACAGGGCCGGACACGGACATGAAGGCGAGCGGGACCGCGCATGTGCTGGGAGTGACGGACCCTAAGGGCGGCAAGTTGGATGTGCAGGGGACCGGAAGCGTAAGCATGGCGCTGTTACATACATTCGATTCGGACATTATTGCGACAGGGAAGCTGGAGTTTACGGTGTCGGCGGGTGGGCATGTTATGAACCCGGATCTGGCGGGCAAGGTGCAGTTCGACAAAGTGAACATCGCGATGGATGGGGTTCCGAATGGGTTGAGCAATATGAATGGGACGCTGATTTTCAATGGCGACCGGCTCGAGGTGCAGAGCCTGAATGCGACGACGGGCGGGGGCACGCTGAAGATTGGCGGGTCGATTCGTTACCGGAATGGCATCTATGCCGATCTGACGGCGACGGGCGATGTGGTGCGGGTGCGGCTGTATGGATTGAGCGCAACGGCGAATGCGAATCTGAGGTTGCAGGGTGGTTTGGAGAGCTCGACGTTGAGCGGGTCGATTCTGATGACGCGGTTCGGGATCGGGCAGGA
This sequence comes from Edaphobacter sp., assembly GCA_050012935.1. GTDB lineage: Bacteria > Acidobacteriota > Terriglobia > Terriglobales > Acidobacteriaceae > Edaphobacter. Next base: position 172,421 of record JBEKGF010000002.1, on the reverse strand, counting down.
TGTAGATTTTGCGGCGTTCGGGTCGCCGGGAGGCGTGAGCGCGCCGCCTGATCCGAACTCGCCGGCGAATAAGATTCGGCTGGATGTTCGGGTAACGAGCGCGCCGCAACTGGATTTTCAGAACTCGTATGCGAAGCTGGCGGGATCGGTCGATCTGACGATTCGCGGGACGGCGGCGGTGCCGTCGGTACTTGGGAGGATCGAGATTACCGATGGAAGCGCCACGTTTGCGGGTCAGAAGTATCAACTGCAGCGCGGGGAGATTTATTTTACGAATCCGGTGCGGATCGATCCTATCATCGACCTGGATGCGACGGCGCAGGTGGAGAACTACGACATAACGGTGGGGCTGCATGGGACATCGACGAATTTGAAGCCGACGTACCGGTCGGAGCCGCCGTTGAGTGAGAGCGATGTGTTTGCGCTGCTGGCGCTGGGAAGGACGCAGGAGGAGGCGCAGCTTTATCAGGAGCGGCAGGCGCAGCAGGGCACCGATCCCACAACGAGCGCGCTGCTGGGTGGAGCGCTGAATGCTACGGTGAGCAACCGGGTGGAGAAGCTGTTTGGCGTGGGCAGCGTGAAGATCGATCCTGCATTTGTGGGGACGTTGGGACAATCCTCTGCGAGGATCACGGTGCAGCAACAGCTTTCGCGGCAGATTACGGCGACGTTCGCGACGAATGTGAATACGTCGGCTCAGCAGTTGATCCAGGTGCAGTATGACCTGAATCACGATAATTCGATTGTGGTGACGCGTGACGAATCGGGTGTGTTCAGCGTTGTCTATAAGCTGCGAAAACGGTATCGGTAGGTCGCTCCAAGGGTGGGAAGTTGCATCGAACTAATGGTTATTCGCAATGGGCCGGGCTGCGGGCTGGATCAGATGAAGACTTGAGGAGGGACAATGAACGGGAAGATGATTTGGGCAAGGCGTGCGGGTTTGCTGGGGCTGGCTGGTGTATTGATTCTGGGTGGGATTTCGAAGGCGACGGCACAGGAAGCGGCCAATGATGCACAGATTCAGGCAGATGTGGCGAAGGCCCTGGATAACAAGCGATTCAAAGATGTGAAGACTTCGGTGCACAACGGCGTGGTGACGCTGAGTGGAACGGTCGATCTCTACAGCGCGAAGCTGGATGCGGATAACAAGGCGCATCACCGCAAGGGCGTGAAGGGTGTCGAGAACGAGATTGAAGTTGCCGGGCCGACGGTGGAGGATGTGACGCTGCGCGATAAGCTGGCGGAAAAGCTGGCGTATGACCGTGTGGGGTATGGGACGACTGCGTTCAACTCGTTCACGATCGGGGTGCAGAATGGTGCGGTAACGCTGGGTGGGACGGCATATGGGCCTTCGGATAAGGATTCGGCGCTTAGTTTAGTGGGAAATTATCCGGGCGTGAAGGATGTGATCGACAACATTGAGGTGGCGCCGGTGTCTCCGATGGATGACCGGATTCGTCTGGCGGAGGCGCGGGCGATCTATGGGTTTCCTCAGTTGAACAAGTATGCGATCGATCCCGCCAAGCCGATTCGGATTACGGTGGTGAATGGGAATGTAACATTGTCCGGCGTTGTGGATAGCAAGGCGGACAAGGACATTGCGAATATCCGGGCGAATGGCGTATCGGGAGTTTTCAAGGTGACCAACAACCTGCAGGTGGCGGGTGGCGGGCCGGAGAAATAGATCGGTTTTATGAGTATGCATGTGAGTTTGGGCCGCGTTGGCGATGCTGGCGCGGCCTGATTCTTTTACGATGAAGAGATGACAAGGTTTTGGAAGAGTACGGCGGTTACGCTTGAGATGATCAAGTGGGAGCACTCGGTGTTTGCACTGCCGTTTGCGTTGACGGGAGCGGTGCTGGCGGCGGGGGGCTGGCCGCCGCTGCGGGTTCTGGGGTGGATTGTGGTTTGCATGGTGTCGGCGCGGTCGACGGCGATGGCGTTCAACCGGCTGGTGGATGCGCGGCTGGATGCGGAGAATCCGCGGACGGCGATGCGGGCGTTGCCGGCAGGGACGTTGAGTAGTGGGTTCGTCGGTGGCTTTGTGGTGGTGTCGGCTGCGGTGTTTCTGGTGGGGGCTGCAATGCTGAACCGGTTGACGCTCGAGCTGGCTCCGGTAGCTTTGGCCGTGGTGTTGGCTTATAGCTACATGAAGCGGTTGACTCGATGGTCACACGTGGTGCTTGGGTTGGCGCTGGGGATTGCGCCCTCGGCGGCCTGGATTGCGGTGAGAGGATCACTGGACTGGCGGATTGTGGTGCTTACCGGAGCGGTTTTGTTGTGGGTGGGCGGGTTCGACGTGTTGTACTCGTGCCAGGACTTTGAGCACGATCGCAAGGTGGGGTTGAATAGCGTGCCGCAGGCGTTTGGGGTGCGGGCTGCGTTCTGGATCGCTCGGGCAATGCATGTCTGCATGCTGCTACTGCTGTGCTGGCTGGTGGTGCTGTTTGGGATGGGAAAGCTGGCGATGCTGGGAGTGGCGGTGGTGGCGATTCTGCTGCTGTATGAGCACTCGATTATTTCGCCGACTGATTTGCGGCGGATGAACGCTGCTTTTTTTACTTTGAACGGCGTGATCTCGGTGGTGTTCTTTGGCTTTGTTGCGGCTGATGTGATGATGCGGCGATAAAAAAGAAGCCCGCCTGGAGGAGACGGGCTGGGGTAGGGTATCTCTTTGTTCGTCGTTCTAACTGCGATGCTCGCGCTTGATGTCGTCGAGCTTTTCGTTGACTGAATTTTTTACGTTTTGCGCGGCGGTGGTGATCTTGTCGCGGAGGTTGTGGGCGGTCGTCTCTGCGCGATACTTCAGGTCTTCATTCTTTTCTTCTGCTTTGATCTGGTTCTCGTCGCGAACTGCGGCGGCGGTATCTTTGGCGTTGCCCCAGGTCTCTTTCGCGACACCCTTGATTTGTTCTGCGGCGCCGGCGCTGGCCAGTTTTTGATTGCCGATGGCCTCGCCAACTCCTTGTTTGATCTTGCCTGCTACCTGGTCGTATTTTCCTTGGATTTTTTCGGGATTCATTTTCGATGCTCCTTTGTTGCTGCCTGCCTATTGTGAAACTTGGGAGGGCTGCTGTTTGAGCAATTGGGTTAGAGCGCTCGTCTACCGGACATGAGATTGAAGATGAGCACAATGATGGCAAGGACGAGAAGGATATGGATCCATCCGCCCAAGGTGTAACTACTTACGAGTCCTACGACCCAGAGGATGAAAAGGATGATTGTGATTGTCCAAAGCATTTTTCGTTCTCCTAGACGAGTGCCGGCTCTAGCTCCCCGGTTCGCAGTGATATGCAGACTGGCCGCGCTACCTGTGGTAAGGTGCCGGGTACGCAGAGTAGGTTGCCAGCAAGGCTAAAATTGGAAGCCATAGGTACGTAGAAGCGAGGACACAGAGTGAAGGTGGCGATTCAAGGGGAGTTGGGTTCGAACAGCCATATGGCAACGGTCAAAATTCTGGGCAACCAGAATGGCCTGGAGATCATCCCGTGCACGATGTCGGCGCAGGTGCTGGCGAAGGTGGTGGAAGGCGAAGCGGATGCTGCGGTGCTGCCGATTGAGAACAGCCTGCATGGATCGGTCGCCGAGCACTATGACCTGTTGCTGGAGCTTCCGGTTCGCATCGACGGGGAGAGTTCGTTGCGGATCCGTCACAACGTGATCGCGATGCCCGGGGTGCAGCTGAGTGAGGTAAGGAAAGTGATGTCGCATCCGGTGGCGCTGTCGCAGTGCCGGAGATTTTTGGCATGGCATCTGGAGTTAGAGGTGGTGCCTTTCTATGACACGGCCGGAAGCGTGAAACACCTGATGGCTGCGGGTCTTCGTGATGTGGCGGGAATTGCTCCCGAGCTTGCGGCGGAGGTATATGGCGCGGAGGTGCTGCAGACTGGGGTCGAGGACCATGTGGAGAATTACACGCGTTTTCATCTGCTTCGAAGAGAAGGCGCGCCGCTTGCCGAGAGTGCCTTGATCCCGGACAAGATGAGCCTGGCGTTTGCGATTGAGCATCGGCCGGGAACGCTGGTGGCAGCGTTACAGCGACTGGCTGAGGCTGGAGTGAATCTGACGAAGATCGAGTCGCGGCCAGTGCCGGGGAGTCCGTGGGAGTATGTGTTTTATGTGGATGTGCGGTTCGATACTGCGGGGAGGGCTGAAGTTGCTCTGGCTGCGCTGCGCGAACACTGCCGGATGGTGAAGGTGTTGGGGCGGTACCGGGCGGCTTAGGCTTCGAGCATTGTTGGAGGCAGTGAGGGAGGCGTCTTGAAGGCGGCGCGATGGCGGTGCAGCAGCCAGATGACTACCCCGTAGATGATGAGGCACCAGAGGCAGGAGAGCAAGATAAACGTCCGGCCATAGGCGAATGTCTGGGGTTGGGTTGGGAACGCGAGCATCGAGGAGGTGATTTGCGTCATATAAAGACGGAACTGAGCCTGATACCAGGGCAGAGTTGCCAGCCCTATATTGACGCAGCCGAAGATCTGGAAGGCGATTGTCAGTATGCGGGCCGACTCTTTAAGACGCAGGAGCCCGTAACCCATCGTTGCGGTGAGGGCGGCAAAGCCGAGGTACAGGATATGGGTTGCCGTGGGTGTGAGGATAAATCCCAGGATGAAGGCAGGGAATGGCAGAAGGATGCAAAACAGGCACATGATCGCAGAGAAGAGCAAAAAGCCGCCGATGATTTTGATGGCAGTCGGGACGCGGCTCAAGCGAACGCTGGTGGCTGCGTCGGAGGACAGGAGCGCGTTGGGGTTTTGAAAGATTTCGCGGACGGGGCGCAGATTGAAGTAGACGAGCCACCAGATACCGACGGCGGCGATCAGCAGATAAAACGCCGCCAGGAATAGGAAGACCGCGGTCATAACATGAGGATCGACTGCCGGTTGTTGTGTTGGGAGGCGGGACATCATTGTTCTGCCAAGAACCGTGAATAATGCGGCGAAACATCCGATAACGGCAAGTCCACCGCCGATGATGAGGATTGAGTAGCGGGCCCACGAGCGGAGGCGTAGGATTCCGATTACGGTCAGGATTGCCCATACACTTAGTGCGGAATAGAAGACGCTGAGGGCGAGCATCAAATAGGTTACAAAATGCGGCGCGGCGGAGATCGAAGGCTGATTTCGAGCAAGGATGCCGGCGAAGACCATCAGGGCAGTCGTGAGCAGCAGAAAGAATGCAGCCAGGCCGAGCACAATGGCGGAGAGAACGAGTCCAACAGGTCGTTTCATGGCGGAGCCAGTGTAGCCCTGCCGGTGGTCAGGCCAAAATATTTATTTGCGGGACGGGATAATGCCCCCCGAGTGGCGGCTTGGATTGATGGAAAAGGGGTTATGGCCGATGACTGAAGAGTAGGGCGACCGTTGGAGGGAAGGGGCCAGATTTGCGACGGGATGAAGACTTGCTGCATCGAATAGTTGATAATCTGATAGAGGGACACTCAATGCCAAGTGATTTCGTAAGTGTAATTCAGCCGACAGCAGCTAAAGGTGGTGAAGGAAGCGTCACTGAGGGTTCCGGGAAGCGTCCGGCTCCAGTGTTGCCGGTGCGGGATACGGTTCTGTTTCCCCATGCCGTGTTGCCCCTGACGGTAGGGCGGGATAGTTCGATCCAGTTGATTCAGTCGCTGGGCGAGGAGAAGACGATTCTGGTGGTGGCGCAGCGGGATGCGCGGCAGGATGCTCCGCAGTCGGCGGACCTGTATGCCATTGGTACGCGGGCGACGGTGCATAAGGTCGTTAAGATGCCGAACCAGAGCCTCTTTGTGTTTACCGAGGGGAATGAGCGGGTGCATCTGGGCGAGTTTACGCAACTGACTCCGTTTATGACCGCTGAGTATGAGGCGATTGCGGATGTCGAGCCGCAGCAGTCGCCGGAGGCGGAGGCGCTGCAGCGGAACGTGGTGAGCCAGTTCCAGCAGATTGTGACCTCGTCGCCGACGCTGTCGGATGACTTGCAGACGATTGCGATCAATATCGATGAGCCGGGCAGGCTGGCGGATTTTATTGCATCGTCGCTGCCGTTTTTGACGACGACGGACAAGCAGGAACTGCTGGAGACGCCGGATGTTTCGGCGCGGCTGGAGCGGATCAACAAGCACCTGGCGAAGGAGCTTGAGGTGCAGCAGTTGCGCAACAAGATCCAGACCGAGGTGCAGGATTCGGTGCAGTCGTCGCAGCGGGATTATTACCTGCGCGAGCAGTTGAAGGCGATCCAGAAGGAGCTTGGCGATGTCGACGATACGCAGAAGGACATTGCCGATTTGAAGGAGAAGATCGAGACCGCCGGGATGCCGGACGACGTGAAGAAGGACGCGCTGAAGGAACTCGGGCGATTGAGTCGGATGAATCCTGCTGCGGCGGACTACTCGCTGACGCGGAACTATGTGGAGTGGCTGGCGGTGCTGCCGTGGTCGAAGACCTCTTCTGGAGAGGTGGACATTCTGAAGGCCAAAGAGATTCTCGATGAGGATCACTACGGCTTGAAAAAGGTGAAGGACAGGATTCTGGATTATCTTTCAGTGCGGCGTTTGAAGCCTGATATGAAGGGGCCGATTCTTTGTTTCGTTGGGCCTCCGGGCGTTGGTAAGACTTCGCTTGGGCGTTCCATTGCGAAGTCTCTCGGACGGAAGTTTTCGAGGATCTCGCTTGGCGGTATGCATGATGAAGCGGAGATTCGCGGGCACCGGAGGACTTATATCGGCGCGCTGCCTGGGCAGATTATTCAGCACCTGAAGAGGGTTGAGGTGAAGGACCCGGTGTTCATGCTGGATGAGATCGACAAGCTTGGGCGCGATTTCAGGGGCGATCCCGCGAGTGCGTTGCTTGAGACGCTTGATCCGGAGCAGAACAATACGTTCCGCGACAACTATCTGGATCAGCCTTTTGATCTGAGCAAGGTGCTGTTTATCTGCACGGCGAACCAACTGGATACGATTCCGGGGCCGCTGCTCGATCGTATGGAGATCATTGAGCTGACCGGTTATACGGAAGAGGAGAAGGTGAATATCGCCATCAAATACCTTATTCCGCGGCAGATCAAGGAGAACGGAATTACTTCGGAGCAGATCGAGTTTCCGGAAGAGAGCGTTCATCTGATTGCGCGGCATTACACGCGCGAGGCCGGCGTTCGCAAACTGGAACAGCAGATTGGAACGGTTTGCCGTAAGGTTGCGCGCAAGATTGCCGAGGGTCAGAAAGATAAGGTCATCATTACCTCGGAGGTTGTGCATGAGTTCCTTGGCGGCATCAAGGTGCGCGTGGATACCGAAATCGCAGAGCGGACGAAACGCGCGGGGGTTGCTGTCGGGCTTGCGTGGACTCCTGCGGGCGGCGATGTGTTGTTCATCGAAGCGAACAAGATGAAGGGCAAAGGCGGGTTCACGATCACTGGCCAGATTGGCGATGTGATGAAGGAGAGCATGCAGGCTGCGTTGACGTGGGTGCGCTCGAATGCCGTGGCGTTAGGGCTGGATGAGGACTTTACGAAGGATGCGGACCTGCATATTCATGTGCCTGCGGGGGCGATTCCCAAGGATGGGCCTTCGGCTGGCGTGACGATGGCGACTGCGCTGGTGAGCCTGTTGACGAATACTCCGGTGCATCCGCTGACGGCGATGACGGGCGAGATTACGCTGAGCGGCAATGTGCTGCCGGTGGGCGGAATCAAGGAGAAGTTCCTGGCGGCGAAGCGTGCCGGCGTGCGGGATGTCATTATGCCTGCGGACTGCAAACAGCAGGTAGATGAGGACTTGACGCCGGACCAGACCGAGGGCGTGAGGATTCATTATGCTTCGCGGATTGAGGATGTGATGGCGGTTGCGTTGCCCAAGACTCCTCGGGAGAAGGTGATGGATGAGGTGGTCCGGGAAGAGGTTCTGCAGGCTACGGCGTAAGACCGGGCGACCGCGGATCTTCGCGGATGGAATGGAGTGATTTTGAGCGGTTCGGCTTCGGCTGGGCCGCTTGTTTTTTAAGGTTTTTATTTTTGTGGTGGAAGGGCCGTTTTTGCAGGGGGTTTTTGAGAAAAGTGGTGTTTTTGTGATGGTTTTTTGTGGTCATAACGTGGTGGTTGAGTGCTTAATTGTGGTTGTTAGCGGTGCATTTTCTGGCGGCTAAAAATGCGCCAACTTTTTAAATTTATTTTTTGCGTGAGGCTGTGGAAATGATGACGATCGGGCACTCGACGCTGGAACTGAGGTCGTTTCTGCGGGCTCTGCGGGAGAATGGGTGCACGACGCTGGTGGATGTGCGGCGGTTTCCGGGGTCGCGGCGTCATCCGCAGTTTGGGCAGGACAAGTTGTTTGCTGCGTTGCGGGAGTCGGGGATTCGGGCTTTGTGGCGGGAGGGGTTGGGCGGGCGTCGCGAGGTTAACAAGGACAGCGTGAACACCGGATGGCGGAACGAGAGCTTTCGCGGGTATGCGGACTATATGCAGACCGATCACTTTGCGCATGAGATTGAGTGGTTGATGGCTCTGGCGGATTTCGATTCGGCGGTGGTGATGTGCGCGGAGGCAGTGCCGTGGAGGTGCCACCGGTCGCTGATTGCGGATGCGGTGCTGGCTCGGGGTGGGGTGGTGGAGGATATTTTTGTGGAGGGGGATGGGAGGAGTTCGCGGAGGCAGCATGCGATGACGCAGTTTGCGCGGGTGGATGGGATGAGGGTGTGGTATCCGGGTGAGACGACGCTATTTGTTTGAGCTAGCGGAGGGCAAGTTGAAAGGCGCTCGCAGACTGGCAGGCGTGTTTCACTACCGTTTGGGGGTGGGTGGAGTCAAAGGTTCAGGGTCGCGTATTCTTTCTGGATGCGGATCCGTGTGCTCTATTTTGGTGTGTTGAAGGATGTTATGGGTCTTGGCCGGGCTGAGATGGATTTGACGGAGGGTACATCTGTGGGTGAGTTGCTGGTGTCGCTTCGCGAGTCCGGAGTGGCTGCGGGTTCGGTTTGGGATTCGATTGCTGTGGCCGTGAATCAGGAGTATGCGCGGGCCGGTGATGTGTTGGAGGATGGCGATGAGGTGGCTTTGCTGCCTCCGGTCAGTGGCGGTTGTGAGGCTGGGATGGGAAGGCGTGCCCCAGGGGCTAAAGCCCCCTTTTTTGGCGGGGTGGTTAGAGGCCAAGGCTGAAGCCTTGGCCTACCTAGAGGCAAGTGCAAAGACAAAGACAAAGAGCAAAAGCAAAGGCAAAAGCAAAGGCAAAAGCGAAATGCGGGGGTTCTTCGCTCCGCTGAGAATGACAATGGTTTGAGAGAGTGCTTCGACTTGCTCAGAATGACAATGGTTTGAGAGAGTGCTTCGACTTGCTGAGAATGACAATTTGAGGGTTGGATGTTGAGTGCGAACGGGAGCAGCCTAGGCAGGCTTGGTTATGAGGGTTGAGATTACAGATTCGGCGATTCCAGCGGCGGAGATTGCGGCGGAGATGAAGACGGGACCGGATGGTGCGGTGTGCGTCTTCGACGGGATCGTGCGGGATAATACGCGGGGGCGGAAGACGCTTTATCTGGACTATGAGGCTTATCGCGAGATGGCGCTGGAGCAGATGCGCGGGTTGGCGGCGGAGGCGGTGACGAAGTTTGGCGTGCGGGATGTGGCTCTGGTGCATCGGCTGGGGCGGCTGCATGTGGGGGAGACGAGTGTGTTGGTGGTGGTGGCTTCGGCGCATCGCGGGGCGGCGTTCGATGCTTGCCGGTGGTTGATCGATACGCTGAAGAAGACGGTGCCGATCTGGAAGAAGGAACAGTTTGTGGATGGGGCGATTTGGGCGGATGGAGAGCCGTTTCCAAGCGAGATCGGCCTGACGATGGCCCCTGAGGCTAAGGCGCAATTGGCGGATGGAGAGCCGTTTCCAAGCGAGATCAGCCTGACGATGGCCCCTGAGGCTAAGGCGCAATCGGCTGCAGGAGAGCCGTTTCCTGATGAGATTGCAGTGAGTTCTACGGAGATACCGGGATGAGGTTCGCGGGCCTGGTTGTGTTGGGTACGGGGTTGGTGGTTCAGAGCGTGTGGGCACAGGCTCCGATTGAGCGGAGGCCGCCTCCGGCGGATTCGGATGCGCAGACACAGACTCAGACGCAAGCTCCGAAGGATTCGAAGGAGCCGCAGGGTGGGTTTCCTACGATCAAGGTGGAGAGTCGGCTGGTGAACGTGGCTCTGAATGTGGTGGATGCGAAGGGTGCGCCGGTTGCGGGGCTGAACAAAGAGGATTTCCAGATTCTTGAGGATGGGAAGCTGCAGGAGATCAGGATATTTGAGAAGGAGGCGAAGTCTCCGCTATCGATTGTGCTGGCGATCGATACAAGCGAGAGTGTGCTGACGAATGAGCGGCTGGAGAAGGAGGCGGCGAAGCACTTTGTCGAAGCGCTGCTGCGGGAGCAGGATGAGCTGGACCTGCTTGAGTTCTCCGATGTGGTGCGGGAGATGGTGCCGTTTACGAATTCGAAGAAGCGGATTGAGGTAGGGATTGGCGCGGTGCAGCGCGGAGACGCTACGGCGGTGTATGACGCGGTGTATCTGGCGTCGAAGCTGCTGGCGGGTACGTCGGCCGCGGATGGGCGGCGGCGCGTGGTGGTGATGATTACCGATGGCGGGGATACGGTGAAGGGATCGAAGTATACGGAGGCGCTGGAACAGGCACAACGGGCTGGGGCGATGGTTTACTCGCTGATTATTGTGCCGATCTATGCGGATGCGGGAAGGAATACGGCGGGGGAACATGCGCTGATCCAGATGGCGGAGGATACGGGCGGGAAGTATTACTACGTTGCGGATCCGAAGGATCTGGAGCCGGCGTTCAAGCATGTTTCGGATGACCTGAGGACGCAGTATCTGCTGGGGTACTATGCGCCGAGGCGGGGAATGGATGATTCGTACCGGACGATCAAGGTTCGGATGGCGGATACGGAGCTTAGGGATCAATATGGCTTGCGGTATCGGACTGGGTATTATGCTGACGCGCGGTGAGCTTTGAGTTGTGAGTCCTGGGTGAGATGCTTGGTGCAGAGGGTGAGTTTGCGATGGCGTTGCAGAAGAAGTTTGAGTTTGCGCATCTGGCGGAGGGGATTGCCCGGCAGGCTGGGGCGTTGCTGCGGGATTTTTATGCGAAGGGTGTGGCTACCGAGTACAAGGGCGATGTGGATTTAGTGACCGAGGCTGACCGGGCCAGCGAGAAGCTGATTGTGGAGAAGCTGAAGGCGGCGTTTCCTTCGCATGGGGTTTATGGCGAGGAAGGGACACGCAGCGCGTTGGAGAGCGAGTACCGGTGGTATGTCGACCCGCTGGATGGGACGACGAACTTTGCGCATGGGTTTCCGGCGTTCTGCGTGATTCTGGGGTTGGAGCGCAGGGCGAAGGGGTTGGCGGCGGATGCGGATGGGGAGCTTGTTGCTGGAGTGATGTATGACCCGCTGCGGGATGAGATGTTTTCCGCGGAGAAGGGCAGGGGCGCGTGGCTGAATGGACGGCAGATACACGTGTCGAAGATTGCTACGCTGCAGGAGTCGCTGACGGCTACGGGTTTTCCCAGCCAGAAACGGCATGGGAGCCCGAATATTCACTTTTATCAGCAGATAACGCTGCGATCGCATGGGGTGAGGCGTGCCGGTTCCGCGGGATTGGATCTGGCGTATGTTGCGTGTGGGCGGCTGGATGGGTTCTGGGAGTTCAAGCTGAATCCGTGGGATACGTCGGCTGGGGTGTTGCTGGTGGAGGAGGCGGGTGGGACGGTGACTCATTTTGACGGCGGAAGTTTTACGCTGGATAGCCGCGAGGTGCTGGCTACGAATGGGTTGATCGGTGCGGAGATGGTGCATCTTTTTACTGAGATGTTTGCCGGGCGGGAGATTGGTGCGATTCCTACGCCGGCGGAGTTCGCGGCGAAGCGGGCGGCTGCGAAGTAGGGAGCGGAAACGAGGCTAAAAAGATCGCACATATTCAATTATTGTGTGTTGCGGTAGTGAGCGGTTGTGCTGCTAGAATCGAGACCAAAGCTTAGGAATAAGCGGCGGCGTTAGATACCGGTAAGGGAGAATTTCGAGATGGCTTATGTGATTGCGGAACCGTGCATCGGGACCAAGGATTCGGCTTGCGTGGATGCTTGCCCAGTGGATTGTATCCATCCGAAGAAGGATGAGGCGGGGCATGGCGAGGCAGAGCAGTTGTTTATCGATCCAGTCGAGTGCATCGACTGCGGCGCGTGCGTGCCGGTGTGTCCGGTGTCGGCGATCTATGCCGGGGACGACCTGCCGGAGAAGTGGGCGGAGTACCAGACGAAGAACGCTTCGCACTTCGGGCGGTAGATTGAGATTGGTTGGATTTCGCGACCGCGCGGCCAAGGGGCTGCGCGGTTTTGCTTTGGGGAGCGCGGAATGAAGAGCCTTGGCTCGGTGGAGGTACTGTCGGAGACGAGGACGAGGTTGCGAAACGTCAGGGTTGACGACCATGGGCGTTGGGGGAAGATGACGGCGAAACAAATGATGCGGCATCTGAGCTGCTCGTATGAGGTTGCGCTGGGAGACCGGACGGTTGGGTCAGTGAAGGGGATTCCACCGGTTGCGATGAAGTGGCTGGCGCTGCGATCGGGTATGCGCTGGCCGAAAAATACTCCAACGATGCCGGAGCTGAAGCGTGCGGTTGCGGAGAGTTCGGAGGTTGAGTTTGATGCGGTGGTGCGTGGGGTGATCGAGCGGATGGAGGCGCTGGCCAACGGGACGCGTTTTGCGGTGACGCATCCGATGTTCGGGCCGATGACGGCGGCGGACTGGATGCGCTGGGGGTATCTGCATGCGGACCATCATCTGCGGCAGTTTGGCCGGTAAGGGATGATTCAGCGAGTGGGAGAGGCGATTGTGTTGCGGGTGTGGCCGTTCCATGAGGCGGACTTGCTGGTGAGCCTGTTTACGCGAGAGCAGGGACGAGTGAAGGGCGTGGCTCGTCACGCGATGCGGTCGCGGCGGCGGTTTGGCGGGGCGCTGGAGCCGATGACGCATGTGCGTGCTTGGTATGCGGAGAGACCGAAGCAGGAGTTGGTAAGGCTGGATGCATTTGAGATTTTGAGTTCGCCGCTGTCGCGTCCGGTGGATTATGCGCGAACGGCGGCGCTGCAGTTTGTGGCGGAGGTAGTGGAGGAGGCGCTGCCTGAGGGCGCTGTAGAGGATGCGGTGTTTCGGTTGGTACTGGCGGTGATCGACGAGATGCAGGTGGGGAGGGTGTGGATGCCGGCGAGCTACTTTGCGCTGTGGATGTGCCGGTTGATGGGGTGGATGCCGGAGCTTGGGCATTGTGTTGTGTGTGGCTTGGATTTGCGTGGTGGGACGGTTTGGTATTCGGCTACGAGCGATGGGGTGACTTGCGGTGATGATCGGCGGACGGGCGGTGTGGCGTTGTCGGCGGAGTCGGTGGCGGAGGCGCAGAGGATCTTTCGGGGGAAGGTGAAAGAGCTGGGGGAAGAGGATTGGCCGAAGGCTCGGGGGGCGGATTTGCGGCGGTTTGCGGTGGAGACGCTGGAACGGCATCTGGAGCGACGATTGGTGAGTGCGAGGGCTTTGGGGAGGGCTTAGGTTCGTTCCCGGTTCTTCGTTGCATGATGGTAGTCTTGGGATCGCATCCATTTGTTCGTTAGCCAAAATAAATTGGAGTCAAGAGATGCAAGGTGGGCTCAAGAGGGCAGCAGTTGTTTTTGGGGTGGCGGTTTGGCTTTTGACCAGCGGGGACCTACGGGCTCAAGGTGCGAAGAACAAGTTGCATTGGGTGGGATCGTGGGCAGCTTCGCAGCAGACGCCGGAGACGGCGAATCTGCTTGATCCGGAGTTGATGCGGGATGGGACGTTGCGGCAGATTGTGCATCTGTCGGTGGGTGGGAGTCAGTTGCGGGTGCGGGTGTCGAATGCGTTCGGGACGCAGCCGCTGCATTTGACGGCGGTGCATGTGGCGCGGCCGGTGTCGGCGGCGGGTGCGGCGATCGAAGTGGGGAGCGATGTGGCGGTGATGTTCAACGGTACGGCGGATGTGACGGTTCCGGCAGGTGCGGATTATGTATCCGATCCGGTTACGTTTTCAGCGGCAGCGCTTTCGAGCCTGGCGATCTCGATTCACTTCGATCAACCGCCAGTGGGAGAGACGGGGCATCCGGGGTCGCGGGCTACTTCGTATGTGGCGCATGGCGACCTGGTTTCGGCGGTGGATATGCCGGATGCGAGGAAGGTGGAGCATTGGTATCAGGTGTCGGGCGTGGATGTTGTTGCGCCGGAGAAGGCTTTCGCGGTTGTGACGCTGGGGGATTCGATCACGGATGGACATGGAGCGACGACGAATCGGAACGATCGCTGGGCCGATGTACTGGCTGGGCGGGTGCAGGCGGACAAGTCGACACGCGACCTGGGCGTAGTGAACCAGGGGATCGGCGGAAATAGATTGCTGCTGGATGGGCTGGGGCCGAATGCGCTGGCGCGATTTGACCGCGATGTGTTGGCGCAGACGGCGGTGGGCGCGGTGATTGTGCTTGAGGGTGTGAATGATTTGGGGACGCTGACGCGGGACCACGATGCTTCTGCGGAGGAACATGCTGCGCTGGTGAAGGGGATTGAGGGAGCGTATGCGCAGATGATTGCGCGGGGGCATGCGCATGGGATTCGGGTGATTGGGGCGACGATTTTGCCGTATGGCGGCTCGGGCTACTATCATCCGGGGCCAGAGAGCGAGGCGGACCGGCAGGCGATCAATGCGTGGATACGCGATCCGGCGCACTTCGATGCGGTGGTGGACTTCGATCAGTTGACTCGTGACCCGGCGCGTCCTGACCGGCTGCTGCCTGCGTTCGATTCGGGGGATGGCTTGCATCCGGGGCCGGCGGGGTACAAGGCGATGGGGGATGCTATTCCACTGAAGTTGCTCAACAAATAGCTCTAACGCAGAAAAAACGGTTCGTGCGAGGCGCGAATGCCCACATCTCAGAGCCGAGATGTGGGGCACCCGTTTCCATGTTCGACGCCGGTTCGGATTGGGAGATTTAGTGCGGGGCGAGCATGGCGTCGTTGAATTGTTTGAAGAAGGCGTCGTACTTTTCCTGGCCGTTGGAGGCGGCGAAGCGGAGAGGCTTGACGCGTTCGACGATGATCTCGGCGGCGTTGGGTTGGGTCTTGATAATCTCGATGACCTCGGCGAGAAAGTCCTTGAGAGGCATGGCGCGGGGATCGACGGCCATTTGGCTGCCCATGAGTTCGGTCTGGACGTAGGGTGGGACCAGTTCGATGACCTGAATGTTGGTGGTTCGGAGCTGGTAGCGGAGGGACTGGCTCCAGGAGTGGATGGCGGCCTTGGTGGCGCAGTAGGTTGGGGTGAGGGCCATGGGCGTGAAGCCGAGGCCCGAGGAGACGGTCATGATGGTGGCGTGGGGCTGTCTCTGGAGGTGCGGGAGCAGCGCGGCGGTGAGGCGGATGGGGCCGAGGAGGTTGGTAGTGATGATCGCTTCGGAGTCTGGGACATCTGCGGATTGAGTGAGGAGGTCTTCGGGGCGCATGATGCCGGCGTTGTTGATGACGACGTTGAGAGCGGGGAAGCCGGCGATGAGTTTTGTGGCGAAGGCGCGGATGCTGGCGGCGTCTTCGATATTGAGGACAGCAGAGGCCATACCGGGGTTGGCGGAGGTGGTCTCGTCGAGGGCCTGCTGGCGGCGACCGGCGATGATGACCTTGTTGCCGAGCTTGTGGAAGGCTTCTGCGAGGCCGCGGCCGATGCCGGAGCCGCCGCCGGTGATGAGGATCGTGTTGCCGGTGGGTTTCATTTGTGAGTGTTCTCCTTGAGGGTTACGTTTTGGCGGTTCCGCGGCCCTGTTGGAAGGTGCCGGAGATTTATTTTCGCCGAAACGAAGATGAATTGCGCGAAGCGTGCCTTGAATGTAGCCGCCGACGTGAGGATTTCCGATGAATGTGTCACGGTTGCTAGTGAGTTTTATACTTTCTGGATGATATGCGTCGGCGATCGCGGATTGCTTTCACGGTTGTCCCGGATAAGACGTATCTGGCTTTGCGTCGCAGGCCTGGCATGGGTGTTCGGTGGAGCCGCGCTTTGGGCCCAGGGTGCGCCCGTGACGACGGATGAGCCGATTCCTACGCTGCATGTGTATACGAACCTGCTCCAAATACCGACGCTGGTGCTGGGGGCGAAGCGCGAGCGACTGAAAAAACCGATTGCGGAGAGCAGATTTTCGGTCAGCATCGATGATGGCCCGTGGTTTCGGGCGACCCACGTGCGGCCGGAGGGAGACGATCCGATTTCGCTATCGATTCTGCTGGACCTGGGTGGAGGCGCGGTTGATCTAATGCCGAAGATAGACGATGCGATTGCGAGTCTTGCGCCGCTTTCTCTGCATGCGGGGGACAGGGTTTCGGTTTATGGCCTGGATTGCGACCTCGTCGGTTCTGTCAACGACTTTTCCGCTGACAGCGCGCGGCTGAAGGCGGGGGTCGACGCTGCGCTTCTACCGTGGGTGACGCGGACACACGCGAGACCCAAAGGGAGATGCAAACAGTCGATTCACCTTTGGGATGCTTTGACGTATGTTGCGACGAAGTTGTCCAAACGTCCCGGACGGCGAGTGATTCTGGTGGTATCGGACGGGCACGACGAGGGCAGCCGATACACGTGGAACGAGCTGAGGCTCTATGCCGAGTCGGCGGGCGTGGCTGTCTTCGGGCTGTCTTACAGACCTGACTATGCGGACGATATTCGTCGTACGTCGCAGCAATGGAGCTATGAAAACCCTTTTCACTCCTTATGTGAGCTGAGCGGCGGCGAGGTGTTGGGGTCGAGCGTTCGATCGCTTGCAGAGACGTTGGAGAACTTTACGACAACGTTGCGGGAGCGTTATATCGTCGAGTTTCCGCGACCGTCCAACGGGACGGCCGGGGCACATGGGATGGAGGTCAGGATCGCCAAGGCTGGGGATTATTTCGTCCGTCCGGCGGGGATCTCGGTGCCGGTTGCGGATGCGGCTGTGCTGACTGATCCAACGACGGTGAGCGCGGGGCCTAAGGAAGCGCCGGTGGAGGGGAACCGGCGGATTATGACGAAGCCGCAGTGAACGTTTGAGCCGGTGGCTTGGGTGTGGGGCTTGGATGCGGGGCTTGGGTGCGGGGAACGGTTAGAATCAAAGGATTGCCGATATTGAAGAGAGAGCTATGAGTGGATTGGTTTCTGCGGTTGGGGAGAAGAAGCGCGCACTGACGTTTCAGGAGCTGCTGTTTACGCTGCAGCGGTTCTGGGCGGATCGGGGTTGCGTGTTGCAGCAGCCGTATGACGTGGAGGTGGGCGCGGGGACGATGTCTCCGGATACGTTTTTGCGCGTGCTGGGGCCGAAGCCGGTGAGGATTGCGTATGCGCAGCCTTCGCGCAGGCCGGCGGACGGGCGTTATGGGGAGAATCCGAACCGGCTGTTTCGGCATACGCAGTTGCAGGTGATTCTGAAGCCGCCGCCGGAGAGGATTCAGGAGATGTATCTCGAATCGCTGGTGGCGATCGGGATCGATCTGAAAGAGCACGATATTAAATTTGAAGAGGACAACTGGGAGTGGCCGGTGGGCGGCGCGTGGGGCGTTGGCTGGCAGGTGATGCTGGATGGGCTGGAGATTACGCAGTTCACTTACTTTCAGCAGTGCGGAGGGATGGATCTCGATCCGATCTCGGGTGAGATTACGTATGGGCTGGAGCGGATTGCGGGGTTCCTGCAGGATGTGGATTCGATCTACGACATTGTGTGGGCTGTCGAGCCGGATACCGGGCGCAAGGTGACCTATGGCGAGATGCGACTGGCTGATGAAGAGCAGTTTTCGGCTTATAGCTTCGACTATGCGGATGTGGGAAAGCTCTGGGAGCATTTGAATCTGTATGAGGCGGAGTGTTTGGCTCTGCTCGACAAGGCTGGATTTCGTGATGACTTCAAGGGTTTCGAAAAATTGGATGGGCTGACGCTGAAGCGGTTTCCGGTGCTGGGAGCTTATGAGCTGGCGCTGAAGTGCTCGCATGTTTTTAATCTGCTGGATGCTCGGGGAGCGATCTCGGTGACGGAACGGGTGGGAGTGATGGCGCGGATTCGGACTCTGGTGGTTGGGGTGGCGAAGGCGTATGCGGCACAGGAAGCTGCCGTTCGGGCGAACGCGCTTCGCGCAGATGAAAATGAAGGCAGGGTGGCTTAGCCGATGGCGGATTTTCTTTTTGAGATTGGGTTGGAAGAGGTTCCGGCGCGGATGATTGCAGGCGCGCAGATGGAGCTGGAGCAGCGTTTGGTGAAGATGCTCGAACGCGAGCGGCTGGTGTGCTCAGGTGCGGTGACGAAGAGCTTTGCTACGCCGCGGCGGCTGGCGGTTTGGGTTGCCGGTGTTGCGGAACGGCAGGAGGATGTGGCCGAGGAGTTGGTTGGGCCTTCGGTGAAGATCGCTTACAAGGATGGTGTGGCTACGCCGGCGGCGGTGGCTTTTGCGAAGAAGGCCGGGGTGGATGTTGCTGCGCTGAAGACGGTGACGAATGCCAAGGGAGAGTATCTCGCTGCGACGTTGGCGAAGGCTGGGAGAAATGCCGCTGATGTGATTGCGGCGGAGATGCCGAAGGAGTTGGGGGGGATTTATTGGGCGAAGAATATGTACTGGCGGCCGGGGAAACCGGAGCGGTTTGTGCGGCCGGTGCGATGGATGGTTGCGTTGCTGGGCGGGCAGATTGTTCCGGTAGAGTTTGGCGGGAAGACGGCAGGCGCGGCGACGTATGGGCATCGCGTGTTGTTTGGGGATGAGCCGATTGCGTTGAAGACTCCCAGTGAGTATGAGGATGCGTTGCTGTCGGGGTTTGTGATCGCGGATGTCGAGGCGCGGCGGCAGAGGATTCGCAAGGCTCTGGATAAGGTGACTCGTGAGGTGGAGGGTGCGCGTTGGCGCGAGGACCATGGGCTGGTGGATAAGCTGACCCAGTTGACGGAGTGGCCTTCGGTGCTGATCGGTGGGTTTGAGCCAGAGTATCTGACGCTGCCGGAAGAGGTTCTGGTGACGGTGATGCGGGACCACCAGAGTTATTTTGCAGTGGAGGATAAGGATGGGAAGCTGGCTCCGTATTTTCTCGCGGTGCTGAATACCGAGACCGACGCGGCTGGGATGGCTTTGATTCGGCATGGCAATGAACGGGTGTTGCGAGCGCGGTTTAATGATGCGCGGTTCTTCTGGGATTTTGATCAGCGGGTGTCTTTGATGGGGCGTCGCGAGATATTGCTCAATGTGACTTTCCAAAAAGAACTGGGAAATTATTTCCAGAAGACGATTCGGGTGCATAGGGTGTCCAAGGCGCTCGCGGAACTTGCAGTCCGTGATGGAATCACTGTTGACACTGATGCAGTTTGTTTAGCGGCGGAACTGACCAAGTGCGATCTGACGACTGAACTGGTGAAAGAGTTCACAGAGTTGCAGGGTGTAGTGGGTGGGTTATATGCGCGAGCGGAGAATTATCCAGCTGCGGTTTGCGATGCGATCTACGACCAATACAAGCCGGAGTCGATGGAAGATGACGTTCCACGTTCGGTTGAGGGCGCGCTGCTGGCGATTGCCGATAAGGCGGACACGATTGCAGGCATGTTTGGGTTGGGATTGGAGCCTACGGGATCGAAGGATCCGTTTGCACTGCGCAGGGCGGCGAATGGGATTGTGAAGATTCTTGCGGAGGGGAAGACGCTGCTGCCGTTGACGCTGGGGGATGTCGCAGATGCGGCTTCGGCGAATGAGACGGTGCGGTTGCGCGTGGAGGTGTTCTTCGCCGAGCGGCTGGAGTTCTATCTGCGCGAGGCGAAAGGGCAAGCTTATGACGTGGTGAAGTCGGTGCTTGCGGTTGGAGCGAATGATGTTCGCGATGCGGTGGCGAGAGCGGAGGCCGTGACGGCGGTTCGCGGCTCGGATGACTTTACTGCTGTGTCGGCGGCTTTCAAGCGGATGAAGAATATTCTGGCGCAGGCGAAGGAGAAGGGGATTCTGGATATAAAGGCTGAGCGTCCCTCGCATGCGATCGTCCCGAATACGGCGCAAGATGAGTTGGTGGGCGCGGCGGCAACGATCAGCCAAAGGTTTTCAGAGCTTGCCACACGCCACGAGTATGTTGCCGCGCTCGAACTCATCGCCACATTGAGACCGCAGATCGATCGGTTCTTCAATGAAGTTATGGTGATGGATGATGATCCTTATGTAAGGCACACTCGGCTGAGTCTGCTGGATAGCCTCGTTCGGACATTTTCCAGGATCGCGGACTTTTCGGAGATCGTCGTCGCAGGCTAGACCAGCCCCTCTAAGGGCATTCTTGGAAGCAGCACAAATGCGGAAGCTGGTTGGCTTCCGCATTTGTGCTGGTTAAGAGACAGACAACAGTTTGTCGCTGTGGTTAGTGGGTCGTCAATATCATTGCCCCCGCTACGAAGAGAAGAACCGCACCCAGAGTAGCGAGAGGGATGACGACTCCTTCGTAGAGCTCGATCTTGTGACCATTGGCAGGGCCGTCTTCGGCGCGAAAGTTCGATTGGTACACTTGTTCATTCTGTTGTATGTATTCCATCTGTTCTTCCTGTGTGACTCTCGCTGTTTGACGGGCGAGAGGGATAGTGCAGTGGTCGCCTGCCTCTTGTACTAACTTGGGGAGGGCTGCGAGTTGCGTGTAATCTACTGGCGGCAATCATCTATTAGAAAAATAGCTGCTCGCAAGTCTTACGTGCCGAATGGTATCCGGGACGATACGGGCGTGAACATTCAACTTTCGGGTGACGTCGCCGATATCCTTTCGGCGAGCCTCAGGGTTGAAGTTGCACCAGATCGTGGCGCCGTCGAGGGATGAGGTCACTCGACGGCATATCGCCGATGGGCGGGAGTTCGCCGATGGCCATGGCGATCTCGTCGCATGCGTTGCGGCGGGCGCAGTGCTGGCAGTCTTTCATCACTTTGTCGGGCAGCGCGCAATGCTCGGTGGTGCGGAAGTTGAAGTGTTCGAAGAAGGTGGGGATGCGTGTGAAGAGGCAGACGCACTTGATGCCTTCTGCCTCGGCTCGATTGAGGAGCGCGCGGACGAGCAGGCCGCCGGCTCCGCATCCCTTGGCTTCGGGGCGGACGGCGATGGAGCGAATCTCGGTGAGGTGCTGGCCGTAGACGTGGAGAGCCGCACAGCCTATGAACTGGCCGGAGCCGGTTTCAACGATGGTGAAGGATTGGATGTTCTCGCAGATCTCGGCGTAACGCCGGGGGAGCAGCGTACCGTCGTGGGTGAAGCTATGAATGAGCTGGTGGATGGCGCGGGCGTCGTGCAATTGCGCTCTTCGTGTCCGCATGGAGGTTGCGGCGAGCTTATCTTCTGTATTGAGCAGGGGGGGTGCGAGGGAGGGCGAGAACGAAGGGGCCGGAGGTTCTTGTACGAGGGACAATGCCATAGGACACTGCACTTTTCTTTTCCGGGCTGCGATGACCTGGGGCCGGAGGGTTTCGGGTTGAGGTTAAGGTTGTGGCGGAAGTGGACGGTTAGCAGCCGTAATTACGGCCTTCGCTGGAGGGCGTCCATGGGATCGGGGCGAAGGTGCGCTGGAAGAAGGTGTTGTCGACGATGTATCGTTCGTGGTTCTCCCCCTCGATGATCCAGTCGCCAGGGTAGGCTTTACGCTGTCCGGAGTCGGTGAGGATGGTGGTGGGCTGGATGCATTGCGTGGCGTTGACTAGAAGCGGTCTGCGAGTACGAAAAGTGTTCACGAACTCTCTCCTGGCGGCGCTGTCCTGCCGCTGAAGAGTATTTCAGCAGGTTATGCATAATGAAGGCGTAAGGGTTTTCGTAAAGGTTCGTAAAGGTTCGTAAAAGGTTACGAGCCTTTCCCTGGCATGCTTTGGTCCTTTGGATGGTGAGGCGGGTTCCGGTTGCGGCACGTCTTAAGTAGGAAGCGGATATTGACGCTCTGCTGACGAGGCAAACCGGTGAGGCTAAGTAGTCCTAATTCGCAGAGGCTGCCGGAGCTGGATGCTTTGCGCGGGTTGTTCCTGGTGTGGATGACGCTGACGCATATGCCGACGCGGTTTAGCGACTTTGTGAATCAGCCGATTGGGTTTATCTCATCGGCGGAGGGGGATGTGCCGCTGGGTCGCCTGCGCGGGCAGGTGGCAGCGGCGGCGGAACGCGCGGATTCTCCGGTCGTTTAGCCGCCCAGCCGTCAGTTGACGCGCTGCAGCCGGTCGATGAGCTTCTGGGCGAGTGGCTCGCCGGATTCGGTCCAGAGAAGGCGGCTGCTGATGCCGGAATTTTTCTCGACCAAGAGGATGAAGGCTAAGAGGATTTCGACGTTCTGCTGGATGTGTTTGGTGGCGGCTGCGTCGAGTTCTTCTTCGTCGAGGGTTTCGGCGAGCCAGGGAGTGTCGAGGCCGAAGTCGATGCGGATGTGGCCGTTCTGTTCGAAGGTGGCGTCGTCGAACTCGGGGCCGAAGCCGAGGAAGCGGACGGTGGAGGGCTGGAGCTTCCAGAGGGTGTCGAGTGCGGCGGATTCTGTGACCTGGTTGCCGGTGGTGTCGGGAGACCAGAGCTTCCATCGCATCTCGAACTCGTAGGCAGTGTCGTCGTGGAGCTGTTCGGTAGCTTCGGCGACAGCGCTTTCGATCAGAGCTGCGGGACTCTCCTCGGAGCGGTCGTCGAGGACGTAGATGCGCTGGTAGCTGGGTGCTTCGGTGAAGCTGATGGGATAGGCGCTGGCAGCTGCGACGCGCGAGTCTTTGCTGATGAGGGCGAACTGGCGCATGACCGATACCATCGCCGCGGGCAGCGAGTCTAAGCGGAAGTTAGGAAACCAGAGACTAAGGTAAAGCTGATCGGCCATAGGGCTAGTTTAGTCCTGTTTGCGACTGCGGATTGCACGGATAGGCGCGGACTAAAGACTGGATGAGAAGCGGGAATTGTTTGCAATGAGGCTGCCGGGCAGCGTTGGATTGGGTGAGAAGATAGAGAAGGATGAATGTTTCGGTAGAGCGGTTGCGGGTTTGGCTGCTGGCGGGCGCGGGCCTGCTGGTGTTGGTGGTCGCCGCGTTTCTGGGGTATGCGCATCATCGGGCGCACCGTTTTCTGAAGGATTTGCCGGCGAAGCTGGGGATCGATGTGGAGGAGCAGGGGGACACGATTACCTGGTCGCAGTCGGTTGGCCCGAACACGGTCTATACGATTCATGCGGCAAAGGAGATCAAGCATAAGGACGGCAAGATCTTACTGCACGATGTAGGGATCGTTCTGTATGGAAAGAAGCAGAACCGGACGGACAGAATCTACGGCAATGAGTTTGAGTACGACCAGGCTGCGGGGATTGTGCGCGCCGTGGGGCAGGTGCATATCGACTTGCAGGCGCCTCAGCCTGAGGATGCGAATGCCAAGAAGGACTATGCGGCAGGGAAGGATCTGCAGGGAGCCCAGACCGGTGCGGGTGCTGTTGGGGCGCACGAGAACAAGGATGAGCGGTTGATCCATGTGACGACCAACGGACTGGTGTTTCTGCAGAAGCTGGGCGTGGCGGCGACGGAGAAGGATATTGAGTTTGAGTTGGGTGGGATGACCGGGCACGCGGTGGGCGCGGACTACAACTCGGATACGGGCGTGGTGGTGTTGCACTCGGCGGTGCGGGTGAATGGGCTGCAGCATGACCGGCCAGTGTTGCTGACGGCGTCCCATGCGGTGCTGGACCGGCCCGGCCAGACGCTGTTGCTGTTGCAGGCGAAGTATGTTGCGGTGGGCGGCGAACAGGGTGGGGCGGAGGGGCAGACTGCGCAGGCTCAGCACGTGGTGGTGCACCTGAGGAAGGATGGATCGGCGGAACGGGTCGAAGGCGAGGGCGAGGTGACGCTGACGAATGGAGCTGGAGGCAAGGTAGTGGCTCCGCGAGGCGAGATGATGGTGAATCCGCAGAACCAGCCGGTGTCTGCCGTGATGGTGGGGGGGGTGAGGTATGAGTCCGATGAGCCGCTGCGGCAGGCTCAGGGCGAGGCAGCAGAGGGACGGGTGGCGTTCGATAAGAAGGGGCAACCGGAGCATGTGGCGATGACTGGACCTGTGTCTATGAAGGAACGGGTGCGGGCTTCGGATGCGGCGGGAGGTCCTTGGAGCGAGCGGGAGTTGCATGCAGGCGCGGTGGAGTTGTCTCTGGCTACGGATTCGGCGGGGCGGACGCTGCTGCGCGACGCCAGGGCGACCGGGGATGCCCGGTTGAAGGTAGTGAGTGCCGATCCGAAGGGCGGGACGACAAGCAGCGCATTTTCGGGTGATGTGTTGACCGCGCGTTTTGTGCGGATTGGGAGTGTCGACCATATCGCCGAGGTGCATGGGGATGGCCACACGGCGCTGCGGAAGGTGAGTGCAACAGGCGTGGTCGATACGAGCGCAGGGGATTCGCTGGTGGCCCGGTTTAAGCCGACGGCGCCAGGGAGTCGAGTTGGTTCAGCCAGCGCAGGGCAGCCCAAAACGCAGGATGGATTGAGTGGTCAGGGTGGGGATGAGATTACCGATGGGACGGTGCAGGGGCATGTTGTGCTGACGCAGTTGCCGGTGAAGAAGCCGGGGGACACGGTTCCGCCGGCTGAGGAGAGGGCGACGGCGGAGCGAGCTGTCTACGATGGAGAATTGGCGCGGACGACCCTGACGGGGAATGTGCAGGTGAGCGATGGGACGAGCGTGTTGTGGGCCGACCGCGTCGTCACGGAGCAAGAGAGCGGCGATGCTTGGGCGGATGGCTCGGTGAAGGCAAGCTATGGGCAGGTGGGAAGCGCGGATGAGCCGGCGCATGTGCTGGCCGCGCGGGCGGAGCTGAAACATGATTCGCAGGTGGCGACGTTTCATGGAGTGGCCGGCCGGCCGGCGCGGTTGTGGCAGGGAGCTTCGCAGGTTGAGGCGCCGGTGATTCAGTTTGAGCAGGGGAAGAAACTGCTGCTGGCGCATGGCGAGGGACAGGGTGCTCCGATGGCTGTGCACACGGTGTTGGTGCGCAACGCGCAGCCCGCAGCCGGCGTCAGGACGGATGGGGTGAAGACGGATGCGACCAAGCCGGCGAGCTCTTCCGGCAAAGCCTCAGGACTGGGCAAGTCCGGTGTCATTCGAGTGACGAGCCGGGAGCTGATCTACTCCGACGAGTCGAGGAAGGCAGAGTTTACCGGTGGAGTTGATGTCGACAGCGGGGACGGCAGAATGCGGGCTCGGCAGGCCGTGGTTTATCTGCAGTCTGCGCAGAAAGGCGCTGCGGGGAAGGTAGCGACGGGCAGCAAGAGTGAGGCGGCAAAGGCTTCGCCCGGTGTCGGAGATGCATTTATGGGTGGCAGCGTGGAGCGGATGCTGGCGACGGGTGGGATCGAGATGGAGCAGCCAGGACGGCGCGCGACCGGAGAACAACTGGCCTATACGGCGAGCGACGATACCTACGTTTTAACGGGCACGCCGACGGTTTTGCCGAAGGTCGTCGACGGCCAGCGGGGGACCGTAACAGGTACGTCGCTGCGATTCCGTTCGGGCGATGACAATGTCGTGGTTTCTAATGGAGGAGACGGCACAGCACAGCGAGTGCGGACGGAGACGCGGGTGAAGAACAAGCAATGAAGACGTTATCGACGGAGGAGATCGGCAAGTCATACGGCGGCCGCCAGGTGGTGAAGGGAGTTAGCCTGCAGATCGAGCAGGGCGAGGTAGTGGGGCTGCTGGGCCCGAACGGCGCGGGAAAGACGACGAGCTTCTACATGATTGTGGGACTGGTGCGGCCCGATTCCGGCCGGGTGCTGGCGAGCGGCCACGATATCAGCCGGTTGCCGATGTACCTGCGCGCGCGGAACTACGGGATCAGCTATCTGCCGCAGGAGCCCTCGGTGTTTCGCAAGCTGACGGTGCAGGACAACATTCTGGCCGTGCTGGAGGCGCAGCAGTTGAGTTGGGAGGCGCGCCGAACACGCACCGAGAGGCTGATCGAACAGTTGAACCTGGGGCATGTGCGCAAGACACGCGGGTACGCTTTGAGCGGAGGCGAACGCAGGCGTGTGGAGATTGCGCGATGCCTTGCGATCGAGCCTGCGTTCATTCTGCTGGACGAGCCGTTTTCAGGGATCGATCCGATCGCGGTTCTGGACCTGCAGGAGATCATCTTTGGGCTGAAGAAGAGCGGCATCGGCGTGCTGATTACGGACCACAATGTGCGGGAGACGCTGTCGGTGACGGACCGGGCGTACATCATTACAGAAGGCAAAATTTTTGCGACGGGGACGCCTGGAGAGCTGGGGAGGAACCCGGATGTTCGAAGGATTTATCTTGGAGAGAACTTCTCGATGGATTGAGGGTCAATGCCTACAACGTTTGTTGTAAGACTAGGTTGCTATCGGTGCAGATCGTCCAGCCATTGGTACGGTTAGACTTACAGCCAGAAAGAACTGAGGCGTGTAGACTGGGGCCATGCTGAAAAGTGGCGCTTCGTGTGCACAGGATTGCACAATGAAAGCGATGAGCAATATAAGAGCCAAACGACACATCTACATAAGAGAAGAACGAACAAAGTCGACAAGAGGTTAATGTGCTGCTGCAACCTAAGCTGAACTTGAAGGTCTCACAACGGCAGGTGTTGACGCCTGGACTGGTGCAGATGGTCAGCGTGCTGGCGCTGAACAAGCTCGAGCTGAAGGAGATGATCAACACGGAGATGGTGGAGAATCCGGTGCTTGAGGAGTTGGAGGAGTCTGCGGTCTCGCTGGAGGAGCGGGCCGGGATCGAAGGGGACCGGGAGCGATCGGCGGAGGAGGTAGCGGCTGAGAGCGAGAGGGTGGAGAAGGATCCGTTCGATGAGATCGACTTCGGAAGTTATTTTCAGGATTACCTTGATCCGGGATTTCGCACAGCGTCGAACTTTGAAGAGTTCGATAAGCCATCGTTTGAGAACTTTCTTTCGCAGCCGAGTACGCTGAGCGACCATCTGGCGTGGCAACTGGGCTCGCTGACGTTGAGTCATGAGATTCGTCTCGCGACGGAGCTTGTCGTTGGAAATTTGAACGAAGACGGCTATCTGACGGCGAGCGACGAGGAGTTGGTTGAGTTGCTGTCGCAGTCCAAGGGACCGGAGCGGCCGGAGCCGATTCCGTTTCCGCTAAGCAATAGGAGCCGGCTGGCACAGGTTCTGGATTTGCCTGAGCTGCAGCATGACGGTAACGGCGTGATGCAGGATGAGCCGCTGGAGCTGGCGGCTGCGGCGGACGAGGATGGGCCGCTGCTGCTGGCTGCCGTTCGTGAGGCGAGAGCGGTCGTTAATTTTCTTGATCCGGTTGGTGTTGGAGCGCGGGACCTGCGAGAGTGTCTCCTGATTCAGATCTGCGCGCAGCAGGGCGAGGCGGCGATTGTGCTCAGGCGGCGGCAGATGATGGCCGCGGACTCGGTACAGGAGGATGAGAGCCACGATCATGCGGCCACGGATTCCGACCGGGCAGTGGAGAACTCGGATCGCGTGGATGTCTTCAGCATTGCGACCCATATCGTAACGAATTGCCTGGCGCTGCTGCAGAAGAAGGATATGCGCGAACTGACCCGGAGCTGCGGAAAGACGCCGGAGGAGGTTGCGGTTGCGGTGGAATTTATCCGGACGCTGGATCCGAGGCCGGGACAACGCTACAACCAGAGCGAGACACGCCTGATTGAGCCGGATGTTGCGTTCGTGAAGCGCGATGACGTCTACATCGTGGTGATGAACGAAGAGGATATGCCTACGCTGCGGTTGAACCAGGGATATCGCAAAATGCTGCAGCAGAAGCAGACGGAGAAAGAAGTCAAAGAGTATGTGAAGGAGCGGTACAAGTCGGCGATTCAACTGCTGCGCAACATCGAGCAGAGGAAGAATACGATTGTGCGGACTTGCGAGGTAATCGTACGGCGGCAGCAGGAGTTTCTGGAACACGGCGTCAACGCGCTGAAGCCGATGATGATCAAAGAGGTGGCGGAAGAGATTGGGGTGCATCCTTCGACGGTGAGCCGCGCGGTGGCGAACAAGTATGTCCATACTTCGCAGGGCGTGTTTGAGTTGCGCTTCTTCTTCTCCGAGGGTGTGAATGGGCCGGAGGGTGGCGATCTGCCGCTGGTGCTGCTGAAGCGCAAGGTAAAGAAGCTGATTGAGGAAGAAGACGAGCGGAAGCCGTTGACGGACGATCAGCTGGCAGCTGAGCTGCAGCGGCAGGGAATCCAGGTGACCCGGAGAACGGTGGCGAAGTACCGGGAAGACATGCAGATTCCAAGTACGCACCAACGTCGTGTACGCTAGTCGTCTGCTATTGTTTGCAGGGACGAGGTGAGCGTATGGACGTGGAGTACACCGGTAGACAGACGACCATCACAAAGAAGCTGAAGTTGCAGGTTGAGACGGGACTGGCTCGGATCGTGAAGATCGTGGGTAGCCCCGGCAGCGTGCATGTGATTTTATCTACGGATAAATACCGGCAGATCGCTGATCTCACGATACAGACCAAGCACTACAAGCTCGTCGCTCGTTGCGAGGCGACGGAGATGGAGGCTGCTCTGCGCGATGCGCTGGAGACGATCGAACGGCAGGGGATCCGCCAGAAGAAGAAATTTGGGACGATCAAGCGGCATCCCAAGGCTGACGTAAAGGGCGCCGATGCTGAGGTTGCTCCACCGCGAAGCAGGAAGGCGAGCGTTCCGGTGAAGGTTGCGACGAAGACCAGTGTTGGCCGCAAGGCAGTGCCGATGCTGGTGCATTCCTTTCCGTCGCACTCGCCGCTGGCGGAGCCTCATGTCGTGCGCTCGACCGATGGGGTCGCGTTGCGGCCGATGTCGCTGGAGGAGGCAGTGAAGGAGGCTGCGTTTCGCGACCGCGATGTCTTTGTGTTTCGCGACCACGGCGGACGGGCGATGGTGCTGCACCGCAAGCGTGATGGAAAGATGGAGCTGATCGAGGTCCCCTAGGCCGGGATGTTAGGATTTCCGCATGCCGAGCGAGAAGCTTAAGACGCGATCCAGGAAGACAGACGAAAAGAAGCGCAACAAAAAGAAGACGACGGAGCTGGCCACGGAGTATCGCGGCGAACTGGTCATTTTGACTGGCCTTTCCGGGTCGGGGAAGCTGTCTGCGCTCAAAGCGTTTGAGGATCTGGGCTACTATTCGGTGGATAATCTGCCGCTGCAACTGGTGCCGCGATTTGCAGATCTGGTGCGGCAGTCGGGGGAGATTCAGCGGGCGGCGCTGGTGGTCGACGTGCGCGAGGGAATGCGGCTCGACGAGTTTCCCACGATCTTGAAGGATGTTCGCAAGGTGCTGCCGACACGCGTCCTGTTTCTGGAGGCGAGTGATGAGGCGCTGATTCGACGCTTCTCGGAGACGCGGCGGCCGCATCCGATGGGGCGCAGCGATACGGTGGTGAAGTCGATTCGGGCGGAACGAAAACGGTTGGATCCAATCCGTAACGTCGCGGACATTGTTCTCGATACGACGAAGTTCAATGTGCACGATCTAAGAGCGCATATCAACGCGCAGTTTGAACGCGAGGAGAGCGGTCAAACGCTGATGGTCTCTTCGAACAGCTTCGGGTTCAAGAACGGAGTGCCGACCGAGGCGGACCTGGTATTCGATGTGCGATTTTTGCCGAACCCGCATTTTGTGCCGGAGTTTCGCAAACTGACGGGGAGGCATCCAAAAGTGGCGAAGTACGTCCGGCAGTTCCCGCAGACGAAGGAGTTTCTGAATAAGACGACGGAGATGCTGAAGTTTCTCTTGCCGCATTACATCAAGGAAGGAAAGAGCTATCTGACGGTGGCTTTTGGGTGTACGGGCGGGCAGCACCGCTCGGTGTTTATTGCGGAAGAGATGAAGAAGCGGCTGGCGAATGAGGGCTACCGGGTGAAGACTGCGCACCGCGATATGCCTAAGTAAGCGGTGGATCTCATGGCAAAACGGCAACGCGCACTAGAATAGTGAGATGCGCAGTACAGCAATGTCGATCGGGAGAGTGATGGTTTGAGGCGCATCTGGCGATTATTGCT
This sequence comes from Edaphobacter sp., assembly GCA_050012935.1. Lineage (GTDB taxonomy): Bacteria > Acidobacteriota > Terriglobia > Terriglobales > Acidobacteriaceae > Edaphobacter. The sequence continues at coordinate 142,394 of JBEKGF010000002.1, read as the reverse complement.
TTATGTCCGGCCATATGCCTTGTATTCGCTGGCGTCGGTCGTGCTGATGGCAATCGTAGGCGCGATGGCCGCGTTCCGTATCCTGCTGGTCAAGCCGATCTTCGACAATGTATTGAGCCCGGATGCGCCGCCGGGGCTGGTTCTCGTCTTCCGCGTTCCACATACGGACTATGTCGTCAATCTGCAACGGTTTCTTCCGAGCTACTTCCACAATGCATGGACGGTAGTGGCGGTTGCGTTGGTTGGGTCGGCGTTGCTGAAGTCGGTCTGCGACTACTCCGGCACATACCTGGTGAACCGTGCCGGCTTTGGCATGATCACAGATCTGCGGAACGATCTTTATGACGCTGTGCTGCGACGCTCAGTCGGGTTTTTTCAGAAGCACACGACGGGTACTCTGCTGTCGACGCTGATCAACGATATCGAGAAAGTTCAGTTTGCGATGTCGAGCGTGATGAGCGATTTTCTGCAGCAGTTTTTTACTCTGATCTTTACAGCGGTTGCTGTCGTGATTGTCGGCGGCAGGCTTGCGTGGGTGCTGCTGCTGTTTCTGCCGGTTGTGATTCTATCCGCCCGGCGCATTGGGCGAGGCGTGCGGCAAACCACGCGCAAAGGACAGGATAAGCTCGCGGAGATTCAAAATATCCTGCACGAGACCATCACGGGAAATCGCATCGTGAAGGCGTTTGGCATGGAGACGTGGGAGATGAACCGCTTTCGCAAGGCAGCGCGAAGGTTATTCGATGCGAATCTGAAGTCGGTGAAGGTGCAGGCCATCAGTTCACCGCTGATGGATTTGATCGCGTCGATGGCGATTGCCGCTCTGCTTTTGCTTGGCCGGATCAGTATTCAGCATAAGGAGATGACGGCGGGATCGTTTATCACCTTTCTGATTGCGGTGTTTACGCTGTATGACCCGGTGCGGAAGTTTGCCGCGTTCTACAACAGCTTTCAACAGGCGTTGGGGGCGAGCGAAGAGATCTTCAAGTTCATGGACGCGACCGATGACGTGCAGGAGAAGAAACGCGCGTTTGTGTTGAAAGGTTTTAGAGAAGGAATTCAATTCGAGAATGTGGGCTTCGCGTACGAGAGCGACGGAGAGACGAAGCAGGTGCTGCACAATATCAACCTGACAGTGCAGCCGGGTGAGGTGATTGCGCTGGTTGGGCCCAGTGGAGCGGGGAAGTCGTCGCTGGTGAATTTGATTCCGCGATTCTTCGATGTGAACGAGGGAAGGATTCTGATTGACGGGCACGATCTGCGGGATGTGACGATCGCGTCGCTGCGCGAGCAGATCGGCAAGGTAACGCAGGAGACGGTGCTGTTCAACGATACGGTGCGGAACAATATTGCGTATGGCCAGCCGGATGTTCCGATGAGCGGAGTGGAGGAGGCCGCGCGGATGGCGCTGGCGCACGACTTTATCCTCAACATGCCCGACGGATATAACACGAAGATCGGCGAGAAGGGCACGCGGTTGAGCGGAGGCGAGCGGCAGCGTCTGGCAATTGCGCGGGCGATCCTGAAGAATGCGCCGATCCTCATTCTGGATGAAGCGACCTCGGCGCTGGACATGGAGAGCGAGTTATATGTGCAGGCGGCGCTGGCAAATCTGATGCAGGGGCGAACGGTGTTTGTGATCGCGCATCGGCTTTCGACGGTGCGGCGGGCGACTCGAATCGCTGTGATCGAGGGCGGGCAAATCACAGAGATGGGGACGCATGAGGAGTTGATGAAGCGCTCTGGCAGGTATCGGCGGCTTTACGATATGCAGTTCATCGCGGAGGATACAACGCCTGCCGGCAACGGTGAGGTTGCATTGACGGCAAATCTGGAGGGGATTGCGTGAGCGATGTCTATTCGATGACTGGATATGCCAGTCTGCGCGGCTCGGTGAGAGATACGGTTGCCTTTACGTTGGCGATGAAGAGCGTGAACCATCGTTTTCTCGATCTCAACCTTCGACTGCCGTCGTACTGCGATGGACTCGAGGTGCAGATGCGGAGGATGTTGAAGGAGCGTCTTCGGCGTGGACACGTGGAGGTGACGTTGCAGATCGAGCGCCGCGCCTCAGCGGAGATTCAGCTGAACGCCGGCTTGTTGAGCGCGTATATGCGGGCGTATCGCGAGGCCTCGGAGGCAAATGGGCTGGCGTATGAGCCGGATCTGAACGCGATGCTGCGCGTTCCCGGCATGATGACGATGGAGAGCAGCGTAGGGTCGGAGGATCTGGCGGGACTCGACGCGGCTGTGCTTTCGCAGATTGGGCCTCTTGTGGAGAAGCTGAACGAGGTTCGTGCGCAGGAAGGCGCTTCGCTAACCGCAGAGCTGCGGGCTTCGATGCTGCGGCTGCGGGCATTTGCCGACGAGATGGCCGGGCTGAGGAATGGAGTGCGGGAGGCCCAGTTCGAGAGGCTGCGAAGCCGGTTGGCCGAGCTGACAGAGGGCGCTCCGGTGAGCGAGGAGAGGCTGCTGACTGAAGCCGCGGTGCTGGCGGAGAAGAGCGACATCGAGGAAGAGATTGTGCGGTTGCGGACGCATGTCGATCGCTTTGTGGCCATGCTGGATGAGGGCGGAGAGCTGGGCAAGCGGCTGGACTTTCTCCTGCAGGAGCTGAATCGCGAGGCCAACACGATGCTGTCGAAGACCAGCGGAGCGTCGGGCGAGAATAGTCTTCGGATTACGGAGCTGGGTCTCGAGATGAAGGCGGAGATCGAGAGGTCTCGCGAGCAGGTTCAGAATCTGGAGTAGCGGCGATTGTTACACTGGCAATATCGCTTGGGGTGATTGAGGCGCATGGCAGGCATACTTTTTATTATTTCGGCGCCTTCGGGATCGGGAAAATCGACGTTGGTGAGCCAGCTGCGGACGCTGGTGGAGGGGTTGGATTTTTCGATCTCGTATACAACGCGGCCGCCACGAGGTTCTGAAGAGGACGGGCGGGAGTATCACTTCACGACCCGGGCAGAGTTTGAGCGGATGCTCTCTGCCGGGGATTTTCTTGAGTGGGCTGAGGTCTTTGGAAACTACTATGGGACCGCGCTTTCGGCTCTGGATCATGCGAAGCAGGCCGGGAAGGATCTGCTGCTTGACATCGATGTTCAGGGCGCGGTGCAGGTGATGAAGAAGCTGCCGCAGGCGGTGTCGATCTTTATTCTGCCGCCAAGCCCAGATGTGCTGGAGATGCGGCTGAGAAACCGGAGCGAGGCAGAACACGTGACTTCGGAGACGGTGATTCAGAAACGGCTAGCCGAGGCGCGGCACGAGTTGAAGCAGATGCACGACTACAAGTATGCTCTTGTGAACGATGTTCTGGACCAGGCTGTAATGGAGCTGCGGGCGATCGTGTTGTGCGAGCGCGGCGTGAGAGATGGCGTGCAGGCCATCGCCTCGAGTTGCAGGACCGATGCCGCTTCACCGAGATTAAAGGCGGCATTAAGTACGTTTGAGAGATAAGGACCAACTTATCCGCTGAATTGTGTAGAGCATTTGGCTGGACTGAGATATAACTTCACACTATGGGGGTATCGCATGACGACTGAAAGTGCATTCCACAATAAGTACAGCCTGGTGAAAGGCGCAGCACGCCGGGCTCGGCAGTTGCAGTCGGGTGCTTCTCCGCTGATCGTCGCAAAGTCGATGAAGGCTTGCCGCGTGGCGCAGGATGAGATCAAGCAAGGACATGTGAAGTTCGTGTTGCCGGAGAAGGTAGAACCGCTACTCGATCTTCCCGTGCACTAATAGCGATACCATAGAGCCATGGCAGTAGAACCTGAGCAGCAGCTGCGGGCTTATGTGGAATATCTTCGGGACCTGGGCGTCCATGACTTTTATCGTCAGGGAGAGCCGGTACGTGGCGAAGTTGCGGCTGATGCAACCGTTCCCGTCGCACAGATTATTGTGCCTCAGCCGCTGCCGGTTGAAACGGCTGTGATCGAGGAGTCGGAAGCGGCTCCTGTTTTGAATCATCCGGCTCCTTCGAGCCGACCTGCGTTTCTGGAGCCTCCAATCGCCAAGCTGGTGAGTTTCGACGATCTCGCCTTGTTGCCTGAGAGCCGCGTGGCTCCTGCGCACAAGGCTGACGCGCTGGGTGCGATTCAGGAAGAGATTGGCGATTGTACGCGTTGCCCGCTGGCCTATGCGGGACGGCGGAAGATTGTCTTCGGCGATGGCGACGCCAATGCGCGGCTGATGTTTGTCGGCGAGGGCCCGGGTGCAGATGAGGATGTTCAAGGGCTGCCGTTCGTCGGCAAGGCAGGACAGTTGCTGAATAACATGATCCAGGCAATGGGGCTGAAGCGCGAGCAGGTGTATATCGCCAATATCGTGAAGTGCAGGCCGCCGAACAACCGCACGCCGGAGCCGGTGGAGGCCAATACGTGCGACCAGTTTCTGCTGCGGCAAATTGATGTGGTGCAGCCGGAGGTGATCGTAGCGCTGGGCTCGACGGCGGCGACATATCTGCTTGGAGTGAAGCAGTCGCTGAGCGCGTTGCGGGGCAGATGGCATAGCTGCCGCGGAGCAAAGCTGGCTGTCACGTATCATCCTGCGTTTCTATTGCGCGATCCTCGGATGAAGGCGGAGGCGTGGAAGGACTTGCAACGGGTGATGGCGGAGATGGGGCTGAAGGCTCCGGCGAAGGGGTAGATTCCTTTGGTGTGTGCGGCGCGTGGGTGAGGGGTGGGCTCCGGCGCCGGCCTGGGCGAGGGCTCACATGCGGCGAGGAAAAGAAGAATCACGAGAGCGGGCGCAGCTTTCTTCTTCTTCATGGTGCGAGCAGCTTATCAGGAACTGAACCAGGTCGAATATTGCATCATTACAGGATTTTTACGAGATCAAGGATACAATTCTTACTGCTGTTGTACTGGTTGTTGGGCCAAGCAAGAACTGGCCAGGGACTGTGATGCTGTTCTGGAAGGTGCTGGGTTCTCTGCTCGTCACGCTGCCCTTGTACTGGGTTATGGTGACGGCGTTCCACCTACTCAATCTGCCGAGTGATGATGCTGTTCTGGGGGGCGTGTGCCTGTTGCTGGCAACAGCAGCGGGCGGATTTGTTGCGTTTAGAAAGATCTGGAGGATGTAATGTCTCTCTTTGGTGAAGTATTGAACCCCGGCAATGGCCGGAATGATTTTCGCGCTCCAACGAAGTTCCTCAAGTTCGGCGCGGCTGCTATCGCCCTGCTGATCGCTGCTGTGATCTTCTTCAACTACATTGCGTCGATCACTCGAATCGGCGCCGGATACGTCGGCGTGGAGATCGTCTTGAGCGGCTCGCAACGAGGCCCATCGGAGATTCCGATTCGAACCGGCTGGGTCTTTTACAGCCCGTTGCGAAGCCAGATCATCGAGTTCCCAACGTTCGTGCAGACGGTCAAGTGGACCCATGACTTGAACGAAGGCCATGCCTCCAACGAGGAGATGAGCTTCAACTCGAAGGAGGGGATGGAGATCTACTCTGATGTCTCGCTGAGTTATGCGATCGACCCGCATCGCGTGCCGGACTTCTACGTGAAGTACCGGTTAAGCGACCTTGACGTCTTTACGCACGGCATCTTGCGCGACGTGGTTCGCAACTCTCTCAACGAGGTTGCGTCGACCTACAGCGTGGAGCAGATCTACGGCGAGCAGAAGTCCGAGTTCCTGAACAAGGTGCAGGCATTGATCCAGCAGAAGATGGAATCGGTCGGCGTCGGAATTCAGCAGTTCGGCTTCATCGGTGCTCCGAGGGTGCCGGCGGTGATCGCAGCTGCGATTACATCGAAGGCGCAGGCAATTCAGGATGCAGAGCGCGCGCGCAACGAGTTGGCGAAGACGGAAGCAGAGGCGGCCAAGACGGTTGCCGAAGCTGACGGCGAAGCGAAAGCCGCTGTGACTCGCGCCAACGGTGAGGCGGAGGCGAATAAGATTCGTCAAACCTCCCTGACTCCACAGCTTCTGGAGCTGCGGAAGATCGAGAACCAGAAGGCGTTGATCGAACGCTGGAACGGACAGCTTCCTACAGTTCAGACAGGGAACGGCGGCTTGCTGATGGAACTGCCGAAGATGCAATAATCCTCGCCACGATCACCGCGTTCAACATGGGGATGACTTCGCTCGAGGTCCTCCCCATCGAAATCAGGGCGGTCGCTTAAGCACCGGAACAACAGCTTCACATGGTCATGACCGCAGCAACGCCCGGCGGAGACGACGGAGTTTTTTCGTAGTAGCTAAACTGTTGAGATGCCCTTGTTTTGCGATGTTGCCCTGCCGGTGCCCTTGGATCAGACCTTTACCTATGCGGTAAATGGAGTGGTCCCCGTGGTGGGCGCGAGGGTGCTGGCGCCGTTCAGTGGCCAAATGCTCATGGGCGTTGTGGTGCGGGTTCACGAAGATGCGCCGGTCGATGATTTCGAGATAAAGCCTGTACAGCAAGTGCTCGATGACGCAGCGGTACTCCCCGAAGAGCTGATGAAGCTGGCCACGTGGATTGCGCAGTATTATGTCGCGCCGCTGGGCGAAGTCTTGCGCGGAATGCTGCCACTGGCGGCAGAAGTGAAGCGGCATTTCTTTTACCGAATCGCTGAGGCGGGACGAAAGGTGCTGTACGAAGGAGCAGAGAAGGGATCTTCGAGAAGATCGAAGTTGAGTGCGGAAGAACAAAACCGCGAATATGCGGTGCTGAACTATCTGGAAGGTGGCGAGCAGGCGAAGATGTCGGCGCTGCGATCGGCTACTGGCGCGAATAAGGGCCTGCTGGAAGGGATGGTTCGCAAGAAGTGGCTGACGCGCGAGGCTGTCGCTGAAGAACGCGATGCGCGACGGCTGGAGAAGGTAGCAGTGCTGGTCCCGGAGGCTCGGCTGCCGAAGCTGAATGACAATCAGACGGCGATTCTTGCGGAGATCGCGGCGGCAGGTGGCAGGATGCGGCTGCAGGATCTGAGGGGTATTTTGACCCGGATGGGCGTGCCAATATCGACGCTGGGAACTCTGGTGAAGCGCGGCCTCGTGACGATGGAAGAGGTCGCGGAGGAGTTCCATCTCGGCGGAGTCAGCGCGCTGGGAAAGAAACACGCGCATGAACATGATCGGAACGAAGCGCAGATGGAGGCGCTCGGAACGATTGCGGCGGCGATGGAAAAGGGTGGATTCAGGCCTCATTTGCTCTATGGCGTTACCGGCTCAGGCAAGACCGCGGTTTATTTTGCGGCGATGCAGCGCGCGTTGGATGCGGGAAAGTCGGCGTTGCTGCTGGTGCCGGAGATTGGGTTGACTCCTGCGATGGCCGCGCAGTTGTACGCGGCGTTTGCCGGCGAGGTTGCGATGCTGCACTCGCAGCTAACGCCCGATGAGCGCGCCGAGCAGTGGCACAGGATTCGCCGAGGCGAAGCGCGCATTGTCGTAGGGACGCGGTCTGCCGTCTTCGCGCCGATGGTGGATCTCGGATTAATCATCGTCGATGAGGAGCATGATTCGAGCTACAAGCAGGAGGAGACGCCGCGCTATCACGGACGCGACGTCGCGGTGATGCGTGCGAAGCTGAACGAGACTGTCGTGGTGCTGGGGTCGGCGACGCCGTCGCTCGAAAGCTGGGCGAACGCGGACAAGGGGCGCTACGTGCGAGTGGAGATGCGCGAGCGCGTGATGGCTCGACCGCTGCCCGAGGTCGAACTCGTCGATATGCGCGAGGAGTTTCGCGAGACCGGTCAGGAGCATATCTTTTCCCGCATGCTGATCGAGGAGACGCAGGCCACGCTCGATCGCGGTGAGCAGGTGATCCTGCTGCTGAACCGCCGCGGCTATTCCTCCGTGGTGATGTGCCGGAGCTGTGGAGAGAAGATCGAGTGCGAGAACTGCTCGATCTCGATGACCTACCACAAGCGCGTGAGCGAGAACGACGACATTGCGCAGCCGGGGCAGCGGCTCGAGTGCCACTACTGCGGATCGCGTCGCGGGGTGCCGAAGACATGCCCCAAGTGCGGGAGCGAGCATCTGTATTTTCTCGGCGCCGGTTCCCAGCAGGGTGAAGAACGGCTGCAGGAGCTGTTCCCATCAGCGCGGATCGGCAGGATGGATCGCGACACCGTGCGAGGGCGCTCCGATATGGAGCGGTTACTCGCGCGCCTGCATGCCGGGGAGATCAATCTGCTGGTGGGGACGCAGATGATCGCCAAGGGACACGACATCCACGGCGTGACCCTGGTGGGCGTTGTTGGCGCGGACCTTCAATTGGGGCTGCCGGATTTTCGCGCCGCCGAGCGGGTCTTCCAGTTACTGACGCAGGTATCAGGACGGGCCGGCAGGGGCGATCTGCCTGGAAAGGTGCTGGTGCAGACCTACCATCCCGATCACTACGCGATTCAGTTTGCCGCGAAGCACGACTACCCCGGCTTTGTCGCCAAAGAGATGCAGTACCGGCGATGGATGCACTATCCGCCGTTCGCGGTCCTGGCAAACATTGTGATTCAAAGCGAAAAGCTGGAGGAAGCGACAGCATGGGCAGCAACTCTCGGAAAGTGGTTCCAACAGGCCCGCCTCGACAAGGTGCGCGTGCTGGGTCCAGCGGCCGCACCGATCGTCCGGCTCAAGCGCATCTATCGTTATCACTTTGTCTTGAAGGCGGAGAAGCGGCAGGCGCTAGGCGCAACGTTGCGCGCCATGCTTGCCTACGCAGAGTCGCAGAACATCGCACGGCGCAACCTCGTGATCGACGTGGACGCGGTGCATTTGATGTGAGGGACTACGGACGCGGTAGAACGGACCAATCCGGAAGCGGACCGGAGCTAGTCCAACAGATGAAGTTCTTTGCCGGGCTTGAAGCGAACTGCTTTGCCGGGAGCAATGGTAACTTCAGCGCCGGTCCTGGGATTGCGCCCAATGCCGGTTTTGCGTGGTTTGACGGTGAAGACCCCGAAGCCGCGCAACTCGATGCGGTCGCCCGCGATGAGGGTCTGCTTCATGCTGTCGAAGATAGCGTCAACCGCAGCCTCTGCTTTGGTTCGTGGCAGTCCGGTACGCTCAACAACCCTTTGTATAAGATCCTGCTTAATCATCTGGGCCGCCGTCCTTGGGCTGTAATTTTGAAAAAATAACAATGACCGGGTTTAGTAACGTGATGGTAGAAAGTCGAAACGAGATTGTCAACGATAGATCACTGCCGTAAGATGAAGAATCTAATGAGGCAAGGGTAACGTGGATTCCGGTCGCCTTAAATTTACACCCTTCTGCCGAAATTAGCGGGCATAATTCGAAAACGAACAGAAAAGAGACCAAGAGTGGCAATTAAAAGCGACCGTTGGATTCGCCGGCAGGCGATCGACCACGGCATGATTTCCCCGTTCAGCGAAAAACAGGTCCGGGAGGGCGTTATCTCCTATGGACTCTCCTCCTATGGCTATGACCTGCGTGTGTCGGATGAGTTCAAGATCTTTACCAACGTCAATAGTGCCATTATCGACCCTAAAGCCTTTGATGAGCGTTCTTTCGTAACGGTTGTGGCGGACAGCGTGATTGTTCCGCCGAACTCCTTCGCGCTGGCCAGGTCGATCGAGTACTTCAAGATTCCCCGCGACGTGCTGACGATCTGCGTCGGCAAGTCAACGTATGCCCGCTGCGGCATCATAGTGAACGTGACGCCGTTCGAGCCCGAGTGGGAGGGGTTTGTGACTCTCGAGATCTCGAACACGACACCACTGCCAGCACGGATTTATGCCAACGAAGGGCTGTGTCAGATATTGTTTTTTCAATCTGATGAAATGTGCGAGGTCAGTTATGCTGACCGTAAGGGGAAATACCAAAAACAGCAGGGAATCGTTCTGCCAAAGCTATAACTCGAATAAGTCGGAGCGATCCACAAAAAAACGCTGAAGTCGGCCTGTTGGTTGCACGAGCTGAGTAAGAGAGGCTGCAGAGGCGATGAAAGAGCAGAAGTCTCAGGGACCGTTAAAGTTGGGCTTGGTCGCGACCGACCCATTGCGGATACTTGGGTTGCAGACGATCTTCGACGAGGCCGGCATCAAGGGCGGCCCGGTGGAGGTCGTGCCCCTGTCCGTTCCAGGGGCGCTGGATGCCTCGGGCGTGTCGCTGATTCTCATCGATTCAGCTTGTACGGCTCACATCTTCCAGCTGTTGGCCGCCTTTCGCCGCACCCGTCCACACCTGCGCCTGATCGTTCTGGGGCTCGAGGAGGACCACGAGTACATCCAGCGCATCATCGGTGCCGGAGCAAAGGGCTATCTGGCTCACAGCGCGAAGGCGGCCGAGGTGCGACTGGCGATCGAGATCGTCAACGACGGTTCGGCCTGGGCGCCGCGGAAGGTGCTCGCCAATCTGGTCGACCTGTCTTCGTCGGAGCTGAGGCGCACCGGCGGAGTCGATGAGCCGCAGTTCACAGGGCGCGAGATCCAGGTGCTGAGGCTGCTGGTCGACGGGCAGCCCAACCGGGTGATCGCCGAGGAGTTGGGCATCGATCTCGCTACAGTGAAGAAGCACGTGGGGACGTTGATGCGGAAGGTTGGTGTGAAGAACCGAATCACCCTCTCGGTCGAGGTGACGAACCGCAAGTTGCTTCCATAGTGGTTATTTCTTTCCTTGCGGGGTCAGGTGGCCCAACCACCCCCTGATAGTACCTATTAACGCTTCAGTTAACGCGCGGCGCTCAAAGGTCTACCTACCTTCGTACCCTTGTGAGAGTGGGTAATGTGAGGCAGATTAGTACCAAGCAACACAGACCTGGGAGAGGGTTGTAGAGAGAGCGTCGGGCAAACCCGACACTATCTCTACAACCCCCATTTTTTTGCGGTCAAAGTGTTTTTGACCACCCGACAGGCTCATTGCGCCAGGAATGCAACCCCCACCGGACGTCCTCACATCACATATATTATTGTAAATAGGCGGCTTTACTGGGCCTTTGCCAAAAATAATTCTGGACGCGAAAGGTATAACCAAAAATGATGAAGAAATTTTCAGTGATTCTGTGTGGATTAGCTATGACGGCCTGCTCTTTGTCTGCGCGTGCAGCCGATGACGATAAAGCAAAGATTGCCGAACGATTGACCGCCGCCAGCCAGGTGATTGAAGAGATCATGGCGACGCCGGACAAGTCCATTCCTGGCGGCATTCTTGCCGGTGCCTCCTGCGTGGTTGTGATTCCAAGCTTCAAGAAAGGCGCATTCGTCGTTGGCGCTCAGTACGGCCAGGGCGTTGCCACGTGCCGCACCGCAAGCGGCAAATGGAGCGCACCGGTCTGCGTGCAGCTTACAGGCGGCAGCTTCGGATTCCAGATTGGCGGCCAGGCAACCGACCTGGTGCTGATTGCGATGAACAAGCAAGGCCTGCAGGATATGTTGAAGAACAAGTTCAAGATCGGTGCGGATGCTGCGGCTTCGGCCGGCCCGGTCGGGCGCAATGCTCAGGCTGGTACGGACTGGAAGTTGAACGCAGAGTTTCTGACGTATTCGCGTAGCAAGGGACTCTTTGCGGGCATCGACCTGGACGGCACCGTGCTGTCGCAGAACCAGGACGCAACGACCGCACTCTATGGAACAAGTGTTCCTTACACGACGGTCCTCAACGGCAGCCAGGCGACGACGCCCGAAGGCCGTCCCTTTGTCCGCACGGTTGCGAAGTACTTCGTGATCGCAAAGAACCAGTAAACCGGACGCATGGTATTGGGAAAGGGGTGGCTTTCCAGCCGCTCCTTTCTGTTTTTGGGCGTAGAGTCGGTAAACTATAGACTTGAGCGAAGTTGCCCAGAGAACGTTACCGGCGGATGAGGTCAGTGTCCGCGAAACCTTGGAGTTTGCGGCGGCCTGGGTCTTCGTTCACGCCATGCGGCTTCTCCCCCGGCGATTGGCGCGCGCGGTTGGAGTCGTCTTCGCAGCGTTGGCGTATCGGGTTCTGGGACGGCTGCGAAGGGTAGGAATTCGCAACCTGGAGCTGGCGTTTCCGGAGATGTCCGCCCAGGAACGCGAGTCCGTTCTACGCTCGGAGTATCGCAACCTCGGCCTCCTCCTGGCAGAGTTCTGCAAGATGCCGGGCTACACGGCGGAGTCGGCGAGCCGCTTCATCCGCTACGAGGGACTGGAAAATTACCTGCGGGCGCGCGATCGTGGCAAAGGCGTTCTCGTGCTCACCGGGCATCTCGGAGCATGGGAGCTCTCGAGCTTCTACCACTCCCTGATGGGAATGCCGATGGGAATGGTCATAAGGCGGCTGGATAATCCGTTGGTCGATGCCTTCGTGAACCGCATCCGCTGCCTGCACGGAAACCGCGTCATCCACAAGGACGACTTTGCGCGCGGCCTGATCGCATCGATGCGAGCCGGAGAGACCGTAGGAATCCTGATGGACACGAACATGACCCCGCCGCAAGGTGTCTTTGTCCCCTTCTTCGGGCTGGAGGCGTGCACAGCCTCCGGGATGGCGCGCATCGCAGCGAAGACGGGAGCAGCCGTGGTTCCGGGCTTTCTGCTGTGGGAGGAGAGCGAGCGCAGGTACGTGCTGCACTTTGGCGAGGAGCTGAGCGTAGTCCATACTGGAGACTCCGAGCAGGATGCGGTCGTAAACACAGCGACGTTTACCGCTGCCATTGAAGCCTATGTGCGGCGATATCCCGAGCAGTGGCTTTGGGTGCACCGGCGGTGGAAGACTCGGCCTGCGGGCGAGATGGGGATCTACTGATGGCTCAGAACAACGCCAGCATGAGCAAAGTTGCCGACTGGATTGGTGTCAGTGCGCCCCTTCTTGACATCGAGATCACGGAGGTCTCGAGCATTGAGGGCGCTGGCGCCGGTTCGGTTGTGTTTGCAATGGACAAGGACACACTGACCAGGGCGCTCCAATCGAAGGCCGGAACGATCCTCGCCAACAGGAATCTGGAAGATGCGGAACTGCCGCTCGACCCGCGCGTTCTCTGGGTAAGAGATGCCCGGTATGCTTTTGCAGTGGTTGGGCGGCGGCTGAGAGGACGTGATTTTGAAGCGGGAGTGCATCCTTCAGCAGTAGTCGGCAAGAACGTGACGATCGGAGTGGGAACCCGAGTTGGACCAGGAGCCGTGCTCGAAGATGGAGTCGTCGTGGGCAACGACTGCAACCTGATGGCTCGCGTTGTGGTGCACACCGGTACGGCGCTGGGAGACCGCGTCGTCGTGCAGGCAGGAGCGGTGCTGGGAGCGACGGGATTTGGCTACGCCCGAAACGGCGAGACAGGAGAGTACCTAATCTTTCCCCAGCAGGGACGCCTGATCGTCGAGGACGATGTTGAGATCGGCGCGAACACAACCATCGATCGCGGAGCCCTGGGAGAGACGCGGATCGGCCGTGGAACGAAGATCGATAACCTGGTTCACATCGGCCACAACTGCACCATCGGCAAACACGTCGTCATCGCGGCGCAGACGGGAATCTCAGGTTCAAGCGTTGTCGAAGACGGAGCGATTCTGGGCGGCCAGGTAGGTATCGGCGAACACGCAACGGTAGGCGCCGGCGTGATTCTCGGAGGCGGGGCCGGAGTCCTGAGCGGAAAGAAGATGCGAGGCCCCGGCGAAGTCTTCTGGGGCCGTCCGGCGCGGCCGTTGAAGGAGTATCTGAGAGATCTGGCCCGCCTGAAACAGCGCTAAACTTAGTTGTTGCGGTTGATCGCGTGGTGAATGATGGCAATTGTGGTGATCGGCGGGCACACAAGAAACATCGGCAAGACCAGCGTCGTGACCGGCCTTATCGCAGCACTGCCGGAGATGCACTGGACGGCGTTCAAGATCACGCAGTTCGGTCACGGCATGTGCTCAGCCAACGGCGAACCGTGCGACTGCGAAACCGCGGAACACACCATCGCGATCAGCGAAGAGCGCCCCGGCGGAGATAGCACGACCGATTCAGGAAGATATCTGGCTGCAGGAGCAATCCGCTCCTTCTGGGTGCGAACGCGAACCGGAGATCTGGCCGAAGCGATGCCGAGAATTCGCAAAGAGATCGCGCAGGCAGAAAACGTAGTGATCGAATCGAACAGTATCCTGCGATTTCTCCGGCCCGATCTTTACCTGAGCGTGCTCGATCCCGCGACCGCCGACTTTAAAGAATCCGCAAAGTACTTTCTCGACCGCGCCGATGCGGTGTTAGTTCCGGAAGGCGACCTGAAACGGCCAGAGTGGAAGGGGGTTTCGCTCAAGCTGGTCGAAGGAACTCCCGTGCTGGCGATGCGGCCTCCGGCGTATGTCACCGACGAGGTAATCGCCTTCGTCAAGGCGCGATTGCATGCCGCAGCTATGGCGTAAGAAAGCTTCCTAAATGGATTGCACCGGAAGCAGCATCACATCCTCCACAAGTCCAATCTCTTTCTGAACAAAAGGCTCGGCGTAGCGCACGCCGGCGAGCAACCCATAGTGCCGCGCCTCAGCAAACGTCCGCTCGCGAATCTCTTCTTCCGGAACAAAGAGCTTGCTTCCCCGATCCTGCGAGGCGTACTGCGAGCGATAGGCCAGCAGAGATTGCAGCCGCTGCTCGATGAAGGGCGTGATGTCGACGGCGAAGGTAGGACGAACGTCGGCGTACAGGCTGGCGTAGAGAATCTTAAAGGGACGATGCGGCGGGTGAGGTTCGCCGGGGGTCTCAACTTTGGCCAGCCCGCTAACGAAGCAGGCTTCGTATCCCAACGTGGCGGAGGTATAGTGATCGGGATGCCGCCCCTGCCAGTAAGGCAAAATAACGACCCGTGGACGCAGCCTCCGCAACACCCCGGCGATCTTCAGCCGGTTCTCATACGTGTTCTGGACATTGCCGTCGGGCAGGTCGAGCGCCTCACGGTGCGTCACGTTAAGGATGCGAGCAGCAGCGGCGGCCTCCGCGCTGCGGTCAGCGGCGGTGCCCCGCGTACCGGACTCGCCCTGCGTAAGGTCCAGGATGCCCGTACGCCAGGCGCGAGCGTTCATAGCCAGCAGAGTCCCGCCACAGGTCTGTTCCACATCGTCGCGGTGCGCAGCGATAGCAAGGATATCGATGCGAGAAGAGCTGTGCGTCTTGAGCTGTGAGGGTGCTTCGTTCTGAGAGCTCATCGCTGAAGGCTCATGGCTGATTAGTTATCCGCGTCGGTGACGGCGTCCAGGTACGCGACGTCAAGAGCTGTCCCCTGAACGATCACATTCACGTTATTGATCTCCGAGCCGTCAACGGTGCTGAAGACGTGAACTTGCCCGCCATAGGCGGTATAGACCTTGTTGAGATTCTGCACCCAGCAGAGCCCGGTAAGGTCGCCGTAGTAGTACTGGTTCTGATTCGTATTGGGAAAGGGAACGACAGCCGTAGCGGAGCCCTGCGTGACAAACGGAACGATCGATGCACTCAGCGCGCCGAGGTCGAACCGAGTGAGGCAGTTATAGTTTGCCGCCTGCGTCGTGACGCCGAGAGCAGCCTGATGAGCACGCTCGCCCGTCGCGCACAACTGCGACCCGATCCACAACGTGTTGTTGTCGGCGAAGAGCATCTTCGTATGCGTCCCGTCGGAGATGGAGTACTGCCCCGTCACCGTATTGGTCGCAAGGCTGATCGTCGTGAGATTGCCGGCGAAGAATCCGTCGGGCTGAAGTTGTTGCCCGGACACATACAAAGTGGTTCCATTCGAGAGTGCTGCGGTCACACCGCCCGGAACCGGAACCTGGGTTGTGAATGAGTTCGGATTCTGCTGCGCAGGATCGGTGTATTGGGCGTAGCTGTTCACCTGCAGCGCGCCCGGCTGCAGATACGTGACACTGGACGTGCTTCCACCGCACTCCTGACCGCAGTTCAGTACGTAGGCCGCGGTCCCGTCGAGCGAAAAATAAGCTCCCGTGGGCCGGTCGAAGGGATTCACGGCGTTTCCAGTATTCACAGGAACCGCGCAGTAAACAGGAACGTTGAACGGCTCGCAGTCCGCAGCGCCGATCGCGGCTATCGCTGCGGTCGAGGTCAGGTACTGGTTGCTGTTCAGTTTGATCACGCGGTAAATCGTGTTCGAGTTCCGCACCATGGCAAGAACCACAGTGTCACCCGCATTGACGACGACCTGAAAGACATTCGGCAGGATCAGACCGTACGATTTGCCGGCTGTGTTGTCGATGATGACAAGCTCTCCAATGCTCTCCTCGGCGGAGTAGACATGGCCGAAGGTAGGAGGAACAGCAAGGCCGGTTGACTTGGCTGGGAAGGTCCCCGCGGAACCGGTCGCCGCCTCCTTGCCGTAGTTGATGATCTGGACATCGCCCTGGGCGTTCGAGTAGACGTAGCCGGTGATCTCAGCCGGGAAGTTGAGGATCATGTCCGGGAAGCCCGAGGCGTAACCGGCGATGGAGAATGACATCTTGGTGTTCTGGACGTTGCTGCGAATGTCGCGAAGCGCGTCGACGATCTGCAGGCTGCCTGTAGTGCCGCCGTTAATTGTGACCCCGATCATCACGCGATTGGCAAGCAGGCTCGGCGGAATCGGCCGGTTGGCGAACGTAAACTGAGGGAATTTGTAATAGTAAGGGCCGCAGGCCGTGAGTCCCAGCGTGGCGGCAGCAAGCAACAGGCCGCAGAGAATCTGGGCGCAGAAGGACTTTGTGAAGAGACTTCGATTCGTCAACGGTAACAAACTCCAACCCGAGCGTTGCGGCGTGCCTGGAAAGCCGCCGCTCTACGCTGAGTATAACAAGGAAACAGCGCAAAACGGGCCTGGACCCTCATGGATTCAAGCCGTTCGGCAGATGGGTTTGGAGCCCATGTGGCTGGTGGCTTAGGATGAAAGAAACAGTCGGAGACGATCATGGTAGATGAGTTTGACGTTGCAAAGGGCGGTTCAGTAACAGGATATGCCGCAGCCGGCCGGCTGTTTACCGGCGGGACCGTGCTTTGCGATGGAGCGATGGGCACAATGCTGTATGCGCGGGGTGTGTTCATCAACCGGTGCTACGACGAGCTCAATCTATCGCAGCCGGAGCTGGTTCGCGAGATCCACACCGAGTATCTGCAGGCGGGCGCCGAGGTTATCGAGACCAATACCTTCGGCGGGAACGCGTTTCGCCTCGAAACCCACGGGCTAAAGGACAAAGTACGCGAGATCAACCTGGCCGGCGTCAAACTGGCGCGGGAGTGCGTCAACCAGATTCGCGACAAACAGGCCAGCGAGGCATTCGTCGCAGGAGCCATCGGACCCCTCGGAGTCAGGCTGGAGCCGCTTGGTAAAGTAGGCCTGGATGAGGCGCACGCCGCCTTTGCCGAACAGATTCGCGCACTCGTAGAGGGTGGCCCCGGAGTAGGCGTCGATCTTCTCATTATCGAAACCATGACCTCCTTGGCCGAGGCCGAGCAGGCAATTCTTGCCGCCAGAAGCGTCGCTCCAGACGTACCCGTCGTCGTGATGATGACCGTCGATGAGGAAGGGAACTGCCTCGATGGCTCGTCCGCCGAGACCGCCGCGATCAAACTGGCACAATGGGGCGCGGACGCCGTCGGGTGCAACTGCAGCTCTGGCCCGGCGACCGTGCTCAGCGTCATCGAGCGCATGCGCGTCGTCACCGACAAGCCATTGGCCGCAATGCCCAACGCAGGAATTCCTCGCGCCGTGGAGGGCCGGACGATCTATCTTACATCGCCGGAGTACATGGCCAGCTTTACCCGCAAGATCGTGAAAGCAGGCGCAAGCATCGTGGGCGGCTGTTGCGGCACCACGCCCAGCTACACGCGAGCGATGAAGAGCTACCTGCGCGCCATGGAAGCAATGGATGATGGCGCTCAGAAGATCGAACATGCCGATTCAAACAAGGCTGCCGTCAAGGCTGCGAGCAAGGTAGAGCCGCAGATTCTGGCGCACCGCTCGAAGATCGGCGCAATGGTGGCTGCGGGCGAGTTTGTCACGATGGTCGAGATCGTGCCGCCAAAGGGAATCGATTGCAGCAAGGAGCTGGACGGCGCGGAGATGCTGCATCGGCTGGGTGTTGACGCAATCAACGTGCCCGACTCCCCCCGCGCCAGCGCCCGCATGAGCGCGCAGAGCCTCTGCGTGCAGATCCAGCAGCACGTCGGAATCGAGACGATCCTCCACTACACCTGCCGCGACCGCAATGTGCTGAGCATTCAGAGCGATCTGCTCGGAGCTTCTTCGATTGGACTCAAGAACATCCTTTGTCTCACCGGCGATCCGCCGAAGCTCGGCAACTATCCCAACGCCACTGCGGTCTTCGACGTCGATGCGATCGGCCTGGTGAACGTAGTCCACAATCTCAACTACGGATTGGACATCGGGAGCAACTCCATCGGAGCCTCGACAGGATTCACCATCGCAGTTGCCGCGAACCCCGGCGTGCAGGACATGGACCAGGAGGTCCGGCGCTTTGCCTTCAAGGTAGAGGCAGGCGCCGAGTACGCCATCACGCAACCCGTCTTCGATCTCCGCGTGCTCGAGGAGTTTCTGCGGAGAATCGAAGGCTTCCGCATCCCGGTCATCGCCGGCATCTGGCCCTTGACCAGCCTGCGCAACGCCGAGTTCATGAAGAACGACCTGCGCGTCAGCATGCCGGACGACATCATGGCGCGGATGGCCGCAGTGACCAGTCCCGAGGCAGGACGGGCAGAGGGCGTGAGGATCGCGCAGGAGATGCTCGCCGAGGCGAGGCCCATGGTGCAGGGTGTTCAGGTCAGCGCGCCGTTCGGACGATACGGCATCGCGGCCGACGTGCTGGGTCTCAATGGCGGCAACGAGAAAGGTCTGGTCGCCTGATGGCAAACTTTGAGGATCAGTTGAAGGCGCTGGAGTCGGTAGTCGAGCGGCTGGAGGAAGGCGAGCTTTCGCTCGAAGAGTCGGTTCGGCTGTTCGAGGAGGGCCTCAAGCTCTCCGACGCCTGCAAGAAGGAGCTGGAAGCCGCTGAGGGCAGGATTCAGATGCTGGTAGATCGCGGTCGAGGCGGCATGAAAGTGGTCGACTTTGATTCGAAACTCGACGAGACAGCAAAAAGCGGCGAGTAGGGCCGTCGTATCGACTTTGAGACAGCAAAAACCTTTTACGGCGAAGCTGGCGATCTTCGCAGTACCTTAGCAACATCCGCGCGAAAGGAAGCGAACGAATTGGACCCGGCGCTGTCGCAAACCCTCAAGGCAGATCTCTATCGCTACCGTGGGAAAGCAGACTGGCGTTCTTTCCTCTCCGCTTACCTCCACGACCCCGGTTTCCGCTTCACGTACTACCTTCGCAAGGTCGCTTATTACAGCGCCAAAAAGCGGTCGTTTGGCATCTTCGGCTACCTCTACAACCGAATTCTCCTCCACCACTACCGCTTCAGGTACGGCTTCGACATATCCCCAACCACAACCATCGGCCCCGGCTTTTATCTGGGACACTTCGGCGGTATCGTCATCAGCCCTTATGCTGTGCTGGGCGCAAATATCAATATCACCAAGGGAGCCGTAATCGGCGCAGCCAGCCGTGGCCCTCGCATAGGAGCGCCCACGCTCGAAGACCGTGTCTGGGTCGGAGCGAACGCAATCATCGTCGGCAAAATAACCATCGGCCGAGAGGCTCTCATCGCCCCCGGAGCCTACGTCAACTTCGACGTCCCCCCAAATTCCGTCGTGTTAGGCAATCCCGGCAAAGTAGTCTCCGACCGCGGATCAGCAGGCTACGTCAACCACACAATGGACGAGTAGCTGCCGCGAGGAGCAACTCGCCTTCCTAAGATTCCCTCGGATTAGTCTGGTCCGGAGCATATTCATAAAATCGATAGAGTGCCGAAGCGTGATGTAGACCAGGATCACCTCGGATACAGCGCCAACGGCGCGGAATATTCTAGCCTGGGGCGTAGCCCCAGATACGCGAAACCCCAAAGTGGCGAGGGCTGAAGGCCCGAACTATTTCCCTACCGATCGCGGGTAGTAACGAACCCTGGAACCCACAGCAACGCGCGCTTGGCCTCGGAGCTAGGCAGGTCGGCGACGCTGAGCCTGGCTGCCTCAGCATAAGCACAGGCTGTATCCATGGCGTAGTCAATCGAGCCATGCCGATGCAAAATCTCCAGAATCTGCGCGTGCGAGATCCGCTCGAAACTCCGATCAGCCAGGACCGTCCGGATGGCCTCTCGATCGGCACCGGTGCCACGCTCAAGCGCATGAATAACCGCGAGCGTAGCTTTGCCTTCGCGCAGGTCGCTCGCAACCGGCTTGCCCAGCACATCCTCAGCCGCAGTCAAATCCAGCACATCGTCGACGATCTGAAATGCCAAACCCAGATTGCGGCCATACTCTCCAAGCTGCGCCTCCAGCTCGTCATGATCACCCAAGCCATGCGCAGGAGTAGCCGCCGCGCCAAGCTGCATCGACACCTTGAACAGACAAGCCGTCTTGCGAAAAATAAGGTCGAAGTACTCCTCTTCGTTGATCAGGTGCCCAAGCTTCTGCATCTGCAGCAACTCACCTTCAACCATCTGCTGCGTCAGAGAGATCAGCAGTTCCAGCACCCGGAAGTTCCGTTCTTCCAGAGCCGCGCTGAAAGCCTGCATATAAAGCCAGTCCCCGGCAAGCACGCACTTCGAATTCCCCCAGGTCGTATTCGACGAAGGTCTTCCCCGCCGAGTATCAGCCTCATCGATAATGTCGTCGTGAACCAGCGTCGCCGTGTGCAGCATCTCGACGACCGCCCCCAGCCGGATGCGGCTCTCGCTCGTACACCCCAGCGCCTTGGCCGAAAGCAGCAAAAGCAGTGGCCGAATCCGCTTGCCACCCCCTGCAATCAGATATCGCGCAATGTCGGTAATAACCTCAACTTCGGAGGCCGACTGCCGCGCAAACTCCCCCTCGATCGCCGCCAGATCGTCGCGGAGGAGGTCGAACACTTCGGCTGCGGTCGCGATGGAGAGTGTACTCACTCGTCCTTAAGAGTATCAGGATGTGAATTTAGCATCAGAACTTACTTAAATATTGCCCCGAAATATTGATCATGCAAAAGGTCGGACCGGCGCCATGAGCCGATTCAATTCGAGCGAAAGTTCGTAAACTGCAGTTCCACCCCATAGTCTCCGCCCCGCAACATGGCCATCACCTGCTGCAGCGTGTCCTTATCCTTACCGCTGATGCGAACCGTATCCCCCTGAATACTCGCCTGCACCTTCAGCTTCGAGTCCTTCACCTTCGCCACAATCTTCTTCGCGCTGTCGCCCGTAATCCCCTGCTTCAGCTTGATCTTCTGCCGCACGCTCGAGTTCGCCGCCGGCTCAATCTTCTCGTACTCCACATTCTTCAGCGAGACCCCGCGCTTCACCAGCTTCTGCGAAAGAATCTCGATCACCGCCTTCAGCTTGTACTCATCCTGGCTCGCAAGTTGAATCGCATCCGTCCCCTCAAGCTCGATCTTCGACTTCGAATCCTTCAAATCGAACCGCGCATGCACCTCTTTCGATGCCTGATCGATCGCGTTCTTCACTTCCTGAATCTCAACCTTACTCACTACGTCGAAGCTGTTATCCGATGCCATAAGCGCCTTCCTTCTCTATGTCTTGACGATCTCTATTATGTCAGCGTCCGGCCATTCAGCGGGTCGTGGGGAAGAGTTTTTTGAAGTTCGCCGTAGTCAGCGCCGCAACCTCCTCTGCTGAGATGCCGCGAACCTCCGCCAGGGCTGCCGCCGTATACGTCATCATCGCCGGCTCATTCCGCTGCCCGCGAAGCGGAATCGGCGCAAGAAACGGAGCATCCGTCTCCACCAGAATCCGGTGCGAAGGCGCAAGCTCCGCCGCATCCCGAATCCCCTGCGACTTCGGATAAGTCAGATTCCCCGCAAACGAAAGATAAAAATCCGCCGCCAGCGACCGTTCAGCCTCTACCACCCCGCCCGAAAAGCAGTGCATAATCCCACCCAGCCCGGTAGGCGTCCAATGCTCCGCAATCAGTTCCAGCAAATCCTCCCAGGCATCCGCCCCTCCAAACCTCTCCTTCGCCTGCGGAGTCGCCAGCTCACTCGTCCTGCAATGGATCACAATCGGTTTACGAACCCGCGTCGCAATCTCCATCTGCGCCACAAAAGCCCGCTTCTGCACAGCCACATCAGGATTATCGAAGTGGTAGTAATCCAGCCCAATCTCCCCAACCGCAACGCAGCGCTCGTGAGCAGCAAGCCCAGCCAGCTTCTCCAGCGCCTCAGCCGTCGCGCTCGCGGCCTCCTGCGGATGAATCCCCGCACTCGCATACACCACCGGCAATCCCGCGCCATTGGTCGTCGTAGCAATGTCGAGCGCCTGGTGCATCGTCGCCGGGCCTTCGCCAATCCCAATGGCGAGAATCGCATGAACCCCCGCATCATAGGCGCGGCGAAGCACCTCATCGCGGTCTTCCGTATAAAAATCCAGGTGAGCGTGTGTATCGATCAGCGGCATCGTCTATCCAGATTAATCCATCGCTCAAACAATCGCGATAGCATTTGGACATGAGAGAGATTTCCCGGCGCGAGATGTGCATCGGTCTGTCGGCCATAGCGGCGATGGGCACAACAGCAGAGCCTCAAACAACCACAGCACCCGCAGCATCCGGAACGCTCGCGCAATCCAAGGTCTTCCCCCTCGATCAAATGTCCGTCCGCAAGATGGCCAACGGAGGCGAAAGCCGCGACGTACTCCGCGGCACGCTCGCCACCGGCGAAGTCGTCGCTGTGCATGAGTCCGAGCAGCCCGGAGGCACTCCCCCCAACCCGCCACACACCATCCAGCACTCCGAAATCATCGTCATCATGCAGGGCGCCGTCATCTTCGAGCATGACGGCAAGTCCGACAAACTCGGTCCCGGCGGCGTCATCCTCGTCACTCCGGGAACCCAGCACACAATCCGCAACGCCGGTGACGAAACCGCAAAATACTGCGTCGTCCAGATCGGCGGAGACACAAAGAAGTAGGCGCAGCGTTATCGGGAGGCGACATGAGGCACGCAGGTGCAGCAGTGCTCGACGCCATCGAGCCGATGCTCATTGAGCTTCGCCGGCTCGAAGGCATCCGTGAGCGAAGCAGGGGAGTCTTCTATAGGAAGAGCTCGGCTTTCCTTCACTTTCACGAAGACCCTGCGGGCATCTTCGTAGACCTGCGCACAGACTGTGAATGGCTGCGATTGCCCGTGAATAAATCTTCAGAGCGTCGCTACCTCGTGCGCCTCGTAAGAGAGCTTTCCAACTGACCGGAACGCTGGAAGATGACCACCCTCGCCCCTACCGCGTAATATCTCCGCATGAACAATCTCAATCGTCGCGAACTCATGGCGGCCCTCTCCGCATTTGCGGCGATGGGCTCGGTAATGGCAGAGGCACAGGCCAGCTCATCTACCAGCCCCGCAGCAGGGCCGGATGGCAAACTCTCAAAATCTGTCGTCTTCAACTACGACCAGCTCCCCGTCCACCAGAACGACAACGGAGGCACAGGCCGCCAGGTGCTCTCAGGCACCCTGCCCACCGGCGAGTTCGTCGAAGTCCACGAGACCACCCTCCCCGCTGGCAAGATGCCGCATCCCCCCCACAAACACAGCCACTCGGAGTTCCTCCTCATCCGCGAGGGCAATCTGGAATTCATCAACGACGGCAAGCCTGAGCCGGTCGGCCCCGGAGGCGTAGTCTTCACCGCCTCCAACGTCATGCACGGCCTCAAAAACGTAGGCGCCACCATGGCAAGCTACTTCGTCGTAGCCGTAGGCGTGCAGACGAAAGAAACCTAGGAAGACTGTATTAATGATCGCTTCGAAATACCTATAGCTCCACGCGCCGTCGCTTGAACACTGCGAAGCCAATCATGCCGGATGCGCCGGTAACGAGCAGAATCAGGCTCGAGGGTTCCGGGGTGGTCGTGGCTGTGTCCTCAGGCGTGATCATCAGGGTGTAGTAAACAGGAGGTTCGAACACGTTGTTACCGAAATCTGCCAGACTCTCAAGCGTATAGGTGCCTGGGATAAAGGTTGCGACGACATTGTCCTGTTGATACGGTGGCGGGTTGCTTGCGGGTATGGCGGACCAGTCGATGAACGGGGGACCAGGGGGACCACCGAAATAAAGTTCCGACTCTCCAAAGATCGAGGAAGGCACCGATAGCAGGTATATGTCCCCCCCTCCGTTGGGGAGTAAGTACTGTCCCGTAGTGGTATACCCTGAGATACCGTCGATCGTTGTTGGAGCCGACGCGTAGAAGCTGATGAAGAGAGAATAATCGGGACTGCTTATTGCGGAAGGCAGCGAGAAGGAGATTGTGTGGCCATCGCCCGTGAGCACGAAGTCGTCAATCGTATCCGCTTCGGCGGCTAAAGGCACAATCAAGACAGAGATCAGGAGGGCTCGGGCGAAAAAAGCTTTGCTCATCAGGGGAACCCCCTTACCAAACTTGACCAAGAATGCGCCTGCCCAGTTCAGACGTCAAGTCAAAATTGGTTGAGAATGGTCCATTTTGACCTGCCAAACATAAGCTTCACGCTGCAAAAGAGGCTGTCCTCGCGAAGTCATAAAGAATCACGCCTCCTGCAGATGCGAAGGAGATGTAGCACACCAATCGTCCCGGGCAAACGCAAATCCCCGCTACTTCAGCCGCGACCCTAACGCGATCTCCTCACCAAACGTAGCCAGCACCGGCTTCCCATTCTCCCCGGCAGAAGCCGCCAGCAACATCCCATGCGACTCCAGCCCACGCATCTTCCGCGGAGCAAGATTCGCAATCACCACAATCCGCCGCCCAATCAACTCCTCCGGCGTATACCACTCCGCGATCCCCGAAAGAATCTGCCGCTTCTCATAACCCAGATCGACCTCAAGCCGCAGCAGCTTATCCGCCTTCGGAATCCGTTCCGCTACAACAATCTGCGCCACGCGAAGATCGACCTTCACAAAATCATCAATCGCAATCTGCGGAGTATCCGGAATACTCGAAGCCGCAGCCGAAGTAGCAAACGCACCCGAAGCAGGAGCCTCGCTATGCGAAGGCGTACCGGGCCTCTCCGTGCTGATAGCCGCGCTGGCGGCAACCTGAGCGCCGGGATTAGGCTCATTCAGCGCCGAGGTCCGCGGCGGAGCACCCGGATGCGTCGGATCGTCAGGAACTGGCGCAGCATGCGCAATCTTCTCGTCAACAAGCTTCGAGGGCGTAGGCGTAGTTGGATTTTCCATATCAGTCATAACTTGAATTAGTTCCTTGGGAGCACGAGGAAAGATAGGGCCAAGCTCACCTAGCTTCGTGCCGGGTTTCAGTCCGCACCACTCTAAGTTTTTCAGTTCGCCGTTGCGAGCAGCGGCTTCTATGTCGCCAAGCCCTAGCTGGGACCAGACTTTGGCAGTTGCATAGGGAAGGAACGGGTACAGCAGCGCCGTAATGATACGGATGGATTCGGCAGCGGTATAGAGCGTAGAGCGGCGGCCTTGTTGCGAGAGGTACGTCTCAGTGGCGGCCCATGGTTTGCGGGTGGAGAGAAACTGGTCCACGCTGGCGATGGCGGCCGCGATTGTCGTCAGCGCTTCGGCGAAGGAGTTCTGCTGAATCTTTCCGCCGACGGACTCGACGATCTCGGTTATCCGCCAACCAAGTAGCTGTCCCTCCGAAGCGCCCAGTACTTCGTCGTTCCCCGGATGGTTGTGGGTCTCCAGCCTTTTAGGCATGTAAAAGACAAGCGAGTTCGCTTCGAGACAGTCTTCAACGATGCCTGCGCTGGTCTTCGCGATTAAGGTAAGGGTTCGGCTGACCAGATTGCCATATCCATTCGCCAGATCGCTGTTATAGCGTTGCACTAACGCATCAAAACTAAAGCTCCCATCCTGTCCAAACGGAATCTCGCGAAGCAAAAAGTACCGAAGAATATCCGAAGCAAACAAATCCTGCTCCTTCTTCCAATACTCATCACTCAAAATCGCCCCGGGAAGGTCGACAGGCTTAGGCTTCAACGTCCCAAACGCATCGAGAATCGTCTCTGTCCGAACAATATTCCCCCGCGACTTCGACATCTTCGACTCTTCAAACAGCAACCAGCCATGAGCCGTAATCGCCTTCGGCAAAGGCAGATCAGCCGCAAGCAAAAACGCAGGCCAATAAACACAATGAAAACGAATAATCTCCTTGCCAACAAGGTGCAGATCAGCAGGCCAATACCTCTCGAACTTAGCCTTTTCAACCGGATCATCCGAACCATAACCAATCGCCGTCATATAGTTCGCCAGCGCATCCAGCCACACATAGATGACGTGCTTCTCATTCCCCGGAACCGGAATCCCCCACTTGAAGCTAGTCCGCGAGATGCTTAGGTCTTTAAGGGCACCGCGGACATAGAGACTCCCCTTGGCCGACTGCCCTAGAGTTCCCATCTCAAGCCCTATTTTTACTCGACGATCAAACTCTTCCACGTCAAGCGTCTCACCGGCACACACTGTAGAAACGACAGCACCAGTAACGAAGCTGAGAACCTCATTCCGCCGAACCTCAGGCTGAATCTCCAACTCACCGCTCTCGATCCGATCGATCAGCTTCTCCTGATAATTCGAAAGGCGGAAGAAGTAGTTCTCCTCCGTCACCGTCTCCGTCGGCTTCCCATCCGGCCCAATCGTCCCCGGTGGCCCATCGACGAACATCTCCTCGCCCACGGAATACTGCCCTGTGTACGTGCTCAGGTAGATCGCATCGCGATCACATAGATCCTGAAAAAGCTTCTGCACCGCCCCGGTATGCCGAGGC
Source organism: Edaphobacter sp. (assembly GCA_050012935.1). Lineage (GTDB taxonomy): Bacteria > Acidobacteriota > Terriglobia > Terriglobales > Acidobacteriaceae > Edaphobacter. The sequence continues at coordinate 115,749 of JBEKGF010000002.1, read as the reverse complement.
TCCGTAGTCCGGATGTAATCGTCGTAGGTAATCCCCATCCGGTCCCAAAGCGCCTTGAAGGAAGCCGAAACCTGGTCCGCAAACTGCTGAGGCGAAACTCCGGCAGCCGCAGCCGACCGCTCCACCTTCTGCCCATGCTCATCCGTCCCGGTAAGGAAGAAAGTATCGTCCCCGAGCAGCCGGTGACGCCGCGCAATGACGTCCGCAGCGATCGTCGTATAGGCATGTCCAATGTGCGGACGCGCGTTGACGTAATAGATCGGGGTAGTGAGATAAAACTTTTTTGGCGTGGACATGTCCCAGAGCCCAGTTTAGCAGGCAGCCCCAGAGGCGTACCTCCTCCCACCACACCCGCCAGGAGTAAACGAAGTCATTGGACCACTGTCTGAGGAAAAATAAAGTTCAAAAAGTTGGCGTGTTTTTCGCCGCTGGAAAACGTGCGCACAAGAACCACGTTATGACCACAAATCACCACGTAATTACCATCAAAAAACCACGTTCTGCACACCGTTTTTTGCAAAAACCCCTGCAAAAACACCACTCCACCACGAATTAAAAAATCTGCTTGAACAAACGGAATTTAGTTCGAAGAGGTGGTCGGTTCCTCTGCCGTTGTTTCGGCTTCGGGTTCCTCAGCCGGTTCAGCGGCAGCCTGCGCCACAGCAGCCGTAGCCGCTTCGGCCTCCGAAGCCTGGGCGATCCGAGCCAGGTTCAGATGCTGTTCCATGGCGACCCGCGCCTGCGCCGGATGATGCGAGCGAATGGCGCGATAGATCTCCCGATGCATCTCGGCCGATTCCTTCAAATCCACAGCATTGACAACCGTCTTCGACCGGTACTCATAAAGATTCGCAGTAATCGTCTCCATCAGCGCGCCAAGAATCGGATTTCCCGAAGCCCGGGCAATCGTCCGGTGAAAGCGAACGTCATGAATCAGATACTCCTGCGGATCGGTCAGCGCGGCATACATCTCCGCAACCTCTTCCGCAAGCTCAGCAATATGCTCATCCGTAGCCCGCTCCGCGGCCAGCGCCGCCACGTTGGACTCAAGCACAAGACGAGCTTCAAACATCTGCCACGGCAGAAACCCATGCAACGCGCCGAGCACCGAAAGCGAACTGGAATCAAGCGCCGGCGGTCCGGAAGAGACGAAAGTCCCCGCCCCATGGCGGCTCTTCAGAACCCCCATGGCAGAAAGGAATCCAATCCCTGCGCGAAGGCTGGAACGGCTGATCTTGAGCTTGCGTGCAAGCTCGCGCTCAGGGGGAAGCCGATCGCCGGGGTGGACTTCGCCGCTGCTGATGAGAGAGCGAACATGCTCAACGACCTGCATGGTGAGTTGACTGTGGCCGGTGACCTCGTCCTGATACTCTTTAACCTCTTTTTTCACGCTGAATGAAGCTCCTTGCGCCTAAGTTTGAGAAGAGTAACACGCGGAAGAACGATAGTTAAGCGAAACGCCGGTTGCTTTGGAAGATGTGGCAGATCAAGCGAAGATGAGACAAACGCTTCACCTGACCTAATTTTGGATGCAGCAAAGCTGGGCTAAGTCGTCTGGGTTACGCCGAGTTTAGGCGCCAGCAATTGGAAAATGAGCAGCGAAGTCACGTAAGCACAGCCAGCGAGAGTGAAGATAAGCAAAGGATGAAGCGAAAAGTAGTGCGAGACCAACCAAGTGAACAAGGCTCCTCCGGCAGCGCCGGCAGCGCCGCCAAGCCCGACGACAGTGCTGACGCTGGTGGAGGGGAACATGTCGGTAGGTGTTGAAAACAGGTTGGCAGACCAACCCTGATGGGCAGCCGTAGCGAGGCAAAACAGCCCAATAGCCGGCCACGCGTTGTCCGGAAACAGCGTATGCATATGTGGCACAAACATAATAGGCATCACGCAGATGGCGCAGACGAGCATCGCGAACTTGCGCCCTGCATTGACGCTGTAGCCCCGCTTCATAAGGAAACCGGAGAGCCAACCGCCGGCGATCGAGCCGAAGCTGGCTGCGGTGTAGATGATGATCAGCGGATACTTGACGTGGTTGAGATCGAGCCCGTAGTTATCGTTGAGAAATTTAGGCAGATAGAAGAGATAGAACCACCAGATGGGGTCGGTGAGGCCTTTGCCGAGGAAGAACGCCCAGAAGCCGCGATGCTCCAGGAGGGTTGAGTAGATGGGGCGCCCCTGAGTGACGGGGGCGAGGTTGATCTGGGTCTGCGTAGCCCCGCGGCGCAGTTTGTTGTAAGGAAAGAGAAGCCAGATGCCGAGCCAGATAAGACCCATCGATCCCGTGCAGACGAAAGCCGCGTGCCAGCCAAAACTGGCGGTAACTGCGGCGATAAGCAGAGGAGCCACAAACGCCGATGCGTTTGAGCCAGAGTTGAAGAGCCCGGTGGCAAGAGCACGTTCCTCGGAGGGAAACCACTCCGTAGTGGCCTTGATGGCGGCAGGGAAATTGCCGGATTCGCCGAGACCGAGAAGTGCCCGGCAAATGCAAAAGCCAATAACGCTGCCAACAAGAGAAGTACTGATGGAGGCGCAGCCCCAGACGAGGATAGCCAGGGCGTAGCCGGTCTTGGTCCCGAGTTTGTCGATGATGCGGCCGGCGAAGAGAAAGCCGACACCATAGGCGATCTGGAAGGCGATCAGGACCCGGCCGTAGTTGATGTCGTAAGCGGCTTGGTGGGTGTGGTCGAGGCCGGGAATCCAGCCCATAAAGGGAAGGTGAAGAAGCGGCTCGATCAGCGAAAAAACCGAGCGGTCCATGTAATTAATGGTGGTGGCAAGGAAGAGCAGGAAGCAGACAAACCATCGAATGTTGGTTTTTTCCGGAGCGGCGGTGGTAAAGCCTGATCCGGACAGGCTGGCGGATTGCATCGACATTGTGGTGCTGACTCCCGCTAGAATGTTGGTCTGACCATTTTTGCCGAGAAGGTAAGCTCCAGGCAAGGCAACCTCGGATTGCGTCGAGGTTGAGGATAGTCTTTGTTGGGCCATTTGTGTGAAAAAGATGGTTTCGAGGTTCCTGCGGGAGAGACGATGAAGCGGAGATACTGGTGGAGTTGGATGTGCGGGGCCATGCTTTTGGCGTATGCAACGTCGTGGGCGCAGAGCCTGAAGACGCTTACCGTGGGAGCAACGGGCGCTGATTTTACGACGATCCAGGCAGCAGTGAATGCCGCTCCTGATACTGGTGCGGTTATCAAGATACAGCCAGGGGTATACCGCGAGGTAGTGCATGTGGACAAGCCGAAGGTCCAGTTCCGTGGAGACGGCAACGACTGGACGAAGGTCGTTTTGGTGTATGGCAACAGCGCGGCATCGACCTGCGGCACCGGTTGTTCGGCAACCTTGTTTGTGACCGGCAGCGATTTCTTTGCCGGCAACATGACGATTGCGAACGACTACAGCAAGACGAGCGCTGTTCCGTCGCAGGCAGTGGCACTGTCGTTGCGGGCGGACCGCGCAGTGTTGCGGCATGTGCGGCTGCTGGGCGCGCAGGATACGCTATACGCCTCGAGTATCGGGTGCATGAACGGCCAGCCCGATTGCAAAACTGGACGGCAGTACTATTCCGACTGCTACATCGAGGGGCATGTGGATTTTATCTTCGGTGATGCCAAGGCAGTCTTTGAGAACTGCGAGATCCATAGCATTCCCCATGGATCGGGCGGATACCTGACGGCTCAGAGTAATACTCGAGCCGAGCAGGATGCGGGGTATGTCTTTATCCATTGCAAGATCACCGGCGATAAAGGGGTGGGAGATGTCTACCTTGGGCGTCCGTGGCGGGACTACTCGACGGTGATCTTTATGAACACGGACATCGAGGCGCCGATCGTAGCCGCAGGATGGTCGGACTGGAAGAGCGCTCCGCAGCCGCGGCTGCCAACTGCAACCTATGCGGAGTTTAATTCGACGGGGCCAGGCGCCAATCCGAAGGGCCGAGAGCCATATTCCAAACAACTGACGGCCGATGAGGCCAGGAAGTATGAGACGAAAGCCTATCTGGCGGGAGCCGACGGCTGGGATCCTGCCGCCGCGAAGTAGCGCAACGGGTCTGCAGCCAGGGACATCTGCACGGTATCATCGCTGACGTGAGCAAAGAGTTACAGCAGGATCGGTCTGAAGCAGCGCAGATGATGGAGCGACTGCGAGCGGGCGATGTTCGCGCGCTGGCGCGGGCCGTCTCTGTGGTTGAGGATGGTGCCGGCTCCGCAGCGCAGTTGCTGGCAGCTTGCCGTGAGTTTGCCGGCAATGCGCTGCGAATAGGAGTGACGGGACCCCCGGGGGCGGGGAAGAGCACCTTGGTGGATCAGATGGCGCGGAGTCTGCGCGCAGAAGGTCAGAGCGTTGCGGTCCTCGCGGTCGATCCGACCAGTCCATATACCGGCGGAGCGTTGCTGGGAGACAGAATTCGAATGCAGGGGTTTGCGGGAGACGACGGAGTCTATATTCGCAGCATGGCGTCGCGTGGTGCCATGGGTGGCGTGGCTCGCGCCGCGGCGGATGTCTGTACGGTGATGGAGGCGGCAGGGCGGGGAACGATTCTCATCGAAACGGTCGGAGTGGGACAGGATGAAGTCGATGTCATCGGTGTGGCCGACGTGACCGTGCTGGTACTGGTGCCGGGCTTGGGGGATGAGGTGCAGAGTTTGAAGGCCGGGGTGATGGAGGTGGCCGATATCTTTGTCGTGAATAAGAGCGATAAAGATGGCGCGGAACTGGTAGAGCAGGAGATCGTTGCCATGCAGTCGTTGGCAGCGGAGCACAGCGCCTTGGTGCCTCCGGTCGTGCGGACCGTCGCGACGACCGGTGAAGGAGTTCCGAAGTTGATGGAAGCAATTCGGCAATATGCAGGCAACAGGACGGCGGCACGACGCGTGCGAGTGGACGCGATCGGGACCAGGGGACTGCGGCTCGATCATCTGGGCATCGCCGTAAAGAGCATCGCCACGGCGCGCGGTTTCTATGAATCGTTGGGCCTTGCCGTGAGCCATGAAGAGATTGTGCAACACGAGAAAGTCAAGACAGCAATGCTGCCGCTGGGAGATAGCCGGATCGAATTGCTGGAAGCCACCGAGGAAAATTCGACGATCGGCAGGTTCCTGACGAAGCGTGGAGAGGGCCTGCACCACATCGCGGTTCATGTGGATGGAATTGATGCGTTGTTTACGCAACTGACTGCGCAGGGTGTGAAGCTGGCCAGTGATGCGGTGCGCGTAGGTGCGGGCGGGCACCGGTATTTTTTTGTGCATCCTGAAAGTACGGGAGGAGTGTTGCTGGAGCTTGTTGGCGACTCTGCCGCGCCTGGGGCAGCGGATTGATGCGGATTTTGCTGATTCATACAGCGGGAGACGAGGGCAGCGTCACGTTGGCAGACACGGCGTTCGCGCCGGCGATTGTTGCCACGGAGGTCTTGCCGGGACGGACGTCATCGGAGCGGCTGGTTCCGGCGGTGCGGCGATTGCTGGAGGCGTGTGCGTGGACCCTGAACGAGCTGACGGCGGTGGCCGTAGTGTCTGGGCCAGGATCGTTTACGGGAGTACGAGTGGGTTTGAGTGCGGCAAAAGGGCTGAGCGAGGCTGGAGGAGTGCCGCTGGTCGCAGTTTCCCGCCTGGCGTTGCTGGCTGCTTCGGTTGATGGAGGCGGCCCGGTGCATGCGGTGCTCGATGCCGGCCGCGGGGAGTTTTACTACGGAGAGTATCTGGGAACAAGGCGGCTGCAGGAGGCGTTGCTGTCGGGAAAGGACGTGACCCTGGCGGCTACGGGCGGGATTGTCGTTGTATGTGAACCGAAGGTGGCTGAGGCTTTGCCGGGGCTCGCGCCGCGGATGGTTTGCGAACCCTCCGCTGCAGACGCTTTGCCCTTGGCTTTGCTGCGGATCGAAGCTGGAGACTTTGATGACGCGGCAACCTTGGATGCGAACTATCTTCGGCGGACCGACGTGGAGATCTTTGCCAGGCCCGCAGCCAGGGTCGATTGATGGGCGTTGCCGGACTTCACCTTCGGAACGCTGGGCCGCAGGATCTGGATGCTGTGGTGGCGCTGGAGAGGAATACCGCAGAGGCGCCGCATTGGACCGAGGTGGAGTACGCCGCCATCGTAAATGATGATAGAAGCTTGGATGCGCTGGTGAGACGCTGCCTGCTCCTTGCCGAAAGCGAGAGCAGGCTGATAGGTTTTGCTGTCGGTAAGATCGTCGGGTCAGGAGAAGGCACGGCGGCCGAGTTGGAAAGCCTGGTGGTAGAAGAAGCAACACGGCGGCTTGGGGTTGGAAGGGCTCTATGCACGGCGGTGATAGCGTGGTCCCGGCAGCAGGGAGCGGAAGCGCTGGAGCTCGAAGTTCGGGCCGGGAGTGCCGGGCCGATTGCGCTGTACACCGGCGTGGGGTTTGTCGTCGCTGGGCATCGCCGGGCGTACTACCGGGAGCCGGTGGAGGATGCAGTATTGATGCGGTTGAATTTAGAAAAAATCGATTAATCCACATTGCCGCTGTTACTCGGTGTGTGATAGATTTTCGCTCGTCGATGGATGTTGTTTGTTCTGGAGGTATGCCACTCGTGCAAACTGCGAAGTTCACGGAGCTTCCCAAGACCGCTTCTTTTCCTTCCCTTCAACAACTTATGCAGGAACACAGCCTGTATGAACGCAGACTGGATACACTGCGCTCCAAGCAGTTTCCAACTGACGCAGAACAGTTGGAAGAAGTGCGGCTTAAAAAGCTGAAGCTGAGCCTTAAAGATGAGATGGAAAGGCTTCGGCGGCTGGAAGCGTCTTAGCGTCACGCAGGACGCGTCTCCGAGGGGTGGGCCGGTGCCAGGCTCCGGGTGAAAGTGTGCATGGCCTTATAATCGAGTACTTATGGTACGAGACGGGTTCTTCTATGCCTTAGGGCTCGGAGTGGTGGCAGCGGCACTCTGGTATATGAGCATGCCGGTCTGGCTGATATCGTTGCCGATTGTGCTCGCAGTCTTCTTTTTGTGGTTTTTTCGCGATCCCAACAGGACAATTCCACAGGGGCCAGGGCAGATTGTCTCTCCCGGCGATGGCGTTGTCACCGAAGCGGAGTGGATTGAGACGATTAGCGGCAGCAGACTGCGGCTTAGTATTTTTTTGAATGTCTTTGATGTGCACGTGAATCGCTCGCCGGTCGGCGGGGTCGTGAAAGTATGCGAGTTTCGCAAAGGCGAGTTCATGAATGCGATGAAGCCTGAGTCTGTCCTTAATAACGAGCAGACATTGATCACAATTGACGCCGGAGGATATGAGGTCAGTTTCAAGCAGATCGCAGGACTGCTGGCGCGACGCATTGTGTGCAACCTGAAAGTTGGCGACAGGGTGGAGCGCGGACAGCGAATGGGCTTGATCAAGTTCGGTTCGCGGGTTGATGTGCTGATCCCGGCCGAGGCCAATCTGAAGGTAAAGACGGGCTCGCGCGTGAAGGGCGGCTCGACCGTTCTGGCTGTGCTCCCGGAGGCTCTCGCGCAGGGTAAGAGCGCCGCGATGGCAGTGGTGGCCTGATGGCAGACGAGGCACAGATTAGCGCTGATGGCAGAGTGAAGCGTCAACCGAGCCGCGGAATGTATGTCCTGCCGTCGTTGTTTACGGCTGGAAACATGGCCGCAGGGTACTACGCGATTACCCAGAGTATTCAGGGATCGGTGGCTGACCAGAGTTACTTCGACCGGGCAGCTTTGGCGCTTGGCATCGCCGTTCTGTTCGACGGACTCGACGGGATGATCGCTCGCATGACGAACACAGCGAGCGACTTTGGTAAGGAGCTGGATTCGCTGGCTGATGTGATTACCTTCGGCGTTGCGCCTAGCTTGTTGGCCTATATCTGGGGTTTCCGCATGCTGCCTGTCATGAAGCATCCGCAGCTCCGGGAACAGTTGATGCATATTGGGATCTTCGTATGTTTTATCTTTCTCATCTGCGGGGCCAGCCGGCTGGCACGGTTCAACATCAGCATCAACCCGCAACCGCGCAATCCAGGCCGCCCGGGGAAGAAGTATTTTGTTGGGATGCCGATACCCGCCGGCGCAGGTGTCATCAGCTCCGTGATCCATTTTCAGAGAGGATCGCCGATCGATAGTCCATGGATCGCTCTGGTGTGGCTGTGCCTGCTGCTGTTTACGAGCTTCTTGATGGTCAGCAACTGGCGGTTCTGGAGCGCCAAGGAGATCACAGTAGGAGCGCGCCATCCCTTCCGGCTATTTACGATAATCGGAGTGGTCGGTGCGCTGATTGCGCTGTATCACCAGTACATGCTGATCATCATTGCAATGGCGTATCTCGTCTCGGGAGTGGTGGCGCGGCTGGCATACTCGTGGGGCAGAGAGCGACGGCACTCCACTGTCGCGAGGCAGCAGTAAAACGGGCCAGGATCGACAGAAGACTGGCGCTGTGGCGCCGAAAACTCGAAGCGAATTTCAGGAAACCATGTCAGATAGAGAGTATCGAATCGGTATCGTGGGCGCATCCTCGCTGACCGGAAAAGAGTTGAGCGAGGAGCTCGCATCGTCCTCCCTCGCGGCATCGGATCTTGTCCTGCTGGACATCGAAGATGCTGCCGGCCAGGTGACAGCAGCGGCGGACGAGGTCTCCTTTATCCAGCAGTTGGAGGCATCTTCCTTCGAGCGGATGGACTTCGTCTTCTTTGCCGGCGAAGCGGACGTTACAAAAAGACACTGGCAGGATGCACGGCGGGCCGGCGTAAGCATTGTCGATCTCACTTATGCACTGGAGGGAGAGAAAGATGTTCCCGTGCGCGCCCCGTGGGTAACGGAGGTGCTCGCAGAGAGATCGCAACCCGCATTGCCAGACCTGAGAACATCAGCGGTGGTTGCGGCGCATCCTGTTGCGGTCATGCTTGCTTTGATTGCGGGAAAGCTGCAGGCGAAACTGGAATTATCAGGCTTTGCGGCAACGGTGATGGAGCCGGCCTCGGAGTATGGCAGGGCCGCGATGGACGAGCTTCATCAGCAGACCGTAAATCTGCTGTCGTTTCAGACCTTGCCGCAGGAACAGTACGACGCCCAGGTAGCGTTCAATCTGTTGCCACAACTGGGTGAGGCCGCAAAGGTAAAGCTGGGGGCAACCGAACAGCGGATTCGCCATCATTATGCGAGCCTGTCGAGCGGGCAATTGCCGCAGTTGGCTTTGCAGATCGTCCAGGCCCCTGTCTTCCATGGATATGTCGCGTCAGTGTTGGTCGAGCTTCGCAGGGAGGCCACGGTAGATGAAGTGGAGTCTGCATTAGCCGGCGATCATTTCGATCTTGTAGCGGGAGAGTCCGATCCGCCCAGCAACCTGAGTGCCGCGGGACAGGAAGACATCATGGTACGTGTCAGGAAGGACTCGGGCGCAGGCGATAAAGGAAACCGATTCTGGATATGGCTGGCTGCGGATAACCTGAAGCTCGCTGCGTTGAATGCGATTGCCTGTACGAGTGAGCTGCGAAGGCTGCGGCCTCTGGGCAAGGTGCAATAGTCAGGTGGCCCTATCGCTTCTTAAGCTTCGCTTTGCTGGCCATGCCGTCCCTGCGAAGCGTTGCCTTACACTCAAGCGAGACAAGTTCAAGTCTAGGGATCAGGCAAAAGCTTAATGAAAAACACAGAGATGCGCATTGGGATTGATCTTGGCGGGACAAAGATTGAGGCGCTTGCCATCGACAACCAGGGTGTGGAGCTTGCGAGACATCGTATCGAAACGCCGCGCGACGACTACAACGCGACGATTCACGCGATAGCAGGGCTGGTTCACCGTTTAGAGCAGGAGACAGGCAAGACAGGCGCCGTGGGGGCGGGAATTCCAGGCAGCATATCGCGAATCACCGGGTTAGTGAAGAACGCAAACTCTACCTGGTTGAACGGCCGTCCGCTCGACCGGGATCTGGCTTCTGCGCTTGGCCGTGAAGTGCGCATAGCGAACGATGCAAATTGTTTTGCCGTCTCCGAGGCCACCGATGGTGCGGCGGCAGGCAGGCACGTGGTGTTTGGCGTCATTCTCGGAACCGGATGCGGCGGCGGTGTTGCCGTTGGAGCGCGCGTCCACGAAGGACCGAATGGTGTCGCCGGAGAGTGGGGACACAATCCGTTGCCCTGGCCGAGACCCGAGGAGTATCCCGGACCAGCGTGCTACTGCGGCAAACATGGATGCATGGAGATGTGGGTCTCCGGTACAGGAATCGCGCTCGATTACAGAACCGTGACCGGCAGGACGCGGACTACGCAGGAGATTGTCGCGGCGTTCGAGGCCGGCGATCGCGAAGCTGCGGCCGCGATCGAACGGTTCGAAGACCGTCTTGCGCGCGGGTTGGCGCAGGTGATCGACATTATGGATCCCGACGTGATTGTGATCGGAGGAGGTGTATCGAAGATAGAGCATCTATATCGGGCGATACCCAAAAAACTGCCCGCGTACGTATTTGGCGGTGAGATGTCGACATCGATTATGCCTGCGAAGTATGGGGACTCAAGCGGCGTTCGCGGTGCCGCATGGCTTTGGCCACTCCATGAACTGGCAGTAAGTAACTTCAAATGACGGCTATGGCATCGAAGCTGGAACTTTAGTTTCTCCTGTATTTGCTTCGCCGATGACAGTTCACCGTCCGCATCTGTTCTGTCATTCGGCAGAAATCTTTTCGGGCGAAGCTCCCAAATGCAGTCAGATTTGCTTTATTTTCATTGAGCAGGCTGATCAGGCGGTCTTCGCGCCCTTGCGATGTGCTTTTTCCCCTTGAAGCAGCGCATATTAGAGAGCTCCGAAGGACATGAGGCCAAAGATGAGAAGGCCTGCCAAGGTCACCAGCAAGTAAAGAAGCATAAGCTTAGCCCGAACGGAAAGAGCTTGCATCCAATACTGCCGCGAACAATGTAACCTGATCCGGATCAGGGGATGCCCGTCATCGGATTGATCTTCGAGTTTCGACCCCAGACTGTGAACATAAACGTCCAGGGTGTTTTCTTTCACGTCTGACGTTAGCCCCTCCTGCTTCGATCAGCTAATCGCGAGGAGTAATCTAATCAACCCAGCCGCCGCATCAGAGTCTTAAGCAGTTCCAACTGCTTCCGAGTAAGGGCGATCTCTCTTTGCCGAGACGGATCGCCACACGGCGGTTTCGATCAAGTGTGACACCTCCGGCGCTCGCTTGCGGTGGCTCGATCGTTGAACACGCCTCGCAATAGCGCCGCCACGTGCAAGGAGAATCTCGAGAAAGAACGGCTTGACGAGATAATCGTCCGCCCCCATATCAAGGCTTTGGGGGACCGCGTCCACTGCTGTCAAACAAGGATCGGCGTTTTGCAATGCCTCGCCGAACCTGCTCAAGAACTTCGAATTCATCCATCTCGGGGAGAAAAATATCCAGCAGCGCGGCATCGAACCTCCCCGAAGTCAGCAGCTCCGCTCCTTCTTGTCCGTGTGTGGGACGGCGACGCGGTGCCCATTCTCGGTGAGTGCACTCTCGACTAAACTGGCGATTCGATGGTCATCTTTGATGACCAGTACGTTCATTGTGGGAGGCCCATCCATTACCCTAATGGCGATTTGCTTTTAGGTGTAATAAATGGTCGCACATTCGCCGTCCGCCAATGATCGGCGCCAGTTGGAGGCAGAACCATGGCTATGCGATACTACATAGCAGCGCAGCTGACGCCAGTGACTTAGGTTGCGAGGCTTATACTCATCAAATCGCCGGGATGGCGGAACTGGCAGACGCAGCGGACTCAAAATCCGCCGAGGGCAACCTCGTGGGGGTTCGACCCCCCCTCCCGGCACCAAAGATTCTAAAAGGTTTATACGAGAAATGGCCTCTCCAAACTGAGAGGCCATTTTCGTTGGTGGCTGTTCTGGTGGCTGTTGGTTTTAATGATTTTAGCTTTTTGTTGTGTGACTGCGGTCTTGCACCATCAGGTATCAGAAAGCGGTGCCGGACCGCCAGATGTTAGGTCTGCATGGAGGATTTCATGCGGCAGAGGAGCGATACGGTCATCTCGCTCCATGTGATTCCGGGGTGCTAGGTTCCAGCAGTTCGATTGTTGCATATTTCTCAGCGTCGCTATCGGTGAACTCGCTAGTCCTGCGTCGCGGGAATCATTAAGGCCAGGACAGAGTTACCAGACTTCTTTGCCTTGACCCGGACAGGCAACGCGTCAAGATGTTTCCCTCCACTGGCACTCCACCAACTGAGATCTTCATCGGCTTCAGCGTATCCGCCGCCAAGATAAACATCCGCAATGATCGAGGTAGGAGGTACGCGCCAATTCTTGAAGAACTGTACACCCGCTTCGCGAGCTGCGCTGTTCACTGTCGCATGCACTGCCCGCAGCGTTGGCGACGGGCTGTTATGAAATCCGAATCCAAACTGCGCTGCTTCGATCAATTCATCCTTTTTGAAGGCCATCTCCGCTTCTAACAGGATGCATGGCACTGGAAATGCCTTGACGATACCGATCGTGGCCGCTTGTACGCTCGATCCCGGACAAAACTCCTTTTTAATCTCGCTGATGGCTTCGAACGACAGCTCTCCCTTCGCACTGTTGGGTAGAAAATCTGGAAGGAAGCCGACCGCGCTCGCGATGATATCCATGAGCTTTTCTTCCGGGTCGTCTGAATTCTCGCGTGAATGAGAGCGCCGAAACAAAAGCCTCATCTGTGGAGTCAACGTCAGCAGATGCGCCAGTTCATGCCATTTCGTAAAGTACGTGCGAAAACTTTTATCGCCTCGGCAATCGATGACGGAGACGAAGCGAGGCTCCCACGCATTCTTGGGGTGAACTCCAATTGTGATGCCGTAGTCATCTGGCCGGGCCAATTCGTTTGCCAAGTTGGCGAAGATTAGTTCTCCCTTTTGGAGATACTCGTCTCGCAGGCTCTGTAGGTCATGCTCTGAATGAATTTCTTTGAAGACAGTGCCTACTTCGTTCGCAATAGCTAACAGGAGTTCATTAAGCGTTTTGCATTTGAACTTGTTGGAAATGCTTCTAACTCTCGCCTCGACAGAACGCAAAATATCTTGACACGGTTTGCCCGTGTGCCGCAGGCCCAAATCGGACGCTAGCGTGTGGATTTGCGGTTTGCTGTCGAGACGAACACTCATCCGTATACCTTCTTGACGACGTCCCGAAGTGCTTTATGAAGAGTTTTCCAATCCTCCACGGTCATAGTTCCCTTATGCCGATTACTTCGCCTAGCAATGATCGAACCGTACGCCTCAAGAAGGTCGAGCGTTTCAGGGTAAGAGAGATGAAGCGCTTCTGCCGCCTCCGAAAGTTCCATCGGGATCATTACTGGCTTTCTCTCGCCTGGCTGTGATCCTTCGCCTGAAGCCAGATAGCCGACAGAAGCTCCTAGCGCCGTTGCAACCTTGAGCAGGAGGTCCAAACTGATGTTTTTACCGTGCTTCTCGACCTCACTCAGAAAACTCTTGCTTATCTCGGCCTCGGACGCAAGTCTCTCTTGCGTCCAGCCCTTTGCTTCTCGCACCTCTTTGATGCGCTCTCCAACTGTTGCCATTCAACCCTCGGTAAGCCTAATGTCGCAACTTTACCATGACCGAATAAAAATGCGCGATACAAACTTGACAGCGACCGTCTAGTTCGCTATAACGAATATATTCGCTGAAATGATAAGACTTCATCGAGGCGATATTGGAGAGTAATTAGGAGGCGTCCCCGCCCCCTAGACTGCGCTCCAAAAAATCTAATCCAGCCAAGTGGCAATACATAAAAGAAAGAGGCGAACATGCACGAACATTCCCCAGGTGAAAACCTTCTAGTGAAGGTTGATTTGGAACGGCACGGCTACCCTGTGGAAACAGTGAGCCTTGAATTCCTCGGCCAAGTGGATCGTCCGGAGGTCGCTCGGCGGATCGCAGCGCTCCTTGAACTCGAAGCAGAAGAGATTCTTGAAGAGCTGGCCAATCCTGAGGTTCTTCATCCCGAACACCACCACGGCAAGCTGAAACTGGCGTGCATTGATCTACGTTTCGAATCACAGTCTGCAAGGCATCATTTCCCCCGTTCTGCACCATGGTCACGCGTACACCAATGGGGTTGCAAGCGCTTCCGTGTTTCTGCGGATGTTGCTACCAATCTTGAACTCCATCGAGATTCCCCTACGGGGCCTGTTCTCAACGAGGCTAAGAAGATCGGCCATTTAGAAGGTTGCGTCACTGTGTGGATGGTTAAGCCTGGTCCAGAGCGGAATGGCTGATGGCGAGTCTGGTGTCTGATCTTGATTCAACCGCATACAAGAATGGCGTGGAGCAAGGCTTCTGGGGAACAGCGTGTGTGGAGGGGGACGTTGTTTTCGTCCCTCTATACGCGCCCGACGAAAGAACGTTCCTAGCGCGCCTTGATTGTGCCCAGTATGGCTCACAAGCGATCCAATGCTTGTTCGTCGATCCGGATACCAAGTGTTGTGATCTTCGTTTCTGGCCGGATGGGGATCAAGTGTTTGAGGGGTACGTCAAATTTCGTTATACCGCAGGGACGCCGTTCGTCTGCTGGCCGCAGGATAGAGGCGCGTTTGATATAGGCAATCACGCCGACTGGCGAGGAGAACGACAATGGGCAAAAGAAACAAATCAGGTGGTCGCATACTTAAACTTCTTGCGAAGGTTACTACACCTGCCCGTGTACGGATACCGCCGGAAGTCGCTAACGACAGCCTCCGCATAACGCCAGAGTTACTTGCCCACACACTAGAAGGGCTGAAGACGCGAAGCGCCGGCTACAGAGAAAGCGGAGCCATCTGGACGGGCCACGTCAGCGGAACCACATCCTTAGTGCAAGATGTTCACTTCTATCATGACCTTTGCGATGACAAGGGCCGTGCGCTCTCCCTGGAATTGAGTGAGGAGGCCAAATACAAGCTGTACCAACAACTCGCAGACCGAGAGCAAGTTTTGGTAGGGATGATTCATACGCATCCTGAGTCGTGGGTGGACCTGAGTTGGGTAGACCGCGAAAACCAGTTGTGCTCCCGAATCGGATTCTGGTCTCTCGTGGTTCCTTACTACGGTAAGCGTTCGTGGTGCATCGGGACGACCGGGGTCCATATTCGAACAGATTCCGGATGGCATTGGTTCAACAAAGGCGAAGCTTCGAAGAGGATCATCAGCGAATGAGTCAGGAATTGCACAATGATCGAATTATCAATGGGCTTCTCAAGGCAGAGATAGGACTGGTTGATCCTATCGAGATCCAATCTCGGCTGGCTCAAGACGTCTTGGTGATCGTCGAGGCCGGGCGATCGACTCTGCATGACCTCTGGCCATGCATCTGGTTTTTGACCAGCATCCTCGAACGAGAATTCACTGGACACGTTTTTATCAAATGTGATTTGGCAGGTCCCCTACAATCGCCCGCTCCATTTAGCGGACGCTGCCAATTTGTATCCGTCGACTTCATATTCAGTGGACTAACGATTACTCTCGGGGCCAGTTTGCCTCCTTCATCGAGTGTTTCGGGTGATGCTCGGGGAGACTCCATCAGCTATGGCTGCGAAGTTGATGGCGACAAACCTGCATCTCCGTTGGCATGCTGCGCGCTAGCTGGTTATCTTGGGTTTGCGGCTCTAGCCGCTGCTGTGGGTATACCTAAATTTCACGACATCTGGAAGGTCACTCGGTTGACCCTGCAGGTGGCTTCGAGATTTCCGCATCTGCCGAACGAACTCGCTGTACTTGGTACGGGTCAGATTGGCCAAGCGTTCCTATGCTTAGCATTCTTCATGTACGGCAACAACACACCTCTGCTGCACTTGGTCGATCGTGATGCCTGTGAGCTTCCCAACTATCGTTCGCAACTACTTTTATCTGAGTCGAACGAAACCTGGGATGGAAAATCGAAAGTTGATGTGATTGGGAATATTTGTCAATCATGGGGATGGGTCGTCTCGCGGGAGACGACAAGCATTTCTTGGGGATGGCGCAATCCTTTGGGGGAAGAAGCTGTTGCCTTTCTTGGATTCGACAATATGGAATCTCGCAGGGTCGGTGTTGAAGCGGGTTTCGGAAGGCTGATCGAGTGTGGTGTTGGCACAAATTTTCTACAACCTCGCGTGTCTTGGCACTCTCTACCTCCTGACCGAGAATTCGCACTACGATTCTTCCAAGATGGCCCGCAGGTGACAAGAGAGGCAGTTGGCTCGGAGTTTCTGTCAAAACTCGATGCAACTCCTGGACAGTGTGGCCGAGTAACGTTTGAGAACGTCGATGCGTCTGCCCCATGTCTGGGAGCGTTGGGAGTGGCTTTTGCATGGGCCGAACTTCTGAATTTCTGTGCTGGAGATATGTCCGCCGTTTCGGGAGGAGCTTATGCGTGGTCCCCCATCCAGCCGGTTCAACGTGAGGTTTTCAAGGTAGTCTGATACGCCACTGGTATCGACATGACACATTTGTTAGTCATTCAATCTAAGGAGAAACGAAATGGCGAACGTATATATAGAAGCTCGGCCAAAGGGCCGGCTAGAAGGATCACCCATCAACGATTATGTTGTTGAGGATCACGCGGATCATATGCTTGGTGCATTTGGGACCCAGAAACAGGCAATCGACTGGGCTAAGGCACGGGAGCATAGGCCCCTTGTGGCTCGTGTTAGGCACCTGAACAACAAGCGAATCCCTGATCATTGGCGAGCAGTCTAGCCTAATGCTGCCATGATGGGCGGATGTATTGTCCGTCCATCACGAGTCTTATTTGTAACGAGAGCCTGACTCTATCCCTATCCCCAAAATCGGCTTTTCGCAGCCGACATTAAAGGCTTTTCATAAGCCAGATTGATTGCTTGCAATCCGGTCGATCACTGAGAGTCTATGCTCAGGCGAGAGATGGCTGTACCGAGCTGACATCGTGATCGTCTTGTGTCCGGCGAGTTCCTGAATCTCTTTGATCGACGCACCCGCCATCGCCAGCCAAGAGCAGAACGTGTGGCGGTTGCAGTGCCAGACATAGCCTTCGATCTCTGCGTCCTGTAAGCAGGGGACAAACCACGAACGGGTGTCGAAGCGAGGTCCTTGCCGAACAAAAATGGGATCGCCGGGTTTATGTAGCTTGTGTTTGAGCGTCAGGAAAGCAGCGACCGAGTCTGCATTGAGGTGAACCGTTCGAGCGGAACCGTTCTTCGTCTTCGTTAGGTCGATGGTGCGGCGGTCGAGATGCACCTGTCCCCAGGTGAGCGAGTATTGCTCCGACAAGCGCATACCCGTGCTGACGGAGATGATGAACTCGGCTAGGTGCTCAGGGAAGCGGCGTTCGATGATCTTATAGAGCTGGTCATACTCTTCGCGGGTCAGGAAGCGCAGGCGACCGACTCCCTCGCGACGGTGGCGAACCTGTCTTGCGGGATTGATGATGGTCTTGTTGTTGTGAACGCCCTCACGATAGCAGAGCGAGATGAAGGCCTTGTATCGGTTGGCGGTGGCGGGTGTCTTGCAGTGAGACCGGAGCCAGCGATCAAGTTCCTGTGGAGTGATCTCTGCTGCAGGGCGCGGGCCAAACGCTTTGCGGACAATCTCGCCTTTGCTGATGTAGCTGCGTCGATCCTTATGATCGGCTACGAATTCCAGGGCATCGTCGATCAGCTCGGAGAACCGCATTACCTTGCTGTCGCGCAACTCCGGCAGCTTTCGGCCTGCAGTCGCGTCGGCCTTGCGGCTCTGATACAGCTTCATAGCGTCGGACTTGCGACCGACCTTCTCACGATGCCGTTTTCCAGCCGCGTAGTAGTGAATCCACCAAATGCCGCTGCCTTCCGGCTTTTCGTATACTCCGCGCATCGAATGCCCTCCGATGGCCGTTCCATCGGATATAGAGTATCAGTATGTCCTATGGAACAGCCACTAGCATTACAGCAACCATGCAAATCGGACACGCAATGGCAGATTTGCATGGTAATGATTCCGTGGTCCCATCACTGTTCCAAGGTCATCGTGACGCGGTTACAGCCGAACGCGGTAACATTCGAGGATGAATCTTTCCTCTTTCATTTGGGCCGTGGCGGACTTGCTGCGTGGCAAGTACAAGCCCCACGAATACGGCCAAGTGATTCTGCCGTTTACAGTTCTGAGGCGTATGGACTGCGTTCTTGAGCCTACGAAGAAGGCCGTACTTAAGGAGGCGGCGAAGCGCGAATTCTCTGCTGTCAGCGTCAATCCGTTCCTGACCCGTGCCTCCGGTGCCACGTTCTATAACACCTCGCCAATGGATTTGAAGGCCATCATCGGCGACCAGGACAATATCGCTGTCAATCTGGCGGCGTACCTGCACAGCTTTTCACCTAACGTCAAAGACATCTTCGCCCGCTTCAAGCTGGAAGCGCAGATCGACAGGCTCGCCAATGCCGACCTGCTTTACCTCGTCACCGAGAAGTTCAGCAAGATCGACCTGCACCCGGACAAGGTCAGCAATGCGGACATGGGCACCATCTTCGAGGAGTTGATCCGCAAGTTTGCCGAACTGTCCAATGAGACCGCTGGCGAGCACTTCACGCCGCGCGAGGTTATCCGGCTCATGGTCAATCTCATTTTTGCAGAGGATGACGACGTTCTTTCCAAACCAGGTGTCGTCAGGACCATTTATGACCCGACCGCAGGTACGGGCGGAATGCTTTCGGTGGCGGGGGAGTGGGTACATGAGCACAACCCGAAGGCGCGACTCACCGTATCCGGCCAGGAACTAAATGACGAGTCCTACGCCATCCGCAAAGCGGACATGCTCATCAAGGGGCAGGATGTCGCGAACATCAAGCCGGGTGACACGCTCGCCAACGACGGTCACGCGCATCAGGTTTTTGACTACATGCTCTCAAATCCGCCGTTCGGCGTGGAGTGGAAGCAATCCGAGAAGGCCGTCCGCAAGGAGTATGAGGAGCAGGGCTTCAACGGGCGCTTTGGGCCGGGGCTCCCTCGAATCTCAGATGGCTCGTTGCTCTTTATGCTGCATCTGGTGAAAAAGATGCGCCCGCTCGCCGATGGCGGGGCGCGTTTTTGTATCGTCCAGAATGGCTCGCCTCTGTTTACTGGCGGGGCCGGTTCCGGGGAGAGCAATATCCGGCAGTATCTCTTGGAGAGCGACCTCGTAGAGGCCATCGTCGCGTTGCCGACGGAGATGTTCTACAACACCGGCATCTCGACATACCTGTGGGTCGTGACGAACCACAAGCTGCCGCACCGCAAGGGCAAGCTGCAGTTGATCGACGCCTCCGGCTTCTGGCAGCGGATGCGAAAGAGCCTGGGCGACAAGCGCAAGGAGCTTAGCCCGGAGCACATCGACGAGATCACGCGTATCTTCTGCGAGTTCAAGGAGGTTCGGCGCGATGGTATACCGATTTCGCTAATCTTCCCGAACGAGAGCTTTGGCTACCGGACAATCACAGTCGAACGCCCTTTGCGCGATAGCAAAGGTAAAGTTGTCTTTGGCACCAAGGGCAAGATGAAGGGAAAGCCGATGCCCGATGCAGACCTCCGCGACACCGAGAATGTTCCGCTCAGTGAGGATGTGGAGGTTTACTTCGAGCGCGAAGTACTGCCTCATACGCCGGACGCTTGGATCGACCATGAAAAAACAAAGGTGGGGTATGAGATCCCGTTCAACCGGCATTTCTATGTCTTCAAGCCGCCACGGGAGCTTGCGGAGATCGACGCCGACCTCAAGGTCGTCACCGACCGTATCCTGACGATGATTGCGGGGTTGAGTGCATGAGCACCAAACTCGCGTTGAAACACTCTGAGTTCTCGGAAGTGCTCGGCATAATCCGGACTGGCCGCGCCAAAGCGTATGAGGCCGTTAATGTAGCTTTGATTGAGACCTACTGGGCGGTTGGCGCACATCTGTCGCGCAAAGTAGCGGAGGCTGGCTGGGGCAAGGGTGTCGTGAAGGAGCTGTCCGCGTGGCTTTTGGCGCAGGCCCCAGATCTGAAGGGTTTCTCTGCCTCTAACCTCTGGCGAATGAAGCAGTTCTACGAACTGTATGCCGACAGCCCTAAACTCGCAACGCTGTTGCGAGTTTTGTCGTGGACCAAGCACCAGTTGCTGGTTCAGTGCAAATCCGCAGAAGAACGGGAGTTTTACCTGATCGCCGCGACTCGCGGCCACTGGTCTCACCGTGAGCTTGCCCGCCAGATTCAGAGTTCGGCCTTCGAGCGGACTATGCTCTCCGATCTAAAACTCGCAACACCGTCGCGAGTTTTGCCGCAGGACGCCACGGGCGTCTTCAAGGACAGCTACCTGCTCGACTTTCTCGATCTGCCGCAGCGCCATAGCGAGGCTGATCTGCAAACCTCGCTGTTGCGCAATCTCCGTCAATTCCTCATGGAACTGGGCGACGGTTTTGCATTTGTCGGCGAGAAGGTGCGCGTGCAGGTCGGCGACCAGGATTTTGAACTTGACCTGCTCTTTTATCATCGCGACCTGCAATGTCTTGTGGCATTCGAGCTTAAGACTGGCCGCTTCGAGCCGGAGCACATGGGCAAGCTGGCATTCTATCTGGAAGCCATCGACCGGGATCGTAAACGCCCGCATGAAAACCCAAGCATCGGCGTCCTGCTCTGCCGAAGCAAGAACGACGAGGTTGTGGAGTACGCCATGAGCCGCCATCTCTCCCCGGCACTGGTCGCTCAGTACGAGACGCAGATGATTCCCAAGACCGTCCTACAGCAAAAGCTCCACGAGTGGAGCCAGATGCTCCAGGCTCCCGAATCACCCGATGAGGACGAACTATGAGCTTTCCGCGCTACGAGCGATACAAGGACAGCGGCGTGGAGTGGCTGGGTGCAGTGCCGGAACATTGGGAAGTCACCAAGGTAAAGCGCGTCGCCACGAAAATAGGAAGCGGCAAGACACCGCGAGGTGGAAGCGAGGTCTACGTTTCAGAGGGCGTAATCTTTCTGCGCAGTCAGAATGTTCACGACACAGGACTCAGGCTAGACGATGTCGTCTTCATCAGTCCGGCAATGGACGAGGAGATGGATAACACCAGAGTCCAAGCCGGAGACATTTTGCTAAATGTTACTGGTGGATCAATTGGTCGCACATCTGTGGTCCCAAGCTCGCTAGGGGCAGCCAATGTCAGCCAGCACGTTTGTATCATCCGGATTCCAGACAGTAATTCCCGCGACTTTCTCGCGACCGCTATACAGGGAAGCGTCATCAGAAGTCAGATCGAGCTTGTCCAGAATGGAGCCGCACGCGACGGCTTGAATTTTGAGCAGATCGGCAATCTTGTTTTTGCGCTACCATCTTCCTCTGAAGAATTCCACGTCATCACCAATTTCTTGCATCATGAGCTTGAACAGATTGACACACTCATCGATGAGCAGCGTCGCCTAATCGACTTCCTGAAAGAGAAGCGCCAGGCGATGATCTCGCATGCAGTCACTAACGGAATCGATCCATCACGCGCAACGAAGCCTTCAGGTGTTGGATGGCTCGGAAACATTCCTGTTTCTTGGGCGGTCGTCGGAAGTCGCCGATTGTTCCGGTTGAGAAATGAGCGCGCTTGGGCCTCCGACCAGCAATTGACCGCTTCACAGAAATACGGAATGTTATTTCAGTCAGAGTTCGTGGAGCTTGAGGGGCGGCGTGTGGTGGAAGTGATTCAGGGGACCGACAGCCTGCGTCACGTGGAACCTAATGATTTCGTAATAAGCCTCCGCAGCTTTCAAGGCGGCATTGAATGGTGCAAACTGTTTGGATCGGTCACATTTCATTACGTTGTACTGGCACCAATCAAAAATGTTCACCCGCCATTTTTTGCATACCTCTTCAAGAGCATGGCCTACATACAGGCTCTGCGTTCGACAACAAACCTTATCAGGGATGGTCAAGATCTACGCTACTCTCACTTCGTATTGATCGATCTCCCACTGGTCCCGATAGAAGAGCAGCGCGAGATTGCTTCGTACTTGGATCAGAAGATTCCACAGATCGATGAATTGAGCGCTTTGGCTCATGTTGCAATCGAACGACTTCAGGAGCGCCGCAGCGCTCTCATATCCGAAGTCGTTACCGGCAAGATCGACGTTCGCGCCTATATGGCAAAGCCGGTGATGAACGCAACGCGGTACAGTTCTGGGTTCGCACACCAGTTGCTCGCCGCGGAGATTCTTGACCGTTATAACAGCCAGCGAATGGGCAGAATCAAGCTGCAGAAGCTGATTCACCTTTGCGAATATCACGGCCAGGTCAGCGAGCTGCAGGGAGACTACAGCCGCAAAGCCGCAGGCCCATTCGATGCAAGAGCTATGGCTGGGATTAGCAAGAACCTTAAGAAGCAGAAGTGGTTTGAAGAGGTCAAGGAAGGCGAGCGCTATGTGTATCGACCACTGGAAAAGCGTGGCGAACACAAGAAGTACCTTACCCATTGGCAGCACGAGATGCCACGGATCGACGAAGTCCTAAGTTTGCTTGGGAACTTCAGAACCAGAGAATGTGAGATTATTTCGACCCTCTATGCAGCATGGAACGATTTGCTGATCGACGGTGGACCAACCGATGATGCCTCCATCTTGCATGAGGCCTCAAGCGCAGAACGCTGGCATAAGAGCAAGGAGCAGATTGCGCCAGAGCGATGGAAGAAGGCTCTGCAATGGATGAAGGACAAAGGTTTGGCTCCGGTAGGCTATGGCAAGCACACACGACATACAGCCGGACAGATTGAAACCACAACCGAGGAAGCCCATGAGCCTGCATAAAGAGATTCACTTCGAGGTCGAGATCGCCGAGCACCTCGGGCAGCATGGCTGGATCTATGAAGAAGGCGTCTCCGCACAGTACGACCGAGTGCAAGCGCTGTTTCCCGAGGATGTGATTGCGTGGGTGCAGGAGTCGCAGCCGGAGGCATGGCAGGCATTGGCGAAAGGACACGGCCTCGCCGCCGATACCCGTCTACTCGACCAGCTCCGGCAAAATCTGGACACGCGCGGAACATTGGATGTGCTGCGGAACGGCATCGAGCTATTCCCAGTAAAGAGCAAGATTGCCCTGGCGCAGTTTCGTCCTGCCTCAGGCATCAATGCCGCGATCATGACCCGGTATACGGCCAACCGTCTGCGCGTCGTCCGGCAGGTGCGTTACTCCGAAGGCAATGAGAATTGTCTTGATCTCGTCTTCTTTCTGAATGGCTTGCCCGTCGCCACGGTGGAACTGAAATCGGATTTTACCCAGAGTGTGAAGGACGCGGTAGACCAGTACCGGTTCGACCGGCATCCGCAGCCGAAAGGTCAGAAGGCCGAGCCGCTGCTGAGTTTTCCGGGTGGTGCTCTGGTTCACTTTGCCGTTAGCAACTCCGAAGCTCAGATGACGACTCGACTGGCGGGGCCAGCGACTCGGTTTCTGCCTTTCAATAAGGGCGACCACGGCGCGGCGGGGAACCCGCCATCGCCATCCGGTCATCGCACGAGCTATCTGTGGGAGGAAGTTTGGGAACGCGAGAGCTTTCTCGACATCCTGGGCCGCTACCTCGTCACCGAAAAGGACGACAAGAAGAAGCTGACCCGCTATCTGTTCCCGCGCTACCACCAGCTTGACGCGACACGGAAGCTATTGAATGCCGTGAAGGCGGAAGGTGCGGGCGGCAAGTATCTGATCCAGCATTCGGCAGGGTCGGGAAAGACGAACTCGATTGCGTGGACGGCTCACTTCTTCGCTGACCTGCATGATGCAGCGCACAAGAAGGTCTTCGATTCGGTGATCGTGGTAAGCGACCGCAACGTGATCGACCAGCAGTTGCAGGATGCCATCTTCGACTTCCAACGCACGACTGGCGTCGTGACGAGTATCAAGGGCGTCAGCGGCAGCAAGAGCAAAGAGCTTGCCGAAGCCCTCTCCGGCGATAAGAAGATCGTCGTCTGCACTATTCAAACGTTCCCGTTTGCACTGGAGAAGGTTCGCGAGCTGGCAGCGTCTGAGGGCAAGCGCTTCGCCGTAATTGCCGATGAAGCGCATAGTTCGCAGACTGGTGAAGCAGCTGCGAAGTTGAAGCAGGTGCTCAGTGCCGAAGAGTGGCAGGAGATCGAGGACGGCGGCGAAGTTGGCTTCGATGATGTGCTACGAGCGCAGATGACGGCTCGCACCGCCGATACGGGCATCACCTACGTCGCGTTCACGGCGACACCGAAGGCAAAGACTTTGGAGTTGTTTGGACGCAGGCCAGAGCCAGACCAGCCAGCAGGGCCGACGAACGTGCCCGAGGCATTCCATGTGTACAGCATGAGGCAAGCGATCGAGGAGGGATTCATCCTCGACGTGTTGGAGAATTACACGACCTACAAGCTCGCCTTTAGGCTCGCACATGACGGCAAGGAGTACGACGAGACCGAGGTGGAACGCTCCACTGCGATGAAGGGCATCATGCGTTGGGTGCGGCTGCATCCGTACAACATCTCGCAGAAGGTGCAAGTAGTAGTCGAGCACTACCTTGAGAATGTGCAACCGCTGCTTGCAGGCCACGCGAAGGCGATGGTCGTCGTAGGGAGTCGTCTGGAGGCGGTGCGCTGGCAGCTCGCCATGCAGAAATACATTCAGTCACGGGGCTACCGCTTGAGTGCATTGGTAGCTTTCTCCGGCGAGGTGAACGATAAAGAGTCTGGCGAAGACCCGTTCACTGAGATGAGTAAGGCATTGAATCCGAATCTGCGTGGCCGCGATATTCGCGAGGCCTTCAAAACGGATGAGTATCAAATCCTGCTCGTCGCCAACAAATTCCAGACTGGCTTCGACCAGCCCTTGCTCTGTGGGATGTACGTGGACAAGCGGCTCGGCGGGATTCAGGCAGTACAGACGCTATCACGCTTGAACCGCGCCTACTCCGGCACCTTCGGCATCAAAGACACGACGTTCGTCCTAGACTTTGTGAATGAGGCCGAAGAAGTGTTGGAGGCCTTCCGCACGTACTACACTACGGCCACGCTAGAAGACGTGACCGATCCAAACCTTGTCTACAGCCTGCGTGCCAAGCTGGACGCAGCCGGACACTATGATGAGTTCGAAGTAGAACGTGTAGCGACGGTCGAATTGAATCCGCAGTCGAAACAGGGCGATCTCGTGCGCGCTCTGGAGCCAGTGGCAGATAGGTTAGTGCGTCAGTTCAAAGCCGCGCATGACCGTTGGAAGACTGCGAAGACGGCATCGGACGATAGTGCGGTCGAAGACGCTCATGCCGAGATGGAGACGCTGATGCTCTTTAAGCGCGACATGGGCAGCTTTGGTCATGCCTATACTTTCCTGTCGCAGATCTTCGATTATGGGAATACTGGACTGGAGAAGCGAGCCATCTTCTATAAGCGGCTAATGCCGCTGCTTGAATTCGGGCGAGAGCGCGACGGTGTCGATCTTTCTCAGGTGGTGCTGACGCACCACATTCTGCGTGATCGTGGGAACCGTGCATTACCTCTTGGCGGGGGAGACTCGCCGACGTTAAAGCCGCTTACCGATGCGGGCTCAGGCTCGGTGCAGGAGAAGGAAAAGGCTCGTCTCGGGGAGATTATCGCAAAGGTCAATGACCTCTTCGGAGCAGACACAACCGAGGGTGACAAACTCGTTTACGTCAACGATGTCATCAAGGGGAAGCTGATGGAGTCGGACACACTGCGGCAGCAGGCCGTGAGCAACAGCAAGGAGCAGTTTGCTAACTCGCCCGATCTGAATCACGAACTCATCAATGCCATCATGGATGCTTCTTCGGCTCTGTCGTCTCTCAGCAAGCAGGCACTTGAATCTGAGCATATACGCAGTGGTCTCAAAGAAGTCCTGCTGGGACCGGCACAGCTTTATGAGGCATTGAGGGCGCGAGATTCGGCAGTCGCTACCGAGTAAGGTTGCCGCCCGACGATCAGGTAAGGTGCTATGGTCAATGAAGCAGGTGCCAACTCTGTTTGAGTACGCCGAATCCGAAACAGTCCCAAACCTAAACGTCAATATAAGAGACTGTATGCCCTTGCTCCGCCAGCTCTTTGCAAGTCCTAGAAAGTCCGCATTTGGCGAAGAATGGGAGTTCATCGGCTTTTTTCCCAAGGGATACCATGCAAAAGTTCCAGTCGCCATTTCTGGGGCGTGTCTGAAGCCAAGTAGTATCAAACTGGGGATAGTGGGTTGCGAACAGTTTGATGAGTTTCTGCCTGTAAGCACCGTCAGCGCTGAACAGCAACTGTGCCGTTCGTCGGACCTGCTCGGTCAGGTGGCTCATTCCACTCGACTTCGAAACGATTTTCGCGAACATCAAGGTCTTTGTGTTCGGGTCTAACATGTCGCAGAATTCGAGTTGAGATCGGCCACCGCCGAAGAAAATGTTCTTGGCGTCACAGTTTAGAAATCCATGATTCCCTGAGCACGCTTTGTTGTACTCTCCTTCGGAGTCGGCTCGATTCCACGCAGTTAGCGCGAATGGCGGAGGCGCTACCCTGACAATGGAGTCAGTAACACTCTGGACGAAGTCTATTGAAACTTCATACCAAGCACCGGAAGACAAAACGTAAACTCGCGTCCCGTCTGAGTATTCATAGCCGAAACAATCAAAAACTGAGACATCTCGCGGCGTCCCACCGGAATCATCGAATGCGTGGACATGAGACTGTTTTGCTACTTCTAAGGAAGGGTCGAGGCCACTTCGCGCGAGACTATTGATCCAGCCCTCCATTGTTAGGTAGGGAGATGATGCAGGATTCTTACCGAGTCTTCCATAGACATACGAATCCGCGATAAACATCTCTCCTTTCCTCTGCGAGGGAGTGAACATCGCAATCTTGTTTCTTGCGTTAACATCGCCCAGATCGATCCCGAGCTGTTCCTCCAATAGATAGATGATCTCTTCATCCTTCAATGGGCTGATGTTGTCCATCTCAGGCCAGTCCTTTTTGTAATCAGCGCTTCCAAACCGATCTAAAGCGATATCAAAAACATTCGCCAAGGCCGAGATGGGAAGGTTGACTTTAAGGCTCGTACTGCCTCTGATGGTCTTACCCAGAGAAGGACTGATGCTTGGAACACCTTCCAGTACAGCGACTAAATCACGGTCGAAATCGACCCCAAATTCTTCAACTGAAGATGCGCGTGGTGCTCTTTCACTAGCGAGATGCCATTTTGCGAATACCTGCTCTGCTCGGATTTCGACGAGCTCTTTTCTTGGAATCACATTTAGGGCGACCCGAAGTCCAAAATCGCGCTCAAGCCAGCCGTCATCAAGCTTTTGCCAAGCGTGTCCGAACGTCACGACGAAGGTTCTCCCGGAGTGACGAAGAACAAGCAATCCTCCCGGAGCCTTTGCTTCCATATCCATTCCGATTGGCTGTGCAAGCAACGATCCGACAGGTGCTACCCAAACTGGAGCTGCATCATTAGCTGCAGGGAGCGGTATGAAAAAACCGTCAAGTGGCTCAGCCACGGGAATCGCCAACTCGCGAAGGGGAGCGATCAACTCATCCTCAAAAGCACCAAGCTTCTTGTCTTTCAGAAGAAAGATTGTGAGGCCTATCTTCCGGTCAGACATCGCTAAGAATCTCCTTCGGCTAGACAGAGTTGAGGCATACAGCTATCGAATTCCATGAAAGTGGTCGGGCAAGCTGCGTACCAATTTACATCAGTCGTATGGGCATATAACGCCGCAAACCCCAAGTAGGTGGCTTATTTCGCTCTCTCCTTCTGCAATACGTAAGCAACTCATGCGCTCTGACGAGCGCGAATAAGGGAACCAAACCTTCCTAAGGGCGCTGCCCTCGCGCGGTGCAATGGCTTCCCCAGTCTTCCGCGCTTCGCTTGTGCAGACCTCCGCTCCGCTCCGCCCTTTCCGTTCCGCCTTCGGCTCCCTCTCTAAGGGTGGGTAGACCCCTCCCTTGCGCCTTGCTACCCCACCTTCGCCAGGAGGCATTCGGCATGTATGTACATGCCACCTGCCAATTCAAAGGCAACGGCAAGGACAACAGTGGAGTTCCAATGAACCCTGAAAATCGCCATTTCCGCAGGACTCGCCACCGACGGGGAAACCCGGTTGTCTGCATAAGCAATGCGGGAACCGTTCCTGCATAATCGTCATCATGGTTGACACTTGGTTTACGTCCGACTTTCATCTCGGACACTTCAATATCATTCGATACTGCAATCGCCCATTCGCAGATACGCGGGAGATGGATGAGGCGATTGTGGATCGACTGAACGCCAGCGTGAAGCCCAACGACACGCTTTACTTCCTCGGAGACTTCTGTCTCGGTAAGCCTGACGATGTGGCGGCGTATCGTCATCGGCTGGCCTGCCGGACCATCCATTTCATCGACGGCAATCACGATAAGACGACGCAGAAACTTCAGCATCTCTTCTCATCCTGGAGCTCACTGTCAGAGATTCATGTTGGTAAGCAGGGGATAGTTTTGTGCCATTATGCGATGAAGGTATGGCCCAGCCATTCACGCGGGACATGGCAGCTCTATGGGCATTCGCACGGCAATCTGCCAGACGATCCGATCTCTCTGTCGATGGACGTCGGGGTGGATAGCCACGACTTCCGCCCTTGGCACTTCGATGAGATTCAGGCTGTCATGAAGGTCAAGGAAGGGGCGAAAGCGAAGCATATCGAGATGAGGAAGTTAACGGCAGAAAAAGAAGAATCGCAGGGCTACTGACGATGGCAAAAGTGCGAATCATCTGTATCAGCGACACGCACGGACAACACGCCGGTCTCCGCGTGCCCGATGGCGACATCCTGATTCACGCGGGCGATTTCATGACCTACGGCAATGCACCGCGCGAGATCATTGACTTCAACGCATGGCTCGGTCGTCAGCCTCATGCACACAAGATTGTCATCGCTGGAAACCATGATCGGTTGTTCGAGTCACACCCCATACCAGCTCGTGCCCTCATCACAAACGGCATCTACCTGGAGGACTCGGGCGTCGTAGTGGAGAGCCTGAAACTCTGGGGATCACCGGTGCAGCCGCCTTTCAACAACTGGGCATTCAACGTCCAACGTGGTCAGCCCATACGTCGGCATTGGGACAAAATCCCGATGGGGACAGATGTCCTGGTGACTCACGGACCGCCTTTCGGGATTCTCGATCAATCCCGCCCGATGACCGAACATTTAGGTTGCGAAGAGTTGGCCGAAGTTGTCGAGAAGATCGCACCCAGGCTCCACCTGTTCGGGCACATACATGGCGGTCAGGGGCGTGTGCATGGTAGCAATGGATGTGAATTTGTGAATGCTTCTGTGCTGAATGAACACTACATGCTGGTGTCTGAGCCGGAGATCGTTGACTTGGAGATTTGATGCAGATGAGTCACTCAGGAAGACTACTTGCGACAACAGGTTGGAGCCACTGATGGACAATTTTGAGGGCATCATTGCGACCCTGCTGGAGGCCGACCACTACTGGGTGCGTAGGTCTTTCAAGATTGACGTGACACAGGAAGAGAAGCGGCAAGTCGGCAAGCACTCGATCCCGCGGCCTGAGGTTGACCTGCTCGCACTCAACTTCTCCAAGAACGAAGTTATAGCGTTTGAGGTAAAGTCGTTCCTCAACTCTCCAGGTGTCAGACTTGAGGACCTGCAACGAGAGCATGAAGTGCAAGAGGGGCGGTACAAGCTCTTCACCTCGCGAGGCTACCGTGAGATTGTTTTGGCAAGACTAAAGCAAGATCTCATCAGCCACGGTATGGCGGACTCAAATACGAAGGTGAAGCTGGGTCTGGCGGCGGGGAAGGTCTATCAGA
Organism: Edaphobacter sp.; assembly: GCA_050012935.1. GTDB lineage: Bacteria > Acidobacteriota > Terriglobia > Terriglobales > Acidobacteriaceae > Edaphobacter. The sequence goes on along the minus strand of JBEKGF010000002.1, from coordinate 86,051 downwards.
AGAAGAGTGAGCCGCCGTTGACTCAAAGCAACCTGATGAGGGTTCACCTGGAAAACAATGGCTTCGTCTTCTGGTCGCCAGAAGACATTCGGAATCGGGTCAAGGCACTTGCGCATCGTGCCTACGAAAATGACCCGGTGATTATCGCGGCTAAGATTCTCTTCCCTGAGCTTACAAAGTAAGCTCTCCCCCGCGCGCGAGTCCCCCAAAAGCGTCTACGCTGCTTCGCAGCGGGTTTAGGGCTGACACGTCATCCCCAAATGGGTGCTGTGAAGCGCCTCCGAAGAGCAATCCGTTAACTTCCACTCCTACAATAGCTTGCCGTTTTGGGTTTGCGGAGGTAAACGCGCAGCTTCGTTGCCGTTTGCCTGCATGAAATGCTCCACTGGTCGCGTAGTTATAGAAACTATGCCAACCAGTGGAGCATCCAAGCGAACATCAGAGAAGTCTCAATAGGTGTTACTGCTCATGGCCTCCACTGACATCAAACCGCAGCAAATTGCAGAGGCAGTTCCAGCTACTCCTGCAGGAAGCGAAGCCTCCCGAACCAAATCCATCGCGACCAGGCTCACGGAAGCGGAGCTTGGCGAGGTCGAAACAGCAGCTTCCAAGGCCGGGAAAAAGGTATCCGAATGGCTGCGCGACACCGCTCTCGCGTCTGTCCGCTCGCCACAACAAGAGGTAACCGACGCGGTTTTATTGGCGGAGATCATAGGGATGCGGGACCTCATGCTGAACCTATTTGCTCAGGCATCGAAGGGGCCATTGAGCACCGAAGACATGCGCAAGATGTCTGCCTATGCGGACTCTATTAAGGAACAAAAGCTCCGCGAATTCCTCTCCCGAAAGCGCTCGCAAACCAGCACCAAATAAGAGGAGAAAACATCATGCAATGGCCGGTTCTTCGCAGGGCGTTTCCGTGGAGAACAGGACTGCTGATGTGCTCGATTCCGGCTCTGGCATTGGCTGTATTTCTGGCGTGGTTTTGGTGGGAATTGCCGCCGCTCCAACGCTACTATTTGGTGACTTATTGGGACAGTTCTAAACACGCTGAAAGTCCCGTGAGTGTGACTCAAATTGAGTGGGTCTACAAGGCGGCTCCGGGACGGAAAAGCGAGATCGTCATTCCTCAAGATGTCGATTCAAACGGAACCGGATTGCTTCCGATTGGACTGTCCTCTTCGGCTCGCGAACGGGGGTGGAATGAACTGGTAAAGGTGCCAGTCCAGAGATGAAAGTCATCCGAGTTGGAAAGCTTCCTGCAAGAGGACTTCTACGACAACCGAACGTTCGGAGAAGTGATCGCCGAACCGCTCTCCTTCATCTGCGTTATCCCGTTCCTTGCCCTCTATGTCGCAGTCATGATCAGACACGAATTGGCGGGTGAATGGAGACGGTTTTATGAAGAGCTTTATGGCGTCGAGTTCGCCTCCAATTGGAGTGTTCTTTGGCGGAAGTTTCGAGAGCAAACTCAAGAGTGGAGACATCGTCTCTTTGCCAAGGCTAAAGCGAGTCTTTCAGCACTCCAATCAGAGCCCAAAGAACAACCCATTATGGCTGCTAATCAGAGACCATCTCACGCTGAACGTGAAATGTCTTCGAAAGTTGAAAAACAGGTTGTTCAAGTAGTCTCTTCTGTAAAGCCAAAGCGCCATATGATCTTTCCGGGATCAACTGCTAGTCGCAACCGGGATGCACCCACTAAGCCGTGGGATAAATCGCAGTGGATCGACTAGCTTCGCGGACCCTCAAAGCACTCCCCCACGACCTTCCATATCCTCTGACATTCAAACTTCAAAGAGACCTTCATTGACCTTGTTTGTGTCTATGCATTCGTGCGCGTCTTCGTCTGCTAGAAGAGGTCATATTGGGTTAGTTATGTGCGATGGATTAAATGTGCAATAGATGTTTCATTCAATATCCATGCGGGTATTCGCGACTATCGCATAGAAAATATTTTTTGAAATTAGGCCCTACATTTCCACATTTAGAGTTACGCTATGCAGCAGGCAGTTGCGAGATTTTGCAGTTCACGTATTGAGGCATCTACGCATGTTGACAATTTCCAAAGCGCTGTCGGCCAACCAAGCCCGCACATACCATGCGCGAGAGTTCACGTCAGAGAAGCAGAACTACTGGAGCCGTGATCGTCAGGGGCACAGTGAATGGCAGGGAGAGCTTGCGCGTGAATGGGGTCTGCATGGCTCCGTGGCTGATGAGCAATTCGCGCGGCTAAGCGAAGGCCAGCATCCAGAGAGTGCTCTGCAACTTGTTCGACATCAGCCTGCAAAGACTTACGAGAACGAATACGGCAAGCAAATCACGAGCGCGGAACATCGCGCAGGTTGGGATGCAACGTTCTCTGCGCCGAAGTCCGTATCGGTGACAGCTCTTGTTGGCGGTGATGAACGCGTGCGTGAGGCACATCGTGAAAGCGTTCGCGTTGCGCTGTATGAATTGGAACGTTACACGCAGGCTCGCATCGGCAATGTTCATGCGCCTGAGACAACGGGCAAGTTTGTCGCGGCAACCTTCGAGCATGACACCGCGCGTCCTGTTGATGGATACGCAGCTCCCCAGCTTCATACCCATGCAGTCATCTTCAATATCACAGAACGTGAGAATGGCCAGACCCGCGCGTTGCAGGAGCGCAGTCTCTTTCAGTCACAGCACTATGCGACAAGTGTGTATCGCTCCGAGCTTGCCATGCGGCTGCAAGGACTTGGTTACGAGATCGAGCGTGGTCAACATGGGCAGCCAGAAATTAGGGGATACGCACAAGAGTATCTGGAAGCATCGAGTCCACGGCGTGCGCAGATCAAAGAGCACCTCCAAGAGATTGGCCGTGATGGTGCTGGAGCGGCCCAGGTGGCGGCGCATCGCACAAGAGACAGCAAGGACATTCTTTCGCGTGAAGAGATGCTGGAACGTCATCGTGATCTTGCGGCAAAGTTCGGCAATCAGCCGGATTACGTCGTAGCGCAGGCGCGGGAACGCGAGCACAGGGTCGAACAGCAGCCAGAGAAAACCGCGCGGCAATCAGTGACTTATTCGCGCAACCATGTCTTCGAGCGGTCAGCGGTGCAGGATGAGCGAAGCATCTTGCAGGCAGCAATGGATCGCAGTATGGGCCATGCGACGTATAGCCAGGTTCGACAAGAATTCGAGCAGCGTGTGCGGAACGGAGAGTTCCGCGAGGTTGAGCGGTCAGATGGAAGAGCAGCACCGCAGTACACGACAGCCGAGATGGTTCGTTTGGAGCGGGAAATCGTTGGCCTTGTGAAGAACGGCAATGAAAGCCGGTATGAGAGTTCCATGCTGGTATCTCCGATCTTGCGCATACGCATCGAAGATGCCCATCCAGAATTGAGCAAGTCTCAGGTTGCAGCAATGGATGACATCTTCCTGTCCCGCGAAAAGGTTATTGGGCTTGACGGTGTTGCAGGCGCGGGTAAGACGACCACGTTGTCAGTCATTCGTGAAGGCGTAGAAGCACAGGGCTACCGTGTCGAAGGATTTGCACCCACAAGCCGAGCCGCGCAGAAACTCGCTGAAGCTGGCATGATGACATCGACGCTTCAGCATCATTTAGCCAGAGGTGATCGGCCCGACACAGGAGAGAAGCGACTTTACGTGCTTGATGAGTCTTCTCTTGCGTCCACACGGCAGATGCACGAGTTCCTTTTGCGTCTTCACCGGAATGATCGGGTGTTGCTCGTGGGCGATGTTCGTCAGCATGAAAGCGTAGAGGCTGGCCGCCCCTTTGCTCAACTTCAGGAATCTGGGATGCACACGGTGAAGCTGGATGAGATTCTGCGACAGCGTGACCCAGAGTTGAAGGAAGCGGTAGAGATGCTGGCGAGTGGTCATGTCGCAGCGGCAATCGAAAGTCTCGACATCCAGGGCCGAGTGCATGAGGTAATTGGGCGTGAAGCGCGAATCGCTGCAATAGCGCGGGAGTATGCAGCTTCGCCGGAAAATACGCTTGTCGTGTCACCGGACAATCGCTCCCGTGCTGAGATCAATACCGTGATTCATCGGGAGCTACAGAAGCAAGGCATCGTTGACAAGCGGGAACATGCCATGCAGGTGCTTGTCCCACGGCAAGAGTTGACCGGCGCGGATCGCAGTTGGGCACAGCGGTATCAGCCCAACGACGTACTGCATTATTCGCGGACATCGAAGGAAACCGGCATTGGTAAAGGAGAGTATGCGCGTGTTCTCGCTGTGAAGGGTCAGGAGAATTTGCTTACGGTTCTGCGTGGCAACGGGGAGCAGACAACCTACGATCCACGACGCCAGATGGGCGTCTCCGTGTATCGAACTGAAGCGAAGGCGTTTTCCGTCGGTGATCGTATTCAACTTACGGCACCTAATCAAGAACTGAAGACTGCCAATCGTGAACTTGCCAGCATTGAGAACATCGGCGCGAACGGTTCAATGCACCTGAGACTTGATAGCGGACGCAATGTTGAAGTCAGGGTGCGTGGCTTCCCGCACATCGACCACGGTTACGCTGTCACCAGCCATTCGAGCCAGGGACAGACAGCAGAACGTGTGCTGATTCATGCGGACACTGAGCTTGGAGCCAAAGACTTGCTGAATCACCGCATGGCTTATGTGTCCGTCTCTCGGGGACAGTGGGACGCGCAAATTTTCACCAACGACCGCGACAAGCTGGTGCAGGCCTTGAGCCACGATGTTTCACACAAGAGCGCGCTCCAGCCGGAACAGGCTATTTCGGGAGGACCGAGGATCGGCCCAGCTTCAGAGCATGTGGTGGAGCGAAGCATGGGATACGGATTGGGTTTGTAGGCAGAACGAGTTCTTTATCAAAGGAGCAGACAATGCAGGCAATCGACACCGCACACGAGAAGCCACCAGCGCGAGCCACAATTCCAGCCGAGGAGAAGCTGCTTGTCAGTCGAGGTGAAGCGGCCCAGCTACTCTCCATCAGTCAACGTGGGCTTGATTACCTGATAGCGAATCGAAAATTGCCGACCAGGAGAATTGGCGGAAGGGTTTTGATTCCTGTGGCCGACTTGCGGAAGTATGTGCGTGGCGACCATCCCGAACGGATCGTTGGATGAGTAGGTAAACGGATCGAAATATCGCCTGCTCGTAGAAGGAAGGCGCAATACCTCAAAATATTTGAGGTATTGTGTACCGCCGCAAGCATGCTACCGGCCTGTAGAACTCCAACTCTGGACACGCTTCATAAAGTCCTATATATTGGTCCATATAAGGCCATAAGGCTTTATGTATGGAGCCTTAGATGAGATCGAGTGTCTCAGATGTTCTCCCTCCCGCTGTCAGGCGGTCGTTGACCAAGTTCGGCAGCGATCTTGCGACCGCGCGGCGTAAACGGGGACTGACAGTCCTTACTGTAGCCGAGCGAATGGGTGTCTCCAAAAACACTTACCTCCGCGCTGAAAAGGGAGACCCCGGAGTCGGTCTCGGCGTTTATGCGATGGCGCTCTTCGTCCTGGGCTTTGGCGATCCTCTGAGAAGCCTTATTGATGTGAGCCGCGACGATGTCGGCCTTCTTCTAGATGAAGAACGTCTGCCCAAGCGCGTACGCATGAAGAAAGCGCGGGTAGCAAGGCCATGAAGCGCACCATTGACGTAGTGCTGGGAGATGGTCCGCAGATCGGTACTTTGCGTTACGACCTGCAAGGACGCCGCGAAAACGCTGCTTTCGAGTACGCAGCAGGCTGGCTTGGCGACCGCGCGCGTTTCGCTCTCGGCCCGACGCTCCCGCTCCAGGCGGGACCACAGTTTCATCGCAAATCCAAAGAGGGCTCTCTATTCCATGCCGCGATTGCGGATACCGAGCCCGACGGGTGGGCAAAGCGTGTCATCATGCGCGATCACGTCAAACGTAGACAGGAGCTGCGACGTGAAGGAAAGGAAGACGAGGCACAGCCGCTCAATGCGCTTGATTATTTGCTGGCTGTGGATGATATCAGCCGCGTTGGTGCGCTTCGTTTTCGCGACGAAAACAATGTGTTCCAGCGCGCACACGGAGAAGGACGCCGGAAGGCTCCACCACTCATCGAGCTTGGGCATTTGCTTAGCGCGTCGCGCGCCCTTGAGGCTAACAGAGAGACAGCGGCAGACCTGGTGTACCTGCGTGGGCGTGGAACGTCACTTGGCGGAATGCGCCCGAAATGCACGGTCGTTGACGAAGATGGCGCACTTTCCATTGGCAAGTTCCCGAGCATTACGGACGAGCGCGCCGTCACCAAGGGGGAAGTGCTCGCTCTCACCCTTGCCAAGCAGGCTGGGATCAATGCCGCCGCTGCGCGCATCGTGATGAGCGAAAATTTGCCCGTGGCACTGATCCGCCGTTTCGACCGGCGAGGCCGCGGAGATCGAATTATGTATATCTCCGCGGCGACAATGTTAGGTATTGAGGTGACGGAAGCCGATATCCATTCGTACACAGAGATCGTGGATGCAATCCGCGTACATGGGGCCGAAGTACAAACCGATATTGAAGAGCTATGGCGGCGTATCGCCTTCTCGATTCTGATTACGAATATTGACGACCATCTGCGCAATCATGGTTTCCTGCATGAAGGCCGGGAATTCTGGCGGTTGTCGCCTGCCTTTGACATCAATCCGTCGCCCGAGCGCGTGCGTGAATTGAAGACATGGATCTCCGAGGATGCAGGCCCCGAGATGACCATAGACGCCCTTATGTCCGTGATCGCTTATTTTCGAATCAAGCCCGCAAGAGCCAAGGAAATATTGAGTGAAGTCGCTCACGCCGTGGACAACTGGCACAAGGCAGGACGCGGCCTTGGCATGAGTGACGAAGAGCTTGAGCACTTTGCAGACGCCTTTGAACATTCCGAACGGGACGCCGCAAAGAAAGTGATCAGCCTTACGACATGAAAACGACCTGGACCATCCATTAGGTGAAGATAATCAACTACAAAGTGGAGATTATCCACCTGGCCCAAACTGCTCTTAGCCTAAGTTCAAACAATGCAATAACATCCGGGATAAAACAGCCATCAAAACAGCCACTGCGCAAACTTCTGAGAGCTTAGTGCTGTTAAAGTCCGAAAGAAATCCGCCGTGATGTTGGTGGCTGTTTTGGTGGCTGTTCGTTACCAACTTGTCTGCTTTTAGCTGCGCTGCATTGCAGCTCATCGTGCCCTTGTATCTATATGCAAATATTAGGCTTGTTGCGGTTGTATGCGTTCAGATGCAACACCCTGCAAAACGCCTAAAATCAGACTCAAAATCCGCCGAGGGCAACCTCGTGGGGGTTCGACCCCCCCTCCCGGCACCAAGATAAAGCGATAAAATTTAATAGGCTACGAAGACCAAAGCCTCTCGACCCGAGAGGCTTTTTCGTGCTCAGAAAGTGCTGGTGCCGGTTCTGGTGCCGGTTCTGGTGCCGGTTTGTTCCTCGTTTGCTATTGTGGATTTCAGAGGATCAATCCCATGCCGAGAAAGATTGAGAAGAAGGAACGAGGAGTTTTCGAAAAAGGAGGCCGGTTCTAACATCTGGTGGATTCGCTACTACATCGACGGTCGAGAGCGGCGCGAGAAGGTGGGTCGTCGAGGCGACGCTATCAAGTTGTACAAGGTCAGGAAGACGATGCTCTGCGGGGCGTGAAACTCCCGACGAATATGAAACACAGGGGCCTTCGGTTTAAGGTCATCGCCCAGGAAGCGATTGACTGATACATCGAGCATGGACGAAAGGACGTGAAGAGCTTCCGGATCAGAATGAACATCATTTTGAAAGATTTTGGAGATCGCGTCGCGGACGATATCAAACCGTCTGATATTGACGCGTGGCTCAGTGCCCACGAGTGCGCGGCGGCGACGAAGAATCGCTACAAGAATGTGTTTGGCAGAACATTCAAGAACGCGCTCGCGGATGGCAAGGTCACAAGCAACCCCGCGCGGCTTGTAGAACAAAGACCGGAAAGCAACGGACGCATCCGGTTCCTTCCGGTAAGGAAGAGACGATATTGCGTGAAGCAATCAATAAACGTTGCCCAGACCACATGGAAGAGTTCGATATCGCTCTCAACACCGGAACGCGCAAGAGTGAGCAGTACACGACGGAGTGGCCCCAGATTTCCTTCAAGAGAAAGCGAATAAAACTTGAAGGCACGAAGAATGGCAGCGATCGGGAAATTCCGATAAACAAAACTTGCATGTCCGCTTATGAAGCGCTGTACAAGCGACGTCCCCACGATGGACGCGTGCACCAGTCAAAATTCAAGCACGATCTCAACGATTCGAGAGCCTGGTTGAGCGCTGTGTCGAAGATGCAGGAATCAGTAACTTCACCTGGCATTGCCTTCGGCACACGTTCATCAGTCGTCTGGTCATGAAAGGCGTGGATCTCCGGACCGAGCAAGAATTGGCTGGTCACAAGACGATCTCCATGACCGTCCGGTATGCCCATCTCGCACCCGAACATAATCAGGCCGCAATAGAAAGGCTGGATTCTGCAGCTGCCTGAGTGCATCGGCCAAGTCCCACCGTGATTTCTGGAGGAACTTTCAAGTTCGGGAGCTTGCATTGTTTCAGCCATTGAGAGTGTCATCCAGCCAAGCGTTCAGGATGGTCTGAACGGGAGAATCGCCTCAGGTCAGACGTAGGAATCAAAACAGACGAGCCAATTCTCTACCGGCAAAACTTGGTTGTGGCGGTTTGAGCAGTATTGACCGTGACAACCGCCGTTCTCATCCAAGGCGTCGTCATCGATCCATGCGTGTGGCCGAATTACGGAGATATTTAGCGTTTTGGAGAGGTCGGTCTAGCGCATACTGTGCAGAATTCTGGGGCAATCTACGCTGCAATTTTGTCCTTCCAATGAAACTGGGCGCTATCAAGGTATCCCTGTCTTATTAGTTCGTCAGACCAGAGCATCGCAAAAGCCTTCAGATACTTTGCATGCGCGGGCAAATATCGACAGACGCGCAGGTGAAACTGCCCATCGGCACGGAACACGTTGAACACCATCTCGCATTCCCGAACAAAGCGATCCTCAACAAACCGGTAGTGATATGCCAACAATTGCAAGGGAGCAGATTGATTCGATGATCCGGTCAATTCGAGGATTAGAGAACTATGCGGCCAATTGCCAACAACAAGATTTGCATCGCGCTTTTCGACACCGTCAGCCATAACCATGCCAAGGATGGCGGACAACGCAGGACAATCAGAAGTCCGATGAGACTCGCTGCACACGGTGGAGCAGAGGTATCCACTGAGTCGTTTTGAAAGTTGTGCTTCCATATCATCTTTTCTTCCACCAAAAGCCATAAAGCGGCAGATAAACAAGATAATCACAACATAGCTCACCATTCCGAAGGCGATATAAGAAGAAAGAATTAGACTGCGCATGATTTCCCTCTATCTAGATCCATCGGCAATCGCTGTATCAATCTTTAGGCATAGTGTGATTGCCGGCTTCCGTACCATCAGATTTAACGAATTCCTGGGATTTCCAATTCTGCAGAACCATACGGATGGTTTGACAATACAAACAGGTACCCTTTTGAAGGGCGGCCATTATAGGTTGAGCCTGGTCGATTGGGATTTGCACGTATCAGAATCCGCAGCCCAAGACATTCCTTCCTAAATAATGCAATTTCAATCCTGGATACCTAGTGAACAGCTTAATTTCACCGATAAGGGCGAAAGCGCTGCAAGATGTCGCTTTAACAGACAGCCATGGCAAGAACAAAACTTAGTGCGGCACATTCCGCCAGCCAGAGGATGAAACGGTTGGAGGCGATGCTCCGCCTCAATGGTGAGGTTTCCAATGCGCGTCCCTATATTGAAGTCAACATTGGGGCTGTTGACGATAAACACTGTCATTGCTGTTAGTTCTTTTGCGCAGAGTGTTCCGGCGGCGACCCAGCAGCTCCAAATTTCCATGTTCGGGACGGCAACGCCTGTCCTCACCGGATTCCAAACATCCGCAAATTTGGATGTCGGCGTCGGGGCTGACATCATTTTCGTCGGACTTCAACGTGTCAAAGCGGGAATCGAAATTCGTGGATCCTATCCGCTTGCCGATGGTGATCTCACTAGGCAAAAGAGTTTTGTTACAGGACCTGTTATTCAATATCCGCTCGGCCGGCTTTGCCCCTATGCAGATATTCTATTCGGCCGCGGTGCAATCGATTACCTTGATGGGGGCTATGTCTCCGGCGGTCTCGACTACATCAAATCGAGTACATTCGTCTACTCCCCTGGCATAGGTGTGGATTATGGCATCACTCACCATATGTCCATTAAAGCTGACTTCCAGTATCAACACTGGAATGTGCCCGTGGTTCTTTCCGGCGTCATTCATACCACGATGGTATCCCTGGGAGCGCGCTATATGTTCGATTTCAATCCCCACCATAATCGTAATCGGTGACCGCGACCGAAGTAGCCTGCGCTTCGTAGGTACCAACCTCTTGCCTGGTTCGCTACAGGGTTGCGAGATCTATGAATCTGTTTTCGAAGACCGAGGTCGTTAGTGTGCCTTAACCGAGTGTCGCGTCTCGCCAGCAATGGCGGATCATTCTCAGTCCCGCGACGATGAATCTGTGGGCCTCACCTACATAGCCGCAGTTAAGCTTGCCATTCGTTTTGCAGTGTCCCATTGCGATTGGGACAAGAACCAAGACTTCCTAAATCCCTCCAAGAAATTGCCGATAGAACTCTTGTCTAGCAATCCGTTGGTGAATGCTAGCAGCGCCTAATTCCAAAAATGCAATCTGCTCATGTGAACACAAAACGAAAGGCTTCCGGGGCTATCTCCGAGACGACTATGACTTCGAAATCTTGGCTAACTATCCTATTCAGTCTCCTGTCGGCATCGGCCTACGCTTCTAGCCAGGCTCAACTAACCCAGCTCGTCCAACAAGCACCCACGGTCACTGCGGTTCAACCCACTGTCGGCGTGGTGATGGAAGCAGTAGGCGTTCCGCTCACGATCACAATTCTCTCCCCAACCGGAGCCGTGGTTCCAGACGGAACCGTGATGATATCGGATGGATCCGCAGTATTGGCCAGTCTCCCTGTGGTCAACGGATCAGCAATGTCGAGCACCGTCTTCTCTTCAGTAGGGGATCACCATCTAACCGCCTGCTATTCGGGGGATACCAATTTCCTGCCTAGTTGCAGTTCCCAAATTGACATAGCTGTTGCTGCTCCCTACACACTCCACCAAAGCAATCCATCCGCAGTCATCGAGAATGCAAGACCGTTCGTTGACGAACTCAGCATTATCCCAGCGAAGGGATTTGTCGGAGTAGTCCGGCTTGCTTGTGATGTGCCTTCAGACCACTGCACAGTGTCTCCCGCTTCGGTATCGTTTTCTGGCGATGGCAAGGTTCAAGTGGTGCAAACCTCGTTTATCCCATCCGCTCCGGTGCCTCCTATGGCTTTCATTCTGTTCCCGATCTTAGGCTTTCTTGGGTTTCGAAATCCTTCGAGGCGGAGACCAAGGGGAGCAACAGTCGCACTTCTTCTCGCAGGAGGCCTGCTTCTGGGGCTGACGGGGTGCGGTCCTGTTGTAGCAATCCCTTTCGCGGCCACCGATTTGACGATGCAGGTTAGCGCTTCCTCCGGCAGCTATAGCCAAGCAGTCACGTACCAGATACAAGTTGACACTGATCTTCCGCAACAGTGACGCGAGCTTCCCATTTCGCGGCCACGACTTCAAAAGGAGAAGTATCATGGGGTTCATTCTCAAAAGCGCTATCGTCGGTTTGTTAATTCCGATCGCTGCTGTGCAGGTACAGGGAGCGCCTATTCCCACTACTACGACGCTGACCGTAGCACCAGGTCCCACGGTTGTATTGGGAACAGTCGTGACGCTCACCGCGAGCGTAAGAGACCCGGGGGCTGTGACAAAGGGAACTGTATTGTTCTGCAACGCGGCGCTTCTTAGCTGTGACCCAAATAACGGACGTTATGGCACCGCGCAGTTGACGAGCTCTGGCACCGCGAGCCTACTAACACGATTTGCTAGTGGCCTTAATAATATTAAGGCAGTATTTGTCCCAACCCGCTCTCATGCTGGAAGCACTTCGACAATGGTTGAGTCCACTGTAAGCGCCGCCCCAATATATGAGAGCTACTCAACCTTGACTTCTTCAGGTGGGAGAGACAACTACAGTCTATTCGGCACGGTTACGGCAGTGGGTAGTCAACCTTTGGCAGGAAGCGTTCGCCTTTTCGACAAATCGGATGGCAATGCCGAGTTGGGTACGGCTTCACTTGGCCAGCCAAGCTGGACCCTGGCTCCTGTTATGAATACCAGCCCCGTATTCACTACTTCGGGGCTTCCGATGTCAGTCGCCGTCGGAGATTTCAACGGGGATGGGATGCTCGATATTGCTACGGTAAATGATGATGATCGCGGGTTTGTTGCAATCTTATTGGGTAATGGAGATGGTACGTTTCAAGCTCCCATTACCTATCCTGTTGGAACCGATCCAGTCTTTGTCGCGGTTGGCGATTTCAATGGCGACGGAAACCTCGATCTCGCCGTCGCAAATTCGAACAGCAATAACATCTCTGTTCACTTGGGGAACGGGGACGGAACATTTCAAAACCCCATATTTATTCCAACAGGTGCAGCACCCGGGTCTATCGCAATTGGTGACTTCAATCGTGACGGACAACTTGACCTGGCTGTAGCCAATGCCAACAGCAATAACATATCAATCCTCCTAGGAAATGGCGATGGAACATTTCAAGCCCAGGTCACCCATTCAAGTGGCTTGGATCCAATATCGATCCAAGTCGGCGATCTTAATGGTGATGGGAACCCTGATCTCGTCGTCGCTAACTCCTGGAGCAACAATCTGACTGTGTTGTTGGGAAACGGTGACGGCACGTTCGGTGCTTCACAATTTTACGCAACTGACGCGGGCCCTCTCTCCGTTGCCATCGGGGACTTTAACCACGACGGCATCGCCGATCTAGTCACTGCCAACTTCTATGGCGGTGACGTCTCTGTGCTTCTGGGTTATGGAGATGGAACATTCCGTACAGAAATGCCTTACGCAACAGCCCCACAAACAGCATCGGTGTCCGTGGCTGATTTAAATGGCGATGGGAGTCTGGATATTGTCGCAGGTAGTACCGCCGGTGGTGAGCTTTCCATCGTGTTGGGTGCAGGGGATGGCACCTTTCACGGTGCTATCCAGTACGCGGAAAATTCTGGTCCGGACAGTTTGGATTCCATTGCGGTCGGCGACTTTGACGGTGATGGGCAAATTGATATTGCATCGGCATTTGGACCCAGCGTTAGAGTGTTCTTGAGCGAACAGGTTGCGACATTTGGCCTAAATGAGATCAGTGTTCCTGGCACAGGCTCACAAAGCGTCGTCGCTCTGTATTCGGGTGATGACTGCCGCTCCGGGAGTCAATCCAACATCATCACCCTTACAGGTTTAGCGTCGTCCACGATCACACTGACCAGTTCGCAGCCTTCCCTCGTTATGGGTCAAACGGCGATTCTAACGGCAAAGGTTTCTTCTGGGGCGACAGGGTTTGTCTCTTTTACGGCAGCCGGTGTTTCACTTGGTACGATAGCGGTGGATGGCACAGGCACGGCCGTACTATCCACGCAGTTCACCGGACTATCACCTAATTCCTATTCCGTGACGGCATCTTACTCAGGGGATTCCAACTTCGCCCCGGCCAGCACTTCCGTCACAGAGACCTTGTCTTTAGCCAATTCTGTGACAGTGCTTACCTCGTCTTCAGATCCATCATCGTATGGCAGTCTCGTCACGTTTACTGCGACAACTAATCTTGGAGCGACCGGCGTCGTCACATTCCTAGACGGGACGACCACCATCGGAACGGCGACGCCTAAGGCAGGGGTCGCAACGCTTAGCACAAACTCTCTGTCCGTAGGTAAGCATTCGGTCGAGGCGATCTATGCAGGAGACGGCAATTATTCAGGATCTACTTCTCCAGTCGTCACGCAGCTTGTAAATAGGGCAGCGGTGACCCTAACGCTGACGTCATCGGCTAATCCTTCACTCTACGGTAACACCTTGACTTTCACTGCCACAGCCCCTTCTGGCGTGACCGGCACAGTAACGTTTGCCGATGGGGTGGTCATGCTCGGTAAGGCTAACCTTGATGTGTCGGGGAGGGCTGTGGTTTCAATCGCTACGCTTCCGGCAGGCACGCACAACATCATCGCGACCTATTCTGGAGATAGCAACTACTTTTGAGTCGTTCTGACGCCCGAGCCGCTGGCCTGACCGATCTTTTGCACCAGAGGGATAGTTAGTGTAACGCAACGGTTGAAGGGGTTGATCGGACCAGGATTTCTGTACCAAGGTCTCATATGCAGGCGACGACTCGAAAGACTGCTGATGAAGCTGCCCCTCTCGCACTAGGATGAAGCCGGCGTCGTAGGGAACGTGTCCCCATTTGTGAAAGTCAAACGCAAGCGAGTCGGCGCGTTCGATTCCTCGAAGACGCGGCGCAATCTCGGGAGCCAGTCGCCAGCGCACCGTAAGCTCCGTCCACATGAAACCATAGCTTCTCGGGTGGCAGAGATCGGCCAACGCGGCAAGATCATCGATCGCCCCAGTATCCACCGTACCGGTGCTCCCAACTACCAGGAAGGGAGTGAAACCATCTCTGCGGTCGTTGTGAATCCCCTGCTGGAGAGCTTCAATGTCAATCCGATGACGGCTGTCTGTCGCGATCTTCCGCAACGCATCGCTTCCCACGCCGGAGATATCCATCGCCTTGGCGATGCACTATCGATCGCAACGGCGAATCTGAGCAAATCAGCATTGGAAAGTGGGTATGACTCAGAACCGGTTGAAGCTGGATGAGCGGGTATCACGTAAGCGGCAGTAAATCGACATTCATCGCATGAGTGCAATGAAGAGGGAATGACAAAATATCAATCGAGCCGACAAATATCAATCGAGCCGACAAATATCAAGGTTGGTTCTGACAAAATCAAGGTTGTCGGCCACTGAAACGATGAGCTGTTTGCCGTATCGCTCCAGTGGCTATTTTCCAGATAGCTGGTGCTAAGGCGCGGCCTGTTCTGCGGTGTGGAGGTAGGGAATGCCTTTTTCCATCCACTCCGGTTTGGGTCCGGCCTTGAGTTCGTAGTCGAAGAACTCGGCCATGCGGGCGGCGTAGTCGCGCTGGTTGGCGCGGCGGCGAAGATGATGCGGCTCTCCGTTGTAGGAGTACATGTATGCCTCTTTGCCGAGGCGGCGCAGGGCGAGGAAGAACTCGATGCCCTGATACCACGGGACGGCGTCGTCGGCGTCGTTGTGCAGGAGGAGCAGCGGTGTCTGCACGCGGTCGGCGTAGAAGATGGGTGAGTTGTCGATGAAGCGGACAGGGTACTCCCACGGCGAGCCACCGATGCGGCTTTGCGTCTTCTCGTACTGGAACTGGCGCGGTCGGCCGCTGCCCCAGCGGATGCCGTCGTAGGCGGAGATCATGTTTGCGACGGGCGCTCCATCTTCGGCGGCTTTGAAGCGGTTGGTTTGAGTGACCATGTAGGCGATCTGGTAGCCTCCCCAACTGTGGCCCTGGATGCCGATATTCTTCTCATCAACGAAGCCGCGAGCTGTGATGGAGTTGACGCCGCCGAGGACGCATTTGAGCGCGCTCTGGCCGGGATAGCCGGTGGTATAGACGATGTCCGGCGTGAAGACGAGGTAGCCATTCGAGACGTAGTAGCTGATGTTGATCGAGTCCATGGGACGCGGGTCGACGAAGTGATTGAGGTTCTGCGAAAGCTTCTCGTAGAGGTAGACGATCATTGGATATTTTTTATGCGGATCGAAGTTTTCAGGCTTGTAGAGGATGCCCTGAAGCGGTATGCCATCGAGGCTCTGGAAGCTAACCATCTCGTTAGCGCCCCAGAGCAGGCTTGATTGCTGGGGGTTTGCGTCGGAGATCTTTTGCAGGTTTTTGAACGACGCGTCGGTGATGAGGAGGTCGGGGAATTTGCTGTAGGTCTGCGCGGTGAGGGCGTAAACGTCGGCGTCTTTGGCCTTGATGGGAAGGTTGTAGTCGTCGGCGGTGAGGATGAGTTTGGTGGGTGCGGTTTTGGCGTCGATGCGCGTGGTGAAGAAGCCGGAGTCGCGGGTGATGGTGTCTTCGGCGCGGATCAGGATGGGCTTGGTTGGGTCGATCCCTCGCTCGTCTGTCTCGGTGCGTGGGCGAACGGTGCGGAGTTGGAGATGCTGGGCGCGGCCTAGACCCTGCGTGAGGTTCGTGGCGGAGCTGCCGTCGGGTGCGACCTGCCAGATATCGTAGCGATCGTAGAGGAGGATGTACTTGTCGTCCCTGGTCCACTCGCCGGTGCCGTATGCAGACTTGGTGCCGGGAGTGTCCTCTTCTTCGTTCCAGAATTTTACGGGCAGGTTTTTGGTGAGGTTGGTGATCTTGCCGGAGGGGACTGCGACGGTGTTCCAGTCGGTGCCGTCGAAGGTGATGAGATAGTGGCCGTCGGAGGACCAGCGCGCCGCGCCTTCGTGCTTTTTGAGCAGGAGGGTGCGCTTGCCGTTGTCGACGTCGACGAGGTAGGTGTCGGTGATGCGTTCGGCGTAGTCCTGGATGGGGCGGTACTCGCGCTCGTCGATGCCGAGGGCGTAGCGGCCGGATTCGTTGGGTGTTACGTCGGCGAGAGTCTCGTCGGCTAGCTGAACCATCTTTTTATCGGAGACTAGATAGACGGCGCGGAAAGAACGATTGAGATCGGCGGCGGCGCGGACCTTCTGGATCGGCGGGATCGCTTCCTGGTTGTA
The DNA here is from genome assembly GCA_050012935.1 of Edaphobacter sp. Classification (GTDB taxonomy): domain Bacteria; phylum Acidobacteriota; class Terriglobia; order Terriglobales; family Acidobacteriaceae; genus Edaphobacter. The sequence continues at coordinate 69,258 of JBEKGF010000002.1, read as the reverse complement.
GCTCCAGAGATCGAAGGCGGGTTTGTCGGGGTCGATCGTTGCCGACGGACGCGGAGGTGAGGGTGGTGCTGCGCCGAAGAAGAGACGTGTGCCGTCTTTGGAGAAGGTGAGCGTGGCGTGGTCTTGGATGACGAAGCCCTGACGGAAGCCCGATGTTGCGGTGGAGACGATCAGCGCGGCTTTGGGGTCGGCTGTCTTCCAGAGATAGAGGTTGTAGAGCGGCTTCTTCTCGTCGGGTTTTGAGGTGGGGTTGCCGATGAAGGCGAGTTCGTTGGAGTCCTCGTCCCATGCGAGACGCTGGTAGCGGGCTTTGCCGGAGATCAATTCGCGCGGATCGTTTCCGGTGGCGGGGCCGGAGGTGGCGAGAAAGAAGACGCCGTCGGTCTCGGATTTGGGCGAGACGACGGCGTAGGCGAGGAGCTTGCCGTCCTGGCTGAGCTGATAGTCGAAGACGTCGGGGAAGTCGCGCGTGGTCTGGTCGGCGAGCTTGAGGAGGGTGAGCTGGGAGCCGAACTCGGCGGTTTCGCTTCTGGCTGCGGCGGGGCGTGCTCGTCCGGCCTGGGCGTCGGATTGGGTATCTAGCTGGATCTCCGGTTCGGCATCGGTTTCGGGGGTGTTCTCCGATGATGCCGCCGCGGGCGGTGGCGCGGGATATTTCAGATACGCGACGAAGCCGTCGGCCTTCTTGGGAAGCTGAAAGCTTTTGATGTCGGGGACGCGGGTGGCTTTGAAGTCGGCGAGATCGATGACGACGAGTTCTTCATGCGCGGGATTCTTCTTGTCGGTCTTGGCTTTTTCAACGGCGGCGTGTTTTGGGTAGGCGAGGAAGACGAGGGTCTTGGAGTCGTTGGTGAAGGAGAGCTGGATGCTGCGCGGCGGCGGAGGGCCTTCGGCGTTGGGATCGTCGGGCGGCGGTGGCGGCAGTTCGCCGGCGTTCTCGTGGGATTCCTTGCCGGTGGCGAGATTGCGGATGACGACCTCGCCGTCGCCCTCAAGCGGGAAGAGGCCGTAGGCGACGTAATGGCCGTCGTGCGAGAGAACCTGGCCGTTGAGAGTGCGCCAGGTGTCGAAGTCCTTCGCAGTGATTGCGCGCTTCTGAGCTGACGCGATGGAGACCGAGACGGCGAGGAGGGTCAGGAGGGAAAGGATTTGCGAGGGGCGCAGGATGACGCTCTTAAGACGGGTCATGGTTCTCCTTCGAGTGCGAGGTCGTTCGAAAATATGGGTGACCCCAAGGGTATCGGGTTCGGCGCGGAGGTCAACACAGTTTTCGTGATGGATATGCAGACGGGCGAGAGTAGCAGGAAGACGCATGCAAACGCAGAAGGAAGTGGTGACAGGGGCGAGTGGTCGAGTTGATGGCGATCGATATGTGCCTAGTCGACGGTCAGTTGGATGCTTACAGTATGGGACGGTGTTCCCGAAGAGTCGGCCGCTGTGATGACGACGGTCTGCGTTCCTTTGGGAGTTCCGTTGTTTTGAGTAGGCGGCGGGTTGGATGAGGGGGATGAGGAACTGCAGGCTGCAATCTGAAGAAGTCCCACTGCAAGCAGCAGTGCGAGGAGGAAGCGCAGGATCGGGCTGCCGTCTGCAGTGCGAAAGCGCTTGCGGAAGAGCATCCAGCCAAAGAGACTGGCCCAGGTTATGCCTTCGAAGGGTTCAATGAACTTGCGTAGTCTACCTGTGGTAGGTGCGGTGGTGGTGATGACGAAGTTCGTTGTGACGGATGAGAAGCCATCGAGCGATCGTACGGTAGACGGAGTGAAAGTACAGGCTTCGCCGCTGAGCAACGGGCTGCAGGCGAATTGTACGGTGCCGCTGTACCCGTAAGGTTGCCTGACCATTGGTTGCCTGGCCAGTTACGAGTGGAGTGCCGTCAGCGAGAAAGACCGTTACCGGACCCATTGCCTACGTCTTCCCTGCCGCCGGCACCTACACCGTCTATGCTTATGGCGAGAACGTCCTGCTTGCCGTCGCCGTTGAAGTCGCCGCTCTGGATGCCGGAAAAGACCATTCCAGTGGGAGGAGTGTAGCTCTTGGCGGCCAGCAATGTGCCGGGGGCCGTGGAGCCCTGATTGAGCATGACCAGGACGGCGGACGGAGTGGCGGCCGCTACGTCGAGGTACCCATCGCCGTTGAGATCGACGGGTTGGGCGATGACCGGAGTGCCGGATGTGATGTAGTAGACGGGCTTTTGAAAGCTGCCGTCTCCGTTTCCGAGGAGCACGACGACGTCTCCTCCGGCGCAGGTGGCGACGAGGTCGAGGTTCTTGTCGTTATTAAGGTCGGCGGCGATGAGTTGAGGCGCAGAGGCGCAGTTCAGCGAGGTCACGACTGGCGTGGGTGTACCAGTGCCGTTGAGGAGGACCGTAATGGAGGCGAACTGGGGGCCTCCGGATGCGGCGGGAGAGGTAAATGCTATGTCAGGCTGTCCGTCATTGTTGAAGTCGCCTGACAGGAAGGTTGTCACCGTAGCGCCGGGATTATAGAAGCCGGTGACTGGGAAGAGCGGCTGCTGTGCCTGGGCGCTGTACACAACGGAAAGGATGATGGTTAGGACAGAGATCTTGCAGGGAAGCTTCAACCAAGGGGCCAGGGGCATATGGAAGGTCCTTCAACGCAACAGGGGCGGACGAGTCGCAACCAGCTTATAGCAGAAAGTTTGGCGCGAATAGATTTTTGTACCTTCGATTGACAATTTTCGTTGTGATCGCGTTGCCGACCGGACGGCGGTACTTCCTTGATGGTTGCAGGGGCGAAATTGCGATGAGAACGTCTAAGATGAACGAAGTAACTTTCAGCGGATTGGCGGATTTTGGAAAGCCCCTATGAACGAGTTTGTGATCAAGCTGGCGGACGAACGTGGCAAGGTGATGGAGCAGAGCCATGCGGCGGCGACAGCCGAGGAGCTGCGCGCGCGGTTCACCCAGGCCGGATACTACGTCTACTCGGTGAAGCCGAAGAGCGTACTCGGCGCGGGGAAGAAGAAGGTCAAGCTCGAGACGTTTCTGGTCTTCAACCAGCAGTTTTTGACCTTGATTAAAGCCGGGTTGCCGATTCTTGGCTCGCTGGATCTGCTGGCCAAGCGGCAGAAGCTTCCGTTCTTTCGCGCGCAGCTGGAAGATGTTGCGGCGCGCGTGAAGACGGGCGAGTCGATCTCGCAGGCATTTGAGGCACAGGGCGGATTTCCGATTGTGTACACGACGACGCTGCTTGCCGGAGAACGTTCGGGCAACCTGGAAGAGGTTCTGCAGCGGTTTCTGGACTTTCAACGCGTCTCGCTAACGTTTAGCAAGAAGCTGAAGGCGAGCCTGATCTACCCGGCTCTGTTGGTCGTGATGGTGATCGGGCTGTTCATCTTCCTCATCACGTTTGTCGTGCCGCGGTTTGCGCAGCTTTATGACCAGTTAGGGACGAAGCTGCCGGCGCTGACGATGTTCCTGTTGGATCTGGGCAGGAAGGCGCAGTCGTACGGAGTCTATTTCGCAATCGTGGCGGGCATCGTTGGGTTTCTGCTATTCCGCTGGGCGAAGACCGATGCAGGCGCGAATCTGATCGACAGGATACGTATCTCGCTCCCGGTCTTTGGGCCGGTCTGGTTGAAGTATCAGGTGGGCCTGTTCTCGCGAACGTTGTCGACGCTGCTGACGGGCGGTCTGCCGCTGGTCCCTTCACTCGAAACGGCGGCGCGGTCGATCGATTCGCGGCAGGTTGCGACCGCGGTCTATAAGTCGATCGAGACGGTGCGCGAGGGCAAGGGCCTCTCAGCCAGCCTGCAGTCCACAAAGGTCTTCCCGGAGCTGGCTATCGAGATGGTCGAAGTGGGCGAGTCGACAGGAGCGTTGCCGCAGATGTTGAACTCGGTCGCTGAGTTCTTCGAGGAGGACGTGCAGACAAATCTGACCGCCGCGATGAGCCTCATCGAACCGGCGATCCTCGTGATGATGGGGCTGGTGGTGACGACGATTCTGATTGCGCTGTATCTGCCGATCTTCAACCTGAGCGCGGGAAACACGGGATCTCAGTAGAGTTTCGCCAGACCGAATGTTCTCTCTCTAACCCCAGGTGTGAGCTCGATCGGTCAGCCCACGCGGTTGAGGACGCGCCTGGCAGCGAGAGAGAGCATCAGCCGGGAGAAGCCGCTGAAGAGCATACTGATGCCGACCAGCGTGCCGATAACCCATACCGAGCTGGCAGGCCACGCGCGCCAGATCATGACGGCCAGAATGAGCGTGACGATCGCGTCGAAGAGCAGCCAGCCGGCGCCGTGGCGGGGGCGGATCTGAAAGAACTGGATGATCTCGAAGATGCCTTCGAAGAAGAGGTAGCAGGCGAGGAACAGCGTGAGGGTGAGCAGGCCGGCCAGCGGGTGCATGATGAGGTAGACGCCGGCGAAGAGATAGACTGCGCCGAGCAGAAGCTCCCAGATGACGGCTCCGGTAGTGTGGCTCTTGAAGGCGAAGATGAAGTGCGTAACGCCGCTGACGATCATCAGCCAGCCGAAGATGAGAGTGATCGCGATGCCGGAGATCGATGGGATACAGATGGCGAACAGGCCGGCCACGATAAGCAGGATGCTGAGGAAGATGGACCAGTTGATGGCTTTGGGGGCGAGATTGGCAAGAGTGGCTGGTGCGGTGCTCATCGAGTCCTCCGGAAGTCGTAGAGATCGGGCCCCAGTGATGCGCGGAGAATAGCACAGTTGGGCCTAAAATAGGGAGGCGGAGTGAATGAGAAGGATAAAATGAGACTATGGTACCATGACCATAGTCGAGGTGATTGCCATGAAAACGATGGCGGCTGGGAAGTTCAAGGCAACCTGTCTTGCGGTAATGGATGAGGTTCAGGCAAAGCGAGAGCCGGTGGTGATTACGAAGAACGGGAAGCCGGTAGCGAAGATGGTGCCAATTGAGAGCGAGGAGGAGAATCCACTTGCGGTATTCCGTTTCGGATCGGGAAAGATTGTTGGTGATGTTGTCTCGCCTATTCTCGACCCGGATGATTGGGACCTCTCTTAAATGATTCTGGCTGATACGCATATTGTTTTGTGGCTTGCTCTGGAACCTGGACTCTTATCGCCGGTGGCTTCGGCAGCGCTTGCAGAGTCAAGAGAGAATCTAGGTGGCGTGGCGATTGCATCTGTGACGCTATGGGAGATTGCAATGGCAACCAGAACCGGAAAAATTCAACTGGAGACTCCGCTTGGAGACTTCCTCCGCTCGGTAGAGGAGGCTTATAGCGTGTTGCCGCTGACGGGACAGGTTGCGGAACGCGGTATGAAGTTCTCCAAGGCATTTCCCCGAGATCCTGCGGATCGAATGATTGGGGCGACGGCACTGGTGCATGGGCTGCAACTGGTTACCAGAGATGAACTGATACAGGCTTCGGGAGAAGTTCCCGTGGTCTGGTGACGAGAAGAAGCAAAGGGAGTCTGACGATTATGGCAATGGCACCGCTGGCAGTACCGATTGAATCTGGAATGGATGAGGTCGAACGCGCGCAGCTTCTGGCGCGGCGCTATCACGCGGACTTCGTTGATTTGAAGAACTTTAAGATCTCGCACGACCTCTTTAAGAGCGTGCCGGTCGACATGATGTTCCGGTACAACTTCGTGCCGCTCGAGCAGATGGAAGGCAAGCTCGCGATTGCGGTCAGCGATCCTTCGAAGCTGATGGTGCTGGACGAGATCTCGGGACTGCTGGGCCAGCGGATTGTGACGCGGGTCGCGACGCTAAGCCAGATTACGGAGCTGCTGAAGAAGACCGAGCAGAGCCAGCGTGTTCTCGACGAAGCCAGTGAAGGCCTTGCGTTCGATGTGTTGCAAGGCGACGAAAACCAGGACTCGAACATCTCGATTGAGCGCCTGACCAGCGAAGACGATATCTCGCCGATCATCCGCCTCGTCGATACGACCATCTTCACCGCGCTGGAGCGCCGCGCGAGCGATATTCACCTCGAGACCTTCGACGATAGCCTGCTGGTGAAGTACAGAATCGACGGCGTGCTGCAACAGGCGATGGCTCCCATTGCGCGTGAGCACCATCAGACGATTCTTTCGCGCATCAAGGTCATGAGCGAACTCGACATCGCGGAGCGCCGCGTCCCGCAGGACGGCCGGTTCCGTGTTCGATACAAAGGCAGGCTGATCGACTTCCGCGTCTCCATCATGCCGACGGTTCATGGCGAAAACGCTGTGCTCCGCGTACTCGACAAGGAGTCGATGTCGGAGAAGTTTAAAAAGCTGAGCCTCGATGTCGTCGGCTTCGCGGCCAAGGATCTCTCGCGATTCCGCCGCTACATCAAGGAGCCGTATGGCATGGTGCTTGTAACCGGGCCAACGGGTTCAGGCAAAACGACAACTTTGTACGCGGCATTGAACGAAATCAAGTCCGAAGAAGACAAGATCATCACGATCGAAGACCCGGTCGAGTATCAGATTCGCGGCATCACGCAGATTCCCGTAAACGAGAAAAAGGGTCTGACCTTTGCGCGCGGCCTGCGGTCGATTCTCCGGCACGACCCCGACAAGATCCTCGTCGGCGAAATCCGCGACGCCGAGACGGCGCAGATTGCCATCAACTCAGCCCTGACGGGACACTTAGTCTTCACAACGGTCCACGCCAACAACGTAGTGGACGTGTTGGGACGCTTCCTGAACATGGGCGTCGAGCCCTACAACTTCGTCTCGGCGCTGAACTGCATTCTGGCGCAGCGCCTGGTGCGACAGGTGTGTGAATTTTGCGTGAAGGATATCCGTCACTCCGACCAGGATCTGGTGGCAAGCGGACTCGATCCTGCGGAGTGGCGCGGGTTTGACTTCCGCGAGGGGCCCGGTTGCATCGAGTGCGGTGGAACCGGCTATCGCGGCCGGTCGGCGATCCACGAGCTTCTGGAGCTGGACGACGAGATCCGCGAGATGCTGCTGGCGAAGAAGCCCGGAAGCGAGATTCGCAAGAAGGCAAGAGAGAAAGGCATGGCGTTTCTACGCGATTCGGCGCTCGAGAGGGTACGCGACGGAATTACAACGCTGCGAGAGATCAACAAGGTGACGTTTATTGAGACGGGTCGATAGCACCCAAAGTGGTAGTGGCAATCGACAGGGCAGGTTAGTCTAAGAAGGAATGGAAATTTTACCGAAGACATTAGGGACGCGGCCGCGTCTGGCCGTTGAGGTCCGCACGGATAGCATAGTCGCCGCGCGTGCCGAGGATGCGGCTGCCGTGCTGACCGCAGTGTCCCGCGCCGATGTGCCTGAAGGCGCCCTTGTTCCGGGGTTGAAGCCCGGCAACATTCTGGACACGCCTGCAGTAACAGCGGCGTTGCGAAAGGTTCTCGATGCGGTTGCCGGAACCGGAAGGGAGCGGCTGCGCGACGTAACGGTCATCGTGCCCGATTCAGCGGTGCGCGTGCTGTTTGTGGACTTCGACCAACTCCCTTCCAAGGCAGCGGAGGCGTTGCCCGTGGTTCGCTTCCGCCTGAAAAAACTCCTCCCGTTCGACGCCGACGACGCCATGGTGAGCTACCAGGTGATGTCGAGCGAGAAAGGAGCCGTCAAGCTTCTCGCCATAGCCATGCCGAAGACGGTGCTCGAAGAATATGAATCCGCAGTTGTTGCCGCCGGATATCTTCCCGGGGCCGTACTGCCAAGCACGCTGGCCGCGCTGGCCGGCCTCGACGAAGCTCCGTCTCCCGTCCTGATGGTGAATGCAGGGATGGGCGCGGTGACAACGGCGATCGCCCAGGGAGAGACGCTGCTGCTGCATCGCTCCTTCGATCTGGCGGTCGACGCTGCCGTCCCGCCTGTGACCCACAGCGTCTTGCCGCTCGTGGATCGCGAGAGCACCGCGCAGGAGTGGGCGCAGCAGGAAGCGCTTGGCCCCGGCGGATGGGACAGGTTCGACGCCGAAGCCGCGATGCAGACCTCCGTCGTAGAGACGGCCATCGCACACGAGACGGAGATGACCATGCTCGGCCGCGAAGTTGCGCAGGCAGTCAGCGTTGCAGCGGCATACTTTGAAGATTCCTTGCAACGTCCGCCCGATCAGTTGCTGGTTGCAGGCACGCTGGGTGCGGACACGCTCAAGTCGATGATGGAAGAGAGTGGCGTCGAGGGTCTTCAAGTTCGCGAGATGGTAGACGTAACAATGCTCGGACCCGGCGCGACGACCGCGAGGGTGCCGCGAAGCTGGCTGGCCGGCGTTCGGGGAGCGCTAAGGAACTAATGCGAATCTCGGTCAATCTTGCGAATCGTCCCTTTGTTGAACTCCGTCCGCTGTTTGCGCGGCTGCGGCTGGCCATGGTCGTGCTTGCCTTGTCGGCGGTGGGGCTGGGGTATTGGCTGCACGCGCTCAACGCCAAGGCGACCGTAGCGCAGGCGCAGATGAACGCGCTCAAGGCGAAGACAGATAGGTACCAGCACGAGCGCCAGGTGAATGAGGCAAGAATGCACCAGCCGCAGAATATGGCTGTCCTCGAACGATCACAATTTCTCAATGCGGTCTTCGCGCGAAAGAGCTTCAGTTGGACCGCTGTGCTGATGGATCTGGAGAGAGTGTTGCCAACAGGTGTCCAGGTCACCAGCATCGAGCCCTCCATCACGAAAGAAGGCGATGTGAACATCCGCCTGCGAGTCAGCGGAGACCGCGAGCGCGCGGTGCTGCTGGTGAGAAACCTCGAGACCTCGCAGCGGTTCCTCTTCCCGCGGCTTGCCTCCGAGCAGGCGCAGGCGCAGGAAGGGAATCGCAACGCAATTGCCGCGCAAACAATGGCGCCCGGGGCGGTGCAGTTTGAAATATTGAGCGGATATAACCCGCTGCCGCCGAAGCCTGCCAAGGAGGTCGCAGCGAGTCACGATGCAGAGGATGGTTCGCCGAAGGTTAAGGCAGCAAAGAAGCCGGCGCCGCCAAAGAGCGCATCGCCAACGAGTCCCTCGCCGAGACCCGGAATCGTGAAAGCCCCGGCACAGAAGGGAGCGCCGCGATGACGACCGTAGCCGAGAAGAAGCAAACGGCAGTCGCCGTAAAGCAGTGGGCGGAGAGAGCGCGCAAACTGGCGACCCTGCTGAACCTTCACATCGCAGGCGCGGTGGTGCTGGGCCTGGTCAATCTGTACCTGCTGACGCAGATGGCCTTTGCCTGGCGTGCTGCGAACAGCGATAACGCGCAGGCGCTGGCCGACCAGACCGTGGCGATGAAGACCGCGGAGATCGCAAGACAACCGCTCGAGGGCCTCGATGAGAAGCTGGCGCAGGCAACCAAGGACGCCGACAAGTTTTCGAAGCAGCGGCTGCCCTACGCCTACTCCGAATTTCTTGCAGAGCTTGGCGCGCAGGCGAAGAAGCAGAACTTGAAGCTGACCCGCGCGCAGTACGCCGAGTCGCCCGAGATGGATGGAACTCCCGGCGCGCTGACCGAGGTTCGCGTCGATGCCGGTTTGAACGGAGATTACCGTTCGCTCGCCCTCTTTATCAATGCGCTCGAACGCGACAAGATGTTCTTCCTCATTCGAGCCGTAACCCTGACCGGCCAGCAGAGCGGCACGGTGGGTCTGCGGCTTGGACTGACGACATACCTGCGCGCCCCGATCGGCACAGAGAGCACGGATAAGATTGTGGCAGGCGCAGATGCCGATAGTTCGAGCGACGAGGCAGGCAAAGACACTGCGCATGCTCCTGCTACGGCCAATCCGAAGCAGGCTCCGGCCGCAAAGGCCTCGGTTCCAGGAGGCAAGCGATGATTCGTCTGACTCCGGACCAGATGAAGAAGGGCGGTATCATCGCGGCATTCGCGCTTGTCGCCGTGGGAGTTTTGTACTACCAGTTGCACGACGACGCACCGCCGCCTCCGCCCGCGCCAGTAGTAGCGACGGCCCCGGTGAAGACCACCTCCACAGCGAAAGTGAATGCAACGCCCTCGGGCAATGTAGCAAAGAGCCTGGGCACCACCTCCGCGCAGCTTGATCCCACACTGCGGATGGAGGCGATGCTTGTCACCGAGTCGCTCGTCTACTCGGGCAACGGAAGAAATATATTTTCGGCGAGTTCAGTGCCGATAGTGATAGACAAGCCAATCGCTCCCGTACGCGTCAAGCAGGGGCCGCCGCCTCCGCCACCCCCGCCTCCGCCCCCGCCTCCGCCTCCACCAATCGACCTGAAGTTCTTCGGCACTACCTCCGGCGCCGATGGCAAGCGCCGCGCTTTCCTTCTGCATGGCGAAGACGTTTTCCTCGCATCCGATGGCGACATCGTGCAGCGGCGGTATAAAGTTATCTCAGTATCGGCCAACTCCATCCTGGTGGAGGACCTGGCGAACAATAACCGGCAGACGCTGCCTCTGCTGGCGCGGTAAAGCGGTTAGCATGAACCGAGTTAAGAGAAAATCCGTCGCAGAGACAGACCCCGGCGAGCAGGGCTTCATGCTCGTTGGCCTCATCGTTGCGATCTTCCTCGTCCTTCTTGCGCTCAGTGTGGCCGCGCCTAAAGTGGCGCAGGAGCTCCGTCGCGAGCGTGAGGTGGAGGCTATCCATCGCGGCAACCAGTACGTGCGCGCAATCCGGCTCTTTTATCGCAAGTCCAGCACCTACCCAGGCTCCATCGAGCAGTTGGAGAAGACCAACAACATACGTTTCCTGCGCCAGCAGTATGTGAATCCGATCACAGGGAAGGCCGATTGGAAGCTCATTCATGTGGGGGAAGCGAAGACGACAGTGAAGGGATTCTTCGGACAGCCGCTCGCCGGCCTTACGCCAGGCCTGGGTTCTGCAGCCGGGCTGGCTTCACCGGGAATCGGTTCTCCCTCGAGCTCGTCGCCCGGATCATCGTCGCCCGCAGGATCGAGCTCAGCGTTCGGATATTCATCGCCCGGCTCCGGCGGCGGCCTGGGCGGTTCGTCCGCGCCTACCCTCGGCGGAAGTTCATCGAACACCGGAAGCAATGGACCACCTACGTTGGGCGGATCGGATAACTCATCGAACTCGTCTGGAACAGGTACTCAGACCGCGGGCTCCAATAGCTCGCTGGGTTCTGCCGCGGGGATCGCGAGTCAGGGATCGGGAACAAGCGGCGGCGCGCCATTTGTCGGCGTTGGAATCCCCAAGGAGGGCGCCTCCATCACCATCCTGAACGAGCAAACCACCTATAACACGTGGGAGTTCATCTACGACCCGCGCATCGAGCAGTTGTACGCCAAGGGTGCATTATTCGGCGGTTCCGGCCTCGGTTCGGCATCAGGAAACAGCTCAGGCTTTGGAAATACGCCGGGCTCGGGGACTGCTCCAGGCTTTGGAAGCACACCCGGAACCGGATTCGGCAGTCAGCCGGGAACATCTTCGCCCACAACTCCCACAGCTCCGACGACGTCCCCCCAGCAGCCGTATTAATCGACCGCGGATTGGCGCGGAGAGACGCGGATCAAAAACAGATCTATTTTTTGGCAGGTGAATGCGTAGGCTCTTGCGCAATCGTGCGAAGCCGGCCGATGCGTCCATGCGAGCCGACGACAAAGGGAAGCGAAAGCGCATTCCAGTTTTTGTCGGCGTCAGGCTGGTCGTAGCCGGAGGGTCCGAGAGGCGTCCAGTTTTTTCCGTCGTCGCGGGAGATGTCGGTGCCGTTCGGCCCTACGGTGATCCAGAGTTTTTGCTCGGCGTCGTAGGCCACGGCGCTACGGTACCCGTGGGGTGGGATTTGGGCGGGTTGCCAAGTCTTTCCTGCATCATCGGAGTATGCCGCAGTTTTCACTTTCGCGTCGGGCTTCTGATAGTCTCCGCCAACGGCGACACCAAGTCGATCGTCCCGAAATGCAAGCGAGAAGATGCCGGCGCTCGAAGAGTTCTGACTCATCGGAGTTTCAACACGAACGGTTTCCAGGCGGCAGGGTTCACAGGCTGGCGTGTCCTCTGCAGATTCGCGATGTACATAGGAATGGGTTGCTGTTTGAGTAGCGAGCCATTGATAACGCCACGTCGGGTCGCGATGAGGCGCTGATGAAATTACAAGGGTAGAGTTGCTTGCTGCGAAGCCCCCTTCGTCGGGATCGGCTTTCAACTCAAAGAAGTGATCTGAAGTGCGATCGTCAGAATCGTCTCCTTCATGGAACCGCCACACGGGGAGAATATGACCTTTTTGTTCGTTCACGAGCGTACGGTCAACCGAATCACCGACAAGTTCGTATGTATTTCTATCAAGCGTCTGCACGGCATCCCAGAAGCCTTCTTTGTCGGGGTTGGTGAAGAGGAGTTTCCACGTTTGGCAGCCGTCTGTGGTTTTGTAGAGGCGGGAAAGATCTCCTTTGCCGGATGACATGACGATTGCAGTATTTGCATCGAACCCCTGCACGCCGCGAAAATCCAGTTTCTCTGCCCCCGGAGGCATACTGCACGTCTGCCAGAGATAACCACCATCCTCCGTCCGCAGAACAGTCCCATTCGTTCCACTCGCCCACGCGACTCCTCCACCGACGTTGTGAATCCCGCGAAGACTCGCAGTCGTATGCGATTCCTCAATATCAAACTGGGCATGAGCCTTTGTGGCGAAAAGAGTGACGGCTAAAAGCAGGTAGCAGAGTCGCATCTGACCTAGTGTATGACGACGAGTCCCGCAAATGGCATCAGAGCCGGAGCGGTGAAGTTGCCACACACTCCGGCACCTCGACTCGATGCGATGAAACATCATCTCTCCCTGAGCCGGCTAACTCCTCAAGGCCTAGGAGCGGACGGGTTAGTCTGCCACAGCCCCAGCGGAGCGCCCGTAGGGTCAATGATGATGCTGAACCACCCCAAATGCGGTACCTCCTGGGTATCTCGCATCACCTTCGCGCCGAGACTCGCAGCCTTCTTCGTCGCAACGTTGACGTCATCGACCAGCACATACGGCAACCAGGCAGACACCGCGCCCGGAACCGGATGCTGCATCATCCCGCCGCCAGGGCCGCCCTCAGCTTTGAACGTGGAGTAGATCATCCCCCCGCCCATATCGTTATCGGAGATATTCCAATTGAACAGACTCGAATAAAAACTCTTGGCTTTGGTAACGTCGGTTGAGGCAAGCTCGACATGGCAAAAAGGGTTATCCATGGCGTTGTATCCTTTCACTTCTGAGATGGAGTTACAGGGGGGCCGGATAATGCCGAACGCCGGAATTGTACCCCGGCTCCATCAATATATGACGTTAGCGAAACCCGCGGCTCACTAAATTCCGCGAACGCGAACCCAACATCACGCCGGTCTCCCACGAAACGGCAGCTAATTTTAGAAAGGAAATGGCGGTGGATGCAGTCCACAGCGAACCCGTCTCTAGATGAATTCCCGTTAGCGGGGAAAAACACGTGTCGCACCGGATGGCACACCAATCCTCGAATTCCTCGACACAAAAGGAAAGATCATTCGCTCCATCACTGCAGATTCCAAGTGACAAACTCGAACCAGCCCCTCTCGCTCTTGACGTCGTTTCCGTCAAGGAGAGCCATGCAGCCGTCAGCTCTGCCGATCCAGCTCCTGCAGTTGATAGATGTTCTTATCGCACTGTCCGCCATTCACGAGAGCCAACGCAGTTGCAAGGCGCGCCTCGGTGGGATCAGTCAGTGTGCCTTCGATGCTTAACGTTGAGCCATCGTCCATCGTAAACACCGCGACCACCAAATTCCCTGCAACCGAGCTATTGGGAAACGAACTGGCCACGCCAGATGTGAAACAAGGCGACCCCTGAACCCGGATACTGCCACCAAGCACCAAATTGCTCGCAAGCGGCTTCCCTGTCGTCATATCGACTACCGTTCCACCTTGCTTCAGTGTCGCCTGAAACATGACGGCCGCCGTACTCGGAACTCCATTCACTATGGTTTCCAAGCTTCCCGTTCCAACATAAACTCCATTGATAAGAGGAAATGAGGTTGCCGCAATCGTTCCCGAATAACTCCCCGTACACAACGCCGGGAAGGCAGAATTAACGCTCGCGGCGTAATTGCCGGACCATTCGCCGCTACTTGTCTGTGGTGCCTTCCCTTGAATCGACATCGCCCCCACAAACAAATTCGCGGGAGCCTGCATGGAAAAGCTTCCATCGGCGGCAACCGTCCCAGTCGCCGAAGTTGAAAACGACACCGATGCCGGCCCTAAAATCGGCGGTGGCGACGAAGGGGCTTCCTGGCAAGGCGCATTGCCAAAACCTACCGCGGTAACTTCATTGCCTGTTACGTCGAACGTCATCGCAAGGCTGAATCCGTTCGTCACCGGCGGAAGCTGCAACTGATCCGTGGGCATCGGCCCGGCAATCAGCCAATTCCCCGCCAAAAGATTCGGTTGAGGAACACTTCCACCGCATCCTGCCAGCAGCAATCCCGCTCCACACACCGCAGAAGATACCCAGCCCCGAACTCCCATACCGCTAAGACTCTAGCATCGGCCCTTCCGCAAAGCTCGTAAAAAAAACAAGGCCGGCGAACTAACACCGGCCTCGCCTTCGATTCTGTCTTTACTACTTAAAACTGATTCCACAAAAGCTGGTTATACACATCGTGGTGGAACTGCACCTCGGGCGCCTTCACAATCGTACCCAGAAGCCGCGCACAACGATCCGCCGACGCCTGCTTCAGATCGGCATATCGCGCCTTCACGTCCTCACCCATCAACGTGGTCGTCCACGACGAAGCACGGAAGTTCTCAATCGCCGTATAAACGTTGTCCGGCAGATACCGTTCCGCCTGCCGCAGATTCTTAATCCTCGCCGTCTCGCCCTGCAATCCACTCTTGAAGATCGAGTACATCACCAGGTAAGGATTCGCATCCGGCGCAACAGACCGAACCTCCACGCGCGCCGACTTCTCATTGCCAATCGGAATCCGGATCATCGATCCACGGTCGACCGCCGAAGCCTTGATCTGGTTCGGAGCCTCAAAGTGCGGATCGAGCCGCCGGTAAGCATTCACGCTCGCATTCAACAGCAGGCAAATATCGTTGCCATGCGTCAAAATCCGGTCCGTAAACTGCCACGCCAGCTTCGAGATCTTCTCCTCGCCCTTCGGGTCCCAGAAAAGGTTCTTCCCGCCCTTCGTAATCGAGACGTTCGTGTGCATGCCGCTTCCATTCACGCCAACCACCGGCTTCGGCAGAAAGCTCGCCGTCATTCCCATCTGCGTCGCCACCTGCCGGCAGATCAGCTTATAAAGCTGAATCTGGTCCGCAGCCGCAACGACCTCGCCGTAGCTGTAGTTAATCTCGAACTGGCTAGGCGCAACCTCGGGGTGGTCCTTTTCGTTCTCAAAACCCATCGCCCGCTGCACTTCCGCCGTCGTATCGATAAACTCCCGCAGCGGATCCCCAGGCAGCGAGTGATAATACCCGCCCTTGTTCACATACTCGAACCTGCCCGTCTCATGGTAGTTGCGCTCCGCATCAACACCCTCGAAGAGAAATCCTTCGATCTCATTCGCCGCATTCAGCGTGTAGCCCTGCTTGTCGTACAGATCCTGCGAAAACTGCTTCAGCACGCCGCGAATATCCGCGCTATACGTCGAGCCGTTCTTGTCGATTACCTCGCCGAAGACCATCACCTTGCCCGGCCCGAACACATCCGCCGGAGCCCAGTAAAACGCGCTCCAGTCGATCCCCAGCCGCAGATCGCTCTCACGCTGCGCCGTAAAGCCGCGAATCGACGAGCCGTCGAACGTCAGGTTGTCATAGCTCTTCACCAGAAACTTCTTGTCGTAGTCCAGCATGTGCAGCCGGCCCTCGAGATCGCTGAACAGCACCGTCACAGCCTTGATCCGGCGCTCGTCGGTCAGATACTTCAACCGCTCTTCCTGAATCACGTCCAGGGCGACGCGCTTCTTGCGCTGCTCCTTCGCCGCCAGGTTCAGGTCCTCGAGTTCACCATACGAAAGTTCCAGAAATTCACGAAGCTCGCTCAAAATAACACTCCTTCTACAATGAAATACACGTCTACCGCAACTGCCGGGATAATGTTTTTAGGTGAATGGAAGAGAGCGTACCGGACGTTGATCTGGCCGCTGGTTACAACTCTAACGTAACAGAAATCCAAACGGGACAAAAGAGGGATTACCGCAGCCCGGCCCCGAGCGCACCTGAAAGAAAGGGGCCGGTAGCCCGATGCTTTAGCGTAGGGTCTCGACTAGGGTATGCGTTCCTCCAGTTTCACGAACCCCGCAACACGCAACGAATCCCGATAAACTAAAACAAGACCATGGCCAACAATAAAACCAGCACCGCCAAGCGCGTAGCCCTCATCCAGATGTCCTGCGACCCCGACACTCAGCTCAATCTCGACAAGGCCGCAGAGCGCGTCTACGAAGCCGCCCGCCAGGGCGCCCAGCTCGTCTGCCTTCCCGAGCTCTTCCGCGCCCAATACTTCTGCCAGCGCGAAGACCACGCCCTCTTCGGCCTCGCCGAATCCATCCCCGGCCCCTCCACCGACACCCTCACCCGCGTCTGCCGCGAAACCGGAGTCGTCCTCGTAGCCAGCCTCTTCGAACGCCGCGCCCCAGGCCTCTATCACAACACCGCCGTCACCATAGAAAAAGACGGCAGCATCGCCGACACTTACCGCAAGATGCACATCCCCGACGACCCCCTCTACTACGAGAAGTTCTACTTCACCCCCGGCGACCTCGGCTTCAAATCCACGCAAACCACGCAAGGCCCCATCGGCACCCTCGTCTGCTGGGACCAGTGGTACCCCGAAGGCGCCCGCCTCACCGCCCTCCGCGGAGCGGAAGTCCTCTTCTTCCCCACCGCCATCGGCTGGCACCCCTCTGAAAAAGAAGAGTTCGGCACCGCCCAGTACGAAGCCTGGCAGACCGCGCAGCGCGCCCACGCCATCGCCAACGGAGTCTTCGTCTGCGCCGTCAACCGCGTCGGCCACGAGCACGGCGACGTCAAATTCAAAACCCAAGCCGCCGACGGCAACCCCGCCACGGTCGAACTCCACGGCCCCGGCGATCACACGGCCGCATCCGGCATCGAGTTCTGGGGCGGCAGCTTCATCGCCGACCCCTTCGGCCGCATCCTGGCCAAAGCCAGCCACAACAAAGAAGAGATCCTCATCGCCGACCTCGACCCCAACCTCATCGAGATTACCCGCCAACACTGGCCCTTCCTACGCGACCGCCGCATCGACGCCTACGAAGGCATCGCCAAACGCTTCCTGGACTAATAACCTTTGTGTAGAGGAACTCTATGGGGCTAGACATAGTCTAACAAATGCAAACGCCGTCACATGATTAGACGGTCGCGACTGGCGGCGCGAGCCGGCCACCTCCGAAGGAGCTACTGGCACGATCGATCTCTCCGAAGAACACCATGACATCGTTCGGATCAGTTCCAGCATCGTTGAGCGTTTCAACCAGAGCTGCCAGCAGACGTGCCTTTCTGGCGGCATCAGTCCCGGACGACACAAGGACTTCGATCATCAGCATCTTCTCCGTTCTGGGTTTCGGCAAACCAGGATAATTGAGATCGACTCTCAGATCGTCCTGCTCAAGACAAAAGAACCGCTGGAACATATCGTCTTCGGGATACCCCGCGCTGATGCTTGCTTGATGTATGGCTCGAGAAATCGAGTTTTTCTCTTCAGCACCTCTACCCGATTTCATCGTCACCGTGAACATTGGCATGACATCTCCTGACTATGAAGAATGGTCGAGCCCAGCATCGCCGCCGGCATCCCAGACCGCTCGATCCATTTGTACTCCCCAATAAGATTCCTAAAAGGAATCAATCGATGCGCAACCACCGCATCGCTGGCGACCAATTCCTACAGTCCATCGCTTGAGTGCACCATTCCGGCAAATCACCCGCAATGCAGCAGCGACATGAACCTAAGCCGCCAGTCCAACCTCACGCTCCGCTCTTCGCCCGCCCAGATACCCAAACAACGCAATGTAGATATAGCAGACCGCCGGAATCATAAAAGCATGCTGCACGCCGATCGCATCCGCGAGATGCCCCTCAGCCAGCGGAATCAGCGCTCCGCCCACAATCGCCGCCACCATAAGGCTCGATCCCTTACTGGTCAGCGGCCCCAGCCCCGACAACCCAACCGTAAAAATACTCGGAAACATCACCGAGTTGAATAGCCCGACCGCAAGAATCGCCCACATCGCCGTGTGTCCATGCGCCATGATCGACACCACGACCAGCCCGCAAGCAATCACCGCCGCCGTTCCCAACACAAGGCTCGTCCGCACCATGGTCAGCAGCCACGACCCGATAAACCTCCCAACCATCGCTCCGCCCCAGTAAAGCGAGACATACCGCGCCGCCGTCTTCTCCGGCAACCCCGCAATATCCGGCAGCCCGAAGTAGTTCACCAGAAAACTCCCGATCGAAACCTCCGCCCCCACATACACAAAGATCCCCAGCGCCCCCGCCAGCAGCACCGGATGCCGCCAGATACTGTCGGCCGTCGCTCCAGCATTAAGCTCACCCGGCCGAATGTCCCGCGTGAAGTCCAGCGTCGGCATCTTCAGCACCGCAAACGCAATCGCCAGCAGCACCAGCGTCAACCCGATCCCCACATACGGCAGCCGCACCGAAGAGGCCTGCTCCATCCGGTACTGCTGCAGCGCCGCCGCCGAGAAGGATTTCATCCTCTCAGGCGTCACCTGTGTCGTCGTCAGAATCAGAACGCTACCAAAGAAAGGAGCCACAAACGTCCCGAACGAGTTGAACGCCTGCGCCAGATTCAACCTTGCCGACGAAGTCTCCGGCGGTCCCAGGTTCGCCACATACGGATTCGCAGCCACCTGCAAACTCGTAATCCCCGCCGCCAGAATCACCAGCGCTGAAAGAAAAAGTCCGAACGACGCCGCAGAGGAAGCCGGCAGAAACAGGAACGCGCCCGTCGCCATCACCAGCAGCCCAATCACCATCGTGCCCTTGTACCCGCGCCACTCCACCAGCTTCCCCGCCGGCAGCGCAAAGAGGAAGTACGACGAGAAGAAGCAGAACTGCACCAGCATCGCCTGCGCATAGTTAAGGTCGAAGATGGCCTTCAAGTGAGGAATCAGAATGTCGTTCAGACACGTAAGAAATCCCCACATGAAGAAGAGCATCGTAGCAATGCTCATCGCGCGGTAATCCGTCTTCTGTACTCCAACCTGATGTGTGCTTCGGGGCGCGCTTGCATTGATCGCCATAACTTGAGGTAGCCTCCTCTGCTGGGACTGCGAGACGGCGAATCATCTTCGCCGCACCCCATCCTAATATGAATTCACCCGCCCCAATGCAGAGAAACGACCATCAACCCAACTCAGCTCAGTCCTGCGCGCTGGTACAACCAATCGAATTACGCGCTGACCAAAAAATAGGACGCAGATGCCCTGACCTGTGCGGCATGCAGGTAGGCGGATAGTATTATTTCGACTGGAGACTAGTGGATGAACCCGAACGACCCCAAACTACCGACCGAAGCAATCGAGCTCTACAACGATTTCATCCATGGCGAGATAACTCGCCGTGCCTTTATGGATGGAGTGCAGAAACTGGCGGGCGGTCTGGCGGCTGCCTCGGTTATCAGCGCGTTGATGCCGAACTATGCTTTGGGCCAGCAGGTATCCCGCACCGATGACCGGATCAAGGCCACGTACGAGACCGTGCCCTCACCGAAGGGCAACGGAAGTATCAAGGGATATCTGGTGCGGCCTATCAGTGCTGACACACGCTCGGAGACGGCGGCGAAGCTGCCGGGCGTCATCGTCGTCCATGAGAATCGTGGCCTGAACCCGCATATCGAGGACATCGCGCGGCGGTTTGCCCTGGCCAACTTCATGGCGTTTGCGCCGGATGGACTCACCTCGGTGGGCGGTTATCCTGGCGACGACTATAAAGGCGGCCAGCTATTCAACAAGGTCGACAAGACCAAGATGGCCGAGGATATGGTGGCCGCTGCAATGTGGCTGAAGGCGCGTTCTGATTGCTCGGGAAAGATTGGCGCTACCGGCTTCTGCTTTGGAGGCTCGACTGCGAATATGCTGGCGGTGCGGCTGGGAGGCGACCTTGGAGCAGCGGCTCCGTTCTATGGCGGTCCTCCGGCTGCTGAGGATGTCCCGAAGATCAAGGCGGCGATCCTGGTTCATCACGGGGAACTCGACACGCGGTTAGCGGCGACGTGGCCGGCATACAGCCAGGCACTTGAGGCGGCGCATGTCCCACACGAGGGGTATATCTATCCGGGTTGCGTGCATGGCTTCAACTGCGATGCTACGCCGGAACGGTATAACAAAGCCGCGGCCGATCTGGCTTGGCAGCGCACGATCGACTGGTTCAACAAATATGTTCGGGGCTGATTCCGTCGCCTTCTGCGGCTGTTGGAGTCGCAGTCTGGTTACGAACCCGTGCTAGAAAACCGCCACGGGCCCGCTGTTGTCAAACAGAAAGTTAGTCGAGGTGAACGATGCGGCGGGCGTCGCATTGCCGGTGGCGCTCGGCGGGAATACCTCCAGCAGCACCATAGTATTGCCCGATCCAAAGACGCCGCCGTTGGCGTCTTGATAGTACAGGTTGGAGGCCGCATCCAAGACCAGATTGGCTGGCTCAACGATACCCGTATTATTCGGAGTTACGCCGCCCGCGCCGCCGATCCGCTTCACCGGTGTCGCAGCGCCCGTCGCTAAGGCCGCAAACTCGATGATCCCGGTCGGTTCGGGGGGCAGGGCGGTTATATGGGGATAGGCAATCGACGGTCTCGCACGGCCCGGCACCATAGCCTGCACCCTCCTGTTTGCCGCATTGGCCACCGGATTCGTCCGCGCATTGGCATTGGGATCATTCGCTTGGTTATAGTTCGTCACATACACATCGCCGGCTCCATCCACCGCGAGGTATTCGAGCTCGGTGAAGTAGGTTGTATCGGTCCCGCTAATTGTGCGCACCGGTGCCGTGGCTCCCGTCGCACCGGCGGCAAACACGTCGATTTGCCCATTCCCCTCGTCCAGGTAGAAGAGGTTGCCGGCGGTGTCCGCGCCGATGGACCCGCTAGGGTCACCGAAGTTGGGGTCACCGTTGTTGTTCTCAACCTGACCCCAGGTCAGGTACTGGGTCGGAGCCGACGAGGCGGTAAATCCACTGGCAAAGGCCTCCAGGGTGCGATCAGCGGAGGCGATAAACAGCATACCCGCCGAGTTCACAGCCAAGCTAGAGGGGTAAGTAAACGTTGCCGTACTGGCAGCGGAGCCGTTCAGCGTCACGCTAGGCGTAGCCGATCCGGAGGAGCCTGCCGCGTACTCCAGAATCTGGCCAAACCCTTGCTCGCTGCCCTGTTGCTGCCCACCTACATAGATCACACCCGTGGGGCCAACGGCCAGCGCTAAGTCCACGAAGCCGCTGGGCAACATCAACGTCGAAGTAGGTGTCGTGCTTCCCGACGCCGAAGCGGGAAAAACAGCCACCGAATCCTGCTCGACATCGTCGGTAGAGGAGAACCGGATCACATAGATGTTCTTCGCAGCCATCGGGGCGCTCACGCTCATGCTACCGCTGCCCGAGCTACCGCTGCTCGAGCTACCGCAGCCCGCGAGCGCAATCAGGGAAAGGGACGCGACACTCAAAAATAGAACTACCCGAACGGAACGCACAAACGACTTCATCCAAAACTCCTCGGGGTGGTGCTTTCCAAAGGTACGCCGGCCCAACCCACCGTGTCTATCACCCTCTATCGATAGCAGGTCCGATCGCGGTTACGTTCCACGGTTGAAGTATTTGGTGGAATGTTGCTTGGCACACTCATTGTCCGCTCAGGGCAGGAATAGTCATGGGTGCTTCTTCGTTGTCTTGATCGAAGTGTTCCCTCGGTGTCTGCATCGAGAAAACGGCCCCTAAATGAGTTGGCTGTAAGTCATTGTCCACATTACCGTTTAGCTTGAATTTTGGGCTGTTTTCGACTATATTCATACTTGTCTCGGATTAGCTGCCTCATCGGTAACCATGTTGTTCCTGCGAATCTGTGACACCGTTTGCATATCGGTTAGAGCTTGAACTTTCAGGCCATACCGCGCTACGGTGTGACGCTCGTAGTTGCCCGAGCATCATAGGTTCGTCGTTGAACACCCCCCACAACTGAATCATCCTTCGCGTGTGGCACACCGCAAGCACAGCCGCGCCGGAACTTCTTTTCAAAGGCCAAACCAAAAGCATCGGCTTTGCAGAGTGCCGACATTGCTACACTGTCGCCAGCAGCGATTGATGCGACAACATGGAGCCCGTTCAAGAAGCCGGAATTTGCGGGGATTTCGGCCAGTTTCTCATTTGTCGGTGCAGAGAGGACGGCCCAGAAGACTGAATGGCGGAGAGTGAGGGATTCGAACCCCCGATAGACTTACGCCTATGTCTGATTTCGAGTCAGGTGCATTCAACCGGGCTCTGCCAACTCTCCGCGTTCCTCTATTTTATCTCAGGACATGCACTTTCGCCTCGCCCAGCCGCATCGATCGCAGGCAATTTATCCTGATTACTCTGTAGATTGGGGTGAAGCGCCGTGGTGGAAAACGAATGGACTCCCAAGCTCAAGCTCTGGCTGCATGAGCGAGCCATCGAGGCAGGCTTCGTCACCGTTGGCATAGCCACTGTCGACGCGCCAGACGCCGATCCTCCAACCGACATCGATGCCGAGCGCTTCGCCGCGTGGGTCGAAGCTGGCCACGCAGGCGAGATGGAGTACCTCAAGCGCCGCGACGAGCAAGGGGTTTTCCTGCGCAGCGGAGTCCAAATCGCCATGCCGTGGTCCCGTTCCGTCATCGTCTGCGCTCTCGACTACAACGCTCCCGCCCCGTATTCGATCGACCCCGCACCCTCCGGCGCCGGCTGGATCGCCCGCTACGCATGGAGCGGCCGCGCGGTAAACAACACCAGCGCAGACCCACCCGAGCTCATCCCCACCGACTATCACGATCAGCTCCTCACCCGCCTGCGCCGCGTCGAAGCGGCAGTGCAACAACGCTTCGCCTGCGAGACCCGTTGTTACGTTGACACCGGCCCCATCCTCGAACGCGCGGTAGCCGCGAAGGCCGGCGTCGGCTGGATCGGAAAAAACACCTGCGTCATCAATCAGGAACTCGGATCCTGGCTCCTCCTCGCAGTCATCGTCACCCCAATCCCTGTAGCACCCGAAGTCCACTTCGACATCGCAGCCGACCGTTGCGGAAGCTGCACTCGCTGCATCGATGCCTGCCCCACCGACGCACTCGTCGCGCCGCACCAGATGGACGCCTCGCGCTGCATCGCCTATCTGACCATCGAAAAAAAAGGCGTCATAGCCGAGGAACTCCGCGCGCCCATGGGCCGCCAGATATTCGGCTGCGACATCTGCCAGGATGTCTGCCCTTGGAATCGTAAGACGCAGAATCATAAGACTCAGAACCGTAAAGCTCCGAACCCCGGAACTCCGGATCGCGCCTCGCTCGCACTTAACGAAGGCATGCTCACCCGCCCTCAAATGGTCAACCCTCTCCTTGACTGGCTCGCCGGCATGGATGCGGCCGAGTTCAAGCGCTGGTTCAAAGGCTCCCCCGTCGAGCGAACGGGGCGCAAGCGTCTTCATCGCAACGTCGCCATCGCCATGGGCAACACCGGGGATCGCAGATTCTTCCCCCAACTCGAAACCTGGGTCACCGCAGAAGACCCGGCGCTCGCCGAGGCCGCCCAATGGTCCATCCAGCGAATCGACAGCCTTGAAGCCAACGCCACTCAGCCGGAGAATCGAAACAAAGAGGAAGATCCCGGCAAAGAGCCGGTTTCGCCAGCATCGAAGGCGCACGCCGCTCTGCTAGCATCGGAGTAAGCCCCTTACGTTTTTGCCGTCGTGCCGATTTCCCCTATGTCCCTTATCGTTCCCGACCAGACCGAAGAGCCGAAACCCAGGAAGTCCAACGAGCCTGAGCTGCCGCTCAAGCCGATCGAGGACGTCCAGCCCGTCGTCCGTGAAGATGGCCTGTGGGCCGAGATCTCCGCCCTCGCTCGCTACATGACGCGCACCGACGTCCACACTTACGCCTTCAGCGTTGCTGCCAACTCCATCCTCTCGCTCTTTCCCTTCATCGTGCTCCTGCTGACGGTCAGCCGGAATGTCTTCCACTCCCATGAGATGGAACAGGTCGTCAGCGACATGATGAAGAATCTTCTCCCCGTGGGCAAGGACTTCATCATGCGGAACATGCAGCTCCTCACGCACCCGCGCAAAGGAACGCAGTTTTTTTCCGTCGTCATGCTGGTCATCAGCTCCACTGGCGTCTTTCTTCCGCTGGAGGTCGCTCTCAACGGCGTTTGGGGCGTTCGAAAAAACCGCAGCTATCTTCACAATCAGGCAGTCTCGCTCGGCCTCGCGCTCGCCGTCGGCATTCTTGCGATGGTCGCCGTAGCCTCCACCGCGAGCCAGCAGACCATCCTCTCGTGGATCTTCGTCGGCCACACCGACAACGTCGTCTTTCACTTCATCTCCTACGGCTTCCTGCGAATCTGCGCCGGCCTCGCAAGCATCCTGCTCTTCTTCCTCATCTACTGGATTCTGCCGTACCGCAAAATTCCGCCTCGCGCGGTCTTGCCCACCGCCATCATCGTCGGTCTCCTCTGGCAACTGGCGAAGATCCTTTATATCCACGCCCTGCCGTGGCTGGACTTTGAGTCCGTCTACGGGCCGTTTTATATTTCGGTAGGGCTTATGATGTGGGCGTTTCTCACCGGCCTGTTGTTGCTCGCCGGAGCCCATTTTTCGGCAACGCGCTACACGTTAAGACTGGCCCGCGAGGCAGAGCATGAGGAGGTGGCAGACGATGCAAAATCCAGTTAGCCAGCCCGTCTCGCAAGCCGCCTCGTGGCTCAAACTGCGGCTGCCGACAGGCCTTGCCGGCGCAGCCTTCTGGCTCGGAATCTGGTTCTGCGTTCTCTTCCTCGGACACTGGGTTCCCGGAGCCTTCGGTACCTTTCTCGGCATCCTGCAAATCTTCGTCGGCATCGCTCTCGTCTTTGTCGCGCTACCTCTGCTATGGCGACTGGTGCGCAAACACATGCTGTGGAGCCTGCGCAACAAGCTCGCTCTCACCTATCTCCTCATCGGACTCACGCCCGCAGTTCTTCTCGTCATCCTCGCGGGTATCTTCGCCTATGTGGCCGCAGGACAGTTCGCCATCCACCTTGCCGACACCCGCCTCCTCACCGAACTCACCCAGATGAACGGAGAGAACGAACGCCGTTCCGAGCTTATCTCCTATGGATTGCAGCGGCGCTTCGCGGGAGACTCCGAATCGCAGAGAATCATTGCCGCAGGCCTCCACGAACCCGAGCGGTCCCCCAATCTCGACCTTCCGCGTTTGAAGCTTCATCGCGAGACCCAGGTCTTTCTCAACGGGGCGCCTGTGTCGCTTGACTCTCGCTCCAGCGCTCCCGGTAAGACACCCTTCGGGCTTCCGCCTTGGGCGACCGAGTTGCCGGGAGGACAGTTTTCAGGAATGATTCTCGACGGCAGAGACCTCTACCTGGTCACAATCCATCAGGACCGTTGGCAAGATGGCCGCACCCTCTCTGTCATGACCAGTCTCGCCGTCGATAGTCAGGTTCTGAATATGTTTGCGGAGGGGTTGGGCCAGGCCAGCCTGCGGCCCGAACGTGTCGGAAGTTCCACGAATGACGGCAAAAGTGGACAGCCTGCGGCAGCTTCGCAAAGCGCGCCTTCCAAAACTCCAATCAAGAATAGCGATGTTGAGGTGGAATCGATTACTGGCGGCGCCAGACCGCCCGCAGTCAATCTGGTCGATCTTCCCGTGCGCTTCCCCTCCACCGAACCGGTTACGAACTGGGACACCGGCCAACCTGATAGCGTCTTCTTTACCGTCCAGTCCCGGCCTTCGCGGCTCTACAACCAGCTCTTCGGTTCTTCCCTCAGCGGAGTCGTAACCGATGTACTGCGCGTCTCGCTTATCATCCTCTGCCTCGTCTTTGCGATCCTCGGCCTGCTCGCTGTCTGGATGGCGCTCCGCTTGAGCAAGACCATCACAGCATCAGTGGCGGATCTTTATAAGGCGACCCAGCACATCGACCACGGTGACCTCGGCTATCGCATCGGCGTCACCCGCGGAGATCAGCTCGCCGAACTCAGCCGCTCCTTCAACACCATGACAGGATCGCTGCAGCGCCTGCTCATAGAACAAAAAGAAAAGGAACGCCTGCAGAACGAGATCTCCATCGCCCAGGAGGTTCAGGCAAACCTCTTTCCGCTCCATGCGCGAGGTGTCGGAAGCCTCGACCTCCACGGCGTCTGCCGCCCGGCGCGCTCGGTCAGCGGCGACTACTACGACTTCCTCATCTTTCACGAAGAAGCTCACGCCGGTACGATCAACCGCAAAGAGACGGGCGTCGGCATCGCCATCGGCGACATTAGCGGAAAGGGAATCTCCGCCGCGCTGCTCATGGCAACCCTGCACTCAGCCGTACGCGCCTACCGCTTTGCCAGCGAGGAGCTCGTCTACAGCGAATCCGCCGTCGCAGGCCTCATGGCCAGCCGCGAGGGCCGCGGCGGAGAATGCGATGAGCTCTTTCAATCGCCCGGCAGAATCCTCTCGCTGCTCAATCGCCACCTCTACCGCAGCACGCAGCCGGAAAAATACGCGACCCTGTTCCTGGCCCACTACGATGCGGCCTCAACAAGGCTCACCTATTCGAACGCCGGCCAGCTTCCTCCACTCGTCCTCGGCAGGGACGGCAGCATCCGCCGTCTCGACAAGGGCGGAACCGTCGTCGGCCTCATCGACGGCATGCACTACGACGAGGACAGCTTCGACATGCAGCCCGGCGATATCCTCGTCGCCTACTCCGACGGTGTTACCGAACCCGAGAACGACTTCGGAGAGTTCGGAGAGGAGCGCATGATGGAGGTCGTCAGCCGCTACCGCGACCACCCCCTCCACGTCATCTCCACCCAGGTCATGCTCGCCCTCGACGCCTGGATCGGTGCCGAAGAGCAGCCCGACGACATCACCCTCGTCCTTGCCCGTCAGGGCTGAACCCCATCAGGCCGGCATATTGGTACTAATCTACCCTGGACGAGTGCCCTGGCGAATTTTCATGAACCGAGGCAAAATGGGCGGCAACTTCTGTATTGCCGACAAACCGCTTAGAACTCCAAAATTGATTAGTGCCTTCAAGAGAGACAACAGGCTCAACATGAAAGTACGCATTTTCCCGGATGCACTGATCTTCGTTCTTGCGTTATTGGGCGTGCTCAGCTTGCTCGATGAAGCATGGCGAGGACCAGCTCCGCCTCCGCTGGTTAAATTTCTCCTGACCCATCACCTGTGGCATGTGTGGAACGAACTGAGGTGGCAACATATGTATTCGCATGAGGTTCTTCATTTCCTTTCCAGCGTGGTCGGCTCCGTGGTCGGATGCTGGATTTACTTTGCATTCCAAAAGAGAAAAGCGTAATTTCTGCACTTTTTCTTGGGAACCGGCGGCCCACTACGTCCGTACTTCGAAAGAACCACAGACGGGACTGGGAGGAAACGAATGCTGGCAGATCTGCGCGACGCGCTTCGACAACTGCGCAAGGCGCCTGGCTTCACCATAACGGCAGTCATTACGCTGGCATTGGGAATCGGAGCGACGACCGCGATCTTTACGCTGGTGCATCAGGTGATGCTCAAGTCGCTGCCGGTAACGAAACCGGACGAACTCTGGCGCATCGGAGACAAAATTCGCTGCTGCAACTGGGGCGGATACACCCAGGGTGACGACGAGAATTTTTCCCTGTTCTCATGGGAAGCCTACAAGACCTTTCGCGACCACACCCCGGAGTTCATCGATCTGGCCGCGCTTCAGGCCGGCAACGCGCCGCTTGGGGTTCGCAGAGCAGGGGCTCAGGCCGCGGCGGAGACACGCAATGGAGAGTACGTCTCCGGAAACTTCTTCACAACCATGGGCGTCCAGCCCTGGATCGGCCGTCTCATGACCGACGCCGACGATCAGGAAGGCGCGCCGTCGGTGGCCGTCATGACCTATCGCATCTGGAAGGAAAAGTACGGCTCCGATCCTTCGGTAGTCGGCGCCACCTACCAGGTCAACGGGCATCCGTTCACAGTCATCGGCGTGGCTCCGCCGGGATTCTACGGAGCCAAGCTGGCAGGCGGAGGCATGCCGGATCTCTGGCTGCCATTGACCACAGAGTTGTTGATCGATGGAGCGACCTCAAGGCTCAAAAGACCGAATGGCAACTTTCTCGACTTGATCGGAAGGGTACGTCCCGGGGTCAACCCGAAATCTCTCGAAGCGAAGCTGAAGGTAGAACTTCACGACTGGCTGGCGAGCCACGTTCCGGACATGGAGCCAGGCGAGAAACAGCTCTGGCAGCAGCAGACCCTCCATCTCATTCCCGGCGGTGCAGGCGTAGCTTCCATGAGAGATCAGTATCAGGATGGGTTGAAGCTTCTGCTGGTCGCAGCCGCATGTGTGTTGCTCGTTGCCTGCGGAAACCTCGCGAACCTCATGCTCGCCCGCGGATTGAAGGATCGCGGGCAGACCTCCGTGCGCGTGGCTCTCGGCGCATCAAGGCAGAGGCTCGTGCGTAAGGCGCTGGTGGAGTCTCTGCTGCTGGCTGTCATCGGAGGAGTTCTCGGAGTCGCCGTAGCCTATGCCGGAACAAGATTGATTCTCCATCTGGCCTTCCAGGGCTCCAACAATTACGTGCCAGTGGATGCGACGCCATCCTGGCCGGTCCTGCTCTTTGCTCTTGCCATGTCCATGCTCACCGGAGTCATCTTTGGCATCGTTCCGGCATGGATAACCTCGCACGCAGACCCCATCGAAGCGCTGCGGGGTGCCAACCGCACGGTCAGCGGCAATCGTTCCTGGACGCAGAGATCGCTGGTGATCGCTCAGGTAGCCATGTCGCTCGTGCTGCTGTCGGCAGCCGCGCTCCTCGGTCGCAGTCTGCGCAATCTTCAGCATCAGAGCTTCGGATTCGAGACGGAGGGCCGCTACATTGCGTGGATCAATCCGATGCTCGGCAACTACAAGCCCGAGCAACTCGAGCCCATGTTCCGCAAAATCGACGACAGCCTCCGTCAGATTCCCGGTGTGCGCATGGTCGCGCCCGCTCTCTATGCGCCCATGACCGGCGATAGTTGGAACGACGGAATCCGCATCGAGGGCACGCCCGAGCCTGGAGCGAAAGAAGACACGAGCGCGGGATGGGTACGAGTCATGCCCGGCTTCTTCGAAACGCTGGGCACAAAGATGGCGCTCGGGCGAACCATCAACGAGGACGACACCGCGACCACGCGCAAAGTCGCAGTTATCAACGAGGCCTTCGCAAAAAGGTTCTTCAAAGACCAGAACCCGATCGGCCAGCACTTCGGACCGGACAAGATCAAATACGCATCGACCTACGAGATCGTCGGCGTTGCGAAAGACATGCGCTATATGACCTACGACTACAAGGATCCGATAAAGCCCATGTTCTGGATCCCCGAGACCCAGACCGTCCAGTACGATGAGCCCGCCTACACCAGCGGCGAGATCTGGTCGCACTACCTGTACAACATCGTCATCTGGGCGCCGGGAAATCCCCCCGGCATGGAAGAGCGTGTACGCAAGGCGTTGGCCCAGATCGATCCCGATCTCGTCCTCTACGGTGTCGACCCTTACAGCGAGGTCGTAAGCGCGGACTTCCAGCAGGAGCACATGATCGCAACGTTGACGACGCTCTTCGGCGTACTTGGGCTGCTGCTGGCAGCGGTCGGACTGTACGGCGTGATGGCTTACATGGTGGAGCAGCGCACCGGCGAGATCGGCATTCGCATGGCCCTCGGAGCAGATCGCTGGCGCGTGGTCAGGATGGTGCTTCGCGGCGCCTTCTCGCAGGTAGGAATCGGACTGGCGCTTGGAATCCCGGCGGCGATCGGAGCCGGCAAGCTAATGAAGGATCAGCTATTCGGCGTAAAGCCGTGGGACCCCGTCATGCTCGTGCTGGCGATGCTGTTGCTGGCGTTGGCAGCCGCGCTTGCATCCCTTATACCGGCACGCCGCGCAGCCGGAGTCGAGCCGATGGTAGCGCTCCGTAACGAATAAAAAACTTGTGGAAAAATAAACTTGAAAACAGTGGCGTATTTTTCAGAGCTGAATTAGCGCCAGCGAACAACCACGTTTTTGCACGCAATCACCACGCAATTACCACAAAAAAACCACGCAAAAGCATCTCTTTTTGCGCAACCCCCTCAAAAACACCAGCAAAAATGCCAAAAAACCGCCGGTAGCCGACCCATATTTTTTTTGCCAACTAAGGCTTTTTTTCGATCGCCTTGACTGCGATCGCGTTGGGAGAAACCCCGGCAGGAAGAATCGTGAACAGCACCGGCCGTCCCTGGTTGGTCTCCGTCCGAACCAGCGCAACATCCCCGGAATGAGCGTCAGCCGCCAGTAGAAGATGCTCATCCTTCGAAAAAGCCAGCGCATCGGGCGCAGACCCGGCGCGCACGCCAAAAGGCTCTACCTTCCCATCGTCAATACTGTAGATTGCAAGCGAATCTGCGCCAAAGTTCGCGATCCACAAGCGACCGTTATCCCCGCTAACGATCCCGCGAACCGGCCTGTTTCCAATAGCATACGTCCCTCCAACCTCATTAGTCCAGGTCGAGATCTCGGAGATGCTGTCCGAGTCAAAATTCGAAACAAATATCTCCCCGCCATCCGGCTTCATCGCAAGATGAACCGGCATCTTTCCAACATCGAGAAGCGCCAGCATATGGTCGGTCATCGCAGCGGGATTCTGCTGCACCGCCCACGATCCCTTTGCAGCAGCAAGACTTATGGCCATTACCTGATGCCCCGCGGAACAAGCGACAAAAGCCTTCAAAGAATCAGGCAAAATCACCGCATCGCCAGCTCCAGGGCACCCTGGAAACGCCGCCCGCAGACGCGGTGCAGGCTCTGACCTGGCCGCAGCATCATAAGGCGGAACTTCAAAGATCGAGACGCTCCCACTCCCCCGATTCGTAACGACTAAACTCCTGCCATCACGTGAGATACGGGCCACCGCCGGCTGCTCGCCCGTGCCGGCGACTGCGATCTCACGGCGCCGGTCAAGGTCAAGAACACTGATGCTATTAGATCCAGAGTTGGCGACATAGGCACGATGTCCGGTAGCGTCCACAGAAACGAACGAAGGCAATCGTCGCACCTGAATCGTGGCTGCAACGCGGTTTGCCTCCGCATCGATAACCGAGACAGTGCCAGACTGCGTGTTGACGACGTAAACCTCATTTCTAAAAGGGTTTGCGGCCAGACTGGTTGGATTGATCCCGACTTGTAGGGTTCTGTCCTGCCGCAGATATACGAGGTCAAGGACGGTCACAGTGTTGGACCCGCCATTGCTGACATAGGCGAACTCTTTGTAACCGTCGGGGACATCTGGAAAGTCGCTTCGTCGACACCCTGATGCGCCGAGAAAAAGCGCACAGACAACGACGGCAAAGGACTTTATAAGGGACTGTCGGCAGAACGTTGGCACTGTTCGGAGTCTTTCGATGTAGTGATGGAGCGGCAAGCTAAAGATACAGAAGAGATTTTAGAGAATCTCGCGAAACTTTCTTCCATTACTCCGTGTCTATGTCTTTGATGCGGAACGTTGACCCTTCGGATCTATCGCGTCATTTGCACTTTATTCTCGGACAACGAAGCCGCGATCCCTGTGGCTTCGTTGATTTTTTTCAGTGGCGGATGTTTTTGGTGTGCGCCCAATTCCAGGCTATCCAGGCAAGATAGCCGCCCTGAGCGATCCAGACGCCAGCATAGACGAAGAAGATGTGCCTGTGGCCCATCGTGCTGAAGTTTAAGAAAGAATGCCAGGTCATCGAGGGATCTCCAGTGAGGCTTCGATTGCTTGAAGTGCGGCTTCCTGCTCGGCGAGCTGGCGGCGGCGCTCCAAAGCGAAGCGGAAGAGCATGATCAGGACGCCCCACATCAGCCAGCCAGCCATGTTCCAGAGGATTGCCGGGTAGAAACGGTGATCAACGCCACCTCCATTGGGTCCGAAGACAGGCGCGGGGTGCTGTGTGCGCCACCACTGGATGGACATGTAGACGATGGGAACGTCGATTGCGGCGAAGACAGAAAGGACTGCGCCGACGGTTCCAGCCTGGCCGCTAGGAGAATAACGGCGAAGTAGAAGGTAGCTGACGTAGAGCAGCCAGAGCAGGAGCTCGGAGGTTAAACGAGCATCCCATGCCCACCAAATTCCCCATGCCGGTTTGCCCCATAACATTCCAGTGGCAAGACAAATGCCAACATAAAGGACGGTGACTTCGGCTGCTGCAACGGCGAGTGCATCGGCTGTCAGGGCTTTGAGAGGGTCGCGCCGACGCCAGAAGAGGAACGCAAGCGAAGCGACGAAGTTTACATAAGGAAAGATGAGCCCGAGAACAGCGTGGGGCAGATGGTAGTAGAAGATGCGGTGGACATCGCCCATCGTGGCCTCGGCAGGGACGAGAAAGATGGCTTGCCGGAAACCGACAACGAGGACGGCAATGGTAATGCCGAACCAGAGCCAGGCGACGTTGCGGAGAGTAGGGGTGCGCTGCTCCATACGGTTAGTTTATCGCGAAATATGCTACTCGGCGCTGAAGGCCGTTTCAAACAGAAGGATGCAGACAGTGGTAAAGATGATGTCGTATCCGATCAGTTGTTTGATCCAGGTACCGATTTGGATGGAGTCAAGGTCGCCTGTAAGAATGCCGGTCGTCCCTTGGACCATAGCCAAAAGAGCCGGTAGCGAGATGGGTAAAAGAAGCAGCGGGAGAAGGAGTTCTCGGTTGCGTGCGCGAAGCCCCAGAGCTGCGAAGAAAGTTCCATTGACGACCAGCGCCCACGTGCCGAGAGGCAGGATGAGTGCCAGCAGCCAGATGTTTCCAAGGACGTGCAGGTTGAAGAAGACGATAAAGACTGGCGCCAGAACCGCCTCGACGGCAAGAACGAAGAGCATATTTGCGAGAGCTTTGCCAAGAAACAAGGCAGAGGCAGGGGACGGGGCCATGCGCTGGGCTTCGAGGACCTGATTACGCAGTTCGCGGGACCAGGATTGGTTGAGGGCGGTCATGGAAGCGAAGAGAAGCGCTACCCAGAGGATGCCGCCTGAGATCTGGCGTGTGGTGGTGGGATAGCCTGCCGGATCGAACGCGAGACCGAAGACCACGACAACCAACAGCGCGAAGAAGAGCATGCCATTGATCGAGTCGCGGGAACGCCACTCCAGACGCAGGTCTTTGCGGAGATGGTTCAACACATGGCTCAGGTAGTTCATGCGGGACCTTTACTGAGGTCTGCAAGGGTTGCGTCAGCGGCGCGGAGATAGTCGGCGGGGGAAAGTATGAGCTGGAGGCCGCGCAGACCGGCGGACACGGAGATGATGTCAAAGATCTCGATGGTTTCGTCGGCAAAGGCAGGGAAGGTTTTTTTTGCGCCCATAACGGTGACTCCTCCCCGAATGTATCCCGTGAGCGGTTCGACATCTTTGAGAGAAGCCAGTTCGACTTTCTTGGCGTCCGCGGCATGTGCCAGTTTTTTGAGGTCGAGCTCGGCATCGCCGGGAACGACCGCGAAGAGATGATTTCCAGTATTGGTGCGGGTGAGGAGAGTTTTGAAGACCTGCTCGGGAGGCAGGCCGATCTTGCGGGCCACGGAGATGGCAGTGAGGTCTTCGGGATCGACTTCGTAGGTGCGGAGTTCGTAGGGGATGCCGAGGGAGTCGAGCAGGCGTGCGGCGTTGGTTTTGGCTGGTTGGGGTACTTTCACCTGACGGCCTCGGGTTCGGCCGGAGAATTCACGATCTGGCCGTTGCGCATGGTGAGGGTGCTATCGGCCAGGGGAGTCGCGAGCGCGGCCTGATGAGTGGTGATGAGGATCGTGCGATTGCCGCCTCCGGGGACTGGCCAAGTGCGGAAGTCGGCGAGGAGTTCCACCATGTGTTGAGCGGAGGCGACATCGAGGTTGGAGAAAGGCTCGTCGAGGAGGAGGATCTGCGGGTCGCTTTGAAGGACGCGGGCGAGCGAGGTGCGCTGGCGCATGCCTTGTGAGTATTGACCGACGGGACGCTTGAGGCTGGGATCGAGGCCTACTGCGCGGAGGGCCATCTCCGGATTGCCGACGCAGGCGCAACCGCCGTCGCGATGCAGCGAGGCGAAGTAGTTGAGGTTCTCGATTGCGGTGAGCTCGTCGTAGAGCATGGGCGCGTGGCTCATGTACGCCATTCGGCCGCGCTGATCGTGCGGAGCTTCGCTGAATACAGTCACTGTGCCTCGCGTGGGCTTGATGAGGCCTGCGATGACGCGAAGGAGGGTAGATTTGCCGGCGCCGTTTTCGCCGAGGATGACAGTGCAGGAGCCCGCGTCGAAGGTTGTTGAGACGTTGCGAAGCGCGGCGAAGCTGCCGTAGATCTTGGAGACGGAATCAAGAGCGATGCAGTTCCTAGTTGCAGCAGTTTCATGTGCGCTGCGGCGAGATGTCGCTTCCTTCTGCGTCATATTTTTCGCGGGCTGCTCAGTGCGAAGCGGGCAGGGCTGTAGCGGTGGTGGCACCTGCCGGGGTGGCGGGGGCGTATTTCGAGGCGCATTTGGCCTGGAGTTCGGTGGCGTGGAAGACGCCGTCACGGCTGTAGGTGCCGACGGCGAGGGCCTGGGCGTCGTCTTTGAAGGTGTCGGGCGGGGGTTCAGCGCCCTGGTAGACGACGGAGAGCTTGCGGCCCTGTTCGAGGAGGTCGAAGGTGGCGTTGGCCCCGGCGCGGTGGATGCTGCCGGGAGCTACGTTGCCGGCTACGCGGAGGTGGCGGACGTAAGCCTTGTCGCCCATGCCCTGAAGCTCGCCGATGGTGACGTAGTAGCTCTTGTTGTCGCGGCCGCCGGTGAAGGCGAGGTAGCCGACGGTGGCGAGGACGATCACCGTGGCTATGATTATTTTTGCCGGACTCTTCTGGGCTGCGTTTGCCATACTTCTCCGTTCGTTCAGTTTACGTCCAATCGAAGCCCTCTACCCCACCCACCCCGTCATATATTGTGCAAAGTCCTAGAAAGAAAAGGCTTAGGGTTGGACTACGCCGGGTCAAGCCGTGTAGGCACTTCTGTGAGACGAGCGTACACGTCCATTCAGATGACGTAGTTTGTCAAGTCTCTCTGTTTTCTATTTTAGCTGAAGCTGGGAGAGAAGCGGGGGATGGTGGATGGCTGGGGTGTGGTGGGAGACGTTGGAAGACCATGCATAACGAGCAGAGTTTTTCTAATGGCGCTCCGCTCGTTGTACCTGGCACTCGTATCCCAGAGTCCCTCGCATGATTTCGGCAGGGACGATTCAGGCGGATTGCTGACGCTCGGTCTGATCCTCTACTCTGATGAACGGAGTTCACATCGGTTATGCAGCGTCTGGCCCTCTTCGTTGTCGGATTTTGTGGAATTGCCTGTGCGGGCCAAACACCACTCCAGAGCGCGCAACGCACGATCGAAACCACGTTGCTTGACGACCTACCGGCCCCGGAAGTTCTCGTGCCATCCCCACCCATCGTATTTTCAGGGGACGGCAAACGGTTTCTTTGTTATGAATTATTGATCACCAACACGGACTCGACACCGGTGACCCTTAAGAGGGTCGCTGTGTATGCTGACAACGCGGCGGTGCCGCTACTGCTTCAGGAAGCGAAGCCACTCGTGACAGCGTTGTTTCATCCGGGAGTGAACGACGCGAGTATGGCGAAGCGCGATAGACGAGTTATCCATGGCGGGGAGCAGGTGGTCGATCTTGTGTGGATTGAGCTGCCAATTAGCGGTCCCATTCCCCGATTTCTGGATCATACGCTCACTCTGGAGCGCACCACGACGGGCAAGTCGCTAACGCTTCCTGTTGCACACGTCTCCGTTGCCCGCGCGGCTAAGGTAATCCAGCCGCCTATTCGTGGTTCGAACTGGGTGGCCGCAAATGGGCCGTCGAGCACTTCGCAACACCGGGGAGCCATGATCGTACTCTATGGCACTCCGTACTTTGCCCAGCGATATGCCATTGACTGGCTCCAAACTGACAAGAACAGCAAAACGTCACACGGTAATCCGCTCGACCTTCATAGTTATCTTTGTTATGGACAGCCCGTTTATGCAGTCGCAGATGCAGTTGTCACCGAGACGAAAGATGGTTTTCCAGACGGTCGACCGGAGGTTGGTGAAAGGCCTGCCGACGCACGTGTTCCTATAACCCTGGAGACGATTGCCGGGAATCACGTCATCCTGAATCTTGGAGATGGGATTTATGCTGGCTACGCCCATCTGCAACCGGGCTCCCTGCGAGTCCACGTGGGAGATCATGTTAAGGCTGGCGACGTGTTGGGGCTGGTAGGAGACTCGGGAAATTCGACCGAACCGCATCTGCACTTTCAACTGATGACGCAGAACAATATTCTCGCCGCACAGGGAATTCCTTACGTGCTGCCACAGTTCACCGTGCGTTTCGGCAGCAGGGTTTCCGGAGACGACGTGAAGATCTTTCCTTTGTCAGCCCCAGTACTTCACAAGAACGAGATGCCGCTTGAAAATGAGGTCGTGGATTTCCCGAATTAGTGAGAGTGTTTCTCGATCCCGTCACAAGTTCGGTAACGATCATTTGGAAACTGATCCGGTGCGAACTTCGGGACAAGCCATAATGACTTCGCTGCGTCGTATACTTACTTCATTACTTGGCTGTGAACGCAGGGGGCATTATGATTGGAAATGGGAACGGTGCAGCTTCGAACGGTAACGGCAAAGCGGCTCACGCGAATGGCAATGGATACAAGGTGCCGACTGGGCGGGTGGAGTGGATTGTCAAGCGGAAGGCTGAGGCGGAGCGGACAGGCGACTGGAATATGTCGCAGATGCACTTTGCACGCAAGGGGATGATTACCGAGGAGATGGCGTTCGTGGCGCAGCGGGAGAAGATTGCCGCCGAGCTGGTTCGCAGTGAGGTGGCGAAGGGGACGATGATTATCCCGGCGAACATCAACCACCCGGAGCTGGAGCCGATGGCGATTGGGGTGGAGTCGCTGTGCAAGATCAATGCGAATATCGGGAACTCGGCTCTGGTGTCGAATGTGGATGAGGAGTTGAAGAAGCTGCATACTGCGGTGCACTTTGGCGCGGATACGGTGATGGACCTTTCGACGGGTGGAGATATTCCGATGATTCGGGAGCAGATTCTGCGGCATTCGCCGGTGCCGATCGGGACGGTGCCGCTGTATGAGGCGCTGAGCCGGGTGAAGAAGGTTGAGGATCTGAATATCGATCTTTATCTTGAGGTGATCGAGGAGCAGGCGCAGCAGGGTGTGGATTACTTCACGATCCATGCGGGCGTGCTGATTCAGTATGTTCCGCTGGTGGCGAAGAGGATTACGGGCATTGTGAGCCGCGGCGGGGCGATTATGGCGCAGTGGATGACCTCGCACCATAAGCAGAACTTTTTGTACGAGAACTTCGACCGGATCACGAAGGTGATGGCGAAGTATGACGTGAGCTATTCGCTGGGCGATGGGCTGCGGCCTGGATGTTTGGCGGATGCGAGCGATGAGGCTCAGTTTGCGGAGTTGAAGACGCTGGGCGAGTTGACGCGCGAGGCGTGGAAGAGCGATGTGCAGGTGATGATCGAGGGGCCGGGGCATATTCCGATGGACCAGATCAAGCTGCAGGTGGATAAGGAAGTGGAGCTTTGCGATGGGGCTCCGTTCTATGTGCTCGGGCCGCTGGTGACGGATATCGCTCCTGGATACGACCACATCACGTCGGCGATTGGCGCGGCCATGATTGGGTGGCATGGGGCGGCGATGCTTTGCTATGTGACTCCGAAGGAGCATCTCGGGCTGCCGAATGAGAAGGATGTGAAGGACGGGATTATCGCTTACAAGATTGCGTCTCATGCGGCGGATGTGGCACGTCACAGACCCGGGGCGCGGGATCGCGATGATGCGATCTCTCATGCGCGGTATACGTTTGATTGGGATAAGCAGTTTGCGTTGTCGCTTGATCCGGATACGGCTCGCGGGATGCATGATGAGACACTGCCGGATGATTATTACAAGGAAGCGGCGTTCTGCTCGATGTGCGGGCCGAAGTTCTGCAGTATGAACTGGTCGAGCAAGGTGGATGAGTTCAATGCGCGGGAGCATGGATTGAAGAAGCCGGACCTGACGCAGATTGTGACGGAGCAGATGGCTCTGCGCGGGTAGGGCTTCCATTTATTTTTGATTAACGGAGATGCCGCACCCGTGGACGGATGCGGCATCTTTTATTTCAGCAGAGGACCATCCTGCTGCTGACTCGGAGTGGAGGCTACGAGTGTTTTTTGCGGAGCGCGGTTGATATCGGGCTCACGCGAGGGGCAATGCTTAGAGGATGTCGTTCTCTTCTTTTTCGCTGCGCATGGCTAGAAGGGCAGGGGCGATGATCATAGCGAGGAAAACCAATGCAAGAACAAGATCGTGGACCATTGGGGGGAGTCTCCTTTGGCGGCTTTGGCCGTCTTTGGGTAATCATGTGCCTGTTACCGAAAAGGAGACATCCCACTTCGGGAATGGGGACTAACACGAAAGGTGTAGGGGCGAGTTTATAGCGGGCCTTCGGCCCTTGGATGGTGGTTGGGTGCGCCAGGGCTTTGCCCCAGACCAGTGCAGGGCGTGCCCTTGGCGCTTTCAGACGTAGGTCGTGGCCCTGAGGAAGACTGCAGGTTATGGCACTAAGCAAAACGTGATGCCAGCACGTGATGGCTTATTTTTTAGCCGATTCGAGGATGGCGGCTGCGCGGTTGAGGGACTCGGTGAGGGGAGCCATCTGGGACTGGGCGCGAGTGGCGTCGGCGGCTTCGATGGCTTCGTTGACGCCGGGAATGACTACGGCGGCGTAGCCGGTGAACTCGCCGGGGGCGTAGATGGTGTGGCGGTACCAGGAGCGTTTGGGCAGGCCAGCGGGGTTGAGAAGGGCCTCTTCGGCTTCGCGCAGGGACTGGTTCAAGGTGGTGGGATCGGATGGTGGCGCGGATTGGGTGGCGCGAATGGCCGTGCCGGCGGCGGCGAAGCGTTTGGCGGCGGTGAGGGCCGCGGTGAAGTCAAGGTTTAGTTTTTGGTCGGTGGCGCGCTTCTGGGCTTTTTCGAGATAACCGACGATCTCTTTGCCGTAGAGGTCGTAGTCGTAGGGGAGAACGTCGGTTGAGGCCATGTGGAGGATCTCGAGTCCGAGGACGCGAGCCTGCTGCTGCTCGTAGACGAAGGTGGGGTCGGCGAATTTGGTGAACCAGGTGTAGTCGTCGAAGGTGGAGTGGTAGACGCCGTAGGGGCCTTCGGAACCGATGTCGGTGGAGGGGACGCCGAGGTGCTGGATGAAGGGGGTGTAGTCGGAGCCGGAGCCGAGGGTGCCGATGCGGACATCGGGGTCGGTGGCGGCGGGGCGCTGGCGGCGGCGGTTATTGTTGGCGACTGAGGCTTGTTGGGTCTTCGACTGGTCTGCCTTCCATTGGTCGTAGACGGTTCCGCCTTTGGGACTGGGGACCTCGCGGGTGACTTCGCGGACGAATTGTTTGAGGGATGGGACGGCGGCGGCGTTGAAGTCGGGGCCGCTGACGGCGACATCGGTGTTGAAGTAGGCGACGGCGTGGGCGAGGATCTTCTCGTTCTGTTCGGCCCACTCGGTTGAGCCCATGAGGCCTTCTTCTTCGGCGTCCCAACTGCCGAGGACGATGGTGCGCTGGGGGCGCCAGCCTTGTTTGAGGAGCTCGCCGAGGCCGTGGACGGTTTCGAGCATGGCGGCGGTGCCGGAGTTGGGGTCGACTGCGCCGTAGACCCAGGCGTCGCGGTGGTTGCCGGCTACGACCCAGTCGTCTTTTTGCGTGGGGCTGGCGCCGGGGATGGTGCCGATGACGTCCCAGATGGTGCGGAGGGCGATGTCCTGCTCGAGGTGCATGTGGACGGTGACGGATGCGGTGCCGCCGAGGTGATAGGTGAAGGGAAGCGCGCCCTGCCAGTCACGGGGGGACTCGTCGCCGCCGAGGGCTTTGAGGATGTGGGCTGCGTCTTTGTAGGAGAGCGGGTTGGTGGGGATGCTGGCCTGGTTCGACTGGAGCTTGTCGGCGGGGATGCGTTTTGAGTCGGGAAGATTGGGGGTAGCGGCGATGCCGGGGGTGGTGGG
Source organism: Edaphobacter sp. (assembly GCA_050012935.1). Lineage (GTDB taxonomy): Bacteria > Acidobacteriota > Terriglobia > Terriglobales > Acidobacteriaceae > Edaphobacter. The sequence continues at coordinate 29,095 of JBEKGF010000002.1, read as the reverse complement.
GTCGCCGGGGTAGATGGGAAGGAACTGGATGGAGCCGCGCTGGACGGCGGTGTCAGGGCGCCAGGGGCCCTTGGGGTAGACGTCGCCGCGGAAGTAGCCGTCGTCGGCGGGGTCGGAGTAGATGAGGACGCCCTTGGCTCCGTACTGCTGGGCGATGTAGGTCTTGATGCCGCGGAAGTTTTCGCCGTAGCGGACGATGACGATCTTGTCTTTGACGCTGATGCCGAGTTTGGCTAGTTGCTGGAAGTCGGCGAGAGTGCCGTAGTTGGCGTAGACGACTTCGGCGGTGATGTCTCCGGAGGGTGAGGAGCCGTTGAAGGCGGGGAGGATGCGTGGGTCGTCCTGGAATGGGTCACCGCCGTTTTTGTTGTCGACGTGCTCTGGTGTGGGGCCGGACATGAGTTTGGCACCCGATGCGTCGAAGGCTTCGATGAGGATTTTGACGGGCTTGTTGAGGAGGACTCTGTAGGGGACGATCTCGGTTTGGAGGCCGGCGGCTTTGAATTTATCGGCGACGTAGACGGCGGTGGCGTAGTCCTCGGGCGAGCTGGCCCAGTGAGGGGCGGAGGTGAGTGTCTTGAGATGCTCGCCGGCGAGTTTGGGGTCGGGGACTGCCATGAAGGCTTCGTCCCATTTCGCTTGCTGGGCGAAGTCGCGGTAGCCGAAGACCTGTGGGGTGGGGGATTGGGCCGGGGCGATGAGGGCGAGGAGAAAGAGGGAAGAAAAAGAGTGGAGACGAATCAACGAATGGCCTCAGGCAGGTGGATTACCGATGAGATTTAGAGTATCCCAAAAGTTGCCGTGGTGTTGCTTTTAAGGAGAGCGATCCACGCACGACGGGTGTGAATGGATCGCGTAAGTTCGAGGAGTTTAGACGGGTTGGGTGCAGAACTTGCAACGAGTGGCGGCGAGGGGAATATCGCTGAGGCATTGCGGGCAGGGTTTGGTCGTGGGCACAGCGGGATGAAATTTTTTGATGAGATATTGCGTGGGGAGAACGAGGAAGAAGTAGACGACGGCGGCGATGATGAGGAAGTTGACGATGGCGGTGAAGAACTTACCGTACTCGATGACTCCGCCGTTGACGTGGGCGACGAGATAGTCGAAGTTAGGCTTGCCAATGACGGAGCCGAGCAAGGGGCTGATGAGATTGGTGGTGAGTGCGGTGACGATTGCGGTGAAGGCTGCCCCGATGATGACGGCGACGGCGAGGTCCATGACGTTGCCACGCAGAATGAAGTCGCGGAATCCCTTGAGCATGAGTGAATCTCCTTAAAAGATTTGATCTTGCATGGGGCATACATGGAACGGGATGATCGCTGCCTGTTCCGGTTGGGCGAGTATAACTCGGTCAGCGGGATGGTTGCGCGGATGTTTGATGAGGCGAATAGGGGCTGGCGGGGAGCCACTGGGGTCGCGCCGGTGTGTTGGCGATGGCAAGGGTGAGGGCGGTGTAGAAGCGGTTGAACTTTGCGGCTGCGTCCCAGTCGATGGGGGTTTTGATGTCGTCCTGCGGCTTGTGATAGCGGCGGGCGTACCAGTCGCGGTAGATGACCTCTTCCGGAGAGCCCTTGTCGTAGCCGAAGACGAATGCGGCGATGGGAACGCCGATGCGTACGAAGTTGTAGTTGTCGGCGCGGCGGAAGAGGTTGCGTTCGGGCTCGAGGTCGGGGCGGATCTCGATTTTGAAGGGGGCGGCGACGGTGCGGACGGTGTCGCCGAGGGTGGAGTCGTTGAGGCCCTCCATGGTGAGGATGTTGAGGGGGAAGATGGGGCGGAGCTGGTCGAGATTCAGGTTGGCGACGATGTTTTCTTTGGGGACGGTGAGGTGCTGGGTGAAGTATGCGGAGCCGAGGAGGCCTTTTTCTTCGCCGGTGAAGATGCAGAAGAGGAGGCTGCGCGCTGGTGCTTTGTGCTGGAGGTCTTTTGCGAGCTCGATGAGGAGGGCGACGTAGGCTGCGTCGTCGAGGGTGCCGTTGTAGAGGTTGTCGCCGAGGACAGGGGTGCCGTAGCCGTAGCCGTCGAGGTGGGCGGAGAGAGCGACATACTCAGGGGCGAGTTGGGGATCGGAGCCGGGGAGGATGGCCAGGATGTTGGGGGAGGAGATGTCTTTGCTGGTGGTGGCAAGGCGGATGCGGAGGGAGAGATTGAGGGGGAAGGTTGCGAGTTCGGCGCCTTTGCCGCCGGTGGCTACGATCTCCTGGGCGCTGTGGCCTGAGGTAGCGAAGAGAGCTTCAAGGGAGGCGGGATTGAGGCGGATCGTGACGGGCCCGTTTGTATTTGGGGGCTGTGTTTCGGCCAAGGTGACGCTGCGGGCGTAGGCGGCGGGCCAGTGGAAAGGTTCGGTGGCGGCGGGATTGTCGATGGAGAGGATTGCGGCGACTCCTGCTTGAGCGAGGGCGCGGAGGCGGCGGCCGGTGAAGGATTCGCGCGTTGCGGTGGGAAGGCTGGTTGGTGTGTTGTTGAAGACGACTGCGATCTTTCCTTTTAGGTCGAGATCGGCGGGAGGCATGCCGTAGCCGAGGAAGACCATCGGGGCCTCGACGGTGAGCGGGGCTTCGCGAGGGACGGTGGTGACGTCGGTGGTGAAGCGGAGGGTGGTGGTGGTTTTGCCTTCGGGATTGAGGATTTCAACTGAGGATTTGTCTTCGGCGAGTGCGATCTGATGCATGGGGACGCGCTGGAAGTAGGTGCCGTTGTCGCCTGCGGGTTTGAGGCCGGCGGCTTTGAACTTGTCGGCGACGTAGTTTGCGGCGCGCTCGTAGGCTTCGGTGCCAGTGTCGCGGCCTTCCATGCTGTCGTTTGAGAGGGCTACGGTTTGGGTCCACCATGCGGCGGTGGCGGCATCGGGTCTTTTCGGAGACTGCGCGTGGGAGGCTAGCGCAAGCGTAAGGAGGATGAGAGTGCAGGGCCTTGGAACAGAAATGGGAATGCGCATGCTGGTCAGGTGTCTCCGGATGGATGAGGTGATTCTAGTGGGTTTTGCAGGGGTGTGCGGCTTTATCTCGCGGAGGTGATCCAGCCGGCGTAGGGATAGAGGAGGAAGAAGAGGATCATGCAGAGGGCCATGAGGTCCATGTAGATGAGGAGCAGAACGCCGCCGTGGTAGAGACTCCAGCGACGCTGCATGCAACGGACGGTGTCGGCTGTGCCGGCGATGGCGGCGAGGGTGGGAAGGATCAGGAGCGGAGTGGCGCGGTTTTGCGGGAAGCCTGAGAGATAGATGGCTGCGGCCAGGCTGATGAGAACAAGAAGACCTCCGCGTAGCAGAGATCGCTTGCGCGGGTTGAAGAGTCTGGGGAGCACGCGATCCTGATGAACTTCGTGGTCAAGTACAGGATCGATTTTATGCTTGCTTGAACTAGTTGGGGGCGGCTGGACTGGTTGCCGGGACTGCGGCCGGTGTGGGTGGTGGAGTTGATGCAGCCGGTGTGGGTGGTGGAGTTGATGCAGCCGGAGCGGCGGCTGGGGGCGGCAGATTTTTTACTTCGGAGGTGGCTACCTCGACGGCTCCGAAGCGATCGCGCGTGAGATCGTGGACGATGATGCGGAGGAAGTACTCGCCTTTGGCAGGCGCGCTGATCTCCTGACGGTATTGAATACCCTTGGTGACGTTCTGCTTGATCTCGTCGAGGGTGGAGCCGATGTGGAGAGAGTTGGTGATGCGGTTGACGAGGCTGCCATCAGGATTGAAGACGAAGACGGCGAGTTCGAAGTTGGCGTGAATCTTGCCGTCGGCGGCGCGAATAAACGTGATGTCGGAGGGATTGATGGCGTAGCTGACGACGTAGCGGCGAAACGGGCCATGCACTTTTTCGGTAAGAAGATTGCCTGGAGCTGGAGTGTCTTCGGTTTGCGCGGGCGGGGCGGCGGGAAGAACGGCGACCTTCATGAGTATCTCGGTGGGCGTGGGTGAACCGCGCATCATGGCTCCGCGGAGGCCCTGCATTGCGTTGGGAGTTGCGGAGGTGACGGCAGCATCGACGACGGCAGAGTGCCCCGGCTGACCCTCGAGGGAGGGAGGACCCTTGTCGGGGTCGTCGGCGTAGTAGCCGTGGCGGTAGGCGAGGTTGACGCCCTGGCGCGCTAATTGGACTTTGATCTTGCGGAGCTTGCCGTTGCGCTCGGAGTTGGTGGGGGTGTAGGTGAGGGTGTAGAAGTTGGAGCCGTCGGTGATGGCGGCGGCGACGGCCTGAGCGAGGCCGTTGGTGTTGTAGAAGGCATGGCCCCCGGTGGCGTCTGCCATCTCCTGCATGGTGGAGTGCTCCGAGGCTGTGTCGGAGGAGAATTTGTTAAGGTCCTGCTGCATGCGCGCGGGACTACCCGTGTAGTTGCGGCTGGTGGCGGCGCTGAAGACCTGCGAGTTGAAGAGTCCGCGAGCATCGATGGGATAGACCGCAACCTGGCTGCGGGCGAGCAGATTGACGGTATCGCGAAACTGCTGTTCGGAGTCGGCCATGACGGCGAATGGGTCGGGGAGAGTGCCGGTGGTGTCGGGGAGAATGCTGATGGGAAAAGAACCTGAGAACCAGATGAGATTTTTGCGGCCGGGGATGCTGGAAAGGTAACGGGCGAGCTGGCTCATCGCATCGAGTGTGTATTTGGCGCGGAGCTGGAGCTGGAAGGACTGGGTTTGCGCGTCGAACTGACGGAGGTTGGCGACGATGGTGGGGTCGGCTCCGGAGTCTTCCAGGTCATCGGCCACGCTGCCCTGGATGCCGCCTCCGCCAACGGAGTCATCGAGCAGCGGGGAGGTTTTCCCTGGCTTTGCGGACGCTACCGCTTTAAGCAAGGCAGGGTCGCTGGTGAAGCCCTGCAACATGAGGAGCTGCGTGGTAAGGCCAAAGATGGCAATTCTTGTTCCAGGCGGCTCGGCGTTGAGATAGGCGAGAAGCTGCTGGCGGACGAACATCTGGTCCTTCAGCGGGGTGTTCAGGGTATCGAGGAGCAGAACGTTCATGGCTCCGTTCGCGGGCTCTGGCGTGAAGTTGGTGAAGACGCCCGGAGGCATCGCGGGCATGGCTGGAAATTTGGTGGCGTCGGCGGGAGTGAGTGCGGTGTGCTCCTCAAAATGCTTGATGACCTGGGGCACGTTCTCTTCGGTGAGGGTAAAGTCCGAGAGCTTGAGACCGTGAATGGGCTTCTGATTTTTGTCGGTGACGACGACATCGACGACGACGAGTTGAGTGCCGGTGTGGAGAGTCGTGACGCCGGAGCTGGGTGATTGCCGGGCCGTGGCGGGCTGGGGTGGTTGCTGAGTTTGCGCGGCGGCAAGAGTGGCAAGGCAGAGGAAATTGAAGCAAAGTCTCAGAGGGTACTTCAACGAACACGGCATTATTGTCTCCCGCAGCACACGGACTAGAGCTGTTTCCCTATCGCCAGCCACCGGATAGCTCATCGAAGAGCCGTTATTCCTGAGGAAAAACGGTGTCCTGATCGTTGCCTTGGTGTACGCCTACAGGGAAACATCTCCAGTCGAACACAATCGGCCGACTCTGTCTTGTCTTTTGCGGCGATTTATTGTGCCAGCGGCAGGCGAGGCTCAGGCGGTAGCGAGTTCGGGAGCCGATTGCTCTGCCATCTTACGGATTGATTGATCGTAGGGAGCGTGGAGGACGCCACGCTCGGTGATGATGGCAGTGACGTATTTTGCGGGGGTGACGTCGAAGGCGGGGTTTTCAATGGCGACGCCGTGAGGAGTCATCTGCCTGCCGTTGGCGTGGGTGACTTCGCGTGCGTTGCGCTGTTCGATAGGGATACTGTCGCCTGTGGGCGTGTGGAGGTCGAGAGTGGACCAGGGAGCGGCGACGTAAAAGGGGATTCCGTGCTCTTTGGCGAGGATGGCTACGCCGTAGGTGCCGATCTTGTTGGCGACGTCGCCGTTGGCTGCGATGCGGTCGGCTCCGACGATGACGGCCTGGATGCGGCCTTTGCTCATGAGATGGGCGGCCATGTTGTCGCAGAGGACTGTGGTGGGGATGTTGTCCTTCATCAGCTCCCAGGCGGTGAGGCGTGCACCCTGGAGGAAGGGGCGAGTCTCGTCGGCGAAGACGTCGATCTTGTGGCCGCGTTCTATCGCTGCCCTGATAACTCCGAGCGCCGATCCATAGCCACAGGTGGCGAGAGCGCCTGCGTTGCAGTGGGTGAGGACGGTTCCTTCTTTCGGGAGGAGATAGGCGCCGTTCGCGCCCATTTGCTTGCAGGCGGCGATGTCGTCGTCGTACATGCGGCGGGCCTTGGCTACGACGGCGGATTTGATCGTTGGAATGGGGATGGGCGGTTTTTTGGCGGCGAGTTCGTTGTAGAGGCTGCGAATTTCGTCGATTCCCCAGAAGAGATTGACCGCGGTGGGGCGGGTTTCGGCGAGAGTCTTCGCGATGACGGCAACTTCTGCGGTAAGGGCTTCGAGGTTGGTGGCTTTGCTGCGGTCGATGCCGATGGCCATTCCCATTGCGGCAGAGACGCCGATGGCAGGCGCGCCGCGGACGATCATGTCGCGGATGACTGTGGCGACCTGCTTGTAGTCGGTCGCGAGGACGTAGGTCTCCTCCAGAGGGAGTTTGGTCTGGTCGAGGAAGTTAACGCCGGTGGGAAGCCATTCGAGGGTGGGAATCATGTCTTAATCAGTTTAGACGACGCGGGGCGATTTGTAGCGCGTAGAGCGCTGATCGACGCGTAGAAACGGCGATAACAGCAAAGGCAACGCACAGGGCGGATGCGGAGGATACGGAAGAAGCAATCCCTGGCTGGGCGATGGGAGTAGTGGAGTGATTCCGTGTGGCAGTCGGGGCAGATCTTTCCGTTGGAAAACGGGCCGTTCGAAAACATGGTTACCTCTCGGCAGAATGTGTCCCAAGTTTAGGGTTGTGGCGAACGGTTTTTGCGAGTGTTTGTCCTCTTTGCTTTCGGTTCGGCCCAAAATGGGAATCGAGGACTACTGGCAGCGTTGTGGTGAAGATTGCGCTACAGTTTGAGCAGTTGACTCCCGTCGAATCGGCTGGATGCGTTGTATGAGGACACACCTATGAAGATGGATCGACGAGAGTTTGGATTCGGAACGACGGCTGAATTTTGTTTGTGAATGCTCTCTTCCTTCGGAGGCTAGTCTGCGAGTTTCGCTGTTTATCACCTGCTATAACGACACGTTGTTTCCTGAGACGGGCAAGGCCGTGGTGCGGGTGCTGGAGCGGCTGGGACACACGGTGGAGTTTCCTGCAGGGCAGACCTGCTGCGGGCAGATGCACTGGAATACGGGGTATCAGGCGGAGGCGATGCCTTTGCTCTCGCGATTTGTCGATCAGTTTCGCGAGGCCGAGGCAGTGGTGGCTCCTTCGTCTTCGTGCGTGGCGATGATGCGGGATCACTATCCGAAGATGGCTGCTTCGCTTGAGGACGCGCGGCTGATCGCGGAAATTGATGAGTTGTTGCCGAAGGTATTTGAGTTTTCTGAGTTTCTGACGAAGCGGCTGGGGTTGGAGGATGTTGGGGCTTATTATCCGCATCGGGTGACGTACCACGCGAGCTGCCATGGGCTGCGGAACCTCGGGCTTGGCGATGGGCCGGTGCGGTTACTGAAGGCGGTGCGGGGGATCGATCTGGTGGAGTTGCCGGGGCTCGAGCAATGCTGCGGATTTGGCGGAACGTTCGCGGTGAAGAATGCGGATGTCTCGGGCGCGATGCTGGCGGATAAGATGGCGGCGGTGCTGGAGACGAAGGCTGAAGCTTGTACAGCGTGCGACAACAGTTGTCTGATGCATATTCAAGGGGCTCTGCATCGGCAGAAGACTGGAGTGCGGACGGTGCATCTGGCGGAGATTCTGGCAGGGGATGAAGAGGTGGCGCGGTGAGGAAGAACAAGCAACAACAACGGCAACCGCAGGTCGTTCGACTCGCGCCTTCGCGCATTGCTCACGATGACAAGGTTTTGGAATGGGGGGACTGGTGAGTGGCGTTGGGTTGGATCCGAAGACGGCGCCGACGTTTCCGGTGGCGGCGAAGATGGCGTTGGGAGATACGCAGCTTCGGAAGAATGTTCGTCATGCTACGGACGTGATTCAGGCGAAGCGTGCTCGCGTGGTGGCGGAGATGCCGGACTGGCAGGCGCTGCGTGAGGCGGGAAAGCAGATTAGGCAGCACACGATGGAGAATCTGGATTTTTATCTGGAGGAGTTTGAGGCGAACTGCGCGCGGGCTGGTGGGGTGGTGCATTGGGCTCGCGATGCCGAGGAGGCTCGGCGAATTGTTGTGGAGCTGGTGAAGGCGAGCGGGTCGGATGAGGTTATCAAGATCAAGTCGATGACGACGGAGGAGATTCAGTTGAACTCCGCGCTGGAGGCTGCGGGGATTCATGCGTATGAGACTGATCTTGCGGAACTGATTCTTCAGCTTGGCGAGGATAGGCCCTCGCATATTGTGGTTCCGGCGCTGCATAAGAACCGGCACGAGATTCGCGAGATCTTTCGGAGGGAGATGAATCTTCCGGAGTTGGGAGATCAGCCGCACGATCTGGCGGATGCGGCGCGGATGTTTTTGCGGGAGAAGTTTCTGCGAGTGAAGACGGGCGTGAGCGGGGCAAATTTTTTGATCGCGGAGACGGGTGGGGTTTGCATCGTCGAGAGCGAAGGCAATGGACGGATGTGCCTGACGCTGCCCGAGACGCTGATTACGGTGGCGGGGATTGATAAGGTCATTCCCCGGTTTCAGGATCTTGAGGTGCTGCTCCAGTTGTTGCCGCGTTCGGCGACGGGTGAGCGGATGAATCCTTATAACTCGGTGTGGACCGGGGTGGATGCTGCTGATGGAGCTTCTTTGGGAGACGGTCCACGCGCGTTTCATGTGGTGCTGATGGACAATGCGCGAACTGAGATTCTGGCGGATGAAGAGGCGCGGCAGACGCTGCACTGTATTCGCTGTGCGGCTTGTCAGAATGCTTGTCCGGTGTATCGGCAGACGGGTGGACATGCTTATGGGAGCGTGTATGCGGGACCGATTGGCGCGATTTTGACGCCGCAACTGCAGGAGATGCATCACGCGCAGTCGCTGCCGTATGCGTCTTCGCTGTGCGGGGCGTGCTATGAGGTTTGTCCGGTGAAGATCAATATCCCGGAGGTGCTGATCCATCTGCGGAACAAGGTGGTGAAGCAGAATACGGCTGGAGTTGCGGGCCTTTTTGATGTTGAGGCTGGGGCGATGAAGGCAATGGCGATGATCTTCCGGAGCGAGAGGAGGTTTCGCGCGGCGCAGAGACTGGGGCGTGTTGCGGAGTCGCCGATTGCTGGTAGTGATGGGTGGATTCGGTGGCTGCCGGGGATGTTGGGCGGATGGACACAGGTGAGGGACCTGCAGGAGATGCCGAAGGAGACGTTTCGCGACTGGTGGGAGAGGCGGGGACGGAATGGTGACTGATACGGTTACAAATTCGGCTCGCGCGGAGGTGCTGCGGCGGATACGCTCGGCGCTGGGTAGAGTTGCGAATGCTGAAGACGCGCGGGCTGGATGGGATGCGGTGGAGCGTAACTATCGGCGTGGAGCGACACGGTCTCGAGAGGCGGTGATGGAACTTCTTGAGGACCGTCTGCGGGACTATGACGCGCGCGTGGTTCGGGTTGGACATGCCGATGTGGCGTCGAGCGTGAAGGGGATGCTGGGAGAGCGGAAGGGTCGGCGCATGGTTATGCCGGCTGGGTTGAAGGCGGAGTGGTTGCCGGTTGGGGTTGAGTTTGTTGTTGACGATGGGTTGCTCGCTGGGGAACTCGATGCGGTTGATGGCGTGATGACTGGAGCGACACTGGCGATTGCGGAGACGGGGACAGTGGTGCTGCAGAATGTGGCTGGGCAGGGAAGGCGGGCGGTGACGCTGGTTCCGGACTATCACCTGTGCGTGGTGCGGGTGGAAGATGTGGTGGAGACTGTGCCGGAGGCTATGGCGCGTCTGCAGGCAACGGCTGGGCTGGCGACTACGTTCGTTTCAGGGCCTTCAGCTACGGCTGATATTGAGATGACACGTATCAAGGGAGTTCATGGGCCGCGGTTTCTGGATGTGATTTTGGTTGGATGAAGCTCCAGGGATAGGGAATGAGCCATCCGGCATCATTTGCCGTCAACGCTTATTCAAGAGGATGGGGTTCGATGATCGGGAGTCTAAAGTTGCCCGAGATTCGGCGATTCTCTTTTGGATGTGCCTTTCATTAACGAAACTTCGATGCACTGCAGCATAATGGTTCGGTTGAGTGAGCGCGTGGTTTGGGATTTCAGGGCAGGAGATTATGGCGCTTCGTAAGGCGACGAAGAGACTTTATCTGATTCCGGTGCTGTCGAAGGCGCTGGATATTCTTGAGCTGCTGCAGGCGGAGAGCCAGCCGATGACGCTGGAGGCGATTCACCGGCAGACGCGGGTCTCGAAGACGACGGTGTATCGGGTGTTGAAGACATTTGTGCACCGCGGGTATCTTTCGCAGTCGCGGGATGGGTTGTACCGGCAGGTGACGCGGCCGAAGAAGCTGCGGTTTGGGTTTGGCGGGCAGAGCGCGGATATGCCTTTTTCGGTGGAGGTGACGGAGAGCCTGAAGGATGCGGCGGCTTCGGTCGGAGTGGATTTACTGATTCTGGATAATCGCTACGATTCTGCGACGGCGCTGAAGAATGCGGAGGAGTTTGTTCGGAGCAAGGTGGACCTGGTGATTGAATTTCAGGTGGAGCAGGAGGTTGCGCCGATGATTGGGGACAAGATCGCCGGGGCGGGGATTCCGCTGATTGCGATCGATATTCCGCATCCGCATGCGACTTATTTTGGAGTGGATAACTATCGCGTGGGCATTGAAGCAGGTGAAGCGCTGGCGGCTTATGCTACGGCTAATTGGGATGGCGAGGTGGCTTGGGTGATCGGGCTCGATCTGCCGGAGGCGGGGCAGTTGGTGCAGAGCAGAATTACCGGGGCGTTTGAGGGTGTGAGGGCGGGGCATCCTGATCTGCCGGTGGAGACGTTTGTGCGGATCGATGGGCGGGGAATGCGGGACCGGAGCAAAAAACTGATCTCGGATTTTCTGCAGCGGCATCCGAAAGACAAACATATTTTGATTGCGGCTGCTACGGACTCGAGCGGTCTGGGCGCGGTGGATGCAGTGCGGGAGCAGAAGCGGGAGAAGCATGTGGCGATTGTGGGGCAGGATTGTATCGCTGAGGCGATTCAGGAGATGCGCAAGGATAAGTCGCCGCTGATCGGGTCGGTTTCGCATGAGACGAGTTCGTATGGGCCAAGTTTGATTCATCTGGGGCTGTCGCTGCTGAAGGGGCAGACGGTGCCACCGTATAACTATGTGGCTCATCGGATGGTGACGCGAGAGTCGCTGCAGTAGGTCGCTGTATTGGTGTTGCCTATGGAATGCGGAGCAGGTGTCGCGATGGGCTGGGCTTTTTGGCTACGGCGTTGCAGCAGTCTACACCGTAAATGGGCGCATGATAGGCTTTGCCTTGCATGTCTACCACTACCTTCGATCTTGTCGCTTCTGCTTCCGCTGAGATGATCCGCGAGGGCTTCCATCCTGATTTTCCCAATGGCACCGATGCTCAGATTGCGCAGATTCGCGCTTCGATGAACTCTGCAATCGACAAAGATGCGCGGGATATGCGCGCTTTGCTGTGGTCTTCGATCGATAACGATACTTCGCGGGACCTGGATCAGATTGAAGTGGCGGAGCGAGTCGATGGCGGCATTCGCGTGATGGTGGGGATTGCGGATGTTTCGGCAGCCGTTCTGAAGAACACGCCGATCGACCGGCATGCCGCGGACCAGACACAGACGGTGTATACGGCAGTGCGGAATTTTTCGATGCTTCCGACGGATTTGTCGACTGACTTGACGTCGCTGAATGAGAAGGAAGAGCGGGCGGCGCATGTGGTCGAGTTTGTGGTGGACGCCGAGGGTATGGTGGGACAGACGAGCATCTACAAAGCTGTCGTGCGGAACGAGGCGCAGCTTGCCTATAGCCATGTTGGGCCGTGGCTGGAGGGATCGGCGGGACCGGATGCGAAGGTTGCCGTCTCCGCGGAATTGCAGGCGCAGTTGAGGCTGCAGGATGAAGCGGCGGTGGCGTTGCGCGCGCAACGGGTGCGGCAGGGAGCGCTGGAGTTTAGCCGGGCCGAGGCCGATCCGGTGGTGGTCGATGGCAAGGTTCAGTCGATCGGGACGGTGTTTCATAATCGCGCCAGCGACTTGATTGAGGAGCTGATGATTGCGTCGAATGAGACGATGGCGAAGACGCTGCGCGCGGCGAAGCGGTCTTGCCTTCGCAGAGTGGTGAAGTCGCCGGAGCGGTGGGCGAGGATTGTAGAACTGGTTGGGCGGCATGGGACAACGTTGCCGGCAGAGCCTGATTCGGGTGCGCTGAATGCTTTTTTGCAGGCACAGCGCGCGGCGGATTCTGTGCATTACCCGGATTTGTCGCTGGCGATTATTAAGTTGATGGGGCCAGGGGAGTATGTGCTGTCGAAGGGCGATGAGGATGAACCGCAGGGGCACTTCGGGTTGGCGACGCAGGACTATGCGCATTCGACGGCGCCGAATCGGCGGTTTCCTGATCTGGTGACGCAGCGGGTGATGACGGCGTGGTTGAAGGGTGAGGCTCCGCCGTATAGCGATGCGGAGTTGGCGGCAATTGCAACTCATTGCAATGAGCGGGAGTCGGCTGCACGCAAGGTGGAGCGGGCGATGGTGAAGCGAATTGCGGCGGTGGCTTTGGCCGGGAGTGTCGGTAAGACTTTCCACGGAGTGATTACGGGAGCGAATGATAAAGGGACTTATGTGCGGGTGTTCGATCCTCCAGTGGAGGGAAAGATTGTGCGTGGCGCGAACGGGTTGGATGTTGGCGATACGGTCGATGTGACGCTGCTTCATACCGATCCGCAGCATGCGTTTATCGATTTCGCGCATGGGTGATTGCTTTTACGACGATCTCATTTGAAGTCTTTGAAGCCTGTGGTGACCAAGTAGATGGCGCCGAGGATGCCAGAGGGGATGGGTTGGACTTTGTCGAGGTCCTGCATCTGGAAGCGGTCGCCGTATTTTTGGATGAGGGGTTTGTTGTCGTGCGGGGGAAGCGCGGACCAGGCGTTGAGGGCGGTGTTGTAGACGCGGATTTCGATGTGGTTCTGGCCGGGTTTCAGGAGTTTTGAGATGTCGAGGCGGTAGGGTGGGTGCCAGAGGGCGCCTGCGCGTTGGCCGTTGAGGAAGACGATGGCGGCCTCGCGGATGGGTGGGTCATAGTAGGCGTAGATGCCGGGGCCGGGATGGGTGATGCGCGGGGCCGGGAGGCCGTTGGGGTCGAGGTCGGGGTGTTCCTCGGGGGAGTTGGGTGCGCCGGGGAGGGGTTTGCCTCCTTCAATTTCGAGAAAGACAGGGAGGGGTTGCGTTGCGAGGTTGAAGTCTCGGGCGTAGACGGCTTCGCCGGAGTAGTAAAGGGTGGCCGGGTTGACGGTCCAGTCGGTGAGGGTGGGTTCGGTCTCGGTCTCTTTGGTTCCGGTGAAGGAGACTTGCCAGTCGGAGGAGAGATCCTGCAGAGGATGATCCGTTGGCTGCATCTCGATAAGCGAGGCGAGACCAGGGGAGCCGTCGATTACATTATTCGATTTGTTTGCTTCGGTGAAAAATACAAAGACACGCGATTCGTAAGGAGCTAACTGGAGTGAGGCGCTCGCGGGCGAGGCGGAGAGAGAGGAGGCGGTGTCAGGATTCCAGGCTTCGCCGGTTTTATACGACGTAGCGAAGGTTGCGGCGGTGTTGATGGGCTGGTTGCCGGTGTTGGCGACGAAGTAGATGTCGGCGTTGGGGAGTTTGCGGCGGATGAAGCCGATGCAGTTCTCGGGGCCGGGTACCTTCGCAGAGGGAAATGGGGATTGCGCTGGGGTTCCTTTGGTTAACAACACTGCGCCGTCGCTCATGGTGAAGATAAGGGGATTGGACGCGTACGACGCATAGGTTCCAGTCAGCCACACCATGTGCCCGACCGCTGTCGCATTCCAGACCTGCAGCACTCCAGGGTCAAGCGGAGTCATTATGAAGATGAAATCTGCCCTCTTGTCCCGCTGGGCATCGTCGGAGACGGCGACCTTCAAGATCTGGGACGAGGCCTCGATCACAAGAGCAGGAACCGTCTCCGACTTTCCCTTGATTGCCGAGAACATCTTGCTGGCCTCGTCGGGCGAGCCGCTCCGCAGGATGAGTTCTTTGTCGGCTACAGCTAGTGTTGCGAGGTCTGGCGTGGTCTCAATTCGATGGCTGATGATTTCTGCAAGCTTCGGGGGCGGCAAAGGCAAGATTTGGAGATCTGGCGTGGCGGCGTTATGGAGGGCTTCGGTTAGGTGGGCATCGTCAGCAACTAAGGAGGAAAACGACTTAAAGATAATGGGGTTGTACGGCTTGCCGTCTGAGGTGAGCGAGGGTGCGTGACCGACGACGATGACTTTGCCGCCATTTGCGGCGAATAAGGATATTATATTGACCGTGTCGTATGGGATGCGGTCGGTAGGTGGGATGACGAGGATCTGGTGGGTGCCGAGGCCGACGGAGTTGATGGCGTCGGCGTCGATGTAGTCGACGTTGTAGCCTGCGCTCAGGATGGCGGACATGAGTGCGGGAGTGATGTGGCTCTGCATGGCTCCGGTTACGGAGGTTAGAACGGGATTGGCGGGAGAGAAGCTGGCCCAGGCGTCGTCTGTGGGGAGGAGGATTGCGACTTGATTTGCCGGTTCGCCCTGGCGGAGGAGATAGCTGATGCTCTGGATGTAGCGGGTGACGTCGGGCATGACGGGGTGCCAGGGGTTGTGGTCGTTGAAGACGGCGGCGGCGTAGAGGCTCCAGCCGGGCTCGGGGACTTTGTGGTCGGGAGGAGAGTAGGGCCAGCCGTGGAAGATGAGCTGGTTCTCTCCCATGATGAAGTCAATGTCGGCTTCGGCCTTCATGTCGAGCGGGGTGGCGCGAAAGACAGGGGAGTGGAGCCAGGTGAAGGTCTCGCCGGAGGTGACGTTATTGTGGAAAACGTGGTTGGCTGAGCTGGCCCAGCGGAGGGTGGAGAAGGCTCGCCACTGTGGGCCTTCGCCTTCAGGTAGGGGGACGAGTTTCTGGCTGGAGAAGCTAACAGCTGGTTCTCCATAGGTTTGGGATCGGAACTTCGTGTGGCGCGCGATGGCCCAGTTGTTGATTTGAGTCAGGTAATTTTCGTTGACGAGTTCGGTGAGGGTCTGGCCCCAGTCGTGCTTTACCTTCTCGGCGGCGGGTGTTCCTCCGGCTACCAACTCTGGGAGATGTGGGAGGAGATCGTAGCCGCGGCGCTTGAGGAATTCGGCGGGGAGATTGGGGGTCCAGTCGGCTCCGTCGGCTTCGAGCGAGTCGGAGAAGATGGCGTAGGGCGGGGTGGGGCCGAAGGCTTTGAGGAGAGGGTCACCGACCTTTTGAAGATGGGTGGCTACTGCTTCGTGGCTAAAGGGATCGAGGACGTAGCCTTCGGCTCCTACGGCGGCTCGTTTGACTTGTTGCCCAGTGAAGCCATCGACGAAGAAAAGGGCGACTCGAGGCACATCAACAGGGGAAATAGTGATGGTTGGAGTGGTCATCTGGAGCGGTTGAGCTGAGGCCGGATCCCAGAATCCGGGCGGAGGAAAAGTTGATGGCCCGAGGGACTCGAGAGGTTTCGAGTTGACGAGGACTGCAGAGACGAATGTCTCACCCGCTGCGAGGGTTGGCGTAGAGATGGAGGTTTCCTTTGGAGGAATGTGATACTCAAGGGTGCGGAGGCGGCGGGCGGCGTTTTGAGTAGTGGTGGCGGGACCGCCGTAGGGCCAGCCGCTGCCGAGAGTGATGTCGATGCGGAGGCCGAGCTTGCGGGCTTCGGCCTGGGCGTAGCGGACGTTGTCGAGCATGGCGGGGCCGACGAAGGACTCGTTGATGAGGTTTTTTGCGGGATCGTTGAGGACCTGGGGATAGACGAAGGCAAGTTCGGCTCCGCCGATGCCGTCGGCTTTCATCTGCTGGAGTTCGTGGAGGATTTCGGGTTTTTCCACAGCGGTGCCGAACCACCACCAGCGGACTATTGGCCTTGCTTCGGCTGGCGGACTCTTAAAGTTAGACTTTATGATTTCAATGGAGTTTTGAGCGTAGACAGTGGATAAGCCGATTGTTAGCGGGAGAATTATGAGAGAGGCCGCCTGTGGAAATCTTGCGGATAAGAGGCGCATGGTGTGGATTACTCCGGCTTGCTGAAGGGGCTGTTGTCGGGGACTGGGCCGTCGAGGATTGGCGTGGCGAGACCGGTTCCAGGAGGGTGGGCTGCTAAGGGCTCCAGGTCGAAGATGACGACTTCATTGGCTCTGCGATGGCGAAGACCTGGAGGGATGCAACGGGGGACTGGGCGATTGCGGGAGTTACAAGGGCGGGAAGCGTGGTGAGGGGGATTCCAGCGGCTGGTTTCATGGATGAAGAATTATAGCGATGGATCCGATCGGCAAGACGGGATGGCCGAAAGAGAAGGGACGCGATGGAGTATGACACCGATGTAGTGGTGACCTGCCCTCCGAAAACCGTACATAACGGAGCACGGTTTTCGTATTCAGGAGTGAGGATAGGATGTCGAAGAGTAAGCACACGGAAGCGCAGATGATCCGGGCGCAAGCCGACTCATCTTGTTTGCTTGATGGCGTGGCTTCAGCTTTAAACTAGCCACGCCCCTTCAAAACAGGAACTTATTTCAGGTTTCTTATGGTTTGCGATTACGGCAGGTGAAAGACGACGCCGGTGCTGAACGTCTGGGGATTGTATTGTCCGCTGAGTCCGTAGTACTTCATGTAGCTGTACTCGAAGACGCGCCAGTCGAAGAGTCTGGCGACGGGGCGATCAATACCGCCGTTGACCTGGATCTGGGAGTCGGTCGAAGAACTGGCTACTAGATTCATACCGTTGTTGTAACGCGCGAAACCTACCATGAACTCGGCGTAGGGCTTCAACTTGAGGAATTTGAGGTCAGTTTCGAAGCGTGGTCCGACAACAACACCATCGAGGCGGACTCCGTTGGAGCCGGTGAAGGTTCCACGGACGTCGCCGGAGAACTTGACGATCTTGAGGTTGGCTACATTGATGAATACGCCGATGGTGGGGCCGTAGAGGACGTTGGTATTCGACTGGTAAGTGAGTTTGCTAGCACTAAAATCCCCATAAAAACTGACCTGGGAGTGTGCCATGTTCGGCGCCAGGGTTGCCGCAACCAGCGTCGCGAACAGGCAGACCAATTTCTTCATAAATTCCTCCGCGAAGAAGCATACATGAGCAGGTCCATGTCGCGACAGTGGTTTGACCAATCTTTTCTGCACAGGCTCGGGCTTGAGGCGGAGTTTGCGGCTCGTCGTTTGTGAACGCGAGGGCGGACCATAATCCCGCGCCCCCAGGTGGTTCGCGGTTCATGATTTATTAGCCAGGATTTTTTAGAAAATGGTGGAGGCGGTGGGAGTCGAACCCGAAAAATCGACGATTTCTCAGTAACTTGCTGATTCTAAAGGCGGCTAAAATCGCCAAAATGGCTCAAAAAGCATATCGGCGGTACAAATTTGCCACAGGGTTTCTTCGCCCTATTTTCACTGCGTCCTGAGGCAACTTCCGCCATATCCCGAAATCCTTTCTTTTGGTTGTCGCGGCGGGTTCTCCGCCGCCTCCACTATAACCCTGTCAGATATGGTTTGCGATGTCTCTCCTTAGGGGTCGTATGAAGCATGACTATGGCGGCTGACGGCCCCTTATTAGGGCGCAGAGATGTCAAGTTTTGTCTCAAAAAAACTTGACATCGAAATCTACGGCAGGAGGCTAGAGTGCCACGAGTACCAGGTGGCGATGTTGAACCCGCGGACCAAACCTCGAAACGAGTTGGATCAGAAGGCCTACCTTTTTCGGTGAGTCAGACTTGTACCCGTCCTGGGACATGGTGCAGGCCCGTTTCCTCCAGCTTCGCAATGTTCTGTAAGAAGAAATGTGATCGGGCAAGCTGTCGGATTATTGCTCCGCGAGAAACATCCTTGACACTTTGCGAGAGGTTCTTCCAAATCTGCTTAGAACACGTTACATTTGTGCAATGCTGAGCAAATACACAACACCGCACATGCGGTCACCTTGGAGGCTCCTCCTCGGCGTGTTGTGTATCTCGCTCATCTTAGTGGCCGGTACGTTATCCGTTGCGCATAGTCACGTAGACGGCAAGGTCCATTCTGGATGTAGCCTTTGCGTTACCGCCCATACGGCGGTCCACAATTCCGCATCTACTCCGCACGTCTTCCTATCTCAGGTCTTCACTGAGTTCAAGGCTCCCAGTCCTGTAGCTCGGCCGCAATCCGCCCCCCAGTTCGCTCTTTTCTCACGCCCCCCACCCGCTGACGCAAACCGCTTGTAACTTAGCGTTCGACACCACGGGCGCTGACGGCAGAGGTCGGTTTCCACTTCTAGCGACTTTGAGGCTGGCCGACGGTAAGTCCGGTTCGCTCGTCTCCGAACGCGGTGGCTTTTGAGAGCGGCGGCAGCGCGTGGTGAGATGAATGCGAATAAGTCTCAATTGCTGCCTATTTCAAGTAAGAGCGCACCAGGTCAATGAGGTCCTCGGCAAGTTCCGGGGCGATTCTTTCCTTTGAGGGTTCCAGGAGGTGAAGGCGGATATGGTCTTCCATTACCTCGGCCATCAGGCCGTTGATACCGCCGCGCACGGCGGAGAGCAGCATCAGAATGTCTCCGCAGTCCTTGCCTTCGGTGAGCGACCGCTCCACGGCATCCATCTGGCCGCGAAGTTTCTTGATGCGCAACAACAGCTTGGTTTGCTCTCGATTTGTATGCGACATAAATCTCCTTGAGTACCCAGCGGGGGTATGGTATATACCTAGGTGGGGTATGTATGCCAGTTCATTGTAGACCATACCGCTTCAACGGTCCCCGCTCCACCTCTCATACTCCGTCGCGGTGTGAGCCGGACATCTTTCCATGAAGGACCAATTTGATTCGGATAGTCTCGTCGAGCCCACTGCTGCGATTTTCTTCGGCCAGAACCGGAATGAGATGTGAACTATGAAAAAACGCTTCCTACAGGTGATCTGCGCGATTTTGATCCTTTTGGCACCGGCATTGCTGGAGGCGCAACGGCCTCTGACCTGGCAGGAGATTCAGGATAAGTTTCACAGTGCGAATCCGTTCCTCCAGGCTGGACAGATTGGGGTTGACGAGTCGCGTGCCAACGAGACCACGGCTTATCTGCGTCCGAACCCAACCCTGAATATCCTCAATGACCAGATCAATCCCTTCAACGGAGGTCCACCGCACAGTGCATTTGGCGCTCTCCTGTCCACAGCCAGCGTTAGCTATTTGCATGAGAGGGAGCACAAGCGCGAGTTGCGGCTTGAAAGCGCCCAGGGCGCAACCAAAGTTGCTGTCTCCAGTCAGGCCGACCTCGACAGAAACCTGATCTTCAATCTGCGGATGGCATTCGTTCAGACCCTCCAAAGCAAGGCGATCCGCGATCTTGCGAAAGAAAACTTGGCGTACTACGACCACGTTCTCGATCTCAGCAATGAACGTTACAAAGCCGGCGGCATCGCAAAGATCGATCTGTCACGCCTTCAGTTACAGCGCGTGCAGTATGAATCGGACCTGCAGACGGCGGAGGTCAATCTCCGCACGGCTAAGATCCAGCTTCTCGCTCTGCTGAACGATCAGACTCCAGTCGAGCAGTTCGATGTAACCGGTCTCTACGACTTTTCCAGCCAACTTCTGCCACTGGCCGATGTCCGGCAGGCGGCCCTCGATACCCGGCCCGACTTGAGAGCCGCTCTGCAATCGGTCGAGAAGGCGCAGGTTGATCACAAACTGGCCGTTGCCAACGGATCTACCGACCCAACATTCAGCTTCGATGTGGGACGCAATCCTCCCATCGACCAGTACATCGGAGTCGGCGTGAGCGTTCCGCTGCGCATCTTCGACCGCAACCAGGGAGAGAAGCTGCGCACCCAGCTCGACATCAATCGGAACCAGAAGCTGCTGGACTTTACGAGGACGCAGGTCTTCAGCGACGTGGACTCCGCCTACGCGACAGTCAACAGCAACGTGATTCTGCTTCAGCCGTATAAGGACCACTATCTCCAGCAGGCAACGGAGGTTCGAGATGACATCTTTTTTTCCTACCAGCACGGGGCAGCGTCTCTGCTCGACTATCTCAACGCACAAGCGGATTACCGCACCGTGCAGGTTAATTATCTGAATTTGATCGGTTCGTATCTACAAGCTGCCGGTCAATTGAATCTTGCTGTAGGACGTGAGGTCATCCCATGAGGCGCATAGGTTTTGGAGCTGTTGGTATTTCTCTGTTGTTAGGCTCGATGGCGGTCGGATGCAATGACCAGAAGAAAGAGGAAAATGCCGGTGCGCCTCCTCCACTCCGAGTGGAGAAGGTGGAAGACCGTAATCTCTTCCAGGTCGAGCGGTCTGAGCGGTTCCCCTTGACAGCGGCGGTGGCGCATACTGCGACATCGCAACTGAAGGCGACAGGCACGGTGAACCCGGATATATCGAGGACGATCCCGGTCATCTCGATTGCTTCCGGTCGCGTGGTGCAGATCGCCGCCCGCCTCGGAGATGTCGTCAAGAAAGGGCAGCTCCTCCTGCGTGTACAAAGCGCGGATGTCTCCGGTGCCTATTCTGACTACCAGAAGGCCGTGGCCGATGAACAACTCGCAAATACACAGTTGGAGCGCGCGAAACTTCTTTACGATAGAGGCGTCATCGCCCTCAACGATTTCCAGATAGCGCAGGATACGGAGGCCAAGGCCAAGGTCGATGTAAAGACCGACGCCGAAAAGCTGCGAGTGCTTGGCAGCACCAACGTAGATCAGCCCTCCGGGATCGTCGATATCCACGCTCCGGTATCGGGCGTCATCACCGACCAGCAGGTGACCAACGCCGCTGGCGTTCAGGGTCTCGCCTCGCCGAATCCGTTTACCATCTCCGATCTGACCTATGTCTGGATACTCTGCGATATCTATGAGAACGACCTCTCTGATGTCCATCCTGGAGAGAAGGCCGATGTTCGTCTCAATGCCTATCCCGATCAGGTCTTCACCGGTGTCATCAGCAATATCGGTCCCGTTCTCGATCCCAATATCCGCACCGCCAAGGTGAGGATCGAGGTACGCAACCCCGGCCTGATGCGTCCGGGGATGTTCGTGACCGCGACATTCTACGGACAGAAGAAAGAAACCCGCGCCGCCGTTCCTTCTACCGCGATATTGCATCTGCATGACCGCGACTGGATCTATCTGCCGACCGCCGACAAGAAGTTTCGACGCGTGGAGGTTGTCGGCGGCGACATGCTTCCCAACAACATGCAGGAAGTCGTCTCAGGAGTTGCTGTCGGTCAGCAGGTGGTGACCAATGCGCTTGAATTCCAGAACTCGGTGGAACAATAAATGATCCGTTCACTCGTTGGCTTCGCCCTGAACAATCGCTTTATTGTTCTCAGTATTGCGCTGCTGCTCTTCGTCTGGGGCATCATCTCGTTCAAGCAACTGCCGGTCGAAGCCTACCCGGACGTGGCGAATACCTGGGTGCAGGTGATTACCCAGTGGCCAGGCCGCGCCGCGGAAGAGGTCGAGCAGCAGGTCACGGTGCCCATCGAAATTCAGATGAACGGCATTCCGCATCTTGCGCATGTGAGGTCGGCTTCGTTGGACGGCTTGTCGGTCGTCAACCTCATCTTCGATGACGCCTCCGACAACGACTGGGACCGTCAGAAGGTATTGGAACGCCTGACGATGGTCACATTGCCGCCTACTGTCGCCGCGCAGATCGGCCCCGACTTCAGCCCTATCGGTTCGGTCTACTGGTACACCCTGAAGAGCACCAACCCGAACTACGACATCATGGAACTGAAGTCCCTTCAGGACTGGGTCATCAGCAAGTACATTAAGTCGGTCCCTGACATAGTTGATGATTCTTCTTTTGGCGGAATCACCCGCGAATATCAGATTCGTGTCGATCCGGACAAATTAGTGTCCTACGGGCTGAGTCTCGCCCAGGTCGAACAGCAACTTACCAACAGTAACGCAAATGCAGGCGGCAGCTTCATCGAGCAGGGGGCACAGCAGATCAATGTTCGTGCCGTGGGTCTGGTGCGCAATGTCGCCGACATTGAAAAGACCGTTCTCAAGACCCAAAACGGCACCGCTTTGCGCGTCAAGGATATCGCGACTGTCACTCAGGGGCCGAAGATTCGGCTGGGACAGATCGGCAAGGCGATTCATCGATCGGACGGAGTGGTCGCCGACGACAACGACGTTGTCGAAGGCATCGTGTTTATGCGCAAGGGCGCGGGCACGGCAGCAACGCTCGATGGTCTTCACGCGATGGTGCAGCGTTTGAATGACCACATCCTCCCTCCGGGAGTAAAGATTGTCCCTTATCTGGATCGTGACGACCTCGTTCACTACACAACGCATACGGTCGAACACAATCTGACCGAGGGAATGGTCCTGGTCGTCATCATCCTCTTCATCTTCCTGGGGAACGCTCGCGCTGCGATCATCGTCGCACTGACGATCCCATTCGCGCTGTTGTTTGCCTCCATTTGCCTCGATCTACGGCATATCTCCGCAAACCTGCTCTCGCTGGGTGCTCTGGACTTCGGCATGGTGGTCGATGGCGCTGTGGTCATGATGGAGAATATTGTCCGGCACCTGAACCGTGAAGGAGATCAGCGGACACCGTTGGAGCAGATTCGAGAAGCGGCGCATGAGGTACAGCGTCCCGTCTTCTACGCGATCGCCATCATCATCACGGCGTACCTTCCCATCTTCACGCTCCAGCAGGTCGAAGGAAAGCTGTTCAAGCCGATGGCGTGGACGGTGGCCTTCGCGTTGCTTGGCGCGCTGATCTTCTCCATGCTGGTCGTTCCGGCCCTGGCAAGCATCCTCTTTCCTTCCGGGGTCAGGGAATGGAAGAACCCTGCCATGACCTACCTGACGGCCCGCTATCGCAAGCTGGTCACCTGGGCCATTCACCGGCGCGCACTCACCGTCGGAGTAGGCGTCGGCTCGTTTGCCCTGGCAATGTTCCTGGCCTTCGGTGGAGTGATCGGTTCGGAATTCTTACCTCACCTCGATGAAGGTGCAATCTGGGTGCGCGGTACGCTGGCGTCAAGCACCGGCCCGACCGAGGGTGCGCGTGTCGCGGACAGGGCGCGTGAGGTTCTTGCCTCTTTTCCAGAAGTTCCTAAAGTCGTCACACAGGTGGGGCGCCCCGACGATGGCACAGACACCACCGGCTTCTTCAACACCGAATACTTTGTCGATTTGCTTCCCAAAGAACAGTGGCGTCCTGTCTTTCATCAGGACAAGAACCAACTGATTGCGGCGATGAATCACGAACTGGAGAAGATACCCGGAGTCACCTGGAACTTCTCGCAACCGATCTCCGACAATCTCGAAGAGGCGGTGAGCGGCGTCAAAGGTGCGCTTGCCGTGAAGCTCTATGGCGACGATCTTAAAACTCTGGAACAGAAGGGCGACGAGATTGTCGATACCATGCGAGGGATCAAGGGAGTCGAAGACCTGGGATTGTTTCGAGTCCTCGGTCAGCCGAATCTCGATTTTCAAGTGGATCGTGACCAAGCTTCTCGGTTCGGCATCAACGTCTCCGACGTGCAGGACGCCATCAATACCGCGGTCGGCGGCAATGCTCTGAGTCAGGTGTTGATCGGCGAACAACGATATGACCTGGTGATGCGCTACCAGCCGCAGTATCGGGATACGAAAGAGGCGATCCAGAAGATTCGCCTGCTCTCACCGACCGGAGAGCGCGTCTCGCTCGCGCAACTGACGAAGACCCGCGTCTCAGATGGTGGCTCGGAGATCTACCGCGAAGCAAACTCACGCTACGTCGCGGTGAAATACAGTGTGCGCGGAAGAGACTTAGGCAGCACCGTGGAAGAAGCCATCAAGAAGGTGAATGCCAACGTCAAACTGCCGTCGGGCTATACGATCGACTGGGCCGGCGAATACGAGAGCCAGAAGCGCTCGGAAAAGCGCTTGTTGCTCGTGTTGCCGCTGACCATCCTGCTGATCTTCATCATCCTGTACACGATGTTCAAGTCGATGAAGTGGGCGCTGCTGATTCTCACCAACGTGGCGATGGCTCGGCTTGGCGGATTGCTCGCCTTGCTCATCACGCATACAAACTTCAGTGTTTCCTCCGGCGTCGGCTTCCTCGCGCTCTTTGGTGTATCGGTGCAGACCGGTGTCATCATGCTCGAATACATCAACCAGCTACGAGTCAAGGGCTACACGATTGAAGAGTCGGCCGTCGAGGGGGCCGTCCTCAGACTGCGTCCCATCATGATGACGATGCTGGTTGCTACGCTCGGTTTGCTTCCCGCTGCGATGTCTCATGGGATCGGATCGGACTCGCAGCGGCCCTTTGCCATCGTCATCGTCGGCGGTCTCATCTCCGACCTGGTGATGAGCCTCTTCCTTCTGCCCACTCTCTATGTATGGATCGCGCGCAGAGGCGATCATCTTCCCGAACCTATAACTGAGGAAGCTGTATGAACTGGTGTGCCGGACATACAATTAGCCGGGCAACAATAACCGTCGTCCGCGATTCAGCGAGAGGTGCTCTGACCGATGAAAAAAGATGAAGTCTGTGCCCTGATCCGAAAACTCGGGATTCTCCCCGCCATCCGGGTCTCTTCCAACGAAGATGCCCATTTTGCTGCCGAAGCGGTGACTCGCGGAGGTATCCCTATCGTTGAGATCACCATGACCGTGCCCAACGCGGTGGACCTGATAGCCCATCTGGCTAAGCACCATCCAACGATGGTGGTCGGTGCCGGAACGATCCTCGACGTAGAGATGGCGGGCAAGTGTCTCGACGCAGGGGCATGTTTTCTGACCAGTCCTGCATTCGATCTCGACATCGTGAAATTTGCTATCAAGGAGAACGTTGCGGTTCTGCCCGGTGCGATGACGCCGACTGAGGTCGTTACCGCCTGGAAAGCTGGCTCCGATTTCGTCAAGGTATTTCCGTGTGCTCAGGTAGGTGGAGAGAAATTTATCAAGGCGCTTAGTACGGCCTTGCCACATATCCCCCTGATCGCAGCGGGCGGCGTGAATCAGCAGACGGCGTCCGACTTCATCGAGTCGGGAGCCTGTGCCCTCGGCATCGGAAAGGAGCTGATCCCCACCGACGCCATCGAGTTGCGGCAGTCCGACCGCATTGAGGAACTCGCATTTCGCTTTCTGGGGTTAGTGGAACAGGGCCGCGCTGATCTGGCAGGCAGGAAAAAGAGAGGCGCACTTCGGAAAGGTACCGGAACTTAACCATGAAAACTACGTTTTGCAATCGTTTGGTTGGCTTGGCTCTTCTCGTTTTGTCCCCACTGTGCGCGTCTGCTCAACGTCATGGACGGCCCGACGCGATTCAGAACTACATGAAATCCGCGAGGCCGTTGAATCAGGAATTGTCACTGGATTTCGAGCCAACGCATAGCTGGGTTTATTTTCACTTGAAGGATCTCAGACAGATGAAGCGGACAACCGTTCGCGCTACTGATCCTGTCACGCATGTAACCACCTCGTATGAGGGAGTCAGCCTCAGCGAATTGGTTCCCGGTAGACTCGCAAACTACAGGTTCGAGGTCTTCAAGGAGTTCTGGGCATTTCGAGACGAAAGAGCCTTGTCAAGCGAAGACCTGAATCTGGAAGCAGAGACAATCGTAGCCGACACCGTTAACGGCAAGAAGCTGGTGGGAGATTCTCCGTTCTATTTTGCAGCGACCGCCGAAGGTGGCAACGTGATCGTCATCAAGAGGCTTGCGCATATCAAAGTTATACCGCTGCGGTGAAGGGGAGCAGCGCGAAGGATGGCTTTATCGTTCCACTCTTCGCACTGCTCGGCATTGTGAGGATCACGGAATACCAATCAGCAGACCGGCGCTCATCCCTATGGACTGCTGGTGGCCTCTTGCAAAACTGTAATCGTAAGCAGGTTCGAGAAACCAGCCGAAGCGGTGTCTGCGGGCAGGCCAGAACATAAAGTCTCCTGCCACCTCTCCGGCAATGGAGTTGCTCACCTTTCCATTCTGCTTAAGGTGAACCCATTCGGGACCGACGCCCAGCATAAACTCTGTCTTCCGCGATATGGTCCACGGTTTCTTGAAGAGCAGGTCAGTGTCCCATTCCGTTGAGTTACGAGTGTAGAAGGGTGACACACCTGCCTCAAGCTCCAGCCAGTTCTCTATCGGTGTCACCTCCGCCGCAAGATTCGGCGCGAAGGTCGCCGCACCGCCGCTGAAGTTCCAGCTTGTCGATGCGCCTAGTTCGAGGATGGCTTTCGGGTCTTCGTCCTCCGTGGCCGCTTGCGGATGGCCGGAGGATGCCTTCGAGGAAGTCTGTCCATAAGCGGACAGAGGCAAAAACAGAAATAGACACGCTCCAGCGAGCGTGAACACGTATAGGCGCATAGATGTCTCCAGGGTGAGTTGTGCGTTCCAGAATCCGTGCCAAAGACACGGAATGATCAAGCTAAGAGGAGACGGCTATACGGGGAGGTCGAAATATGGACGAGTGCGGCGCGAGAACAGGAGAAGGTGGCTCAGGCCAATCACCAACAGCCACTTTGTTTCCCGAAACCAGAGCCGGCCTTGCATTTGGAAGTCCGTGAAAGCCACAGCACCAGCAGATGCCATTACAGGTGTCCGGTTGGACGGGCAGCGGGTGTTTGGCTAATGTTTGCGGAGAAGAAGAGGCCACAACGAAGGGACCATCACACAGATCGCAGTGCGGCGAGTGAACCGCCAGGCAGGACAGCACCGCGCACAACAACCATGCGATAACGCAGGCCCGTGTTGTGATGGAACGATCCATGCTCCTAACGATAAATCTACCCAAGCCAGATCACCTAAAGAAGGATCGATGTCGAAGCTCGCGCAGACTTGATCCTTACCGTGCTACACAGTAGCTGAACTATTTTATTGCGGTTTACCTATACTGCCATGCTTCCTACCGACATACTCGACCACGCCACGGTCGCTCACGGGCCGTTCCTGATGATAGATTGACCGCAATTCCGGAAACATCGACAATATCTCGCTCTTTGCCAACGGCTTGGTGCTAGTCGGATCGGTTCCTGCATCGGTGCCCCAACTCAGACTGCTCTTGCAGATCAGAAAGCCGCCAGGCTTCAGTGCGGAGAACACTCTCCGGCAGATTTCTCGATCAAAGTGATAGAACATCACGATCAGATCGAAACTGGCGGCTTCAAAGGGATACCCCGAGGCATCAAGAGCAAAGAGATTCAACGCCAGATTAAGTTGCCGCGCCTTCTCGTCTAGCTTCTGTATCGCAACCTCTGAGATGTCTACAACCGTGACCTGCCAATCTTTCTTCGCCAGCCAAAGAGCATGTCTGCCAATGCCTCCTGCAAGATCCAGTACAGTGCCGCCATTTGGGAACTGATCCGCCACAAACTGATTGAATGCTGACACGAAAAAGGGGTCCGGTTTCTCCAGGGAGGGTAGCCCCTGCTCGTATTTTAGGTTCCAATGCAAACGTCTCTGATCAAATGCCATGTACAAAATATAATCTAGGGGACTATATTATGCACAAGGAGTCACCAAGTGGCACATACGACCAAAGACAAGAAAAAGTTGTTGTCGCGCATCCGCCGGATCAAGGGGCAATCCGAGGCGATTGAACGCGCTCTTGAAGGAGACGGGGAATGTGAAGAGATCTTGCAGCTTGTGGCTTCATGCCGGGGCGCGCTCAACGGCTTGATGGCCGAATTGATCGAGGGACACGTTCGATTTCACGTTCTTTCCCCAGAGCAAAAAACCCTTCCATCGCAGCTTGAAGCTGCGGAAGAACTGATTGCAGTAGTCAAGAGATATTTCAGCTAGAAGTTCGGAGGCAGTATGCCTATTGTGAACCAGAACGAAACGCGCGCTGATCTCGGCGAAGTGGCCGAGGCAGGAATTCACCTGCCTGAGCCGACGACGGTTCACTCAGCAGAAGAACATGAAGGCCACGATCATGACGACCGTCATGACGATCACGAACATAGCTTTGAGATCGTCGAAGTCTTCCGCGTGGTCTTTGTCGCGCTGGCGGCAGCAGTTGTCTGGTTCCATCTTTGGGAGCCGTTTCATCGGGTGAGTGTCATTGGCTTGGTCGCCACACTCATCGGTGGGTATCCCATCTTTAAGGAAGCGTTCGAGAATATCCTCGAACGCCGCATGACGATGGAACTCTCCATGACCATCGCCCTGGTCTCTGCGCTTGCGATCGGCGAGTTCTTCACCGCACTCGTCATTACCGCATTCGTTCTGGCAGCCGAGATACTCGAAGGCTTGACGGTGGGGCGCGGGCGACGTGCCATTCAGGACATGCTCGACTTCCTTCCGCAGACTGCCAGCGTTCTTCGGGGCGATCAGATTGTCGAAGTGGACACGAAGACAATTCTGCCCGGAGAGGTCGTCGTCATTCGACCGGGCAGCAGAATTCCCGTGGACGGTCGAGTCATAAATGGGCATTCATTTGTAGAACAAGCTGCGATTACCGGCGAACCGATGCCCAGCGAAAAGTCATCTGGCAGCGATGTTTACGCGGGGACCATCAATCAGGCCGGTACGCTCCAGGTCAGTGCCGAACGTCTGGGAAAGGAGACAACCTTTGGCAAGATCATCGAGGCAGTCGAAAATGCGGAACGCTCGCGTGCCCCAATTCAGAAGACCGCTGACCGCCTTGCTGGGTATCTGGTCTACTTCGCTCTTGGCGCGGCAGTGCTCACGTTTCTCATCACGCACAACCTCCGGTCCACAATCTCAGTCATTATCGTCGCCGGAGCTTGCGGCATAGCAGCAGGTACACCGCTGGCAATTCTTGGAGCCATCGGGCGCGCTGCCCGAAACGGCTCCATCATCAAGGGTGGAATCTATCTTGAAGCGCTCGGGCAGTTGCATACTGTCTTCTTCGACAAGACCGGAACCTTGACGTATGGGCTTCCGTCGGTCACAGAGATATATCCAGCCGCAGGTAT
>JBEKGF010000001.1:0-235344 GCA_050012935.1 Edaphobacter sp. | reverse complement strand
CTCTGCCATGCACCGCGCACTGTGGCGCAATGCTCGCCACCACGCGCAAACACGCAAAAATCTGTCGGCGAGCGTGATATTTCCGACAGACTCCTCGGCGCTGCATTGCTTCTCTGGTTTCTGATCAGGTCGTGGCGGAGCGCTCGCCAGGAGCGGTATCTGTGGGAGAAGCCGGTTCCGCTATGGCGAGAGCTGGGGCAGAAAGTGCTCAGCTCGGGCGCTGGCTTCAGGAAGAGTGTCCAGACGCAACGGGCACTACCAGCCTCTGCCCCGAAGCCTCTGATTGAGGTTCGTCCCTTAGCCAAACCGGGAACGACGCAGCAGGCCACGTCGGCAGCTGCCGCGCAGACCGAACTGCCGTCTCCTCAAACACCCGCTGCTAAGAGCAACGGGTTCGGAAGCAGATCGTTCTCAAATCGACGACTGCCTTGAGGCAATGCAAGCGGCTTCCAGCACAGCCTCACCCATCACCCTCGTCAAGCAGGAACAACAGGAAATGATCTCAGTTACCCAACGATGGATCAGCCGAGATTTCAGTTCCGACGGCGAGAGCATAGCCAACCGCGACCGTTCCATGTTCCAGACATTCGAATGGCTACAAAGTCGCCTTCCGAAGAAACGCAAAATCATTGTCTGGGCAGCAACCGTACACATCGCGAAACAAGGTGATCCAACCTGGGGTGATCGTGCAGGAACGAATCTCGGGTCTCTAATCCATCGTAAATACGGGAACCACGCACGCTCGTTAGGCTTTTCTGCGCTTGGCGGTTCGTTTAGGCAGGGGAAGGGAAAATTCCCAGTAATGCCTGTCGCGCCTGCAGATTCTGTGGAGGCCCAAGCTCTAGCAGGAATCACCGCCGACGCTATTTATATAGGCTCAAAGCAGTTAGAGACTATGGGGAAGCGCCCAGGAGCATTCTTTTACCACTCATATCAGTCGCTCGTATGGTCAGACTTCCTGGACGGTGTTGTCGTCTTCCAAACCGAGCGCCCGCCTACTGATTTGAGATAGGTGCCGGGAAGACGCGCATCCCAGTAGCATGTTCTCACTTCTGCGTTTTCACGCATGATAATTTGGAACGGCATCGCGGTTGGTCGAGACGGATCAAGGGCGCCGGCATAGAGCAGTTCAAGAGGCTGAAATCGTCCGTTCAGAATGGTGTCTCGCGTTCGAGAAATGCACAGAAATCGAGAATTTACCTGCACAAATACTACACAGCCAAAAATAGGCTAGTTATCTTTATATAAATCAGCAATTTACGGAAATACGCTCACACGCTCAGAATGACAAACTTTCTAACAGTCTGTGATATCGCGGTCTGGATTAGGCGAAGCGGGCGCGGAGTTGGGTTAGGAGATTGGAGCCGGTTAGGTGGAGGGTGGCGGCGGCCAGGATGGCCCAGGTGATGCCTCCGAGGATCAGGGCGTTGATGTCGCCGCGGTAGGTTTGAGGTTGGGGGATTAGACGGAGGATGAGGACGGTTCCGGCCAGGCTGACGAGGCCTGCGGCGGCGGCG
The DNA here is from genome assembly GCA_050012935.1 of Edaphobacter sp. Taxonomy (GTDB): domain Bacteria; phylum Acidobacteriota; class Terriglobia; order Terriglobales; family Acidobacteriaceae; genus Edaphobacter. The sequence goes on along the minus strand of JBEKGF010000001.1, from coordinate 233,827 downwards.
CGGGCGATCTCGGGGCGATCGGGACCGGCGTAGGGCGTGCCTTTGGGGCCATAGAGGGGAACCAGGGAGTGGCGGTGCGCGAGGATGGCGAGGGTTCCGGTCTGCATGAGGATTGCGATGTTGGAGGCCCAGGCCAGGCCGGTGACGCCGAAGTGCTCGTGGAGCTGCCAGTAGATGGGGATGCTGGCGATGGTGATGATGGTTCCGGCGAGCATGGGGGCGAGGGTTTCGCCGGCGGCGTAGAAGGCGCGGGCGTAGATGGACTGCGCGGTCCAGAGAGCGAGCGAGATGGCGAAGATGGCGAAGTAGATGGCGGTGGCGTTGGCGTCGGTGGCGTTGAAGGAGCCGCGGCGGAAGATGATGTCGACGGCGGGGTATGCGAGAGCGATCATGGCCGCGGAGCCGAGGAGCGAGAAGGCGATGAGGCTGGTGACGGAGCGGTTGACGGCTGAGGCGAAGCTGGCGAATTGCTTGCGGCCGAAGAGCGAGGCGAAGAAGGGCATGGAAGCGGCTCCGGCGGCCTGGCCGATGATGGCCATGGGAGCGGTGAAGAGCCGTTTGGCGTAGTTGAGGCGGGAGATGTCACCGGCGCCGTGGCTGGCGAAGTAGCCGAGGATCTGGCTGTCGAGGGTGATGATGGTGACGCCGAGCATGAGCGGGAGAGAGAGACGGACCCACTCGCGGAGGCCGGGGTGTTTGAAGTTGAGGAGAGGCCGGTAGCGCATGCCGGCGCGGTAGGCTCCGTAGGCGTTGAGGAGGAAGGGGCCGAGGTAGGCTCCGATGAGAGCGCCGACGCCGAGCGAGGAGATGCCCATGCGGCTGGCGAGGAGCGCGCCGCCGGCCATGATGCAGACGTTATAGATGAGCGGCGAGAGGGCCTGGAAGGAGAACTGTTTGCGGACGAGGAGGACGGAGGTGAGGACTCCGCCGGCGAAGAAGAAGAGCTGGCCGGGGAGGAGGATGCGGGTGATGTGGGTGCAGAGGATGCCTTCGGGGGAGGCGGGGTCGAAGTAGAGGCGGATGTAGTAGGGAGTGAAGATCTCGGCGAGGATGATGGCAGAGCCGAGGACGAGGACCATGGTGTTGAGGATGATGGAGAGGGCGCGTTCGCCTTCGGCTTCGTCGTTGTTGGCGCGGTAGCGGTCGAGGATGGTGACGAAGGTGATGGAGGCCGCTCCGCCGACGAGGAGGTAGTTGATGAGTTCGGGGAGGTAGAAGGCGACGTTGTAGGCGTCGGTGGCGTGGCCTGCGCCGAATTTGTAGGCGATGAACTGCTCGCGCATGAGGCCGAGGACGCGGGAGGCGAGCGCGGAGAGAGTGAGAAGGAGGGTGGCGGAGGTTGCGGTGTGGCTGTGCGAAGGACGAAGGAAATCGAAGAGGCCGCGACGGGGCTTGGCGACGGGCGGATTGGTGTCCTGGTTTACGGTCACAAGAGTGCTGCTTCGATTTTATCGGTAGGCTTATGCTGATGGGGTGGCAGGGGTGGTTCTTTGGCAGGAGATAGCTTGGAAAACTTTCGGCTGAGGGTGTTTCGGACGGTGGCGGAGGAGATGAGCTTTCGCAAGGCGGCGGAGGCGCTGCATCTTAGCCAGCCGGCGGTGAGTCAGCATATTCGAATGCTGGAGGAAGAGGCTGGGGTGCGGCTGTTCGATCGCGCGCGAGGGGAAGGGCATGGGAGTCAGATCGCGTTGACGGAGGCGGGCAGGGTTTTGCTGGGATATGCGAATACGGCTGCCGAGACGATGGTCGAGGCTCAACGGGCGTTGGCGGCTTTGAACGATGAGGCTGTGGGGGAGCTTCGGCTGGGAGCTTCAACGACGGTGGCGCAGTATGTTTTGCCGCGGATTCTGGGGGCGTTTCTGCGGCAGTATCCGCAGGTGAAGCTGTCGCTGGTGAGCGGAAATACGGAACGGATAGTCGAGGCGGTGGCGGAGGAGCGGGTGGAGTTGGGGATTATTGAAGGGCCGGCGATGCGGCGGGATGTGAAGACGGAACGGATGGTCCAGGATGAGATGGTGCTGATTGTGAGTCCGAATCATGCGTGGGCTGTGCGGAAGGTTGGGGTGATCGCTGCGGCGGAGTTGGCGAAGGTGCCGTTGCTGCTGCGGGAGAGAGGATCGGGGTCGCGGCGTGTGGTGGAGCGGGCGCTGAAGAGGGTGGGGTTGCCGCTGCGGTCGCTGAAGGTGGCGATGGAACTGGATTCGACGGAGGCGATTATTTCGGGTGTGGAGGCGGAGCTTGGGGTGGGATTTGTTTCGCGGTGTGCCATCAGTAAGGTGTTGAAGCTGGGATCGGTGAAGGTGGTTGAGGTGGAAGGGCTGGAGATTTTGCGAGACTTTAGCTTTGTGCGGCTGGCGGGTGTGGAGGCTACGGGCGCGGCAGCATCGTTTCAACGGTTTGCGATGGGGGCGGCCGGTGCGAGATCGTGATGGGGTTGATAACTAATACTTATTGGTAATTCAAAAGTACTTCTCGACTTAGGGGTGTGAGTGCGCCCATGCTTTAGAGCATGTGGAAGAAGAATGTCTTCTATATCGGGATCATCATTTCGGCGAGCGGTTTGATTGGGCCGCCGCTGGCGCTGGCTGCGGGGCTGGCGTTTGGATTGAGTACGGAGCATACCTTTCATGGCGAGAGCAGGAAGCTTTCGAAGTTTCTGCTGCAGGCAGCGGTGGTTTGCCTTGGATTTGGGATGAACCTGAAAGAGGTGGTGCATGCGGGCGCGTCGGGATTTATGTATACGGCGATCAGCATTACGTTTGCGCTGGGTCTCGGGGTAGTGCTGGGCAAGCTGCTGCAGGTGGGGAAGACGCAGTCGTTGCTGATCAGTTTTGGAACGGCGATCTGCGGCGGAAGCGCGATTGCGGCGATGGGGCCTGTGCTGGAGGCGACCGACGAGCAGATGGGAGTTTCGCTGGGGACTGTGTTTGTGCTGAATTCTGTGGCGTTGCTGGTCTTTCCAGTGATTGGTCACATGGCGCACTTTACCGAGACGCAGTTTGGTCTTTGGGCGGCGTTGGCTATTCATGACACGAGTTCAGTTGTTGGCGCGGCGGCGAAGTATGGGCCGACGGCGCTGGCGATTGGAACGACTGTGAAGCTGGCTCGAGCGCTGTGGATTGTTCCGCTGGTGATTGCGACGGCGATGTTGAAGAAGAGCAAAGCGAAGGTGAGCTGGCCGTGGTTCATTCTTTATTTCTGCGTTGCTGCGGTGGCGGCCAGTTATGTGCCGCACTATGCTCCCCAGTCGACGGAACTATTTTCCGGACTATATCGGCTGGGACGGGCGGCTTTGACGGTGGTGTTGTTTTTGATCGGGACGGGGATCACACGAAATACGTTGAAGGAAGTTGGGATGCGTCCGCTTGTGCAGGGCGTGGCGCTATGGATCGTGGTGGCGAGTTTGTCGCTTTGGGCGATCCATGCGGGATGGATTGCGCTGTAGGTTCGACGCTGGCTCGAAACTGGTTCGAAATTTATTGGCGGGAATGGGACTCTTCTTCGGTGGAAGCGGGTTCCAGGGGATTGGGCGCGTCGGGGTGCCGGGTAAAGTCGACCCAACGCTTGGATGGGTCAACGGGGCGGTGCCTGCGACGCGGCCTGATGCTCGAAGAGATTGCGAGGCTTGCCACGGTGTAGCTGACCATCTGGCGCTGACCGCAGCGAGTACAGCGAACGGGATAGCGCATGAGCAGAATCTGGCCGATATCGTCGCTGCGGAGGGTGGAGCGGCGGAAGTCCTGGCCGGAGCAGAACTGACACTGGATCGGGACTCCGTTGTAGGGGTCTAATCCGAGGTAAGGAGTTCGGGTGTGCGAGTGGGGACGGTCTCGTTTCCTGCGTGGGCCTTCGAATTCGTTCTTGAATTTCATCTTCAGCGTTAGTTTTCCGGAAGAGGCGGGATGTCGAAGAGCTTTTCTGCGGTGCGACGAGGAGCGTTGTGGTTACGCGGTGTTCGGATCGGATGGACGGCCGGGCGAGCAGCAGGCTTCGAGAGCAGGGTGTGAAGATCACGAATGTCTTTCTGAAGTTTGCGTAGCTGGCGCGTGTCGACGGTCTGGGGGGCGTTGTCGATGGCGAGAGCGAGTTGCGGTTCTTTATGTCTGAGTTCGGCCTTGAAGACCTGACGTGCGCCGGGGATGGTGTAGCCCTCGTGGTAAAGGAGACTTTTGATCCGCAGCGCCATCTCAACGTCGCGGCGGCGATAGAGGCGCTGACCGGTGCCTCCTTTGTGGGGTTTGAGTTGAGGGAATTCGCTCTCCCAGAAGCGAAGGACATAGGCAGGAACGTCGCATAGCCTGGCGACTTCGCCGATGCGGAAGTAGAGCTTGTCCGGGATATCGGACCCGGAGGAGATGGTTTTGCGGATTGGCTGGTGCTGCGCCATGCCCATGAACTCCAATACGACTGCACCGGATTGTGGCCCGTGATCCGGCTTGTGTCAGTATAGGACACCCAATCGAGCATGGTTTGGAATTTTTCGTTAGGCAAAACGCGTTGTGGGTAGGTTGCTCTGCCTTGATATCGTTTGCGGGGCCTTGGAGCGATCCAGCGAATTGGATTGATAGGTCACGACCGGATCGCGGTGAAGCGCAGACCGTAGTTGGATGGAACTATAGGACCGGGGATGGCGTATTGTTTTCTGAGGATGTGGAGGCGGGAGAGATGCGGAACAACCAGATTGCTGTAGTGGCGGTGACGATTGCGGCGACGGCTTTGATGAGCGGGTGTCGCATTGAATCGGATAAACGGAATGGCAACGACAACGTGAAGATTGCCACACCCTTTGGGGGGATGACGGTAAAGACGAACGATAACGTTGTGGCCGAGGGGCTGGGGCTACCAGTGTATCCGGGTGCGGAGCTGGTGAAGAAGGACAAAGACAACGGGGCCGCCGACGTCAATATGAGCTTTGGCAGCTTTCAACTGAGGGTGAAGGCGGCGAGTTACCGGACGCAGGACAACCCTGGCCAAGTCAAGGCCTTTTACAGTAAGGAGCTGGGACGATACGGCGACGTGATCGAGTGTCAGAACGATAGGCCGGTCGGCACGTCGAAGAGCACGGCGGAGGGTCTGACGTGCGACAACGAGAAACAGAGCCACGTCTATGTCAACGACGATGAATCCGGCAAGCTGGAGCTGAAGGCCGGCTCGAAGCTACATCAGCACATTGTCGCAATCGATCCTGAAGGGAACGGGACGAAGTTTGGGCTGGTGATGCTTGACCTGCCAGGACATTTTGGCGATAACGACAATCGACAGACGCAGTAAGGACTGAGTGAGTGGCGGCGGTTGGTCCGAGCTTGCCGCACTGTGCGGGGTGGGATAGCTTCATAACTATGCACGAGTATTGTCACCGTTGCGGCGGCGAGCTTCCGGGCCGGAATGAAGCGTCGCCTTTCTGCCCTCATTGCGGCTCGCCGCAGCTGTATCTGCAGGACTATGAGCAACAGTCGGGAGGGGAAGCCGATACGACGGGGGCGGTTGCTGGGCCAAAACCGCAGCAGGTGGAGTGGAAGACGGCGATCCGGTGCGCGGTGCTGGTAGCGGGGATTGCGGCGGTGTTGAGCGTGGTCTCGGTTTGGGTGCAGCTTTTGTCGCCGCTGTCGTGGCTGTGGACGATCAGCGGGTCGATGCTTACGCTGGCGCTGTATCAGCGTCGGCGGCCACTGGCATGGATGGATGCGAGGGTGGGGGCGCGAATTGGAGTCGTGGTTGGCCTGGCGTTGATAGCGTGTTTTGCCATTGCCATGGCGACAGGCGGGCTGGTGGCGCGTTATGGGGTGCATAGCATGGGCGCGGTCGACATGCAGATGACGGATATGCTGCACAGGGAGTTTGAAAAGGCTTCTGCGATTAACCCACAGCCAGCCGAAGCGCAACGGTTGTGGTACTCACCGGAGTTTCGGGCGGGGATGATGCTGACCGGGTTCGGGATGTTGTCGGGGTTTCTGCTGGTGCTGTCGACCGTCGGCGGGGCCGTGGGTGGATTTATGCGGATGCGGCGGAAGGTGTCGGCGTAGATTTATCCGGAACGGCCTAAATTTTTCATTGATTCTAAATTGGTTGGGGCGACGAGAGTTGGCATCACCACCGGTTGATGCGAGTGATGTTCGTGGGCAATTCTGCCGGTGTGGCTGCCTTTCGACCTTGCTCTCGCTTCTACCAGTTGCACTGCCGCGCGGGATCGACTAACTTTACGCTCCAGTTGTACAGCCGCCTTTCGTGTGCCGCTGAAGGGACGGAGAAGACTGTTTGCCGGAGGTTGTGTGCGACATATCACTGGCTTGGTTGCGGGTTGGAAGATGAAACGGTTCGTCGCGTTTTGGGTAGTCCTCAGTTTTCTGATGATGGAGCAGGCAGGTGTCGCGCAGACTCCTGCGCCGGCAGCGCAAGCGGCTCCCGCACCGGCGGCGCCTGTGGATACATCACCGGCAACGCTCGATCATCTGCTGGCTCCGATCGCTCTCTATCCGGATCCTTTGCTGATGCAGGTGCTGGCGGCGTCGGTGAATGAGCAGGAGGTTCTCGACGGGGGCAACTGGCTGCTGGAGAACAAGTCTCTGGAAGGAACGGCGCTGGATGATGCTGCCAAGAAGGCAGGCTTCGGCGCTGCGATGCAGGCGCTGTTTCATTTTCCGGATGTTGTGGACCTCATGTGCACGCAACTGGACTGGACGACCCAGCTCGGCGATGCATTCAACGCAGATCAGGCTGGGGTGCTTGCTTCGGTGCAACGGCTTCGGGCACAGGCGCAGCAGTATGGGACTCTGAAGAGCACGGCACAGCAGACGGTAGCTACTCAGACGGATAACGGGAAGCAGGTGATTGTCATTCAGCCTGCGAATCCGCAGGTGGTGTATGTGCCTCAGTACAATCCGCAGACTGTGTATGTGCAGCAGCCGGGTCCGTCGACTGGGGATGTTGTTGCGGCTTCTGTCATTTCGTTTGGCGTAGGCATTGCGATTGGGGCGATGTTCACGAGCAACAACTACTATTATCCGCGATGGGGGTATGGCGGGGTCTATTATCGCGGGGGGCCTTGGTACCCGGCCCGATACGTTTACCGACCGGTGTACGGGCCAGGGTTTCGGCCAGGGTATGGGTATCGGCCACCGGCGGGCTATCCGTATCATCGGCCAGGCCGCTACAACAACTATTACAACGGGTATAGGCCGGGTGGGGGAAGCTACCGGCCACCGGCGAATCGTCCGGGCGGCGGCTATAACCGGCCACCAGCGAATGGCGGCCGTCCAGGTAATGGCGGAGGCTATAACCGGCCCGGCACGCCTCCGTCCAACCCTGGCAGGCCTCCGGGTAATGGGTACAACAAGCCGCCGACTGGAACGCGGCCAGGGACACCACCGGCCAATGGTGGCGGCAATAACCGTCCGGGCAATCCTGGAAACGGTGGGGCGACGCGTCCGACTCGCCCGGTGACTCCGGATCGCGGGTACAGCAGGCCCGCTGCGCAGCCTGCGACACGTCCGGCGCCACAACAGCGCCCTGCGACTCCGCAACAGCGTCCGGCGCCACAGCAGACGCGACCGCAATCGCGGCCTGCAGCGCCTGGTTTTTCAGGCGGAGGCAATGGACGTTCGACGCAGGCGGCAAGTCAACGAGGAGCAGCCAGCAGGGGCGGCAGGGGGAAGTGATGAAAAATATATTTTCATTGGACTGTGTGAGGTTGCGCCGGGGTTCGGCTCGATTGCTTTCTGTTTCCTTGATTGTGTTTGGCTTGCCTGCGTGCCTGATGGCCCAGGCGGCGAAGGGACAGAAGACCTTCGCAAAATCTTCGGAGGCAGTGCAGGCTCTGGTTGCGGCGTCGCGAGCTGGCGACGAGGCCCAGTTGCTTGCGGTGCTGGGGCCGGATGGGAAAGACCTGATCGATTCTGGCGACCCTGTTGCGGACAAAAAGAGTATCGAGGGTTTTGCGAAGATGTACGACAGGAAGCACGCGCTCACGGTTACTGCGCCTGGGTACAAGACACTGGTTGTCGGCGCTAACGACTGGCCGATGCCGATTCCGCTGGTGCGTGATGGCTCGAGTTGGTATTGGGACTCGGCACAGGGGCGCGATGAGATTGTGAATCGTCGCATTGGCGAAAACGAGCTGGGTGCGATTGCTGTGTGCGAGGGCTACTATAACGCGCAGAAGGAGTATGCCGCTAAGAGTCATGACGGCCTCCCTGCGAAACTGTATGCACAGAAGTTCGCGAGCGATCCGGGTAAGCAGAACGGTCTCTACTGGCCTGTGGGTGCGGGAAAGCCGCAGAGTCCGCTTGGGCCTGCGGTTGCCGCAGCAGCGGCAGAGGGATATGGCGGCGATGGTCCACAACCCTATCACGGGTATATCTACAAAAGGCTTAACGCGCAGGGGCCTAACGCTTCGGGAGGAGCCAGGAGCTACGTTGTTAACGGCAAGCAGTCAGGTGGATTTGCCCTGATCGCGTATCCGGCGAAATATGGCTCGGGCGGCATTATGACGTTCCTTGTGAATCAAGATGGTGTCATCTACCAGAAGGACCTGGGCGATGACACTGAGAAGGCAGTGGCGGGTATTACCAGCTTTAATCCCGATCCAAGCTGGAGTGAGATCGAGTGATGATGCGGTTCCACGCTGCGAGGCCTGCGGTTCGGTATACGGACGTGATTGAAGGTCGATCATTCCGGACGAGAGACATCCTTGGTATCATCAAGCGCAGCCTGTTATGACTACAGAGACACGTAAGCCTAAGTTACGGGAAAAAGGCCGTCTGATGTCGGCCTCTGAGATCGAACGCACCCTGGTTCGGTTGGCCCATGAGATCGTGGAAAAGCACGATGGCAGCAAGAATGTCGGCCTGATCGGGATCAAGCGCAGAGGCGTTCCACTGGCGCAGAGGCTTGGCGTGCTGATTGAGAAGATCGAAAAGCATCCGGTGGACACAGGGGTGCTGGATATCAGCTTTTATCGCGATGACCTTTCCACGGATGGTCCGCGGCCTACGGTGGTGAAGGGAGCGATCGGCTTCGATGTGAACGGGCGGGACATCATCCTGATGGACGATGTTCTGTATACGGGGCGGACGATACGGGCTGCGCTGGACGCGCTGTTCGACCATGGCCGGCCGAAGAGCGTCCGGCTGCTGGTGCTGATCGATCGGGGACATCGGGAGCTGCCGATTGAAGCGACCTATGTTGGTCGGACGATCCCTACGTCGAAGCGCGAGATCATCGAAGTGAAGCTGAACGAAGTGGATGGGCAAGAGCAGGTGCTGCTGGTTGAGGTGGTGGACTGACGGCTTCGATGATCTCCACAAGGCATAACGCGGCGAAGATTTCGAGGTATGCCGCGGGATCGCTGTTGACTGTAGCGGATCTGTCTGTAACGGAGGTCGCGGCGATTCTGGCGGCAACGGACCGGCTTGAGCAGATGACCAGTGCGGATCGTGCGCGGATTCTGGCGGGGCGAAGGATCGCGCTGCTGTTCTATGAGTCGAGCACAAGAACGAGGACGTCGTTTGAGCTGGCGGCGAAGCAGTTGGGCGCGATTACGACGCTGGTGAGCGATAAATCTTCTTCGATTGAGAAGGGCGAGAGCCTGAAAGATACAGGGCTGACGCTGCGGGCGCTTGGAGCGGAGTGCATTATTCTGCGGCATGCTAACTCGGGCGCGCCGTATCTGCTGGCGAGAGCGACGGGGTTGCCGGTGTTGAATGCGGGCGATGGAATGCATGAGCATCCTTCGCAGGCGCTGCTGGATCTGCGAACGATGCTGATGAGGTTGCCCGGACTGGATGCCGGGCGGGTGAATGCGAAGACGCTTGCCGGTGTGACGGTGGTGATTACGGGAGACATTCTGCATAGCCGGGTGGCGCGATCGAATGCGATGCTGCTGCCGCGGCTGGGCGCGAAGGTGGTGTTGTGCGGGCCGAAGGAGTTGCTTCCGGAGGATGCGGTGGGGTTGGGAGATGGCGTGGAGATCGAGCGCGATTTCGATAAGGCGTTGAAGCGGGCGTGCTCTAAAGGGGGTGCGGGGGTGGCGATGATGCTGCGAATCCAGCGGGAGCGGCTGGCAGGGCTGGAGATCGATCTGGGGGAGTATGTTGCGCGGTATCAGTTGAATGCGGAGCGGTTGGCCGCTTGTGCGCCTCATGCGCTGGTGATGCATCCTGGGCCGATGATTCGCGGGATGGAGATTGCCGATGCGGTGGCGGATGGGCCGAACTCGGCGATTGAGGACCAGGTGAGGCATGGCCTCGCGGTGAGGGTAGCGTTACTGTCGCGGGCGCTGGGTGCGGGTGGATTCGAGAGTGTAACCGTATGAGTGACGTATTAGTGCTGAATGGGTGGGTGATCGATCCGGCAAGCGGGGTGGATGCGGAGTTGGATCTGCTGCTGCGTCATGGACGGGTGGCTGCTGTCGAGAGGCCGGGTGGTTTGCGGGAGGTGAAGGCTAAGGAGACGATCGATGCTGCGGGCATGATCGTCGCGCCGGGGCTGGTGGATGTTCATGTGCATCTGCGGGAGCCGGGCCAGACGTACAAGGAGTCAATTGCTACGGGAACGGCGGCAGCGGCGGCAGGTGGATTTACGAGTGTGGTGGCGATGCCGAACACCGTGCCGGTGAATGATTCGGTTGCGGGCCTGGAGTGGATGCTCGATGCGGCGCGCGGGGCCTGCGTGAAGTTGTTTGCGATGCCGGCGGCGACGTTCGGCAGCATGGGCGAGGAGGTTACGGATTTTCATGAGCTGCGGCGCGCGGGCGCGGTCGGATTTACCGATGATGGGAAGCCGGTGCTTCATGATGACGTGATGCGCGAGGCGCTGGTGGCTGCGGCGGGGATTGGAGTACCGGTGTCGCAGCATGCGGAAGATACTCGGCTGACAGGTGGATGCAGCATGAATGCGGGGCCTGTGGCGTTTCGGCTCGGGTTGCGTGGGATGCCGGTGGAAGCGGAGGCTCGGATCGTGGAGCGGGACATTCGGCTGCTGAGGGATATTGAGGAGCAGGATGGATTGCGGCCTCATTTGCATGTGCAGCATGTGTCGACGGCGCGGGCGATGGATTTGATCCGAGCGGCAAAGGCTGAAGGGTTGCATGTGACGTGCGAGGTGGCGCCGCATCACTTCACGCTGACCGATGAGGCAGTTGGTGACTACGACACGAATGCGAAGATGAATCCTCCCCTGCGTGTCGAGGCGGACCGAGCGGCGATGATTGCAGGATTGATGGACGGGACGGTGGACTGCATCGCGACAGATCATGCTCCGCATGCGTTGTTTGAGAAGGAGCAGGAGTTTGAGCGGGCTCCGAATGGGATAACCGGGTTGGAGACGGCGCTGGGATTGGCTTTGCGAGTGCTTTACCGCGGGCAGGGTATGACTCTTTCAAGAGTGATTGAGCTGATGAGCGCGCAGCCTGCGAGGATTGTTGCGATTGAGGGACGTGGAACGCTGAAGGTGGGGAGTTTTGCGGATGTGGTGGTGTTCGATCCGACAACGGAGTGGAGCTTTGAGGCGAAGCGGTCGCGGTCGAAGTCGCGGAATACTCCGTTTGATGGCGCGCCCATGCTGGGTAGAGTGGCGTATACATTGAGCGAAGGGCGCATCGTCTACAAGGGTTAGCTGCGAATCACGCTAGCGACTATTCGCGTTGCATGACGGCCAGTTCGTTGCCTGCGGGATCGTTGAAGTGGAAGCGACGGCCTCCGGGGAAGCTGAAGATGGGGAGTGTGATTTTGCCGCCAGCTTTCACGATGCTTTGTTCGGTATGTTCCAGGTCGGTTGATTCGATGACGGGGAGCGGAGCTTTTGTGCGTTCGGCAGGGTCGGCGTTGAAGCCGCCTTCGGTGCCGCTCTCTGAAAATGCGGCGTATGTGGGGCCGTAGTCCTGAAAGGTCCAGCCGAAGAGATTGGCGTAGAAGGTTTTGCTCGCGGATACATCGTTAGCGGGCAGCTCGAGGTAAACGATCTTTAGATTGGGCATGGTTGTCCTCATGAAAGCCAGTGTCGCTGACTCCTCCATCCGCACTGCCGCGATCTGGTTTGCAGCGCAGGTAGAGACCGGAGGCTCCGGCCTCGCGAGGGACGGAACTACCATAAAACAGGTCGTGGCTGGGGTCAATTGGCTTACAGGATCAGTGCGTGTGGAAGACGTACTTGTTGGCGGTGGGCCACCATTCCTTCCACCAGAAGTTGAAGCAGTCGATGAGGTCGCTGGTAAGCCAGCGCTGTCCGACTTTGGTCCAGGTCTGGTACTGCGAGGGGTAATAGAGACTCCCGACGCCGGCTGCCGCGCCGGAGCCGACGATCTCGGAGAAATTGAATGTTGGATTTCCGTTGTCAGTGCGCGTGACGAGGACGCGGGTGACAGCGTACCAGGAACGCTTGCCGAAGCTGCCATGTCCCAGGGTGTAAAAGCGGTTGTCCTGGTGGAAGACGACGGGGCCGATGCCTGAGACGAAGAAGTTCTCATCGGCTGTGTCGGCGAGCGTGTGCCAGTAGTAACGCGCGTAACCTGCGGCGCCCTGATGGAACTCTGGGTAGGAGTTGCCGCTCATGGAGATCCCCGCCTGAAGGCCGACAATGATGAAGGAGGAGTAGTCGAAGCTGTTTTTCGCGGCGAGGGTGAATTTTTGTTTCACAGTCTGGGGCGGCAGCTTGAGGTCGGCCGAGACGGAGCTAAAGTTGGGCACGATGCCGAGGACGCGCTTGGTCTGCTGGTTGCCGTTGGCGGAGACGGCGTCGGGGTTGTCGGTTTTCTGCAGGGGTGGGGTGGTGGCCGGTTTCTGGTCGGGTTGTTGATTTTGCAGGACGCCAGGAGCATCGGGCAGTTCAGGCCTTGGGATTGGCGGCGTCAGCGTAGGTAACTCGTTTGAGGAGCTGCTGGAGTCGGTCTGTTGTGCGAGGAGAGTCAGCGGTGCCCCAAGGACAGTGATAACAAGAGCGGCACCGATCATCAGGCCAGTGCGCCTGAGCCGGTGAGAGTCGCGAAGGGGCATGTTAATAAGACGCATTTTCTTAAGAATAGACTCGCCTGATTTGTCTTTTGATGAAGACGGAGCGCACTTTTGGGGGAGTATGTCGCTCGATAACAAGCGATTAGAGTTTAGAGGATTGCCATCTTTTTTGCTACTGCTGTGAAGACTTCAAGGGCTTGATCGATTTGGGCGCGGGAGTGCTCGCTGGTCATGATGGTGCGAATGCGGGCTTTGCCTTCGGGGACTGTGGGGAAGGCGATGCCGGTGGCCATGACTCCGGCTTCGAAGAGAGCGCGGGAGAAGTCCATGGTGCGACGGCCGTCACCGATGATGATTGGCGTGATTGGTGTTTCGCTCTTGGGTGTTGAGTTGCCGCCTACGTCGAAGCCGGCGTCGGTGAGCTGCTGCTTGAAGTAATTGGTGTTGTTCCAGAGGCGCTGGATGCGGTCGGGCTCGTTTTCGAGAATGTCGAAGGCGGCGATGCAGGTGGCGGCGACTGAGGGTGGATGCGAGGTGGAGAAGAGGAAGGGACGCGCGCGATGGTAGAGGTAGTCGATGAGATCGCGGCTGCCGCAGACGTAGCCGCCGAGTGCTCCGATGGCTTTGGATAAAGTGCCGACCTGGACGTCGACTTTGTCGGTGACGTGGAAGTGATCGACGGAGCCGCGGCCGTTGCGACCGAGGACGCCTGATGCGTGGGCGTCGTCGACCATCATGATGGCTCCGTATTTTTCGGCGAGGTGGGCGAGTTTGTCGACTGGGCCGATGTCGCCGTCCATGGAGAAGACGCCGTCGGTGATGAGGAGCTTGTGGCCAGGTTCGTTCTGGAGTTCCTTGAGGAGCTCTTCGGCGTGGGCGACGTCTTTGTGGCGGAAGACTTTGATTTTTGCGCGGGAGAGACGGGCTCCGTCGATGATGCTCGCGTGATTGAGTTCGTCGGAGAGGATGAAGTCTTCTTTGCCGAGGATGCTGGAGACGGTGCCGGCGTTGGCGGTGAAGCCGGACTGGAAGACGACGCAGGCTTCGACACCTTTGAAGGCGGCGATTTTTTCTTCGAGCTCCATGTGGATGTGCATGGTGCCGGCGATGGTGCGGACGGCTCCGGAGCCTACGCCGTATTTTTTGATGGCAGCGATAGCGGCTTCTTCGAGTTTGGGGTGGTTGCAGAGGCCAAGGTAGTTGTTGGAGGCGAGGTTGATGACCTGCTTGCCGTCGTAGGTGCAGACCGGGCCTTGCTGGTCGTCGAGTTCGCGCAGCTTGAAGAAGGTGCCGCGCTGACGGAGGTCGTCGAGCTGGGCGGTGAGGTGGGCGAGCTGAGGGCGTTTTGCGGCTGCGGTGGTCGCTGCAGAGGTCATGGAATCATCTTAAACCTTTGTTGGCTAGGTAGTCTTTGGGGCTGAATTGGCATCTTACGGAAGGTAGAGTGACATCGCCTTGATTCGTATGAGGCAGCGATTCTGTAAGAACCACGAGGACACTACGATGATCGTTCAATTTCCAGGAAAGATTTTTGCGGCCACGAGTTTGATGGTGTTTGTAATGCTGGCGGGTTGCCAGTCGAAGCAGGATGCTGCGATCGATCAGGCGAAAAAGCAGGCTGCGGCTACAGGTCAGGCGCAGCAGGTAGTTTCGACCGACAAGAATGGCAATGTGACGACCACTACGGTTCAACCGCCGGCAGCAGGGCAGACGACGCAGGCGGTGACGACGACGGTGACTCCGGCTGCGGCTGTGGCGGCGAATACGCCGGCGACAGTACCAGGGGCTACCGTACAGCCGGTGCCGGCGGGGCAGACGGATGCTTCGGGTCAACCGCTTACGGCGCCTGCTCCGGGCGCACCTCCGATCGTTAAGCCGGCAGATGTGAATGTTGCGGCTGGAACAAATCTGACGATTCGGATTAATCAGCACATCAGCGTGAAGACGAGTCATGCGGGCGACCGATTTGATGGTGAGGTGGTCGATCCGGTGGTTGGAGATAACGATCGCGTTGTGATTCCGAAGGGTACGCCGGTGAGCGGAGTGGTGGTTGCGTCGCACCGGCGCGGGCACTTCAAGGGCAGCTCGATTCTGGAGTTGCGGCTGACTTATCTGACGTTGGACGGAACACGATACCGGCTGGATACGAGCGATCTGACGCAGACGAAGAAGGGCAAGGGCAAGCGATCGGCTGCAATGATCGGCGGTGGCGCGGGCGCAGGAATGCTGATTGGGGGTGTGGCGACGGGCGGCGTTGGGTTGCTGGTTGGCGGCCTGGTTGGCGGAGGTGGCGGGACGTTACTGAGCGGCTTGACGGGGAATCGGGATATCGAGATTCCCGCGGAGTCGATCGTTCGCTTCAAGCTGGCGGACAATCTTGTCGTTCAACCTGCCTAGGTGATTTGCACTTGGTTACGAAAGCCCATCCTTCGGGGTGGGCTTTTTGTTGTGTGATGATGTGCGGTTCGCTGGTCAGTTAGGATGGTTTGGGCTTCGAGGAGGGTTTTGCATGGCGATTCGACTGCATTTTTGGGGTGCGGCGCAGACGGTTACGGGTTCTTCGCACCATCTGGAATGCGCGGGACGAAATATTTTGCTGGATTGTGGGTTGTTTCAGGGGCATAGGCAAGAGGCTCGTGAGATCAATGAGCATCTGGCTTTGCCGGTGGAGCAGTTGAATGCGGTTGTGCTGTCGCATGCGCATATCGACCATAGCGGCGATCTTCCACTGCTTGCGAAGAAGGGGTATCGGGGGCCGATTTACACGACACCGTCGACGGTGGATCTTTGCGAGAAGATGCTGAAGGATAGTGCGCACATTCAGGAGTCGGATGCGGAGTTTGTGAATCGGAGATCGCATCGGAGACGGTCGATTGGGATTGCGGCGGATGCGGATGCGGTGACGCCTCTCTATGCGCAGGAGGATGCGGTGCAGATCATGCAGCAGTTCAAGGCTGTGACGATGCATACGCCACAGCTACTGGCAGGTTCGACGGCAGATGCGGGATTTACTTCGACGACGTTTGATGCAGGACATATGCTGGGCTCGACTTGTGTATTGATTGAGGCTCGCGAGAAGGGGCAGACGACGCGGTTGTTGTTTTCGGGGGATGTGGGGCGGAAGGGATTGCCGATCATCAAGGATCCGGAGGCGGCTCCGGCTGCGGATTACCTGATTATGGAGAGCACGTATGGGAATCGGCTGCACCAGCCTATTGGTCCGGTGAAGAAGAAGCTGGCGAACCTGGTGAACCGTACGGCGCAGCGTGGCGGGCATATTGTTATGCCGGCTTTTGCTGTGGGGCGGACGCAGCAGGTGGTGCTGTTGCTGCATGAGCTGATCGACGAGAAGGCGATTCCGGATATTCCGATCTTTGTGGATAGCCCGCTGGCTGTGAATGTGACGGATGTGTTTCGCAAGCATGAAGAGGAGTGGGATGAGGGAGCGCTTGCGTTTGCGAATCTGCATGAGGATCCGTTTGGCTGGAAGCGGCTGCGCTACATCCGGACAGTGGAAGAGAGCAAGACGCTGAATGGGCTGCATATGCCATTTATTGTGATTGCCGCTTCGGGGATGTGTGAGGCGGGCCGGGTGCTGCATCATTTGAAGAACAGCGTGGAGGACCCGAAGAACCTGGTGCTGATTACGGGATTTCAAGCGGAGCACACGCTTGGCCGTGCGATTGTGCAGCGGCAGCCGGAGGTGAAGATCTTTGGTGAGCCGATGCGTCTGCGGGCAGAGGTGGATTCGATCGGTGAGTTGAGCGGGCATGCGGACCAGAGAGAGCTGCTGCAATGGATGGAGCCGGTGGCGCCTACGTTGAAGAAGGTCTTTCTGGTGCATGGTGAGCCGGGTGCTCAGCAGGCGCTGAAGGCGGAGATTGAGAAGACGTATAAGCTGGAGGTTATTTGCCCGCGCCGGGATGATCGGTATGAGGTGGGATGACGGAGGGCTTACCACGGGCTTGCACGGACGACACGGATTTGATTCGGGATGTTCTTAGGACTCGCGGCTATTTTTCAGGTGTGTCGTTACTAGTTGCAGAGCCTGGTCTGTGATGTCTTCGTCGCCTCCGCAGCCTTCGAGCCAGTGCATGTCGGGTTCGCGGCGGAACCAGGTTAGCTGGCGTTTCGCGTAGTTGCGGTGGCCTTGCTGAGCCTGGACGACGGCCTGTTCGCGAGTGAGTTCGTTTTTGAGGACGGCGGTTGCTTCGGCGTAGCCCAGAGAGGTCAGTGGTCGGCAGGCTTCGCCGTAACGTTCGATGAGGCGCTCGGTCTCTTCGACGAGACCGCGGTCGAACATGGCGGCTGCGCGTTGATTGATGCGCTCGTAGAGACGGGCGCGGGGTGGGTTGAGGCCCAGACGAAGGATTTGGTAGCCGGTGAGGGTGTCGCGGCCCTTCTGCCATTGTTGGGTGAGTGGTTGATCTGCGGCAAGTGAGACTTCAATGGCGCGGATTACTTTGGGGACGTCGTTGACGTGGATGGCTGCCGCTGCGGTTCGGTCGAGACGGGTGAGCATGCGATGGAGATAGACGGGGCCGCGAGTTTTGGCGAGTTGGCGAAGGCGTTCGCGACGGCCTGCTTTTTGCGGAGGCGAGGGGAAGAGACCATCGATGAGGGCTCGGAGATAGAGGCCGGTGCCGCCTGCGACGATGGGTAGATGGTTGCGTTCGGTGATGGCGGTGAGTGCTTCTCGGGCCTGGCGGCTGTAGTCGCCTGCGGTGCAGGCTTCGTCGGGCCAGGCAATGTCGATCATGTGATGCTGGATGAGGGCGCGTTCTTCGCGTGAGGGCTTGGCTGTGCCGATCTCCATCTCGCGATAGACGGCGACGGAGTCGCAACTGACGATCTCGCCGTTAAACTCTTCGGCGAGGCGGATGGCATGGGTGGTTTTTCCGCTGGCGGTGGGGCCGACGAGGACGACGAGGGGTTTGGCACGCGCTGTCATCCTGGAAACGACTCCTGCATCACCACAGCCGCCACCAGCCGGGAGTGAAGATTGTATGTGGGCCGGCGCGGAGCAGACTGAAGATGAGAATAGCAAGGCCCAACAGCAGGAGGCCGCGTATCTGGCGACGGCGTTCGATCTGTCGAGGCGTAGCTCCAGGAGCCGGTTGTTGGGGCATGGGTATCGAAGTCGTCTGCGGTAGGCGATTCTGACTGCGGTCGAGCCGATTGGTGTTTACGGGATTGGCTTGTTGGTGAAAAAGTCGACGCGAAGCTCGAGGTTCGGACCTGTGAATTGGGCGGGCAGTGGGGGAAACTGGCCAACGCCGGTGATTCCACCCCAGCAGGCACGATCGATGGCGGTGTCCTGGCTGGAGCCGTCGAGGTTCATGGCGGCGATGGTGCCGTCGCGGTTGATGGTGAAGCGGATGAGGGTCTCGCCCTGCTTGTTGAGCGGCGGGCGGGCTTCCTCAGGGATGAGAGGGTACCAACTGCGCTTGATGTCCTCGAGGATTCTGCGGATATAGGGGCCGAAGTCGACGCCCCTGGGGTCGGAGAGTATCTCGGCTCCTTCGCCCATACCCTGATGGCCGCCGCCGGGAGCGCTTGGCGCGTAGTCGCCGCCACGGTCGCGTGCTGCGTCCTGGGCTGCCCTGCGGATGGCGTCGCCGGGACTCTGGTTGGGGTTGCTGAAGTTCGGCCGTGTCGGGGCGGGGGCGGGTTTGGGTGCATCCACAAACGCCTGCTGGTTTGACGGAACCGGTGCTGGCGGGATGGGTGGGGGCGGTGTCGGCGTGGTTTGCGCAGGTGCCGGCTGGACTGGTGCGGGGGCGGGCGCGGGTTCGGCCTTACGCATGGCCTGCAACTGTTGCAGCGTCTTTTGGTCGAGCGGCTGGGCGTGGTTCTTCTCGGGGATGGCTTTGTTGGCCTTGGACGTGGGTCTGGGGAGGTTCTTCGGAGAGTCGAGGAAGGTCAGTTGCTTGTCGCGCTCTTTCAGGACCTCGACGGGACTGATTAGTCGCGGTTGGTGGAAGAGCACTCTGGGGCCATAGAAGAGGAACCAGATGATTGCCAGATAAATGATGACCGAGATGTAGATGGACTCGCGGAAGCGCGCTTTGGAGCGTTCATCGTCCAGCGTGTCGAGCAGATGGATCAGCTCATGCTCGTCGAGCTCGCCAAAGCGTCCGGTACGCACCTTTATCGGCTGGGTGGGTGGCGCGGAGTTGGGTGGGGTCTCGAGGGAGGGCATGGGTTCTAAGTTCAGACGCTTGTCGGGGATGAAAGTTTCCTTAGCGGTAGACCCGCGAGGTACCGGCCAGTGCACCGGTTTGCATAGACCCCTCTATTTTCTCATTTTTGAGGCTCCTGATGGTAGAGAGCTTAGGGCTATAGTTTTCTGCCAACCGCGAAAACCGTAAAATGTGACAGTGAATGAGAGTTTTGCTTCCGGTGTTCGCGCCGCAGTGCTGACGATCAGCGACCGTTGCTGGCGGGGCGAGCAGGTTGACCATTCGGGACCCGCGGTTTGCCAGTTGCTGGAGGCCGCTGGGATAAGTATGGTTACGGCGCAGACTCTGCCTGATGAGGTGGAGATGATTGTCGCGGCGCTGCGGCATCATGCTGAAAGCGCAGGCCTGATTGTGACCACCGGAGGAACCGGGCTGGGCCCGAGGGACGTAACACCTGAGGCGACCAGACTAGTGTGCGAACGCCTGGCCGACGGGTTGGCGGAGAAGATGCGCGCGGATGGATTGCTGCATACTCCATTCGCCGCCCTGAGCCGCGCTGTGTGTGGAACGCTGGGGAGCACGCTGATCGTCAATCTGCCGGGCAGTCCGGCTGGGGCGAAGAGTTCGCTCGATGCGATTCTGCCGCTGCTGCCGCACGCGCTCGATCTGCTGTCCGGGCGGACAGAGCATCCTGAGACCTCGAATGGGAATAAACCCGCAGGATGCGCGGACGAGTAGAATAAGACATACCCCGTGAAGATCCACCCTGTCGCTCTCTTAAACAAATGGAATCTGATGATGCTTGCGGCGCTGAAGCCGCTTGGCGTCTGGGGTATTGGCGCCCTTGCGGTCATCGATTCGGCGGCTATCCCGGTCCCGATCGATGCTCTGCTGATCGATTATGTGGCGAACGACCATAAGCGGTTTCTGCTGTACTGCTTTATGGGTGCGCTGGGGTCTGCTATCGGCAGCATGCTGCCTTACTACCTGGGGCGCGCGGGCGGAGAGCTGTTTTTGCTGAAACGGATTAACCGTCAGCGGTATGAGCAGATGCGGGATCGCTTTGAGAAGCAGGAGTTTCTCGCCATTATGGTTCCGGCGATGATGCCCCCTCCCATGCCGGTTAAGTTGTTTGAGTTTGCCGCGGGCGTCTTCGAGATGAAGCCTTTGTGGTTCTTCAGCGCGATTCTGGTTGGCAAATTCCTGCGGTTTCTGGTTTGGGCGATCATCACGATCACCTATGGGCCGAAGATCCTGGGAACGATTGGTAAGGCCCTCCGCGAACACCATGGATACATGCTGGGGATCTCCGGAATTCTAATCGTGATTATCCTGGTCTACGTTCTGCGCAAGGTGTTTGACCGGCGGCGTGGCACCGCTCTTCCTATCGAAGAGGATTAGCCGATCGTTAACGACCGATTGTTATTAGTGCTGGACGTGCCCGCTCAACTCCATGCGGACGATGCGGCGATCATCGTTGATGAAGACTGCGCCTGCGAGCGGGGTATTCGTTGGTCCAGAAAAGAGCGGCGTGTTATACACGAAACGCAGGTCACGGAAGGTGACGGTGGTGATGCCGTCGGGATCAGCTCCGGTGTCGGTGACGACGGGGTATTGCGACCAGTCGAGATAAATTTCTCCGAGCCAACTGCGTTTTGCCACCAGCGTCGCCAGTGTGGTGGGTGGCTTGTAGATGGTCTGCGCCTGGTCGGTGGTGGCGATCTCGCTGCTTAGAGTATTTGCGCTGGAGATCAGGAAAGTTTGCGGGGTTTCGACGATGGTCTGCCAACGGAAAGGGTTGATCGGGTAAGGATCGGCCGCGACACGGAGGACTGAGGCGCCGTTGTAGTCACCTGCCTGGGCAATCTGAAGGGCTTTTTGGTGCTCGTTATAGCGGAGCGTCCACAGTGTGGCGGCCCCGAGCAGAGCGGCGATGGCCCACCCCCTCCCCCGGAAGGCTGGCCGGCGGGCTCCTACTTCGCTGCCGATGAGGCCGAAGAGGGACGGCGCGATGAGTGCGCCGAGGAGGATGAGAAAGAGAACTGGCTCGAAGATGAAGACAAAAGAGCCAGCGTACCAGCGTGGGTTGAAGGGGAAGAAGGGACGGAGGCCGTAGTTGTTGGTCCAGTCCAAAAGAAGATGGCTTAGGAGAGCGATCAGCGAGAAACAGTAGAGCAGGCCCCAGCGCACCGGAGCGCGAGTAGGTTTAGGGTTGCTCTTCTTGCGTAGTCGCCAGCGATGGAAGAGCCAGATTGCGCCGACGAGGATCGCAGCTTCGAATGGCAGGCCGAGGAAGGTGTGGGTCCATCCGCGGTGATGCTGAAACGCTGCGATGGGGCCATCGATCGACCAGAGGGTGTCGAGGTCGGGCGCTTCGGCGGCAAGCGTCATGGCGACGGTCGCGTAGGCCGCCTTCCGGTTGAATCCTGCGCGGGCGAGACAGGCTCCGGTCATCAGATGGGTTATGGGTTCCATAGAGGGTCGGTGCTTATTGAGAGATTAGCTTAGGTGCAGACTGCTTTTGATCGTGGCGTGAGATCACGAGCTGGCTGCCGGCGATGCGGTAAAGAGGGAGCGAGTTGCGAAGTTCGGTGAGGTATTGGCTGACGCCGTCGATGAACCAGGCATAGTCGTCCCAAACGATTACACCATTGGGGGAGAGGATCTGCAGTGCTGTTTCGGTGTCGGCCTTGACGCACTCGTAGGAGTGGCCGCCGTCGATCAGGCAGAGGTCTGTGTTGGAGAGAACCGCCGGTGGAGTGAAGGTGAGGGAGTTGCCCTGGAGCTGGTGGATTCGTTTTGCGGCGGGGTGGTTGCGAAAAGCGAAACCGGTCGAGGTGCGGGAGAGGCGGACCCATTCTTTGTCGCCTTTGCTGAGGGTTTCGACATCGGCCGGGCTGTAGTCCTCGGGAAGATCGAGCGTGTAGAGGTCTGCGTCGGGAGCGTTCAAGGCCATGGTGAGACTGCTGACCCCGCGAAAGGTTCCTGTCTCGAATATTTTTTTGGGCTTCAGCGCGCTGACGATGGTTGCGAGAAGGGTGTAGGGGACGACGAAGCCGAGGCCGGAGAGGCTGATGGTGTCGATGGGCGGGAGGATGATCTCGGGAGGTTCGTTGCAGCCGAGGAAGGTGGCGAGATCGCGGTGTTCGAGGACGGGGAAGGGATCGCGAGCGTCGAAGGCATGCTGGCGGACGTCGCGTCCAAGCTGGACGACGTGATTGCGAGTCTTTCGATTCGCGAGACGAACGGTTGCCAGTTCAACGAGATCGCGAAACATAGGGAGCACGTGCCGGGAGTCGACTCCGTAGCTGCGCGTCTTTGGGGGGGGCTTCTCTTTCATTTGCGGATGCGTGGTTCGCGGATCGGGCTGTGCGGATTTTCTCATAGTCACACAAGTGTGATCTCGTTTAGAACTTGCGTCGGTTACTTTCTGGGCGACCACCCGAAACGAAGCCCTTATGCTCGAAATCCTCATACTCGATCGGCGATGCTTTGCTGGCATCGTCGAGCTTCAATTTGTTGCCATCGAATTTCGTGCATCTCATTCTGTAAGAAATAAGGGATCGATCAAATTCAAATTGATTATCCTCCTCTTCAAAGCCCTCCTGAAGTTTTGCCCTCAGGATCATCGTTGATCGGTTATCCCCATATTCAGCACTAAAAGCAGCCATTGAAGACTCCGTCTGAAGGATAGTGGCTGGCTGGTAAAATGATCACTTAAATGCCTACCATGACCGCAATTACGCCTGAGGTTCTTGCCAAGTACCAGCCTGTGATCGGGCTGGAGGTTCATGTTCAGCTTTTGACCGAGACGAAGGCTTTTTGCGGCTGCGTCAATAAGTATGGGGGCGAGCCGAATACGCATACGTGTCCGACCTGTCTGGGCTTGCCCGGGGCACTGCCTGTTCTGAACCGTAAGGCGGTGGAGTTTGCGGTGCTGGCGGCGAAGGCGATCAACTGCGAGATTCGCGAGACGAGTATTTTTTCGCGGAAGAACTATTTTTATCCGGATTCGCCGAAGGGCTACCAAATATCGCAGTTCGATAAACCGATTGCGGAGCACGGGTGGATTGAAGTTCCTGCGTTTGATGGGAATGGGGCGGCGATTACGAAGCGAATTGGCGTGACTCGGCTGCATATGGAAGAGGATGCAGGTAAGAGTCTGCATGATGGGTTTGCCGATTCGGTTTCGAAGACTTACATCGACTTGAATCGCTGTGGTACGCCTCTGGTGGAGATTGTGAGTGAGCCGGACCTGCGGACACCGGATGAGGTGTTCGAGTACCTGACCAGGTTGAAGGAGATTCTGCTTTATACCGGCGTGAGCGACTGCAATATGGAGGAAGGGTCGCTGCGCTGCGACGCCAATGTCAGCGTGATGTTGAAGGGCGCGAAGCAATTTGGTACGAAGGCCGAGGTCAAAAACGTTAATAGCTTCCGCTACATTCGTGCTGCGGTGGAGTACGAGATCGAACGGCAGGTCGGCGTTCTTGAGGACGGTGGCCGGGTGGTTCAGGAGTCGCGGCTTTGGAGCAGTGGGGAGGGCCGGACGTACTCGATGCGCTCGAAGGAGCAGGCGCATGACTACAGGTATTTTCCTGAGCCTGATCTGCCGCCGCTGGTGGTGGGCGCGGAGTGGCAGGCGGAGATTCTGAAGATGTTGCCGGAGCTGCCTGAGGCTCGGCGCGCAAGGTTGATTGCGGAGTACGAGATCTCTGCGCAGGATGCGGCGACGCTGACGGCTACGCGGGAGTTTGCCGATAGCTTTGAGTCGGCAGCGAAGAAGGCGAAGAGCCCTCGCCGCGTGGCTTCGCTGCTGACGAGCGAGTTGACGATGCGGTTGCGGCAGGCGGGGCTTGAACTGGAGCAGTCGCCGGTTTCGCTGGCTGGGATCGTGATGGCGGCGGATCTTGCTGAGTCGGGTGAGTTGTCGAGCAAGATGCTGAAGCAGTTGCTGGATACGTGCTTCGCCGAGGGCAAGGATTTTCCGGAGATTTACGAGCGGGAGAAGCCGCAGCAGATCTCCGATGCGGGCGCGATTGAGAAGATGATCGACGAGGTGATCGCAGCGAATCCGAAGCAGGTGGAGCAGTATCGCGGCGGGAAGAAGACAGTGTCGGCGTTCTTTGTGGGGAATGTGATGAAGCTGTCAAAGGGACAGGCGAATCCGGCGCTGCTGAACGAGCTGGTGGCGAAGAAGCTGGATGCGCTGTGACGGCTTTTGAGGGTGTCTGTTTCTGATGGCCCGGAACGAGCTTTTGCCTGAGCTGGCTACTAGCTAAATACGCAGGTTGCAGAGCGACGGGATGGGGGTTTAATGGGCGGATGCGTATGCCCGTCTTCTTATCCAAGAGTGTCTGCCGTGGAATTTGCGTGGGCGCTCTGCTTGCTCTCTTCGGGTGCCAGACCGAAGCTCCTTATGTGGTGCCTGAGGAGCCGATGCCTCCGAACACGATTCTGCTGTCGGGGATGATGCGGGAGTTGTCGGCTGCTCCCGGATTTACCGATGCGTTATTGGCGCAGCTCGATAAAGGCGAGAAGAAAGGGCCGGCGCTGATGACTCCGGCTCTGATGAAGAGGCTGCGTGAGTTGATTCTTGGGAAGGACTGGCAGGGGCTCGACCGGTTCCCGGGATGGACGATGGATGCGGTGAATCCGACTGTGGGTGTGATCACAAAAGCAGCTGCGAAGAAGACTCCGGACACGGCTGCGGGAGCTCCGGCGGGGCCTCCGGGTGAGGCATGGCCGGCCAGTGGTGCGACAATCACGGAATTTCTGGATCTGGGAAGCTATTCGCCGGAGAAGGCGGAGACGGTGAGTTTGGATAAGCCTTCAACATTGCCGGGGCTTTCGGATAAGGATCTGGTGAGTGAGCTTGGCGCGGGCGTGGTGCGTGGGGATGTGGGGAATCCGAAGCTTGCACCGATGCATCCGGAGAGCCAGCGGCTGGCGGATGTGCTGAATCGGCTTGGTCTGAACAGAGTGGACGGTGCGACGAAGGCGACTGTCGAGATCGATGGCAGGACTGCGGCGACACCTGAAGGTTTGATTGAGGCGTTGATGGCGACGGGACATTCGGTGGTGGTGGCGGATGCGCGGTACTTCGCTAATTTCGGACACTTTCACTTCAAGGGTCAGGATGTGATGATGCCGTTCTTTATCGACTCGCAGATCGGGATTCCGGGGACGAAACGTTCGCTGATGTCTCCGGTGAGCCATGCGGAGTACGAGTGGGCGATTCGCGGGCCGAAGGTGAATGCGAATGTGAGCTGGTACTTCGGCATTGATGGCAAGGCGGAGTTTCGCACGATGGACACGCTTGATCAGGCGTGGGTGCTGGGGCGTCATGCGCATGAGTATCGCGACGCGGATGCTGTGGAGGTGACGCGGCTTGTAGGGAAGATGACGGTTGCGTATCTGCATCAGCATCTGCGGCGTCCGGATCTGCCGTTTGGTGGGTACTACTCGCTAGGAGTCTGCCAGGATGGTGTGGCAGCGATTGAGCAGAAGATGACGGGGAGTGACACGCTGTTTCCAAATACGGCTGACGGCGCGCTGTTTGATGATCAGCGCGATGCGGAGATCAATGCGTTGATGTTGGCAATCCCGAAGGACAGGAATGGAGCTCCTCCGGCGCCGGGGAGAATCTTCGGGTCGATTCCGACGACGGATTTTCGACAGGTCACGATTCCTGGGATGGCTGCTGACCTGGAGACGGTTTATGAGGCGTGGCAGAATGGATCGCTCGATAGAACGCGCTCCTGGATGCAGAAGATAACCCTGCGGCTAGTCGGTGCGTGTGCGCTGGTAGTGCTCGTTGGGATCGTCGTGTGGAGACGTCGGCGAGCCAGGAGATAGTTGTTGGTTAGCCTCGCTGCTGATGCAACTCGTCTGTGTGGTTGAGGCTTCCTATGGTTTAGGGGGAATCCCCATGGTGATCAAGAAGGCGGCAAAGAAATCGACGACGAAGCTCTCAACGAAGAAGAGCAGCGCGAAGAAAGCGAGCTCCTCGCGCAAGTACGGTCCATCTGTGAGCAAGGATGTTGAGCGCGAGGTGAAGGCGATGGAACAAGGTAAGCTAAAGAGCGGTTATAGCGGGAAAACTGTGACAAGTCGAAAGCAGGCGATTGCGATTGCATTGTCTGAAGCTCGCAAGGAAGGCAAGAAGGTTCCTCCACCGCCTAAGAAAGGATAAGGATGACGGAGAACGAGCGGTATCGCGCGATGCTGGAGGTCGCGCTCGTGGAGGCCCGCGTTGGGCGGAGCGAAGGTGGCGTTCCGATCGGTGCGGCGATGTTCGATGGAGAAGGAAAGCTGCTGGCGTCGGGGAGAAATCGCAGAGTACAGCAGAACGATCCGTCAGTGCATGGAGAGACGGATGCATTTCGGCGGGCAGGGCGGCAACGATCGTATCGCGACAAGGTAATGGTGACGACGCTGGCTCCATGCTGGTATTGCAGCGGGTTGATTCGCCAGTTTGGGATTCGAATTCTCGTTGTGGGAGAGAGCCGAAATTTTTCAGGTGGGCTGGACTGGCTTCGATCGCTGGGAGTGAAGGTGATTGATCTGGATTCGCAGGAGTGCTCCGACCTGCTAACGGGATTTATTAGTGAGCATCCGGAGATCTGGAACGAAGATATCGGAGAAGAATAGATTGTGCGATCTTCGTCTTGCGCTTGGTTTGGCGACGGATAAACGAGTGCGGGTATTCTGAGCCGATGGATCGCTCTGATGCAGCAAGTGCTCAATGACTTTGGAGTTAGTCAGAGCATAGCTGAAGATTGCTTTGGGACGAAGCGGAACCTTGTTCTGTGCGATGAAACCGCTGAGCAGCGGCTATTTTTTGTCGGATGAAGACGTGGATGCTGCGGCTGGAGCGGCTGCCGTGGTTGCCGGGCTTGATGATGAAGTGCTGGCACTGCTCGCATTCGAATCGCTGCTCGATTTTGACTCAGTGGCTGGCTTCGAGTCGCTGGAAGATTTACTGGTATCGCCAGAGGATTTGGGTTTGGCGTTGCCGTAGCCGTCGGCGTACCATCCGCCGCCTTTGAAGCTGACGGCGGGGGCAGAGAGGACGCGCTCGAGATGGCCGCCGCAGTGAGGGCAGACGGTGATCTCGGGATCAGAGAACTTCTGGATCTTTTCAGTGTGCTTGTGGCAGGTGGTGCATTTGTATTCGTAAAGCGGCATGATTTCTTTCTGTGTTTCTAGTCTATTGTGATGCGGGAGGAAGCGTGAAGATGCGATTTCACGCTTCGCCTGGTGTTGAGATTGCTAAAGTTTGCCGAGTTCGATGAGGCGGACGCTGGCGATCGCTTCGACTTTGCGCAGGGCTTCGATGGCTGCGGTGGCTGCTGATGCGCTTTTGACGTCGATCTGGACTACAGCGAGAGCCTGGCCCTGGGGTACTCTTTGCGCGTGGGCGCGGGTAGGATCGGCGGCGCGGCCCAGAGCGAAGTTGGCGATGTTGACTCCGTGCTCGCCGAGGATGGTGCCGATCCGGCCGACGACGCCGGGGACGTCGTGGTTGCGGATGACGACGAGGGTGCCGTGGAGCGGGGCTTCGATGTCGATGCCGTCGTAGCTTAGCAGGCGTGGGGAGGTTCCGTGAAGGACGGTGGCTGAGGCGCTGGTGTCGCCGTCGGAGGAGTGAAGGACGAGCTTCAGGGCGGAGCCTACGCCGCCAGAGGCGAACTCCTTTTTGTCTTCCTGAATGCGGATGCCGCGCTCGTGGGCGACGGAGGCAGCGTTGATGCGGTTCGCGCTGGTGTTTTCTCCGTCGATGCTGTTGAAGATGCCGGCGATGGCGGCGTTACGGATGAGATCGGTTTTGCCCGACGCCATGCGGCCCGTGTAAGTGATCTGGATATTCTCCAGATTCCCCGGCGTTGCGTGGGAGAGGAAGTGGCCGAGGCGTTCGGCCATCTCGATGTAGGGGGCGACTTCGATGTACTCCTCGTGCGAGAGCGAGGGGAGGTTGACGGCGTTTTGCACGACGCCGAGTTTGAGATAGTCGCGGACCTGCATGGCGAGCTGGATGCCGATGGCCTCCTGGGCTTCGTCGGTGGCACCGGCTATGTGCGGAGAGAGAAGCACATTGTCGAGGTTGAAGAAGGGGGAGTCTTTGAGGGGCTCCTGATGGAAGACGTCGAGGGCTGCTCCGGCGACGTGGCCGGATTGAATGGCCTCTGCGAGGGCTTTCTCGACAATGAGCTCGCCGCGAGCGCAGTTGATGATGCGAATGCCCTTCTTCATGATGCGGATGGAGGTTTGATTGATGAGGCCTTCGGTTTGAGTGGTGAGGCCGACGTGGAGGGTGAGGTAGTCGGAGGATTTGAAGATCTCGTCGATGGGGACGAGGGCGACGGAGTTCTCGCGGGCGATGACGGGGGCAACGAACGGATCGTAGCCGATAAGGTGCATGCCGAAGGCAGAGGCGCGGCGGGCGACTTCGAGACCGATGCGTCCGAGACCGATGATGCCGAGGGTTTTTCCGCGGAGCTCGGAGCCTTGCAGTGATTTTTTGTCCCATTTGCCGGCGTGCATGGTGGAGTTTGCGCGGGGGATGGCGCGCGCGAGGGAGATCATGAGGCCGAGGGTGAGTTCGGCTACGGCTACAGCGTTGGCGCCGGGGGTGTTCATGACGACGATGCCGTTGCGGGTGGCGGCGTCGGTGTCGATGTTGTCGACGCCTACTCCGGCGCGGCCGATGACGCGGAGTTTGGGCGCGGACTCGAGGAGTTTGGCGTCTGCCTGGACGGCGGAGCGGACGACGAGCGCATCGGCGTCCGCCAATTCTGCTGCAAGACCGTTTTTGATTTGATCGGGGGTGACGACCTTCCAGCCGGGTTCCTGCTGGAAGACGGCGAGAGTTGCAGGAGAGACTTTTTCGGCGAGAACGATCTTCAAGGCTGACCTCGGTTGGGGAGGTACCCCTCCCCCCTGGTGAAAAATCGGCTAAAGTCTTCCAAAGACAAGGCTTAGGTAGGGACTACGTCCTGATGCGAGCGCGAAAGTCTTGTCAATATTGAGGGGCTAACTGCAAAGTCCTGAAAAAAATTGGTTTACGGGTGGTTATGGGCGTGAATTTCTGTTCCGCTTTGTCTATTGTAGCCAATCCGGAGGGGTGGTTTGTCAAGTGAGGGAAGATTTGAAAAATCGTCGGCTATAGTGCCCGAACTGCTCTAGACGGTTCGCGCCTTTGCGCGAACGCTCGGATCTCAGAATCGAAATAATGTGCACCCTACTGTGATGTCGGTATCGGCGCATGTTTCCGAAGCGTGAGCATTGGTGATCGAGAGCACTTTCACTCTCCTTGGTGTCTAAATCAATATGACCTTTAGAAAGTGGGCTGTACGCGTTGTCCGCTTTGCGGGTGGGGTGGTCCTGTCCCTTGTATTCCTCACATTTCTGGTAGTGCAGATTGAGCTGATACTATCGCGCTGGCGCGCCGAGCGGCTGTCCGCAGATATGCATCAGATTCGTCTCTACCAAAGCACCTGGGCCGATGCCCAGCGCCTTATGCACCGCTGGGGAGCGTGGGGCCATTACGACGGCAGTTGCACGGCTGCAGATTGCCGTTACTCAATCGGCATGGGCACCATCAGATATCAAAACCCCTATTCCCCCCGGCGCGCTTGGGTGGATTGGCTCTCCGCGCACGACCGACTCAATCTCTACGAATGGCTCGGCGGGCGCGACGTAGCGTTTTATGCTTCCTTCACCGTCCATGACGGTACCATCTGGAGAACAGGCAGTGGGATCGGCGTCACCGTCCCCACCAGGAGGATCCGAAGGGAAAACGATTGGCCCTGGAATCTCTCTATCAGTGCCGGCAGTCGCCAGCGACTTCATCGGACAATAGAAGACCCGTTCAGTTCTGGTTTTCTGGGTTCTGAAGACGAACTCGCCCAACACCCGTACTACAAAGTGTGGGCGCCAAGTGGTTGCATGATCCTCTGCCAGATGGAGATTGTCTACTATTCCACCCATACTCCACCTGCCGAGATCGAGCGCCTGACGTCATACAACTTCTCCTGCTTCACCCAGCTCATCGCGTGTGCGCACATTCAAGATCTATTGCCTGCATCCAAAGAGTGGCATCTCTACGACGATCCATACTCATCCAGCCCCACTATGCCGATACCACCTCCAAGGCCCGAATCCAGCTATGTGATGCCAATCCCGCCTCCCTGCAGCAAGATTCCTGTCTGGGCGCACGCACGGGACGTCCGCTATGCTTTAGCGGTCGAAGTCCTCCCGACGACTGCCGATGACCAGAAGTTCGATCCCCGGATGACAAAGGTCCGGGTCGTCACTTCTCTCAAGGAGCCTGCTCCCTGGCTGCCCGGCGCTACGGTACGTGCATATCCTTACGGGAACGGAGACATCCCGCCAGAAGAAGGTCAGGAGCTGGTTCCCGAAAAACGGTTCATCCTGTTTCCCGTCGGGAACGACGAAAGGCGCGACATCCTTACAAAAGACTCGTCAATCAAACTCGACCGATGCGGTGTGCTGGAAGACACTCCTGAAATACGACGCGAGCTTGAGAAGGGCTTTGTGCAGAACGACACGCTACGTCCTTAAGTTGAATCCAACCTTTGCCATCCAACGCAACGGCATGATCGCTGGCGCGATGGAGTTGATTAAGGACGCAGATGGGCTTTGGCTCTAACTGGCGGGTGGCTAGATGAAAAAGTGGGGGACGAAGGAGCTTAGGTTGCCGGTGATGGGGCTGAAGGACTCGCGGATGCCCATGCCGCAGCAGTCCTGGTCAATCATCCAGAGGCCGAGGACGGTGTGGCGGTTGTTGAAGACGGCTGGTGGGGCGAGGGCTTGGATGATTTGCGGGCCATTGTAGGGGCCTTCGGTGGAGACGACGGTGGCGTTGTCGCGGATGAGGGTGATGTTGGCGCCTTCGCGCGAGAGGAGAGGTTTGCGGACGTAGTTTTTTAGAGTGTCTGGTGGTGGGGCGCCTTCTTTGACGAAGTGGGATTCGAGGAGGAGCTCGTGGTTGGGGTAGAGCTGCCAGAGGATGGGCAGGATGCCTTTGTTCGAGAGAAGCATCTTCCAGATGGGCTCGATCCAGCGGACGTTAGTGTAGGTGTCGAGGGTTTGGGGGCCGAACTCTTCGTTGAGCATGGCCTCCCAGGGGTAGAGCTTGAAGATGGAAAAGATGGGGTGGTCGTCGAGGTCGACGAAGGATTGCTGGGAGTCGTCCCAGCCGATGTCATGCATGGCGAGCTGGCGGGTGTCGAGACCGGCCTGTTGCGCGGTGTCGCGGAGATAGGTGACGGTGAGTTGGTCTTCTGGATTGTTTTCGTTTTCGATTGCTGCGAAGTAGATGGGCTTGGAGAGATAGTCGTCGACGTCCTTCCATTTGGCGATGAGCTTTTCGTGGATGGAGTTGAACTGGTCGGGTTTGGAAGAGACGAGGGAGTGGGGCATGGCTTTGAGCCAGTTCCACTGGATGACGGCGGCTTCGAGGAGCGAGGTGGGGGTGTCGGCGTTGTACTCGAGGAGCTTGGGTGGATGGCCTGATTGTGCTCCGGCCCAACTGATGTCGAAGCGGCCGTAGAGGGCGGGAGGCTCGTTGTTCCAGGCCCACTCGATGGCTTCGATGGCGGATTGGGGGATGTCGAGTTCGGCGTAGCGCTTTTCGTCGATGATGTGTTGAGCAGCGGCCAGGCACATTTCCTGCAGCTTGTTGCCGGCGGCTTCGAGGGTGTCGATTTCGGCGGCGGTGAAGCTGTAGGCGGCGGACTCGTCCCAGTAGGGCGTGCTGTTTTCGAGCGTGTGGAAGGTGAGGCCCTGGGATTCGACGGTCTGCTGCCAGTTTTCGCGTGGTGTGATTGAGAGGCGTTGCATTATTCTCCTGAGCTGGTTATTCTCCGGCGCCGCCGCCGTGGGCTCCGCCTTCGCCGCTGCCGCTGGAGTGGCTGCCGCCTTCGGCGAAGGAGCTGCCGAATCCGCCGCGGGTGACGTAGCTGACTCCGGAGCTGGGAGTGAAGGAGCCGCCGCCTACCGGGGTGCCGATGCCATAGCCACCCCATCCGCCGTAGTAGTAGCGGTAGGGGATGATGACGGGGACGAAACCGCCGTGGCCGTCGGATTGTTGTTGCGGCTGGTTGGGGAGATTCTTGCAGAAGCTGTCGTCGACTACATTGTTGTGCTCGTCGACGCAGCGCTGCATCTGGCGATTGCAGCCGGTGGTGATAGCGAGGGCTGCTGCGGCGAGGAGTGGGGTGACGACTTGGGTTGAGCGTTTCATGGTTTTTGCGGATCGCTCTCGTGTTCGATGTCAAAGAGCAAACTGTTCATTATGAATGAAAGCACGACTCCGGCAAGAAAAAGCGCGATCTGAGTGACTGCCAACCCCGTCGTTACCTTAGGTGCTTCAAGAACGAATCCTAAAATGATCAGGGAAGGCACAAGCAGAAATACAATCACCGCGCAGATTACAAAAACAACGCCCTCCTTTACTACCGATCTATTCGCAATTGAACTTACCATGCGGCTAATGGTCTGCCCAACGACCACAGGCGTTGCAATCGACCACTCAGGAACGTAGAGAACTTCATGCCAACGTCCGGTAAAGATGAGGATGATAGAGATTACGATGAAGGGCAGCAGGACGAAACAAAGATCGGAGAAAGCTGCGAGCTTAGCATTCTGGCTAAACATCGGTTTTGGAGTTTCTTTAACAATCGCATCGGTGCTTTGAGATTCCTTGGGCATAATGGCTCCAATTCGTTCTTAAATTTCTTGAACGACTCACACACAGGCCCTGGATTTGGTAACACTTTATCTCAAAGACTCCTGCACGACATAGGGGGGTACCTTTTCTGGCCGCAGATGCGGGTGTCCTCTGCGGCTGTATTGTTATTTAGCGTGGTTGGCGAAGTAGTTTTGGGCGGCGATCAGGCCTTTGCCGAATTCGAAGTTGGGTAGAGGGGTTTTGGTTTTTGCTATGACTTGTTCTAACGCTCCGATGATGGCGATGGTGTCCATGTAGTCGAAGAAGCCGATGTGGGCTATACGGAAGAGCTGGCCCTTCATCTCTCCCTGGCCGTCGGTGACGATGGCGGCGAATTGGGATTTGAGGCCTTTGACTAGTGTGCCGGAGTCGGTGCCTTCGGGGGCTACGATGGCTGTGGCTGCGGCGGCCTCGGAGCCTTTGGGGGCGAAGAGTTTGAAGCCGAGTGCGGTGGCTGCGGCGCGGGTCATGGCGGCGCAGGTTTCGGCGTTGTCGATTAGTTTCTTTCGGCCTTCGGCCAGATCGCCTTTTGGATTTTCTGGTGTCGCGGCCTGTCCGGCGATGTAGTCGAGCGCTGCTCCGAGTGCGGCGATGAGCGCGACTGGGGGGGTGTAGGCGGATTCGCCTTTGGCGGCGTTCTTGCGCTCTTTGCGGAGGTCGAAGTAGTAGCGCGGGTTGTAGGT
Organism: Edaphobacter sp.; assembly: GCA_050012935.1. Lineage (GTDB taxonomy): Bacteria > Acidobacteriota > Terriglobia > Terriglobales > Acidobacteriaceae > Edaphobacter. Next base: position 200,262 of record JBEKGF010000001.1, on the reverse strand, counting down.
GGACTCCATGCGGTCCCAGGCTCGCGAGCTGACGGCGAGGTAGCTGAGGCCAGGAGGCATCATGACCGCTTTCTGCGAGCCGCCGATGAGGACGTCGATGCCCCAGCCGTCCATGTCGAGGTGGGTGGTGCCGAGGCCGGTGATGCCGTCGACGATGAGGAGGGCCTCGGAGTTTTCGGATTTGAGGAGCTTGGCGATGCCTTCGATGTCGTGGCGGACGCCGGTGGAGGACTCGGTGGCCTGGACGAAGACGGCGCGGGTTTCGAGCTTGAGGGCGGCTTTGATCTCGTCGAGGGAGAAGGTCTGGCCGTAGGGTTTTTCGATGACGTCGGCGTGGCAGCCGAAGGATTTGACGAGAGAGGCCCAGCGCTCGCCGAACTTGCCAGCGGTGAGGACGAGGACGCGGTCGCCGGGGCTGGTGAGGTTGGAGACGGAGGCTTCCATGGCTCCGGTGCCGGAGGCGGAGAGGATGATGACGTCGTTTTTGGTGCCGACGAAGTCTTTGAGCTGCGCGAGGACGCGGGTGTAGAGGGCGCGGAACTCCGGGGTGCGGTGGTGGATGTCGGCCGCTGCCATGGCGAACTGCGCGGCGGGGAGAAGAGGCGTCGGGCCAGGGGTGAAGAGGCGAGTTTTGCGGATCATAGAAATATTGTAGAGTAATCGGCCATCTGAAAAGATCGATGGAGTTGTGCGCTCAGCGAGTTGTGCTCATGGTTTTGCACGCTGAGTGTGCGCATGATTTCTTACGCGCTGCGGAGTGACATATGGAGACAAAAGCTATTTATGAGTTCATGGCGCAATTTCGGTATGCGGTCGTGTCGAGTTTGTCGGGGGACGGCGTTCCTCAGTCCGCGCTTGTTGGTATTGCCACGACGCCTGAGCTGGAGATTATTTTCGATACGGTGAAATCTTCGAGGAAGTATCGGAATCTCATCGCGCGTCCGTCCTGCTCGCTGGTTGTGGGCTGGGATGGAGAACAGACGGTTCAATATGAAGGGATTGCGACCGAGCCGAATGGGGCAGAGTTGAAGCGGTATCAAGCAGCTTATTTCGCGGTTTGGCCGGATGGAGTTTCGCGCATGAGCTGGCCGGGGATTGTGCATTTCGTAGTGCGACCGAAGTGGATTCGATATAGCGACTACGATCGAAACCCTCCGATCATTGAGGAGATTGAGTTTCAGCGTTGATACGCTGCGGACGTTGAGTGCCGAACTTATAATGAGGGATTGATTTGCGGAGACGAGGGAACGATGACGATTGGCGAGAAGATTCAGACGGATATTGTGGTGGCGATGAAGGCGAAGGATGAACATAAGCTGACGACGCTGCGGATGGTGAAGTCGGCGCTGAAGAACAAAGAGATCGATAAGCGCGAGAAGCTGACGGATGCAGAGGAGTCGCAGATTCTGACGACGCTGATTAAGCAGCGGAAGGAGTCGGTGGAGTCGTTTACCAAAGGGAACCGGCCGGAGCTTGCAGCGAAGGAGCAGGCGGAGATTGGGATGATTGAAGGGTATCTGCCGCAGGCCGCCGGGGAGGATGTGATTCGCGAAGTTGTCGCGGGGGCGATCGACACGATGACGACGGATGGGAAGAGGCCAGGGCCGAAGGATATGGGGGCTGTGATGAAGGTGGTTTTGCAGAGGATCCTGGCGGATGGGCTGCGCGCGGACAGGCAGCTGGTGAGCGAGATTGTGAAGGCGGAGCTAGCGAAGTAGACGCGAGATCAGTGGCCGGCATGGGACCAGTTGAACTCTGTGCCGACCATGAGGGTCCGGCCTTGCAGGGGGACTTGTGGGATCTCCTGGTAGCCGGTGTTGCTTAGGTTTAAGGCTCGAAGGTAGGGGCGGATGTGGCCGGTGTTGCGCGAGGCGGCGATGTCCCAGAGTGGGTAGGCGGTGTGTTGGGTTTTTTGCACGATGTTGATTTGGGTGTGGGCGTTGATCTGGTGGCCGATTTTGCCTGGTAGCGTTCCGCTCCAGCCGAAGATGGCGTTTTGGGCGGCGTAGTTGTAGGCGTACTCAGAGAGCAGGTTGGGTGGGGGTGAGGCGGCGTGGGCAGCGGTGTAGCTGAACTGGAGTTGCTGCGTTTCGGTGAGGCGAAGGCGGAGGGTGGCTTCGGCTCCGGTGATGTTGAGGTTCTGGATGTTGATGGCTTGCCAGGGTTCGGATGCGGTTAGGGTGGGGGTGGCGAGGATGGTTTTTGCGTAGTCGATGGTGTCTTTTTGCTGGAGGCGGAAGGCGGTGGCGGTGAGGGTCAGGCGGCCGTTTGATGGAGTCCAGTCGATGCCAGTTTCGTAGCTCCAGGAGGACTCGGGTTTGAGGTTGGGGTTGCCGATGGTCGTGGGGTCGGAGTAGTAGAGGTCGACGTAGGTGGGCAGGCGGAAGCCGTGGCCGGCGGAGGCTCGGAGGCGCGTGGTGTGGGTGAGAGTGTAGGCGGCGGCGACGCTGGGGGAGAAGACGTTGTTGTTTCCATTACCTCCGTTGCCGACGCTACTGCCGCTGTTGGAGAGGATCTCGTCGCGGGCTCCTATCGAGAGAGAGAAGCGTTTGAGTGCGCGGAGGCTTAGATTGGCGTAGGCTGCGCCTTGGTTGCGCGAGTGTTGGCCGAGAGAGTTCGAGTTGATGGTGTCGCCATCGGCTTCGACGCCGTAGGAGAGGGTGGTGTTGGAGCCGAAGTTGTCTGCTCGTCGGAGAGCTCCTTCGTAACTGGTGGTGATGTGGTTGTTTTCGTAGATGGCGGGCTGGTCGACGAAGAGGACGAAGAGGTCGGAGTGGCGACGGTAGCCGAAGCTGGCGGCGGTTTGTTGGCCGAGCTGCTGCTGGATGCTGGCGAACCAGCCTTTGGTGCGCTCCCATGAGGGGTAGGGGCCGTAGAACTGGTTGGCTCCGTAGGGGCGGTCGCTGGTGGCTAGAAGGATGTCGGTGGCGCCGGGTTTTGTCGTGAGCCAGGTCTCGGAGGCTAGCGCGTTGCTTGAGTAGTTGCGGTCGGGAATGAAGCCGTCGGAGGTGTCGCGACTGCCTGTAAGTTGTTCGGCGAATGGGCCAGCGGTGTAGGAGGCCCGGAGGTGTTGTTCGAGGGATGTGTAGCTGCCTGCTGCGATGCTGCCGATGATGGTCAGGCCCGGAGCTGGCGGTTGGGTGAGGAGGTTGACGGCGCCACCGATGGCGTCGGAGCCGTAGAACGTGCTGCCCGATCCGTGGAGGATGTCAATGCGCGTGACGGCGTCGAGCGGAATGGGGATGTCGAGATTGAGGTGGCCCGTCTCGGGATCGTTGATGCGGAGGCCGTTGAGCAGGATGAGGGATTGCTCGAAGGTTGTGCCGCGGAGACTGAGGTCGGCCTGGACGCCGTTGGCCGCGCGGGCTTGCAGGTTGAGGGACGCATCTTGCCGGAGGTAATCGACTACGGAGTTCGAGACGAGGGGTTGGTCGCGTGGCTCGATGAGGTTGACGGAGCGATCACTTTCGGCGAGGGGAAGGGGTTCGATGGTGGTGGTAACGGTGATGCTTTGGGTGGTGGTGGCAGGTTTCGTTGGAGTTGAAGTAGAGGCGGGTGTTTGCTGCGGTTGTTGGGCGAGGGCGGCGCTCAATGAGAGGAGGCTGAGGAGAAGATGAGTTTGCTGGATTTTCATGGTTATTGCGGTTGGGCCTGAGATCATCATGCCCGGATTTCCGATAGATGCGAGAGTAATTTTGTGTTGTTATAAATAGTTGAATTAGTAAACTACATTTTAGAGGAGCTTGCGATGCGGATTGAGGCGTTTTTGCGGCAAAGCCCTGCCTTTCAGGCTAGCCGGATCGGGCGCAGCATGGAAGCTTCGCTGAATGCGATTCTGCGGGACGAAGGCCTGACGTTTTTTGAGGCTCTGATGCTGGCTGCGATCTTCTTTGAGAAGAAGGCCGGCATTAAACCCTCCGATCTGGCGGAGACTTTTCAGACGACTCGCGGAAATGTGAGCCACTGTGTCTCTTCGCTCGAGGCGAAGGGGCTGGTGCGGCGGCGGATCGATCCGGAGGATGCGAGGTCGTTCCGGCTGGCTCTTGAGCCCGGGGGCAAGAGGCGCGCGGCGCGGGTGGTGGGGATCTTCGACCGGATGCAGACCCACTTTGAAAAGAGTGTGGGAGTCGCGAAGCTCGGAGGGATGCTGGAACAGATGTCTGTCGTGGAGAAGCTGTGTGCGGATCTGGCTGAATCGGCGGGCAAGTAATCCAGAGATTCGCCTGTCGCGCTAAAATCACGGTGTTTACAAGGAGGAGCTATGGCTGATGGTTATGCGAACGGAAAGATCTGCTATATCGATATTCCTGCGACTGATATTGCGCGGTCGGCTGATTTTTATGGGCGCGTCTTCGGCTGGGAGATTCGGAAGCGGGGGGATGGGTCGACCGCGTTCACCGATACCGTGGATCAGGTGAGCGGAACGTGGTCTGTGGGGAGACCGCCTGCTTCGCAGCCAGGATTTCTGCTGTATGTGATGGTCGAAGATGCGGAGGCTACGATGAAGGCGATTGTGGCGAACGGGTGCGAGATTGTGCAGCCGATTGGCGGAGATGCGCCTGAGATTACGGCGAGGTTTCGTGATCCCGGAGGCAACGTGGTCGGGATCTATCAACAGCCTGGTTTGAAGAAGGGTTGAACGGATTTATTCGCGTCGCGTCTAACTGACTAAAGACCGTTTGGGAAATGATGCGAACCTGCGAAAGAGCCCGTGCCGGTTTTAGTTATCGAACATGTCGAGCAGCCTAGCCCCAATTAGCTGGCGACGAGCTATTCGCGAATGATTTTGACGAAGACGCCGTCGGGGAGGGTGGCTCCGCCGAGGAGATGGATGGTCCCGTTTTTGGTGAAGCCGCGGAGCATGGCGTTAGCCTTGTCGTAGGGATTGGGCGGGGTCTCTGATTTGGTGGGGTAGGGCCGGGCTATGGATGCCGCTTCTGTGCGAGAAGCAGGTCCTCCGGCTTCGCCGAAGGATGACAAATTCTTACCAGAGGCGGGGGCTGGCGAGCGTTTCATTCCGCGGTCCATGGCTTCGTTAGCCAGACGGTCGGCGTCCTTGTTTTTGTGGCGGAGTGCGTGGGAGATCTCGAAGGCTTCGAGCTTAGCTATGCGGTTTCTTGCTTCCTGCCAGAGGGGTCGGAGATCGGGCGAGTTGACTTTGTATTTGCCCTGGATCTGCTTGACCATCAGCTCGGAGTCGGAGACGACGCGGAGGCGGGGGCGGTGGTGGTCGAGGGCGTACTGGAGACAGGCGAGGAGGCCGGAGTACTCGGCGTAGTTGTTGGTGCGGACGCCGAGGAACTCGCTTAGTTCGGCGAGGATGTGGCCGTTCTCGTCCTGTAGGACGGCCCCAAAGCCGGCTGGGCCGGGGTTTCCGCGGGCACCGCCGTCGCAGTGGGCGTTGATCCAGGTGGATTGGGTTGGTTTGGGGGCGGGGGCGTCGGAGAAGAGACTGGGTGCGGAGGTGGGACGGGACGGCATGGGGTGAGTGTACCCCGATGGTGGTAGGAAAACAGGTGGGCGGGTTCGCTCACCTTTCTGGCGCGGCAGTGTCTATTGAGTGTTATTCGATTTTTTCTGACCTCCGGAGTCAGTCCATGAACGCAGATGCAGTCGGGATGGATTTGGGCGGGGAGTTGTCGGCTCCGTTGGCGGCAGTGGCTCAAAAACGGCATATTAGCCCGTTTGCGATGGGAATATTGGGGTCTACGGCTGTAGAATCGATGCCAGCGATGGCAAAGGCTGCGGCCCAATCCGGGACCAGGAGCGGCGGTAAGCTGACGCAGGCGCAGTTGGACGCGCGGGCTCAGCAGCGAACCGAGGACGATGAGCTGATTCGCGAGGCTCAGAAGGGCCAGCGTGCAGCGTTCGATGCCCTGGTGCGGCGATATGACCAGTCGGTGCTTCGGCTGGCGCTGCATATGCTCGGAAATGAGCAGGATGCGCAGGATGTCCACCAGGAAGCCTTCATCAAGGCATACCGGCACCTGGGGAACTTCCGGTTCGAGTGCAGCTTTTATACGTGGCTTTATCGGATTGTCACGAATCTCTGTCTGGATCAGTTGCGGCGGCGCAAGAGCCGCAGGGAAGATCCGGCAACAGTATTGGATGCCAGTGGCGATGAGATGGACCTGATGGCGAATATCTCCGACGAGCGGGCAATGGCCAACCCCGCAAGAGAGCTCGACCGGAAGGTGATGAACGAACGGATCAACGATGCGCTGGGCAAGTTGACTCCGCGGGAACGAACGGTTTTTGAATTGAAACACTACCAGGGGTTGAAGCTGAGAACGATAGGCGAGATGTTGAACACGACGGAGGAGACGGCAAAGAATACGCTGTTTCGCGCCACGCGAAAGCTGCGGGCGAATCTGTCGGAACTTAGAGGTTGAAGCACAGTGGCTGGCGATGGATCGATAGAAAGGGCGCAGGCAAAGACCCGGGACGCAGGCAGAATTTTGAGGCTGGTTGAGGTAGGACAATGAAGTGTCAGAGCGCAAGAGATTGCATTGTGTTGTTGAATTATGGCGAGCTTCCGGATGAGTTGGCGGGAGTCTTAGAGCAGCACCTGGCAGGATGCGAGGATTGCCGGGAGGAGCTGGAGTCGTTTCGAGGGTTTGAGGAACGCCTGGCCATGCTGCCGGTGCTCGAGCCCTCGCCGAATCTGCTGGCGCAGTCGAGGATGAAGCTGGACGATGCGCTGGACATGATTCCGCCGCATGGATTCCTAACTCAACTGAGGACGAATTTTTGGCGGTGGTTCGGGAATGTGCAGAGCGCGCCCGCCCTGGCAACGCTGCTGGTTGGCATTGGATTTCTGGCAGGCAACTTTACTCATCGATACCAGGTTGCCAATGCGCCAAAGCCGAAGGATCGCGGGATCGTTACGGTGAATCACCCAACAGAGGGTGTGGTTGCGAGTGTGACCAGCATTGTGCAGACGCCGAACTCGGAGCTGGTGCAGGTGAACTATAACAAGATCGTTCCGGAGTCGATGGAAGGATCGCTGGATAGTCCGGAGATTCGCAATCTGCTGCTGGTGGGGACGACCGCGGCGGCGACGGATGGCGTAAGGATGAACTCGGTTTCATTATTGACGCATGAGTGCAAGGCCGGGCATGCGTGCCAGGCGACGACCGCCGATGGCAAGGACATTCGCCATGCGCTGATGGTGTCGCTGCGGTATGACCAGGATGCCGGCGTTCGCATGAAGGCGCTTGAGGGCCTGCAGGAGTACGTTGGGCAGGACCAGCATGTGCGCGACGCGGTGCTTGAAGCGGTGATGCACGATTCGGATGCGCAGGTGCGGCAGACGGCTATCGGGGTTCTGGAACCGGTGCAGTCGGACTCGAGCGTGCGGCAGGTTTTGCGGACTGTTGCGGCGCAGGATGCCAACCCCTTTATCCGTACGGCATCGTTCAACGCCTTGCAGGGCGCCGCTGATATTCAGTAATGTAGCGACTGGGTTCTACCTCTAATTTTTCATCGAAAGAAGAAGTGCTGGTTGACGTCATGCAGAGAAAACACCGCGGATCGTTCGGAGTGGTAGCGCTGGTGGCGGGAGTTGCCGTTCTGGGCGGACGGCAGACATTGCATGCGGCAGAGAGAGCCGCGGCCGGCGGTTCGCAGATGTATGCGGCTGCGATGGGCGAGGCGCACCAGCATGCGGTGCCGGGTTATATCGGCATATCGACTCGGGATGTCAGCGACGATCAGGTGGCGATGTTGCGGCTGAAGGATGCGAAGGGCGCGGAGATCACAGATCTTGACCACGATGGCCCAGCCTGCAAGGCAGGGATGCGCATGCACGATGTGATCCTTCAGATGAATGGCCAGGTGGTCGAGAGCGAAGAGCAGTTACGGCATATGTTGCATGAGCTGGCGATCGGGAAGGCGGTCACTTTTGTTGTCAGCCGCGATGGCCAGACCCAGACTTTGACGATGACAGCGGCGGATCGCAGGACGCTTGGGCTGCAAGCCTGGGAGCAGCACTACTCCGTGCCTGCCCCGGCTTCAGGATTTGTTCGCGGCGGGATCTACGCGCCGGACAACAGCTCGAAGCCGGCGAATCCACCAGCGCAAAAGGAGCATAAGGATCTGCTGGGCACGGAAGACATTGTTCTGAGCTCGTCGTTCACCGGCGCGAAGCTGGAGGTTATGGGGCGACAGCTTGCGGAGTTCTTCGGCGCGGTGGATGGCGCAGGGTTGCTGGTGCGGAGCGTCGACGGCAACAGCCCGGCAGAAGAGGCGGGACTGAAGGCTGGGGATGTCGTCGTGAAGATCAACTCGGTCTCGGTGGCGAACGGAAACGACTGGACCAAGATGGTGCATGACAATCGCGGCAAATCGGTGCCTATCGTCGTGCTGCGTGACAAACATGAGCAGAAGCTGACGCTGACACCGGATGGAAAGAAGCGGTCTGGACTGTGGCAAGGGTTGGGCCTGCAGGATTTCTTCCAGCAGACGTCCCAGCAGACGAGGCAGTTACTGGCGAAGTTGTAATTCATACATTCTTAACTTGGAAGAGCGGCCTTTGCGGCCGCTTTCTGTTTGCGCACACACAATTTTCAACTATGCTCAGTGAGCGAGGTAATAGGTTAATGCGACGAGTCTCCCTTGTGCTGGCTGCTGTAGTGGCGATGATGCCGTTTTCGAGTTGGGCGCAGGGGCCGTATAAGGTCTTGCAGACGGAGAAGGTTGGCGGCGAGGGTGGCTTCGATTATGTGTATGCCGACGATGCCGGGCGCAAGTTGTACGTGCCGCGCAGTGGGCCTGCGGGACGCATCACCGTCTTCGACCTGGATACGCTGAAGCCGCTGGGCGAGGTCGCCGATGCCAGCGCGCATGGAGCCGCGGTGGACCCGAAGTCGCAACATGGATTTGGCAGCAGCAAGCCAGTGGTGATGTGGGATGCGAAGACGCTTGCGACGATTAAGACCATTGACGCGCAGGGAGGACCGGACGGCATCCTGGGTGATCCATCCAGTGGGCGGATTTATGTGTTGAGCCATGGTGCGCCGAACGTTACGGTGATCGATGCGAAGGACGGCTCGATTGCCGGCACGGTCGATCTGGGCGGCGCCCCGGAGCAGGCGGTCTCCGATGGCAAAGGACATCTCTATATCGATCTGGAAGACAAGGGTAGCATCGCCGTGGTGGATGCGAAGGCGCTGAAGGTGACGGCGACCTACGATCTGCAAGGCAAGGGAGGCACCTGCGCCGGGCTGGCGATGGATGTGAAGAACAATATCCTCTTCGCCTCGTGCCGCAGCCCGCAGACGATGGTAATTTTGAACGCGGGCGACGGAAAGATTCTTGAGACGCTGCCGATCGGCGCCGGCAGCGATGGCGCGGTCTTTAACCCGAAGACGATGGAGGCTTTCAGCTCGCAGGGCGACGGGACGTTGACGATTGTGAAGGAGAACAGCCCGACGAGTTTTGTCGTTGAGCAGACGCTCCAGACGGCTCCGCGGGCGAAGACCCTGACGCTGGACAGCAAGACCGGCCGTTTGTTCCTGATTACAGCCGAGTTCACGCCGCCTCCGGCTCCTGCGCCGGGTGGCCGCCCGGCACGAGGCCAGATGGTGCCGGGAACGTTCTCGATCCTGTTGGTGGGCAAGTAACGAGCCGCAGCGAAGTTCCTTGCGTCATCGTTCGATATACTTAAAAGTGTTATGTCTTCTGCTTCGATAACTGGTTCTGCACCCGGCAAGCGGCCGATGTCTGCAAGCCGCCGCCGGAAGGCAGTGACACGCAAACTGCGTGAGCTGGGTTCGATCGGGTCGGCGTTGCTTTCGACCGGACACCCGTATATGGCGCACATTGTGCCGATGCGACGGTGCAACCTGGCGTGTACCTATTGTAACGAGTTCGACGATTTTTCCGATCCGGTGCCGATCGACGAGATGCTGCGTCGCATCGACCATCTGGGACGGCTTGGTACGTCGGTGATTACGATCTCTGGCGGCGAGCCTCTGCTGCATCCGGAGCTGGATCAGATCATTGCGCGGATCAGGAAGACCGGCGCGATTGCCGGGATGATTACGAACGGCTATCTGCTGATGCCGGATCGGATTCAGCGGCTGAACAAGGCCGGGCTCGACCACATGCAGATCTCGATTGACAATGTGATGCCCGATGAGGTCTCGAAGAAGAGCCTGAAGGTTCTGGACAAGAAGCTGCAGATGTTGGCTGAGCATGCGGACTTTCATGTGAACATCAACTCCGTGGTTGGCGGCGGCATTGCGAACCCCAACGATGCTCTGACGGTGAGCGAGCGAGCGCTGGGACTTGGATTCAGCTCGACGATTGGGATCATCCATGACGGTAGCGGGCAGTTGAAGCCTCTTGGCGAGGCAGAGCGCAGTGTCTGGGACAGAGTGCGGAACCTGACTCGCCGGAGCTACTCGCGGTTCAATCACTTTCAGGAGGCGATCGCCAACGGGAAGACGAACGACTGGCGTTGCCGCGCGGGCGGGCGGTATCTGTATATCTGCGAGAATGGCCTGGTGCACTATTGCAGCCAGCAGCGCGGCTATCCCGCGGTTCCTCTGGCGCAGTACCAGACCGCGGATGTGAAGCGCGAGTTTTTGACGGAGAAGAGTTGTGCGCCAAGTTGCACGATCAGTTGCGTGCATCAGGTAAGCTACATCGATCACTGGCGCGCGCCGCAGACCTCGTCGGTGAACCCGGGCGCTTCTGCCGGCCACGGAGCAGGTGCGGAGTTGGTGCAGATTCGCTAGGAGTCGCGATGGCTGTTACAAAGCGCGTGGGGGCCGAGACTGTCAGGCTGAGCGACGACCGGATTCACTTGATCGCGAAGGCGCTGGCCGATCCCCGGCGGCTTGAACTGCTGCGCCAGATCGGAAGCTGTACAAAGCCGATGCAGTGTGCGGACATCAAAGACTGTCATGCGGTGACTGCTGCCACGCTGTCGCATCACATGAAGGAGCTTGAAACTGCCGGGCTTATTCTTGTGACGCGCGCAGGCAAGTTTGCCAGCTACACCCTGCGGCGCGATGTGTTGAAAGCCTATACCGAGCAATTGACGAAGATTTAGCGTAGGGGCCTCGCCCTCCAGCGATAAGCTTTCCGCAATCCTTGAATCTTTCCTCTTCGCGTCTTCGTGCTCCTGAATTCGAATGTCCTATCGTTTGATAATTCGATAAGCATCTAATTGATGAGGATGGCAAAGCTTACGAATAAGGTGGCATTGGTGACGGGAGCGTCGAAGGGGATTGGCGCGGGTATTGCGAAGGCTCTCGCGGCGGAGGGAGCGTCCGTGGTTGTCAACTACGCGGCGAGTAAAGAGGGTGCAGACAAGGTTGTCGCCGAGATTAAAGCAAAGGGCGGCAAGGCTGTGGCTGTGCAGGGAGATTTTTCCAGGCAGGAAGACATCGGCAAGGTCTTTGCCGAAGTGAAAAAGGCCTTTGGGCGCCTGGATACGCTGGTGAACAATGCCGGTGTTTATAGTTTTACCCCGCTCGATCAGGTGACGGCCGAGGACTATCACAGGATGTTCAATTTGAACGTGTTGGGATTGCTGCTGGCCTCAAAGGAAGCTTTGAAATACTTTGGGCCGGAGGGTGGCAGCATCATCAATATCGGGTCTGTTGTTTCTTCGCTCACGCCGCCGGGATCAAGCGTGTACACCGCAAGCAAAGGCGCGGTTGATGCGATCACTCAAGTTCTCGCCAAGGAGCTTGGGCCGAAGAAGATCCGCGTGAACTCGATCAATCCTGGAATTGTGGAGACCGAAGGCGTGCACGCAGCTGGCTTTATCGGAAGCGATTTCGAGAAGAACACCGTGGCGCAGACTCCGCTTGGCCGTATCGGACAGCCGCAGGATATCGCGACGGTTGCGGCGTTTCTGGCCTCGGATGATTCGGCGTGGTTGACCGGAGAGCTGCTGAAGGCCGGTGGCGGATTGCGGTAAACTTCCCTGCCAAAAGGGAGCCGGGTGGCGGCTCCCTTTTCCAATTGGGTGGGAATCATTGTGCAGGATTAGAACGAAGTGAAGCGAGGCCCTTGCCAATCGTCAACGCGATGGCTGATTGTGGGGGCATGAAGGTTCTTTCGCTGGCTGAAGTGCGGGTGGGAATCGTTCTGCTTTTGTTGACGATGCCGCTTGCTGTTGCGAGCGCGCAGGGGATCGGGCCAGCGATACGAAGTCAGGCTCAGCCGCAGACGCAACCGGCTCCGGCGACGCAAAGGCCGACGAGTACGCCATATTCCGGCGATCTTTCCATCTTTGAATATCCGGACCGCGACAAGAAGCTGCAGATCGATCGCGTGATGGACCTGCTGGGGATTACGCAGGGGAAGAACGTTGCAGACGTCGGCGCGGGGTCGGGGTGGTTTTCGGTGAGGGCTGCGCGCCGGGTGGGGTCGACGGGCGTTGTGCTTGCCGAAGACATCAATCCCATGGCGATTGAGTACATCGGCAAGAGGATTGTGAAGGAAGACATTGCCGAATGTAAGGACGGTGCTGGGTTCGCCGGACGATCCTAGATTGCCGCAGGGAAGCGTCGATGCCGTGCTGATGCTGAAGGTATACCACGAGATTGCGCATCCGGTCGCTTTTGTGAAGACGCTGAAACTCGCCTTGCGGCCCGAGGCGAAGGTGGGGATTATCGATCGCAACGGGAATGGCGCGAACCACGGGCTGAACCAAGATGTGGTGGTCAAGGAGATGGGCGAGGCCGGGTTCAAACTGGTGGGGACGTACGATTTCACCAAATCGGATGGTGAGGATTATTTCCTAATCTTTAAAGTGAAATAAGTAAGGGGTTGCAAATCCCTGCCTCGGGGGTGCATTCTTCGTCTATCTTGAGATATCAGGAATCGACGTACCGGGGAGATGCGATGCGGAGCAGTGTTTTTTTTGTGATGGCAACGGTTTTGTGGAGTGCGGCAGCGGGGCAGGCGCAGGTTCACGGCGGGGATGGGATAGTTTTGCCACATCCGCCATCGGTCAAGACCGATCCCGTGGTCGACGAGTACCAAAGCACGGATCAAAATGTGCCGATTAAAGTTACAGATCCCTATCGATGGCTCGAAGATGCGCGCAGTGCTGAGACGCGGGCTTATATTACGGCTCAGAATGCCTACACCGCTCAGTACTTTGCGCAGGTTAAGATGCTTCCCGAGGTCGTCGACCAGATGGGCAAACTGCTGAAGACGGATTTTGTCAGTGTTCCGACTCGCCGCGGCGATCATTACTTCTTTTCCAAGCGCAAGGCTGACGAGAACCAGGCGTCGATTTATGTGCGCGTGGGATTGCATGGAACTGACGAGAAGCTGATCGACGCGAGCACTCTGAGCACCGACCAGAACACCTCAGTCAACACGATGAACATTACGGAAGATGGCTCGATGATGGCCTATGGCGTGCGCATTGGCGGCGCCGATGAGGTCGAGGTGCGCTTCCTGGATGTTGCGACGCGCAAAGATACGGGCGACGTGATGCCGCGGGCGCGGTATTCCGGTGTCGATATTAGTCCGGATAAGGCTGGAGTCTGCTACTCCAAACTGTTTCCACATGAGGGGAACCGGGTTTTTTATCACAAGTTCGGAACGCCGCTTGATAGCGATCCAATGATCCTCGGCAAGGAGTATCGCGGCGAGAAGCTCGGCGAGATCGATGGTGTCGGCGTACGCATTACCCAGAACGGACATTATCTGGTGTTCCGCATTGGCCGCGGCGTGCCTGCGACCCGCGAAGATATTTTGATTAAGGACCTGCGTGTGCCGGATTCGCCGATTGTGCCGCTGGTGTACGGGATCGATAGCCGGTTCGGCGAGTTCAACGTGGGCGACACCTTCTACATGCGCACCGACTACAAAGCACCGAACGGGCGAGTGCTGAAGGTTGTACAGGGCAAAGGGCCGGATGAGTGGCCGGTGATCATCCCCGAAGGCAAGGACGTGCTGGAAGGTGTGAATGTGGTTGGCGGCAAGATGTTTGTGCTGCGGCTGAAGGATGTGAAATCCGAGGTGACAATCTATTCGCTGGAAGGAAAGGCCGAAGGAAATATCGATTTCCCTGGGATTGGCGCGGGTTCCACGCTGCTGGGGCGCGCGGTGGATACGGATGGCTTCTACACCTTCCAGTCGATCATTACACCGCCGACGATCTTCCATTACGACACGAAGACGGGAAAGTCCGAGGTGTTTTATAGCGATAAGGTGCCGTTTGATTCCACTCAGTACGAGGTGAAGCAGGTTTTTTACACTTCAAAAGATGGAACTAAAGTGCCGATGTTCATCGCCGGCAAGAAGGGTTTGAAGCGCGATGGGAGCGAACGGTTGCTGATGACCGGCTACGGCGGCTTTGCTCTGAGCGAGACGCCTGTGTGGAACCCGGAGTATGCATGGTGGATGCAGCAAGGCGGATGGTTTGCGCTGCCGAACCTCCGCGGCGGCGATGAGTACGGCGAAGCCTGGCACAAGGCAGCGATGTTTGAGAAGAAACAGAACGTCTTCGACGACTGGTTTGCGGCGGCCGAGTATCTGATCGCCAACAAGTACACGGCCCCGGAGCGGTTTGCCATTCGGGGACGCTCGAACGGCGGCCTGTTGATGGGCGCTTCGATGACGCAGCGGCCGGATCTCTTTGGCGCGATCTGGTGCGGTTATCCGTTGCTCGACATGCTGCGTTACCAGATGTTCGAGATGGGGCGCACGTGGACGACCGAGTATGGATCGGCCGAGAATGCGAAGGATTATCCGTACATCCTGAAGTACTCGCCCTACCAGAACGTAAAACCGGGGACAAAGTATCCTGCGATCTTCTTCTTCACGGGGGATGGAGACACGCGCGTCGATCCGATGAACGCGCGCAAGATGACACCGCTGATGCAGACGTCGTCTTCGAGCGGAAGGCCGATTCTGCTTCACTATAGCCTGAAGGGCGGCCACAGCGCAGGCGTATCGCAGACACAGTTGGTGCAGGATTATGCCGACGAGATGGCGTTTCTGTGGACGGAGACGGGGACGAAGTAGCCCTGCCGCGATCGTTAAAGAATAAAGGCCCAGGCAGCTTGCCCGGGCCTTTGTTATCTGAGGAGACTAATTATGCGCTGTCGTCCTGGGTTTTGCCGTTGCCTTGGGCGCGGGGTTCTCCGCGATCGCCGTGTCGAGCATTGCATAGAGCTGGGTGACATCAGTCACCTCGGTGTAGCCCTTCTGGGTCACGATAAAGATGCTCGGGGTCTGGTGCAGATTGATTCTCTCGCCGAGTGTCTGGTCGGCGCGAACCTCGGCGGCGAACAGGCCATTGGGATCGATGACGAACGGCATCGTGTGTCCATGCGATTGAAAGTATTTCTGCGAGAAGGCGTTCAGGTCTTCCTTCGACGCGATTGCCGCCTGATTGAGAAAGACTGCTCGCCGGTAGTCTTCTGCGGCCTGGGGCGAGATCTTATCCTGAACGTAGCGCGCAATTACTGCGGCGTCGAAGCTCCAGATGTGCATCTTCAGGGGAAAGTCGCGCCGGACCAGCGGAATCTTGTATTTGTCGACGGCCGCATGCACGATGGGAAAGGCATGGGCGCAGGCCGGGCACTCGAGATCCTCGAACTCGTAGATGGCGACGGGAACACCGACGGGTGCTCGCAGCATGGAAGTGTCGCGGTAGGGACCTGTCTGGGCCAGAACGGCTGGCACGCTGGCAGGAAGCAGGAGGAGCAGGGCGGCGAGGGTAATACGGTTCATTGAGGTAAGACGCATAAGGTTGTCCTTTGTATTTTATCTGAGCGGGCGCCGGGCTGATGCAGGATCTTCAGTGAGCCGGTACCAGCTTGCTAGAATGTTCGTGGCTCAGCGATTTGGCAGCTTTTCGCGGAGCCTCTGCAGGTAACTGATTTTCCTGGCCTTTAGCAGAGAAGAATTCGCAACCGATCCAGGCACAGTAGACTCTAATCAAGTTGAGGATTACAGGTTAATTGGGCAATTGTTTGAAAAGAGCAGGGGTGTGGGCTGCAGCATTCGTCTGCTGTGGACTCGTTGCGCTTGCAAACGCGCAGGAAAAGACCGAACTGCCTGCGGCGCCGGTCCCTAACCCCGCAAAGTTGCCGGATGGCATCGTAGCAGACCGTACCACTCCCGGATCGCTGCCGCTGAGTCTCGACGATGCGATCGCTCGCGGCGAGAAGCGCAACCTGCAAATGCTGCTGGTCCAGCAGAATGAACGGATGGTCCACGGCGAGTTGTTGACGGTGAAGAACAGCCTGCTCCCCAACCTGACTGCTAAAGGCGAAATTGAGTCGCAGGAGATTAACCTGGCGGCTCTGGGCTTCAAGCCGTCAGAGCTGGCCGATTTCGGGATCAATCCAGCGACGTTCCCCACGATTGTAAAGGTCAATACGGCTGAGGCGCAGATCAGCATGAACCAGCAGCTGTTCAATGTGCCGGCTTACTATCTGTACCGGTCGGCGCAGAGATCCCTCTCGGCAGCAAATTTTTCGACGCTGAACGAGCTCGGCGCTGTGACCATCGAGGTAGGATCGCAGTACCTTCTGGCCCTCGCCGACGCTGCTCAGATTGAGAACGCCCGCGCGCTCGAGAAGGCGGATCAGGTGGCCTACCAGCAGGCGAAGGATTCGCATGACGCCGGCGTGGGAACCAACCTGGATACGCTGCGCGCGCGGGTGCAGTTGCAGTCGCAGCAGCAGGCCGTAATCAGCGACGAAAATGCATTCGCCAAGGACAAGATTGCGCTGAACCGCCTGATCGGGCTGCCCGCGGACCAGGAGATCACCCTGACCGATACGGCTCCCTATGCGGAGTTCGCCCAGCTTCCGCTCGACGATGCGATGAAGCTCGCGTTTCAGAAGCGGAAGGATCTGCTCGGTCTCCAGGCGCAGCTTGAGGTTGCAACTCAGGCCCGCAAAGCCGTCAGAGCGGAGAGGTTGCCGACTCTTGCCTTCGATGGGTACTACGGTGTGCTCGGCGAGATCGGAGACTTCTACCACGGTGTATTTTCGGCGACGGGCAAGGTAAGCGTGCCGGTCTTTCAAGAGGGACAGTTGCGCGGCGAAGATGAAGTTGCCCAGGCGCAGGTGATCGCACTGAGGCAGCAGATTGAGTCGCTGCGAGTTTCGATCGAGTGGCAGATACGGACGGCGATGCTCGATGTGCAGTCGTCGAACGAGCTGGTCAAAGTGGCGCGGAGCAACGTGGAACTTGCGGCTCAGGAAGTCGACGATGCAAGCGAAAGATACAAGGCCGGCGTCGATGACAACCTTCCGGTCGTGCAGGCCCAGGCGGTGCTGGCGCAGGCGCAGAGCCGGCTGGTGGAGACTCTGTATCAGTACAACCAGTCGAAGCTGACGCTGGCGCGGAATACCGGTGTAGTCGAGTCACAGTACAAGATTTATCTTGGGCGATAGATCGGCTTCGGATGCTGCTGCGTTAATTGCCTTGCGACCTATTCGTAACGGAAGTATGAAAACATAAAGTATGGCGGATGGTTCGGAACCAGAGAAGCCGGCGGTAAAGGGTGATTTCCGCTCGGCGTTTAAGTCGCGGGACTTTCGGCTCTATCAAACAGCGCGGTTGATGGTGATTCTGGGGGCCGAGGCGCAGTCGGTCGCGGTGGCCTGGCAAGTGTATGCGCTGACACATTCGGCGCTCGACCTGGGATATACCGGGCTGGCGTTATTTCTGCCGGGCATCCTCGTCATGCTGGCTGCGGGTCATGCGGCGGACCGCTTCGACCGGCGCAGGATCATTCTTCTCTGTTATGGTTTGCAGGCCTGTTGTACCGCGGCGTTGCTGTGGCTCTCGTTGAGCGCAACAGCATTGCGTGGCGGACGAATCTGGCCTATCTATGCTGTGCTCGTCGGAATCGGGTTGGGCCGGGCGTTCAGCGGGCCGGCGGCGAGCGCGATGCTGCCCAGTCTTGTGCCGAAGGAGCACTTCGTGAACGCGGTAACGTGGGGCGCGACTGTCTTTCAGATCGCGAACATGTCCGGACCGGCAGTGGGTGGTCTTCTGTTCACGCTGCCGCTTGCAGGCGCCGCCTCGGCGTGGAACGGCGCGCCAGTCGTCTACGTCTTCACCTTGCTGATGCTGATGGGATTCATTGTGCTGGTCAGCATGATTCGCACCAGGATGGTCACAGCCGAGAAGAAAGCCTTCAGCATGAAGACCGTGCTGGCGGGGCTTGAGTACGTCTGGCGAGCGAAGCTGCTGCTCGGATCAATCTCGCTTGATCTTTTCGCGGTGCTGCTGGGTGGCGCAACGGCGTTGCTGCCCATCTTTGCCACCGACATTTTGCACGCCGGCCCGCGCGGATTGGGGCTGCTCCGCGCGCTGCCGTCGGTGGGCGCTCTCGCCGTGTCGCTGACGATGCTGGTCAAGCCGATCAAGCGGCGTGCCGGGGTCACCATGCTGATCTGCGTTGGAATCTTCGGTGCGGCAACCGTGGTCTTCGGCTTGTCGAAGAGTATCTGGCTCAGCGCAGTAGCATTGGTCGTTGTGGGAGCGAGCGATATGGTCAGCGTTGTGGTCCGCTCGAGTCTGCTGCAGCTCGCGACGCCGCCGGAGATGCGCGGAAGGGTCAGCGCGGTGAACTGGCTGTTCATCGGAGCGTCCAACGAGTTCGGCGAGTTTGAGAGCGGCGTGACTGCGCAGTGGTGGGGCGCGGTGCCGGCCGTCGTGATCGGCGGGATCGCCTCAATGGCCGTAACGGCTTCGGCTGCGGGACTGTTTCCCCAACTGCGGCGTGCGGACGCTTTGACGGCCGAGTCCTTGCTGGGATCGGAGCGCGAGTTGAGCGTAGCCGAGCCGGTAAATTAGATTGGCAGAGGCCGGAAGTTCGAGCAAGAAAGGATCGTCAATGAACAATGGGGTCAAGGCGGCGATTGGAATGACGGCAGTCCTGATTTTGGCTGTCGGAGGCGAGGTGCTGTATCTTCACCACGAGCGTAATGCTCCCATGGCGATCAAGGCCCGCGAGGAAGAGGTACTCCCAGCGGATGACCTCGTCTTCCTCAAGAAGAAACGGCCCGATTCGCTGAAAGATGTGAAGGAGCTGAAGGGCAGTACCTTGTGGATTTCGGCAGGTGGGCAGCTCGACTTCTATCCTTATGTCGGACACGCTGTGCAATATGGCAAAAGCGCAGGGACGCTCCTCGGTGCGGAGAAGCTCGTCGTGAAGGATGCTGTGGAGCAGGTCGCGCCAAAGTCAGCTACGTTTCGAATTCCAGGAGGCGACAGACAGGTGCTGCTCGTCTTCACCAGGCCGGACGACGTGAAAGAGTTCGCAGTGCCCGTCGGCTACCGGCAGGATGGGCAGTACACGTTTTACACCGATGAGATCTTCTTCTACGACGACCCGCACGAGCTCTACAAGCATTGGGGGCCGGAGATTTGGAAGGCCGTCGATGCCCACCAGGTCATTCTCGGAATGAATGAGCGCCAGGTGGAACTGTCACTGGGCCAGGTGTCGAAGAGCACAAGCACGGACTACGGCAATCGCATGGTCGTCTTCTCGAATCTCGGACATCCCATGGCTGTGACGTTCGTGAAGAACAAAGTCACAGCATTCCGGACCGACCAGGGATTCTAGATAAGACGAGCGGGACTACCGGCAAATCAGATTCAGATCCACAGCCGGTGCCGGTCGCGCCGGAAGTGGAAGATTGCGTGCATGCATCGCCTCCTCCAACGTATCGGGTACGGATGGCAGCGAGAGATCCAGATCGTTCTTGTAGAACGGATCCTTCTCCGCATCCTGAAGGCTGACGAAGGTGAATCCCTTATCGCGATAAAGCTTCAGGAGGCGAGGCAGCATGCGTGCATCCAGCGCACCCACATGCATGAGAAGAACGTAAGGAATATCGCGGACATATAACGTCTTCGACATGGCGCGGGTGTAGTCGATGGTGGCGTCGGCCGCAGCGAGGTAGCTCGCCTCCAATTGCGTAATGGAGGCAGAATCTTTTTTCTCGACGCATCGTGCGTACGGATCGTTGTAAAGGTAATCGCCGAAGCTCATCGTGACTCCCGCGATCTTGTATCCATGTTCAGCCAGGAACTTACGCGCCTCGTCTCGTTTCTTCGGCGTATCGCCCTCGGCGAGGTTCGGATAGCGAAGCCAGTGCCAATCCTCGCTACCCATGTATGACTTCAACAAGGGTTCGTTTTTCAGGGCGTCTGCCTCCCAATCGGCGAGCGACCGCTGGTTGAGGCTGGTGTGGGACCAGGTGTGATTGCCCAAGGGCAGTCCTGCGTCGCGCCACTCTTTGAGCATCGGCGTTGAGAGTGGCTCGTCCTCGGTGTGAATGCCATTCACAAAGCCGTACACAGGAGGCATGTGCGCGTCCTTCATGGCGGCGATAAGCTTTCTTCCGATCTCGACTCTGGTTTCGCCCGGCGGCAGCGCACTATGGGATGGCAGGTCGTCCCAGGTAAAGGCAATCTGCTGTGCTCGCGCCGAAATGGCTATCGCTATTACGGCGGCCGCGCTCAACGAAAGCCTTAGTTGTCCAAACCAGCTCTTTTCCACATGCATCGAATTTACAGCCTCTAGTGCTTAACTACCGACAGGGTGAGCGTGCTTGGATATTGTGCTGAATGGTGGATCGCCGTATGTGCGACGATGCCGTTCGTCTCGTCGTAGTTGTTGCCGCCGGTATTCAGGTTGCGGTCGAAGCGAGGGAAGTTCGAGCCGGCAACTTCGATGCGAATCCTGTGGCCTGCGTCGAAGAAGTTGCTGGTATTCATCGGTGTCAGCGTGACCTTATAGACCTTGCCGGCCTCCATCCAGACGGTTTTGTCATCGCCCTCGCGATAGCGAAGCCGTTGAATCGTCTCGTCGAGGTTGTAGGCTGTACCATCCGGCAGCACATCGATCACTTTGACAGTAACGTCCGTGTCCTTCACATCGGAGGAGACATAAAGCGTCGCAGTGATGGGCCCGCTGACCTCGACTCCCTCCGCCAAAGGCTCCGTCGTGTAGACGAGGATGTCCTGACGCTCTTCCATCTTGCGCTGATCGAGCGCGCCGCCATTGCCGGGAATCGTATTCGCAGCGCAGCAGACGTTGCCGCCGTAGCTTGGCGTGGGATGCATCGGGTCGTAGGTAAAAGTGTCCGCGAGGTCGGTCTTCAGGTTGATCGCGGCAGCGGGGGCGCCTAATTTCAGCAACGAAGTGCCGGTGGCTGAGTTGGCCATGACGAGCGCTCCGTCTCCGTGCAGCGTATTCGCGTGGCCTCCGCTCATGAGTTGAAGCGTGACATTCTTCGCGCCTTCAGGCGGCCACGTCTCCGAGTGCTGCCACTTGTTGCTGCCCATCGTAAAGTAGGTCACCTTGGGCTGCTTCTCAAGAAAGCCGTTGTCTTCGCCCTTGAGGAAGTGATCGAACCACGCATAGGTCAGGGCATCGTAGTCCAGCCGCGCGTCGCCCATGCTGCGCTCGCCGACGATGGTGTCCTCCTTCGCGCGCTTATAGCCGCAGTGCAGCGTAGGCGCGATGACGGCGTACTGCTCGTTGGCCGCTTCACCCTTCGCAGTCGAGCGGACGTAGTTATACGCAGCGAGGTTCGGCCCGATCGAAACGTCATACCATGTCATGAACCAGAAGCCCGGCACGTTGATCGGCATGGTATCGGACTGCCAGATGCCGCCCTTGCGCCACGCCGGGTCGTTTGGCGTGCGTTCTATCATGGCGCCGCCGGTCGTGTTCGGCATCTTGTCGCTGAAGATCCCCCTGGGCCCATCGACCGCGGAGACGATGTCCTTCTCTGGCAGGTGCTCGAAGGCCTTCGCCCAGTCGACCGGAGGCATCTGCGGCGCCAGGTCGAACATCTTCGACGCCTTGATGCGGTCGGCCTGCGAAAGATCCTTCGGAAACATCGGGCGAACCTGATTTTGCTCGCCATACAGCCAGTCGATGAAGAGCATCTGCACCGCGCCTCCACGATACCAGTTGCCCTGCTCGTTGTAGGGGCCAACCTTGCCGACTCCGGCGCCAAAGCTCTGCGGAATGATCGTCGTCAGCGCCTTGTTGCCGAGCGAAGCCGCGGCAAGCTGCCACTCTGCCGTCGACGAGCAACCAATAAGGCCGACCTTTCCGCTGGACCACGGTTGTGCGGCCATCCAGGTGAACTGGTCGTCCGCATCCGAGAGCGGCGCGCCGAGAATGTCGTAGTTGCCCTCGGAGAAAAAATGCCCGCGTTCATTCATCTCGATCAGGACATAGCCGCGTTTGACCGCATCGAGTTCAGTAGACATGTCGCGATACGTGCCAAGCTGCACATCCCAGAAGTTGAAGTTGTACGGCGTGCGGCTGAAGATGATCGGGTACTTCCTGCTTGTATCCTTGGGCCGGTAGATGTCGGCGGCCATGCGCGCGCCGTCCCGCATCGGCACCATGACCTTGCGGTCGATGATGGCGACGTCTTCGAGCTGCTTTTCGATGCCCTCGCGCTTTTCGATGAGAGCTTTGGTCTGCTCTGGAGTGAGCTGGGGGCGTTGGGCGAGGACAAAAGGCGCTATGGCGAAGAGGAGGGTACAGGTAGCAGGCAGACGCATTCGGTTGATCCTTCAGCAAAGGCGGATTGATTTGAGCGTAACAGGGAGACGGAGTGCGGCGCAGCATGGTTTCGTGATAGACAACAAAATTTTGGCTCGGTTTTAGCAGAGGCGCTGCTACTCTACGGAGGCAGGAGACTACAGACATGCTGGATGTTCATACGCCGCACGAGAAGATCCGTGGGTTTCGGGACTTTTTGTTGCATCTCTTCACGATCACGGTAGGGCTGCTGATCGCGCTTGCGCTGGAAGGGTGCGTCGAGCGCTGGCACCATCGCGAACTGCGCAATGAAGCCGATGCAAACTTGCGACAAGAGATCAGGGACAATGAGCAGGCCCTGGCTACGATCCGAAACGCTGTCATCGACGAGAAGAAAAATCTGGTCAGCGTGGCGAAGTCTCTTCAGTCGCGCAGTCAGGATAAGCCTTTCGATGCCCAGGGAGTTAATCTGAATTTCACCAATTCGACCCTGAGCGATGCGAGCTGGAGAACGGCGGCGGGGACGGGAGCGCTGAGTTTCATGGAGTATGGACGGGTGCAGCAGTTTGCCTCGGTCTACCAGGAGCAGGAGCTTTTCTCGCGGCTTGAATGGGAGACGCTGGATCGTTATCTCCAGTTGAACTCGTATGCGGTCTTTGGATTCGATCCAAAGACCATGTCGCCCGAAGAGGCTAAAGCAGCGCTGCCGGATGTTAGTCGGACGATAACGCATCTGGTCGCCATGGATCAGGTGGGCGAAAGTTTGCAACGGGGTTATGAGAGAGTGCTGGCGGCCAGGTAGACGGCCTCAGCCTGTGTTGCGGAGGCCGGCGCTGATGCCGTTGATGGTGGCGGAGATGGCGCGGTCCAGTTCGGGGGATGCAGGTTCACCGTTGGCAATAGCGGCCCGCTTCCGGCGAATGAGCTCGACTTGAATCAAGCTCATCGGATCGACATACGGATTGCGCAGCCGGATCGAGTGATTGAGCACCGGGTTCGTCTCGAGCAGCGTCTTCTGTCCGGTAATTTCAAGAATCATGCGGTGCGTAAGGTTGAACTCTGCTTCAAGCATCGTGAAGACGCGGTTGCGTAGCGCCTCATCCTCCACCAGCGAAGCATACAGCCGCGCGATTCCGAAGTCAGCCTTCGCAAGCGCCATCTCGACGTTACGAATAATGTCGAGGAACAACGGAAAGTCCCGGGCCATCGTCTGAAGCTGCTCCAGGCCGTCCGGCGCCGACTGCACAAACTCATAGAGAGCGTGGCCGACGCCGAAGTACGCAGGGACGAGCTGTCGCGATTGCATCCAGCCGAAGACCCAGGGAATGGCGCGAAGGTCCGCCATCGATTTTTTTCCGCCGCGTTTTGCCGGACGCGATCCCAGACGAGCATGTTCCAGCTCCGCGACCGGCGTTGACTGTTCAAAGTAGGTGAAGGTGTCCGGATCGTCGACGATGTGTTTTCGATAGAAGGTGCAGGAGCTGGCTGACACCTGATCCAGCACAGTCTCCCACGCAGGAAGAATCTCTCCGGTCAGATGCGGCATCTTCGCGCCGTGCTGCAATACTGCATCGGGGCGTGCGAGCGCATCGAGCGAGGCCGCAATCATCAGTTCAAGATTACGCTCAGCCAGAATCACATCGGAATACTTCCAGTTCAGCACCTCGCCCTGTTCGGTAATGCGCAGCTCACCGTTGAAGCTGTCCATCGGCTGCGCGAAGATCGCGCGATGCGTCGGCCCACCACCTCGGCCCACCGTTCCGCCGCGGCCGTGAAAGAGGCGAAGGTTGACATTGCACTTACGCGCTACCTCGTGCAGTGCGCGATGGGCCTTGTAGATCTCCCACGTGCTGGCGATCATCCCGCCGTCCTTATTCGAGTCGGAGTAGCCGAGCATCACCTCCTGTTGATGGTTCCAGGATTTGAGCAGCGGACGGTACGCCTCGCTCGTCCACAGTTCGCGCATGATTGCAGGCGCATTTCGCAAGTCGTCGATGGACTCAAAGAGGGGAACGGGCAGAAGACCCGGATCCTCGCCGCTTGCCTCAACACGGACCCCGCCGAGACGCGCGAGCCAGAGCACATGCAGCACATCTTCGGCGCTCGTCGCCCCGCTGATGACGTACTGGCGGATCGATTCGGGAGCGTAGCTTTGCTTCAGCTCTGCAATTGCGCGAAACACATCCAGCACCTCGGCCGCAGGTTCGCTCAGGGCGGGTGGAAGCGCCAGCGATTGCGTAGATTTTGCAGGCTTCCATGCTGAGATCTCTGCGATCGCGGCCGCATGAACACGAGCGTGCTGCCGAATGTCCAGCGTCTGCAGGTGCAGCCCGTAGGTGCGCACCTCCATCAACAGCGGGTCGATCAGCATCTCGGCAAGCCGGTGGCCTTGATGTTCCTCGAGAGAGTTGCGAAGCGTAGTCAGGTCGCTGAGAAGGTCGGCGGCACGTGTGTACTGAGTCAGTGCGGGATTGGCGGGAACCGGAACAGCAGACTGTGGAGTCGCTCCAAGACGCATCATGATGCATGCGATGAGCAGTCGCACAGATTCATGTTGAAAGCGTTCTTCTAGCGCGCTCTGTCCGGCGGTGCGAAGCTGCGTTAGATAACGATCGAGTAAAGCAGACAGCTCTGCCGAAACCGGAACCTGCTGGGTAGAGCTCGCCAGTTGCTCGAAGACATTCTGTAGCCGGCGGTGGTAGTGGGTCAGCAGCAGAGCGTGGGCCATCGCAAGGGCATCGCGCGTAGTCTGCGGCGTCACAAAAGGATTCCCATCGCGGTCGCCGCCGATCCAGGAGCCAAACCGGATGAGTTGGGGAAGGTCGCAGATATTTGTAACTTCATCAGTGGCGTGTTGCGTGGGGTACTCCGCGGCAAGGGCAGAGGCTACCTCACCATAAAGAACGGGGAGAGTGTCGAAGAGGCTCGCTTCGTAGTAGTCCAGGGCCATGCGGATCTCGTCGCTTACGGTGGGCCGCGCGCTGCGTACCTCATCGGTCTGCCACAGGGCGGTAATCTCGGCGGTCAGGTCGCGCTCCAGCGCTTCAAGCCGCGTCTCCGGAACAGGAATCCGGTCGAGCTGTTCCAGCAGGTCGGAGATGCGGCGGCGCTTGAACATCACGCTGCGCCGGGCAACCTCCGTCGGATGCGCCGTAAAGACGGGGGAGACGCAGACGCGCCGAAGCAGCGCGCGAGCCTCCTCTGCCGACACTCCGGCCTCCTTGAGACGCCGAAGCGTACCGCGCAGATCGCCGCGCATGGACGCGGAACCGGTGCTCTCCTTCAGTTGATGCGCGAGCCGGCGGCGCTTGCGATGGTTGGTCTCGGCAAGATTAATCAGCTCAAAATAGAAGCCGAACGCCCGCGTCAGTTGGTACGCCTCGTCGAGATTAAGCGTGCAGACTCGATCCAGCGCCTGCTGCAGATGCGCGGAGGCAGAGGCTGCATCGGCTGTTCTGCTTTGAGGGGCTTCGGCCTCGCGGCGGGCAATCGCCGTCCGGCGAAGCGCTTCCACGGACTCAAAGAGAGCATCGCCGGCCTGCTCGCGAAGCACCTCGCCTAGCAGCATGCCCAGCGAGCGGACGTCGCGGCGTAGCGGAGCTTCCTTCAACTCCCCAGTCGAGGCCTGCAACTCCGCGAGGCGTTGTCGCCAGTCAGTTGGGGTCCAAAGTGACGGCATGATTGATTATGCACTGGCCAGCAATGAGAAGATGGCACACGCTACTTGTGCGAGCCACCTCCAGCGGACCCTCCCCCGCCGGACGACGCGCCGCCTCCACCACCGCCGTGCGAGCCGCCGCTAAACCCTCCGCCCGAACTCGCGTGAGAAGAACCTCCGCCACCCAGGCTCCCGCCTCCAGATCGACCTGACGAACTGCCGTTCCATGAGCCTCCACTCGCGTGCATTGAAGAACCTGCTTCATGCCCGCCGCCATAGTGTTCGGTCACCATGCTGCTCTTGCCGTTCACGGTCACTTGTCTCGCCAGCATAATGCTCTGGGACCGGTGGTCGAAGGTGATGGGCGTGCCGGCGGCCTTCGCCGCGCCTTCTTTGGTTGAGCCGAATCCATCCTTCACCAGATGCGCCTCAAGCCGCGGTGTCTCGGCACGCTGAAGCGGAGGATAGTACGGCTGGAGAAACTCTTTTGGCGCGCTGTCGAGCACCTTGACCGGCGTCGTGGAGTTGAACGCGACCCGTGTTGCCGACTCGCCCTTTTTTCCAGTCTCGAACACTCCATGTTTCAGGTTGAGCGGAGCCTTCCCGGCCACATCATGTGGATGAATCGGCACGAAGGCCTTCTTGCCGCCGTACGTCACCCAGCGAACCGGGCAATGATGATGTCTCTTTGTGCCCACGACCCAGACGTAGCGGTGCTCACGTTGGATCCACGAGCCCGCGTGGCACACCGCCCAGTAGTAGGGCGTTTGATTCGGACTAAGGCTGGTGCTCAGTATCGTCTCCCTGCCGGTCAAAAGATCCCGCGCGATCAGGCGCCGTATCTGGTTCGGCGAGCAGGGGAACTCGTCCTGATATTCGGTGCGCAAGATGGCATTCGGGGAAGCGGTCTGGAGCGCGCTAGCCGACACAGCATTTGGCCCGGCGCTCTGCAGCTCCTTCACCGACACCGTATGAGGGTCAGGTTGCTGCGGCGAGGAGACTGGCGAGTCCTGCGCATCCATCCGGCCAGCCGCCGCCTCCTGCTCCCATCCATTGGCCGGTTGCCAGCAGGTGCCGTAGGGAGCGCACGAAAAGAAGACTCCCTGGTCCTTCATCTCAGCGAGGCCGGGAATGGGCGAAGTCAGCCCCGCGTCCTTCATGGCGGCAGCCATCGCCTGACGTCGTGCGATCACGCGCTCTTCCGTCCACTTATCCCACTCCGTAAACTCGCTCTGGCTCTCCGCTCCGCCGGGCACAGTCTGGCCGTCGCGTTTGTAAATAGTTGTTTGTCCCCTGACGATCTTTCGTTGCGACATGCCGAAACGGATGGTCGAGTCCTCCAGCGGAGTTATCGCCATTGCATCGAGATAGCTGTTAATCCGGACAAAGTTCACGTCAGGGTAACGGATAACAATTCTGCCGATTGGCGACCGCACGAGGAACCACTCGCCCGCAAACTCCGTCTTCACGTTCAGGGTTGCGGTGCCACTCACCAGCGTTACATCGGTCTCTGGAACTCCAGCCGTAGCCGTGAGCCGATTGAAGGTCATCACTGAGTCCTCGCCGAGATAAACAGTCGAGGCATCCTCGAATTCGATCTCGGCGCGGCCGTTACCCGTAACCAGGCTGAACCCGGTCTCGATCGGAGTGCCGGTTGTAGCCTGTCCCCAATCGCCGCCGGTGGCATGTTCCGCTTCCTTGCCGCGCGAGAGGCGGACGTCGCCTTGCACCAGGCTCAGGCGAACGATCTGGTCGTAAGTCCCGGGAGGAGCTGTACTCTGGGGAACTGTCGCGGAAGGAGAGACGTTAGAAGATGGCTGAGCCTGTCGCGCAGTGGCCGTATCGGCGGCCGAAGCATACGTGGCAAGGGAGACGGTCAGCAGAAGAGAAGCGAAACAACGGCAGAAAGAGATGCTCATGGAGCCCTCCAATCGGACAGCCCTCGCCGGTCAGCGGAGCCGCCTCGGACGTGCGATCCGCCTGCTTCCGGTCGAAAACGCTACACCCCAACTCACAGCCACGCGCGGTCTTTGCGCCGCTTAACATGAGACGCAATCCGTCGCATCCGGGACGCATGAGAGGAAAAAATTCCATGGCCCGAACGGATTCCCAGTCCCTGGCTCCTGGTTAATTTCGTCTTCACAGGCCGGCGGCGCGGCAAAGCGGCTCCTTTCGAATCTCATTGAGCAGCGGTGTCGTCTGGAACTCTGCCAACCGGTTGCCAAGCGTCAGGCGCAGCGTTGGAAGAGCGAGCAGGTAGCGTAGGTAGTACGCGATCTCCTCAAGATTGGCCGAGTCGCCTCCCGGAGGGTTGTAGCGGTACAGTCCGGGTGTCTGCACCGGGATCTCCCACTGCCGGCGCACCGGCTTCACGTGGGTGTAGCCGAGAAAGTCCATCGTGAGCGTCGCCTTCTCCGTTCGCGGAGGGAAGAGGTCTTGTTTGTTCGCCGGGGTCCATGGAGGATAGAACGTGAGATCCGCAGCGCCGCCGAAGTTCGCGAACAGTTCGAAGTACGATCTGCCGTTCGGCCTTAGAGTGCACTGGGCGATCAGCACAGGAGGCAACGTGGGTGCGGGAGAATCCCCTGGAGCGGTGGCAGGAACCGATCCGGAGAGAATCAGGCGGACGTACTGGATGTGGGAGCTTGCTTCCTGGCCTGCCAAACGGTCGATTCCATCTGCGAGCGCCGTCTTCTCCGGTTGCGGCGGCTCAACCTGTGGCGGAGCCACGGCACACGAGGCCTCTGGCAAGGACGACAGAAAGACGACCAAAGCAGTTCGCAGCAAACGATCGGCGGACATGCGAACAGCCTAACCTGCCTGCAAGCCGGAAGCGGTGAATTTTTTGTTCGGACCAGAATGGCCGAAGATTCACAGCATCGCGGCTACATCACCTGGGCGATCTTTTCCAGCTCCTCCTGCAGGCATGGCAGCGAGCAGGTGATCGACTCTATCCGGAAGACTGCTGCGCGCGCATCCTGCATCGACACGCCGTATCCGCGAGCGGAGAGAAAGCAGCTAATAAGATCCGCAGCCTGCCACGAGTCCAGCCCCGATTTCATCAGGTCTTCGCGCAGGCCGCTGAGATCGGCTTGCGTAAATTGTTCGACCGTGGCATGTGTGGCATTGATCATCAGCCGCTCCCTTGGCAAAGCGTACCTACGTTGCCGCTACCTGAGTTAGACGTGAGAGGCGCGCTCAGAGTCTCTCAATGAGACGAGTTACATCTTGCATTTCATGTAAAAATTCTGTCGCTGAAGGGATTCTGCAGGTCTCAGGGTTAATCAAAACCGAAGAAGTGAAGTGGACGGAAGTGGCCTGAAGAACTATTGCTCAACCAGACTGGGCCTGAGAAGCGCGGTCCGCCAGCAGGACGGGGATACCATCGACAACAGGATAGCGCCGTCCGCATCCCCGGCAGACCACGACGCCAACCTCGAGCCGCAGAGCCTTATGGCAGACGGGGCAGACCACCCACCGCAGATCCTCTTCCCTGGCAAGCTTCGCGCTCATGGCTCCATCTTATCGAACCGTTCCGCCCGAGACCTGTGGACCGCCGCGATACCATGGAAGAAGATGAGCGATTCCCCCAGAATTCTCGATGGCGTAGCCATTGCCGCGCAGATCAAGTCCGAAGTTGTAGCCGAGGTCCAGTTGCTTCAAGCGCGCGGCATCACTCCCGGGCTCGCAGTCGTCCTTGTGGGCGAGGTGCCCGCCTCGCAGATCTACGTTCGCAGCAAAGTGAAGACCTGCGGCGAACTCGGCATCTTCAGCGAGCTGCTGACGCCCCCCGAAACCATCACCACCAGCGAGATGCTTGCCCTGGTCGCCGACCTCAACGACCGCGACGACATCGATGGCATCCTCATTCAACTGCCTCTGCCGAAGCACGTCGACACCAAGCGTCTCCTAGAGGCCGTCGCGCCCGGCAAAGACGTCGACGGCTTCCATCCCGTCAACGTCGGCCGACTGCAAAGCGGACAGCCCGGCCTCGCCCCATGCACTCCGGCGGGAATCATGGAGATTCTGCGGCGCAGCCAGCTTCCGGTCGCAGGCCAGAACGCCGTCATCATCGGCCGCTCGGACATCGTAGGCAAACCCGCCGCGATGATGCTCCTCAACGCTTCGGCGACGGTCACCGTCTGCCACAGCAAGACCACCGATCTGCCGCGGTTCACCCAGGCCGCCGATATTCTGGTTGCCGCCATCGGTCGTCCGGGCTACGTCACCCCGGAGATGGTCAAACCCGGCGCAACCCTCATCGATGTCGGCATCAACCGCATCACCGACTCCGCCGAAGTAGAAAAATTCTTTCCCGGAGACCCCGAGCGCGCGGCAACCTTCGCCAAACGCGGCTCTGTCGTCGTTGGAGACATTCATCCCGCGGCGTTTGCCCGTTCCGGAGCGTACACGCCCGTCCCTGGCGGCGTCGGAGCGCTCACCATCGCAATGCTGATGCAGAATACGGTGACAGCGGCAAAGCTCCGCCGTGGAATCGCCGCGGAGAAAAAATAACCGTCATGCTGCGCGTCGGTCTCACCGGAGGGCTCGGAAGCGGAAAGTCCACTGCGGCCCGTCTCTTCGCGGCGCATGGAGCGCATGTGCTGCAGTCTGACGCCATCGGACGCGAGCTGATGGAACCTGGCCAGGCCGTCTACGCCGCAATCGTCGATTGCTTCGGCAGATCGGTCGTCTCGCCCGGCGGCCGCCTCGACCGCGCCGCACTCGCGAAGATCGCATTCTCCGACGGCCGCGTGGATGAGCTCAACGCGATCGTCCACCCCGCAGTGATTGCCCGCCAGGCGGAACTGGCTGAAGCGATCGGCGCGGGAGACCCTCACGCTATCGTCATAGTCGAGTCGGCGCTGATCTTTGAAACAAAATACAGCGAAACTAAGTACGGCGAAACCGGCCATGACACTTCAGAAAACCTCTCGAAGAGGCCCTGGCACAGCCGTTTTGACCGGATCATCCTCGTTACTGCTCCCGAAGAGGTGAAGATCGCGCGATTCGTGGCACGCTCAGGAGCCTCCACTCCACTGACTGAGCAACGCCGTACTGAACTCGAGGCTGAGGCCCGGCGCCGGCTCGCGCAGCAGCTCTCCGACGAGCAAAAGAGCGCTTTCTGCGACTATGTTCTGACCAACGGCGGCCCGCTGCAGGAGCTGGAATGGCAGGTCGACCGGCTTTGGCCGATCCTGCAGGCTGCAGCCAAGTAGTCCGTCCATGTGTTGATACGATAGAAGTTAGAGCCGGGCAGCAGACTCGGGAACGTCTCGCTCGATACAATCGTATTGTTGGCAGGCTGGAGTCTGCTATTTGAACCGATCAGGTCGTGCACACGATGAAATTGCGTCCCGTTCTTCTTGTAGTTTTTATTCTCTCGGCCTTCTACTATCTGACGACTCACGTCGGCTCCTCAAGCGGGCCGTGGCTGCATCGCGCTGCGCCGGGGGTGCCGGTAGCGGCCCAGCCCGGCGCCAATACAAGCACCACCGCGGTCAGCGGGCCCATGGGCAGCTTTCAGCTCACCGAGGCCTCCGCCGCTCCTGCGTACGATACCGAGGAGCAACAGAACATCGCCGTCTACAAAAAGGCTCTTCCCTCGGTCGTCAACATCACCTCAACCGCCGTGGCATTTAATTTCTTCTACGGAGCGGTTCCGCAAGAAGGCCAGGGCTCCGGTTTCATTCTCGACCCCCAGGGCCACATTCTCACCAACAACCACGTCATCGACAACGCGCAACGCGTCGAGGTCACTCTCTACGACAAAAAGAAGTACAAGGCCACCGTCGTTGGCGTCGACCCCGGCCACGATCTGGCGCTGCTGCAGATCAACAATGCCAGCAATCTGCAACCCGCGACTCTCTCTGAATCCAACAGCCTCACCGTGGGTCAGCGGGTCTACGCAATCGGCAATCCCTTCGGCCTCTCCGGCACCATGACCCGAGGCATTATCTCGGCCATCCGGTCGATTCGCGGCCCCAACAACAATCCCATCGAAGACGCGATCCAAACCGACGCCGCCGTCAACCCCGGCAACTCCGGCGGGCCGCTGCTCAACTCGCGCGGCGAGGTCATCGGCATCACCACCCTGATCGCCAACAACGGCGCCGACCAATCCTCCGGCATCGGTTTCGCAATTCCTGTCAACACCGCAAAGGCCGTCATCGCCGACTTCGCCAAATACGGCCGTGTGCGTCGGCCCTCGCTCGACATCGCGACCCTGCCCATCGGCCCCGACATCGCCGAGCAGATCGGCCTGGCCGCCGACTACGGAGTTCTCATCCAGCGTGTGCTTCCCGGAGGAGCCG
Source organism: Edaphobacter sp. (assembly GCA_050012935.1). Lineage (GTDB taxonomy): Bacteria > Acidobacteriota > Terriglobia > Terriglobales > Acidobacteriaceae > Edaphobacter. The sequence continues at coordinate 167,771 of JBEKGF010000001.1, read as the reverse complement.
CGGAGAAGGCCGGCCTCCACGGCGGAACCCAGCGCGCCGGATACCTCGGCAACATCCCCGTCATGACCGGAGGCGATCTCATCATTGCCATGGACGGCCAGGACATCACCAACACCCAGGATCTCGCCGCCGCGATGAACTCCCGCCATGCCGGTGACGAAGTAACTCTCACCGTCTTCCGCGGACGCCGCAAGATGGATGTCAAAGTTAAGCTTAGCGATGCGACTGAAAAACAGGACCGTCTTAGCTGACGAAATTTGCAAAAAGTAGCTTAGTCCGAAGACGCGCCAGCCGCTCGATTCGCCACGCGAACATAGCGCCTCTCTCGAATCGCAAAATCGCAGCTCAGCACCCGTGCAATCGCCTCGGAATACGCCGTATGCTCCTGCTCCAGAATCCGCGCGGAGAGCGTCGCGGCGGTATCGTCATCGTTAACCGGAACGGTCTTCTGCAAAATGATCACCCCATGATCGACTGCCTCGTCGACAAAGTGAACCGTGCAGCCCGCCACCTTGGCCCCATACTCCAGCGCCTGTCTCTGCGCATCGAGCCCGGGAAACGCGGGCAGCAAAGACGGATGGACATTCAAAATCCGGTTCGGAAATGCCGCCACAAACGCAGGCGAGATGATCCGCATGTACCCCGCAAGGCATACCAGGTCGATCTTGTGCTGATGCAGCCGCGCAATCATCTCCGCGTCATGCTCAGCCCGCTTGCGTCCGGTCGAAGGAATCGCGAACGCCGGCAGTTGCAATGCATGAGCCGCAGCCAACCCCAGCGCACCTTCGACGTTCGACAGGACAACCCCGATCTCCGCCCCCGGCAGACGTCCTTCGCTGATCGCCTTCGCGATAGCAAGAAAGTTCGATCCCCTGCCCGAGAGAAGAATGCCCAGCCGATGCATGAAAAAACCTTTCCTCAACCAGCGTAATTCAATCTCGAACGATCTTCAGCTGCCGCGTCCGCACAACCCGAAATCCCATCACCGCGCATAGGGCAGCAAGCCCTGTTCCACCAGAACCGGAGGCCGCCTGTGCCTGGTCGCCTGCTCATACGCATAGGCCCAGCCGAGCAGATCGCCATCCCTCCACGGCCGTGCAGAAATCTCCAGCCCAAACGGTAGCCCATCCGGATAAAACCCTCCCGGAACCACCACCGCCGGCACCCCGATCATGTTCACCCATCCGGTGGCACTGTGCGGCCCTTCGCTGATGCGGCCATCCTGCGCCATCGTCTCATCCGGCGGAGGCATCTGCGCTGCTGGATACACGTAGCCATCCAGATGCAGCCGGTCCAGCGTCGCGTTATAGGCATCCAGAGCCTTCTGCCGCGGCGTGAAGACGTTCGCATTGGCTTCGGGATCGCTCTCGATCAGCGCCTGTTTTATCGCCGGACGATCCCTGCCCTCAACGCCACCGGCCCCGATAATCGTCTCCGGCAGAGGCGATCCTACGGCCTTCTGATACTCCGCCGCCGAGTGATACTGCGCCGGCCCATACTCCGCAAGAAACTTCTCAGTCCCTTCGCGAATGTACGGCGTCGTGCCCACGCGAGCTACCGTCACCGCAAAGCTGTCCGGCAGGATCGAGTCATCGAACACCACCGTCGCTCCTGCCGCGCGCAGCCCTTCAATCGCCTTCATAAACGCCTCGCGCGTCTCCGGCCGCAGCGGCATCACGGCGTCGGCAGTAGCCCTTGCCACCTCGCTCGCCGTCGCCGAAGCTGCAATCCCTTGAAATGGAATCCCTGCTCCCGACAGCACCACCGCAGGCACGCCGAATCGCTTGCCCTTCAGCGAATCCGCCTTCAGATACTGCGTATAAGGCCCAGCCTGCGCCTTGGCAGCAGAGCCAATCGTGCGCGGATCGCCGGAATCCTCTCCAGCCATCACACTCAGCGCAATCGCGGCGTCGGTTACATCGCGCGCAATCGGCCCCGTGTTATCCAGCAGCCAGTCCAGCGGCGCAATCCCCGCAATACTCACCAGCCCGCGCGTAGGAAATACGCCAACCACCGAACTCGTCGCCGAGGGCATACGAATCGAATTGCCGGTATCGGTCCCATTGCCGAGCAAGGCCATGTTCGAGGTCACTGCCGTCACGGTCCCACCCGAAGATCCGCCCGGACTGAAGCGAACGTCATACGCATTTCCCGTGCGCCCATAGGCCGTACTGCGATTCGTATCGCTCGCCGCAAAGTCAGGCATGTTCGTCTGCCCGAGGATCACCGCCCCCGCCGCGCGCAGCTTCGCCACGATCGTTGCATCCTTCGGCGCAATCAGCTCATGCCCCGGAATCATGTAGCCGCGCCATCCATCCGTCGTGATTAATCCCTTGATGCTTGTATTCGCCTTCGTCACGATCGGCACGCCCCACAGCGGCCCGCGAGCAAAGTTCTTTCCACCGGCTGCAGCCTCCGCATCCTCGCGCGCAGCCGTCGCCAGGGCCTCATGATTCAGGTTCTGTACCGCTCGGTAGACGCCGTTGTACCGCGCAATCCGCGCCAGGTACCACTGCACAACCTCGGTGACCGTGTACTTATGGGTCCGGTACATCTCCTCCAGTTGAGCAACGGTGACCTCCATCAGGTCGCGATCCATCGCAGCGGCCTTCGCGTTGGCCGGGGTAGCCCCCTGCGCGTCCCTCCAGCTGCCGAATCCGGAAAACAGAACGAGAAAGCACCCCAAAAAGCCGGTAAAACCGATCCGTATCTTCATTGCGTCCTTCAAAGGGAAATAACTCCCTATATAAGAACATAGCCATCCCCGAACCGGCTTCGGCCCGGCACATAAAACGCTGTCTTCACGATACGATTGGGTAACGCAAAACACGCGAACCGCATCACGCCGCTGAGACCTGACTCATGCTTCGATTTATCGGCAGTCTAATCCGGCCCTACCGAACCACTCTCATCGGCATTTTTCTCGCCATGCTGGTCGAGACAGCGATGAGTCTCGCCGCCCCCTGGCCGCTCAAGATCATCCTCGACAGCGTCGTCGGCCACCACAAACTCCCCCTCTGGCTCGAACGATTTATCGGCCCGCTAACCGACGACGCCGCGCGTCTCCACGTAGCGGTCCTGGCCGCATCGGTCTTCGTCGTCATCGCGGTTATCGGCGCCATCGCCTCCTACTTCGATAGCTACTACACCGAGAACGTCGGCCAGTGGGTCGCTCACGATCTGCGCATGCGGCTGTACCACCATCTGCAGCGCCTCTCCCTCGGCTACTACGGCACGCACGATACCGGAACCATCCTCAGCACGCTCACCACCGACATCCAGACCATCCAGGGGTTCGCTTCCTCTTCCACGCTCAGCATCATGGTCGATCTCCTCACCATCGTCTGCATGCTGGGCCTCATGTTCTGGCTCAACTGGGACTTCACCCTCATCGCCATCGCCATTACGCCATTCCTGCTGCTCTTCGTCGCAAGGTTCAAGAAGTCAGTCAAGGCGGCAACGAAAGAGGTCCGCAAGGAACAAAGCAAGATCGTCGCCGTCGCCCAGCAGGGCCTCGAATCCATGCAGGTCGTCAAAGCCTTTGGCCAGGAGAAGACGCAGGAGAACCTTCTCTTCAACGTCAGCCAGGCGACCGTAGGAGCAGCGCTCAAAGCCCGAAGCATCAAAGCTCTCCTCTCTCCTGTCGTCAACGTTGCCGTTGCCATCTGCACCGCTATCGTCCTCTGGCGCGGAGCAGTCCTCATCGTCGCCCACACCATGACGGTAGGCGAACTCACCGTCTACCTCGCCTACCTGACCAAGTTCTTCAAGCCTGTCAAAGACCTCGCCACAACCACCAACGCCATCGCTCAGGCCACCGTCGGCGTCGAGCGCATTCGCACCATCCTCGACACCGACACCATCATCCCCGACGACCCCGACGGCATCGAGCCCGCTACCCTCCACGGCGCAATCCACTTCGACCACATCAAGTTCAGCTACGATCCGGCAAACCCCATCCTCACCGATCTCAACCTGATCATCGAGCCCGGCCAGTTCGTCGGCATCGTCGGCCCCACCGGCAGCGGAAAATCCACCGTCGTCAGCCTCATTCCGCGCTTCTACGACGTTGAATCCGGCACCGTTCGCATCGATGGCCAGGACGTCCGCAAATACAAACTCAAGAACCTCCGCGACCAGATAGGCTACGTCCTCCAGGACACTGTCCTCTTCCGCGGCACAATCTACGAAAACGTCGCTTTCGGTCGCCCCGGAGCCACTCAGGAAGAGGTCATCGCCGCTGCCAAGCTAGCCAACGCGCACGACTTCATCATGGCCATGCCTCTTGGCTACGACACTCCCGTCGGCGACCGCGGCCTTACCCTTTCCGGCGGCCAGCGCCAGCGCATCGGCATCGCCCGCGTCATGATTCGCAACAGCCCCATCCTTCTCCTCGACGAGCCGACCGCTGCCCTCGACAGCGAATCGGAAAAACTCGTCATCGACGCCCTCGAAAAGCTCATGAAGGGCAAGACCGTCATCGCCATCGCCCACCGTCTCAGCACCATCCGCGACGCCGACCAGATCGCCGTCATCAAAGGCGGGGTTGTCGCCGAAAACGGCACCCACGACGAGCTCATGACCCGCAACGGCCTCTACGCCGAGCTTCACCGTACCCAGTTTGACGCAGGTTCGGATAGAGTTATCTCTGAGGCACCGGTCGACATGTCTTAACTGCTGCACTAATATTGCGAAGGCCTGTCAAAGAAGGAAACCCATGTCCCGCTCCATCATCGTGCTACCTGACGACTCCGGTCAGCCAATCCTCGACGCAATTGCTCAGGCAAAAAAGTCCATTCGCATCAAGATGTTCGTCTTCTCCGACCCCTCGCTCCTCAAGGCCGTCATGGACGCCCATCGGCGCGGAGTTGACGTGCGTATCATGCTCAACCCCGCCCGCCGCGACGGCAAGGAAGAGAACGCCGATTCCCGTCAGTCCCTCACCGCCGCCGGCATCAAGGTCATCGACAGCAACCCTGCCTTCGACCTCACGCACGAGAAGTCCATGGTCATCGACGACGCCCTCGCCCTCGTGCAGTCCCTCAACTGGGAGACCGAAAACCTTACCTCCACGCGCGACTACGCAATCGCAACGACCCACAGGCACGAGGTCGACGAGATTGCCCAGTGCTTCGACGCCGACTGGAACCGCGACAAATTCGATGCCGGCGACAGCAAGCATCTCATCTGGTGCATCGGCAACGGCCGCCAGCGCCTCGGCCAGCTCATCGACAGCGCGACCCACTCGCTGTGGCTGCAGAACGAGCGCTACCAGGATCCCGTCATCATCGAGCACCTCATTCGCGCCCACTCGCGCGGCGTCAAGATTCACATCATGGCCCGCCCGCCGCACAAGCTCAAGAAGGACAAGCTCATCGAAGGCGTCAGCGGCCTGCGTTCTCTCCAGGACATCGGCGCCAAGATCCACAAGCTCCAGCACATCAAGCTGCACGCCAAGCTGATCCTCGCCGATAACGCCCGCGCCATCATCGGCTCCATCAACCTCGCCCCCGGCAGCTTCGACAGCCGCCGCGAGTTGGCCATCGAGGTCGACGATCCGCAGATCATCGCCCGCATCCACAAGACCCTCAAGGAAGACTGGGCCAACTCCCACCCGCTCGACCTCTCCGACGAAGGCCTCTTCGCCGAACTCAAGGACTACGACCCCAACGTAAAAGAAGACCTGGCCATCGCTTCAGGCAAGCACCACAAGGACAAGTAGTCTCCCGGCGCCAAGCCTCAGTTGTAGCTGACCTTCCGCTCCCCACGCACCACGCGGCCGATAATGCAGTGCCGCTCGTTCGCGCGATTCAACACGGCCTTTGCCTTCTTGATCTTCTCCGCGGGAATCACTGCAATCAGCCCAATCCCCATGTTGAACGTGCGCAGCATCTCATCCTGCTCCACATTTCCAAGCTGTTGCAGATGCTCAAACAGCGGCGGCACCGTCCACGACGCAAGATCGACCAGTGCTCCCATCCCCTTCGGCAGAATCCGCGGCAGATTATCCGTAATTCCGCCGCCCGTAATGTGCGCCATCCCGCTGACCACATCAGCCCCGGTCAGCTTTCTGATCACCGAGAGATAGCTGCGGTGCGTCCGCATCAACGCGGCGCCGGTCTTGTCCTTCAGTTCATTCACATACTGGTCCGGCCCATACTTCGCCACGTCAAACAGCAGCTTCCGCGCCAGCGAGTAGCCATTCGTATGCAGTCCATTCGACGGCAGCCCCACCAGCACATCCCCCACCTGGATCCCTTCGCCGGTCACGATCTTGTCCTTGCTCACCGCGCCAATAATCGTCCCCGCAAGGTCGTACTCTCCGTCCGCATAGAACCCCGGCATCTGCGCCGTCTCCCCGCCAATCAGCGCACAACCGTTCGCCCGGCAGGCCTCGCTCAGACCCTGCACCACCGTCTCCACAATGTCGTTCTCGAGCTTCCCCGTTGCCAGATAATCCAGAAAGAACAGCGGCGTCGCCCCCTGCACGGCAATGTCATTCACGCAGTGGTTCACCAGGTCCTGTCCCACGGTATGGTGAATCCCCAGCTCGAACGCCACCTTCAGCTTCGTTCCCACGCCATCGGCCGAAGACACCAGCACAGGATTCGGAAATCTCTCCAGGTCCAGCGCAAACAGCCCGCCAAAGCCGCCGATCTCACTCAGCACCTGCCGGTTGAACGTCTTCCGCGCCAGCATCTTGATGCGCTGTTTGCTCTTCTCTGCGGAGCTGATATCCACGCCCGCATCGGCGTAGCTGATGCTTTTACCGTGGGCTGCGCCTCCTCCGGCGTTCTTCACGATCTGTTTCTGGCCGACGCTCTTCTTCTGCGCGGCAGCGGCCAGCAGCGAGGGTTGCGATGTTGCGGTTACGTCCGTCAATGTTGAATCGTGCTTGGGGAAGGTCTCGTCCGGCAAGGCAGTGCTCCATCTCATGTGCTCAACGAAGACTTTCAGTCTAGCAGGACGACCATCACAGCCTCATAAAGCGGACGTTATTCGTACACGCCAGCCAACCGCAAAACTCGGCGGCGGGTTCCGGATCGAATCGCGCAACACGCAGCCTCCAAAACAGCCACGGAAACAATCCGTGGGCAAAACACGTCAATTGGGAACAAGAGATCGCGTGGAGGCAGCAGTGGAACCCATATTCCGAGACGTGCGCTATGCGTTGCGTCAGTTGTGGCGGTCGCCTGGATTCACTCTCACGGCAGTAATCACCCTGGCTTTTGGCATCGGCGTCACCTCGGCCATCTTCTCCATCGTCGAAGGCGTGCTTCTCCGGCCACTGCCATTCCCTGAGCCGGACCGGCTTATTACGCTTGGGGACAGGCTTGAGGGAATCGAGATCAGCGCGGAATTCCCCTACGTCACAGCGCCTGGAGCTCGAATCTATCTACGGGATACCCACGCCTTCACTGACCTGGGCGCCTACCAGACATCCGATTACGAATTCTCCACCCCGAACAACGGATCCGTCCAGAATGCGGACCGGCTCAATGCGGCTCGTCTGACTGCCGGCACCTTTCCCACCCTCGGCGTCTCCCCAATCCTCGGGCGCGTGTTTACCCAAAGCGAAGATGACGGCAGCCAGCAGGTCCTGGTGCTCAGCTACCGCACCTGGCGCAGCCGCTTCCATGGCGACACCGGGATATTAGGGCAAAAGATCCTGCTGGACCGGAAACCATACGAGATCATCGGCGTGATGCCGCGCGGGTTTGAGTTCCCGCTGGTGCCCGGCCAGCTCAATCGCAGCGAATTCTGGGTTCCCATGAGCTTCACCCAGGCTGAACTGGTTCAGGGCGCAGGAGCCTGGGCATACCGTCTGGTCGGAAGGCTCAAAGCAGGCATGACAGCCGCGCAGGCTGAGCAGGACGCGACTGGCGCAGCGCGGGAGATCATGAATAACTTTCCGCCCGCGCTCTCCACCCGCCGGATTCATCCCTTGGCGCGGTCACTCGCAGACGATACCGTAGCCGAGGCCCGGCCTCTGATCCGGACCCTCTTTCTCGCGGTGATCGTGGTGTTTTTCATCGCCTGCGCGAATCTTGCCAGTCTGTACCTGGTTCGGGTCATTCGCCGCCGGCGAGAGATCTCTGTGCGGCTCGCCCTGGGCGCTGGAGGACAAGCCATCTTGCGCTCCTACCTTGTCGAGGCACTGTTGCTGAGCATTAGCGGCGGAGTCCTGGGACTGGCTCTGGCAGCAATTCTGTTGCGTCTGGGTGTCAGGCTGTTGCCGGAGACGCTTCCCCGCATCAGCTCGATTGCGCTTGACTGGCATGTCATCTGGTTCGCTCTCGGGCTGTCTGTTCTCACCGGCCTGTTGTGCGGACTGGTTCCGGCGCTCAGTGCCGCGCGCACTGGAGTTAGCGAAGCCCTGAAAGAAGGTGGACGCTCAGGCAGCGGCGGCCGCGTCCATGCCCATCTGCGATCCGTGCTGGTGGTTGCGGAGCTTGCCGTGGCTCTGGTCTTGCTTATCGCCTCCGGCCTGCTGCTGCGCAGTTTTGAGAAGATGCGCTCGGTCAACCTTGGGTTCAGGACCGACCATGTTCTAACCGCCTCATTCAGCCTGCCCCTCGAACGATACTCCACGCAGGCCGCGATTGACGCCTTCCACGTGAACCTGCAGGAACGCCTGAGGCAGTTGCCGGCAGTGGAGGCCGTCGGCACCACCTCTATGTTGCCCGGGTCCGGTGTTGGCGGCTTCGCGACATTTACCCCCGAAGGGTATCTTCCACCCAAAGGGGCCGGCATCAGTCTGGCGTGGGTGCCTGAGGTTATGGACGATTACTTTCTCGCGCAGGGGATACCGATACTTCGCGGCCGCGCCTTCACTGCGGCCGACCGCGAAGGAGCGCCGTTGGTTGCGGTCGTCAGCCGCGGATTGGCCGAGCACTACTGGCCCGGCCAGGACCCGATCGGCAAACGGCTGCATCGCGGTCCCAAGGAGGCCGCTTTACCCTGGATAACGGTCGTGGGAGAGATCGAAGGCGTCAAACAGCTTGCCGATGCGCCCGCGGAAGAGCAGATCTATCTGCCATCCAGCCAGACCAGGGCCGATGCAGGAACCTTTGCCGCGCCCAACATGCTCACTGGCAAATTTGGTTCCATTGTTGTGCGCGGACAGGTGCCGCCTGAGCAGATGGTCGACTCGCTTCAGGCTGCAGTCCGCTCCATCGATCCTCAGTTGCCGCTGACCCAGATCGAATCCATGGATCAGATCGTTTCGGAGGGCCAGGCGCCCCGCCGGTTCAATACAGCGCTGATCTCAGCGTTCGCCGGTGCAGCAGTAATACTCGCATTGCTCGGCATCTACGGCGTCGTTGCGTTTTCTACTGCGATGCGGAGACAGGAGATAGCCATCCGTCTGGCGCTTGGCTCCAGGCGCTCCGCAATCATGGGTCTGGTCCTTGTTTCTGGTATCAGGCTTGGCTTAGCCGGATGCGGAGTGGGCCTGGCGGCTGCCTTCTTTGCCACTCGCCTTCTGCGCTCGCTTGTCTTTCAGGTGAACGTGCTCGATCCAGCCATTCTCATCTTCGCGACCTTTGCCGTTCTTCTGATCACAGTGCTGGCCTCTGTTCTGCCTGCCCGGCGTGCCGCCTCAGTAGAGCCCATGGAGGCCATTCGAGCCGATTAACCAACTATCCTGAGTCCGATCTTGTTTCCATGTTGGAAGACCTTGCTTTCAACTGGCATGTACGAGCCGATGCACATTGAAAGCAGGCCGTTCCTCCTATACTTGAACCATGTCCCGCACCCTCACCCGCTCCCGCCAGCTACAACTCCGCGCCGAAAAACTCCTCCCCGGAGGCGTCGACTCGCCCGTGCGGGCATTCCGTGCCGTAGGCGGCGACCCGCCCTTCCTCACCCACGCTGAAGGAGCCTACCTCTTCGACGCGGACGGCAACCGCTACCTCGACCTCTTCGGTTCCTGGGGTCCCATGATCCTCGGCCACGCCTTTCCACCCGTCGTCGAGGCAATTCAGCAAGCCGCGGCCAAAGGAGCCAGCTTCGGAGCATCCTCGGAGTCCGAGGCCAACCTCGCCGAACTGGTCACGCGCTGCTTTCCCTCCGTCGAAAAACTTCGCTTCGTCAGCTCCGGCACCGAGGCCTGCATGTCCGCCATCCGTCTGGCCAGAGGATTTACCGGGCGCAACTTCGTCATCAAGTTCGAGGGCTGTTACCACGGCCACTCCGATGCCATGCTCGTCAAAGCAGGCAGCGGCGTCGCCACGCTCGGCATCCCCGGCTCCGCGGGCGTTCCGGCCGAGACCGCGATGCACACCCTCGCCCTCCCCTTCAACGATCTCGACGCCGTAAGCGCAGTCTTCGCCGCGAGGCCGCACGAGATCGCCTGCGTCATCCTCGAGCCGGTCGTAGGCAACGCCGGAACCATCCCTCCCGCTCCCGGCTACCTCGAAGGCCTGCGCGGCATCACCGCGGCGCATGGGGCTCTTTTAATCCTCGATGAAGTGATGACCGGCTTTCGTCTCTCACTCGGCGGGGCTCAGCAGATCTACGGCATCAAGCCCGACCTCACGACGCTCGGCAAGATCATCGGCGGCGGCCTGCCCTGCGGAGCCTTCGGGGGGCGAGCCGACATCATGAACCATCTCGCTCCGTTAGGCCCTGTCTATCAGGCTGGAACGCTCAGTGGCAATCCGCTCGCCATGGCCGCGGGCATCGCAACCCTCCGCCACCTCATCGATCACGAAGAAGACGTCTACAACGGCCTCGAACAGACCACCGCCATCATCGCCGAAGGCGTAGGCCGCATCGCCAACGAAGTCGGCATCCCCATGACCGTCAATCGCGTCGGCTCCATGTTCACCTGGTTCTTCACGGACCGGCCCGTAATCGACTTCACCACTGCCGCAGCCTCAGACACCCAGTCCTTCGGACGCTTCCATCGCGCCATGCTCGACGCCGGAGTCTGGCTCCCGCCCAGCCAATTCGAAGCCGCCTTCGTCTCCACGGCTCACGGGGAAGCCGAGGCCGGCAAAATTTTTGAAGCTGCCCGTCAAGCCCTGTCCTGATTCCCGGCAGGCTGTCCCCTGTGGAAAAATAAATTTAAAAAGTTGGCGTATTTTTCAGTGCTGAAAAACATGGCCATAAGAACCAGCTTATGTCCACCGAACGACCACAAATCACCACAAAATTACCACGCATTTTCACCACAAAATCCCGCAACCCCCATTAAAAACACCAGCAAAGACGCCAGTTTTCTTGCCGCGAACCGTCCGAAAAAAATTGCAGCTAAGCCGCCGCTTTTTTCGGCTCCATCCAGAGTTTGCCGACTGCGACGAGGACGATGAGCATTCCGGCGCAGAGGGCGAAGACCTGGCGCACGCCGATATGCTGCGTGAGGATGCCGGAGAGCACGAGTCCGGAGATCTGCGCGGCGAAGACGATGGACATGAAGGTTGAGCCTACGCGTCCCATCAACTCGGGTGGGGTTGCCTGCTGGAAGAGGGTCTGAGCGGGGACGATGATGGCGGCTACTGCCATGCCGATGATGAAGTTGCCGATCAGGGTTGACCAAACGTGCGGGAGCAGTGTGAGGATGACAAGGCCGACCGCGATGCCGATGAGGCCGGAGTAGACCAGCAGGGTGTTGCTGAGTTTTTTGCCGAAGGTATTGAGGCCGTTGATACCGAGGAGCATGCCGAGTCCGATCATCGGGGAGACGATCCCGAACATCTTCGTGGAGGCGTGGAGCGAGTCGCGCACGTAGATGGCGATGAGCGGGCCGAAGCAGCCGATGACGAACATTCCAGCGGCCATCGCAAGGATGACGAAGAGCAGAGCCGCATGGTGGAGGATGAAGCTGATGCCCTGCTTCATGTCGACCCAGATCTTGCGGAGGGCAGAGGCGTCTTCCGCGTGGGCTGCAGTGGGTTTAGGCACGGTTCTGACCAAGGCCAGAGAAGCGACGATGCAGGCGGAGGCGACGAAGCTGAGCGAGTCGAAGATGTAGCAGCTTTTGGCTCCGAGGTAGGCGACCATGAAGGCGGCGATGGCGGGGCCAATGATGCGCATGCCGAACATGACCTGTTGGATGAGCGCGTTGGCGGAGCGGAGGCCGTGGAGCGGGACGGCGGAGCGGATAGCGACTCCCTGGGCGGGCGAGAAGAAACTGGAGACGACGCTGATGGCGGCCAAGGCCACGTAGAAATGCCATACCTGCGTGCAGACGAGGAGCAGGAGACAGAGAACTGCGCGGATGCTGTCGCTTGCGACCATGGTGCGCTTGAGGGGCCAGCGGTCGACAAAGACTCCGGCCAGAATGCCAAGGATCGCGATGGGAAGCATGTACGCGATCTGGATGCCGGTGACCTGTTGGGCGGTCGCGTGCAACTTGAAGGTGAGGATGGCGATAACGGCGAAGAGCGCGAGGAAGTCTCCGAAGACGGAGATGGTCTGGGCGTACCAGAGGCGGCGCATCATGGGGATGCGCATGACCTCGCCCATGGAGAGCGGCGCGGGGAGCTCCGGGTCGATAGGTGGCTTCGGAATCGACTCGGCTGTGGCCGGGTTGGGGGAGGTTGTGCTCATGCGGAATGAGCCTATGGTACTCGACCAGGCGGCAAATCGCTTAACACAAGCCGACTTTCCACTATGTCTCTTGTGAGACGTTCAGGAACTGCCGATTCGGCGCTGTTGCGGTCAGTTGCGAGCGATTGGTGCGTAACGAGATCGATCCTGACGGTTTCCGCCGCTTCTGACCTGAACCTTTTGCTGTCTTTCAGGCGTGTCGAGCCATCGCAAGATCCACGATCTCGCCGATCATTTGCGTGTAGGAGAGGCCGGATTTCCTTGCGGCCATGGCAAACTCCTGCCCGCTGGAAAGCCATGGGTTCGGATTCGCTTCGATGACATAAACCTCGCCCTTCTTCGATACGCGCATATCAATGCGGCCGTAGTCGCGAAGCTTGACGGCGCGATAGGCCTTGACCGCGATCTCGGTGAGCCTGGTTGCGGTTTCTTCATCGAGATCTTCGGCGATCGCCGATTTCGTTAGCTTGTAGGCTTCCGAGTCTTTTTCGAATTTCACATCCATGCTGGCGATCCTGGGCATGCCCTTCGGAAGCCTCGAAAGGTCGAGCTCCACAAGCGGAAGCGCATGCGCGTTCTCATAACTGCCGAGGATGGCGGCGTAGATCTCGCGTCCCTCGATGTACTCCTCGATCAACGCAGGAGAATCGAATTCCTTCTGGATATAGTCGATGCGCTCCATCAACTCCTTCACGCTGGTAACTACGGCCGCGGCATCGATGCCGATGGATCCATCTTCTGACGTAGGTTTCACGATCAGTGGGAACTTGATGTCATGTGCGTGGTCGATGGTGCCGCGATAGGCAGTCGCGAAATAAGGCGACTGAATCCCATAAAAAGCGAACATCTTCTTGGCTATCGCTTTGTCCTGCGCAAGAACGTTCGCATGCGGCCCTGCGCCGGTGTAGGGGATATCGAGCATATCCAGGAATGCAGTGACGTGCATCTCCTTGGTGTCATCGCCTGCATAGGATTCCGTGATGTTGAAAATAAGATCTGCGCCGCATTTGGCGAGTCCGAACAGTGATTGCGTGCGCCCGTCGAGAACGTGATACGACGGCTCATGTCCGAGCTTCTCCAGCGCGTCGAAGATCTGTTCGCGGTCTTCCTTAACCGGCTTCTTCTTGCGCTTCGGTTGTCCCTTGCGCTTGCGCGGTGCAGGAACTTCTTCCTCCACTTCAGCAGCGCCCTCTTCCCACAAGTCGTACAGCACGGTAACTTTCAACTTCGTTCCAGCCATGCGGCCTCCAATCCGAGAGATGTTCGATCCCGGCCCGCCTCAGGCGTGAGTGAACTTCCCACGGGTGAGGTAATTCATTGCAAGTGCGGTTGTGTACACAGTGAACTCCATGAGGTGCTCGGACTCGCGGCGAACATCCACGCGCAGACCCAGATCCTCAACACGCTTGCAGATTGCCTCCACGAGTCGCTTAACGATCGGACGTTGCACGCCGCTCCAATACGCGACCTTGTCGATAATGGACTTGCGATGCTGACGCAACATCTCCTGCGCGGGTCGCACGCCCTTGCGCCGTTTGGGGGAGATATTGAAGATGTCCGCGAGGTCGGTATCCAACGCGAGGTCCTGCACGGGAATCTCCTCCGGCAGGGTCAGGCTATAGAATTCACCGACCGTCGATTCCATCTCATCGACGGTGATGTCCGTGCGGCCGCGGCGCCGAATGGGTTCGACGTCTCCGAACTTTCGCACGATGTGATCGACGTATTTGAGCTTGGTCAGCGCGCCCCAACCCTGGTAGCGCTTTCGCCACTGCGAGCGAGGCGTGAGCCACACCGCAAACGTCTCTGCAAAATCTTCATCCGGATGCTTCTGTGCGTACCACCCGGCCATGTGGCGAACGTACTTCCGCGAGAACGGTATGGGGCGGTAATGATCGCGATAGGCGCGGCGAAACGGACCGAAGAGTTCGTGCCACTCCGCCGATTTGTAGAGCTGGTACGCGTAATTGAAGGCGTGTCCAGCCTCATGACGCATGTACATCATGATCTCGCGAGCATCTTCCAGGTCGTTCATGTCGCGCTCAAGCTGCGCCAGATCCGGATTGGCCAGATAGAACGGAATGCCGATGACGGGTTCGCCAGAGGGACATCCCCATTCATCGGAGAGATAACAAAGCGGATGGAACTTATGGATGCCCTTGGCTTCCAGTTCGCGATAAAGCTGCTGAACGAATCGTTCGAGCGGAGAACCCTCGAGCTTGAGCCCGAGTTCGCGAATGGGCTTTGCGAGTATGTCCTGGAATTCCGTTCGGGTTTTCTCGAAATTGCGCACTGAGCTATTCAGAGTTCTATACCACGGAAGCAGATCTGGTACGGCAACGCGTATCGCTTATGCACATAGTAATGCCGATATGCCCGAAACGACCCACTTAAGACAAGGACATAATCGGGGGAGTGTACGCGCCCGCATGCTCATTGGATGAGGTGACGGCTCTGATCGACGAAACCGCCATCGCCACGCAAGGTTGACGGCGGTTGTTACTCACTTGTTCGGTTGCAGGATGAGTTTCTGTACTCGCCAGTTGAGTAGCTCTGCGACGAAGAGAGTGTTTTCGGTGGGACAGGCGATCTCGTGGATCCAGCCGAATTGCTTGAGCTGTTTGCCGGACTCGCCGAGGACACCGAGGACTTTTCCGTCGAGGCTTAGTTTGTAAATGCGGCCGGGGAAGGCGTCTGAGGCGTAGAGGACTTGGTTGGGGCCGGGTGTGATGCAGATGGCCCAAGGGGAGCCGGGGGCCTGCGCGCCGGTGGCGTCGGGAGCGGGTTTTTTGCCGATGGCGGGGGTTGCGCTGGCATAGTCGAAGGGGACGTCGATGGTGATCTGGCGGAGGAATTTGCCGTCGGTGTTAAAGACCTGGATGCGGCGGTTGCCGCGGTCGGCGACGTAGATGTTTCCTTGCGCGTCGGCGGCGATGCTGTGCGGAGTGTTGAACTGGCCTGGCTTGTCGCCGGGTTCGCCGAAGGACATGAGCCATTTGCCGTTGGGGGCGACTTTGGCAACGCGCGAGTTGATGTAGCCATCGCTGATGTAGGTGTTGCCGGCTGGGTCCCAGGCGACGTCGGTGACCTGGCGGAATTGTCCGTCGATGGGAGGGAGCGGCGGATGTGGGTGTTTGAGTGGCCCGGTCGACTCGTCGGAGGCTTCCTGCTTGCGGCCGAAGACCATAACAATGCGGCCGGCGGGGTTGAATTTGATGACCATGTCGGACCCTTTGTCGGTGACCCAGATGTTGTCGTCTTTGTCGACGCGGACGGCGTGGGCGTAGGACCAGGCGTAGAGACTGTGGCCGATCTCGCGGAGGTAGGTGCCGTCGGAGGCGAACTCGAGGAGTTGGGCGGCTGCTGCTCCGTAGGCTGGCCCGGTGGAGTTGCCGCGGGTGAAGACGAAGATGTGGCCCTTGGAGTTGACAGCGACGCCGGCGGTTTCGCCGAGATAGAGGTCGGGGGGAAGCTTGAGGAAGTCAGGGACGGAGTCGAAAGGGATTTCAGGTGCGGGCTGGGTTTGGGCTGGCAGGAAAGACGACGCGGCAAGGCATAGCGTGAGAGCCAGGGTGAAGCGTTTCACAAATGGCCTCCTTGAGGGATTCGGCGTTGCTAATTTTCAGGAACGGCAACGGGAAAGGATAGCACTTGGGTTTTTGATTTTTTGCGCTCTTTTATTTCGCCCGGAGTTTTTGCACTCGAGATCCACTGCGAATCCCAAGGCGGCCAAGGCCTTTGCTCACCTCGGTTTCCCAGCCTGTCTTCATAAATCTTCGTATACAACTTCACAAATCTGTTTCTGCATTTAGGTTCCATGTGCGAGAATTCTCGGGGCAACACTCGAACTCAACGTTCGTCATCTCCGGAGCAACCACATGACTGAAGAATCCCAAAAAGTTCTAACCTTTGAAATCGAACGTGATGGGGACGCCGCCATGGTGAAATGTCACGGTCGGTTGGTGCTTGGCGCCTGCGAAGAACTCTACCAGGAGGTGAAACATCTACTACCTCAAACAAAGGTGGTCGTCGTTGACCTGGCAGACCTTACTTATGTGGACAGCATGGGACTTGGCACGTTAGTGCGACTGTACGCATCTTCCCGGCAAGAGGGGTGCGAGTTCAAGTTGCTTCACCTTGGCAAGCAGCTTCGCAATCTGCTTAAGATGACGAACCTCCTTTCCGTCTTGAGCCAGGCGGAAGACCATGGCATTAACGTTGCCTGATAGTCTGCGATCCATGCGGTAGTCAGCTTGTAGAGCGCAGTCAGTGTCGCCCCATCTCAAAGGGCTGAATCTCAAGGGCAAGCCGCAGTCCGGCGGATGATAGCATTTCGTTTTTTGATTTTTTGCGGCGCGCTTTTATTTCGCCCAGGAATCGATGGTGACGAACTTCGTTCCGGTCTTCGAACCGATTTGCGGGGCGTATTTTTCGAGGATGAGTTTCGTGGCTTCGACGGTAGGGAGGCGGGGTTGGCCCAGGCCGTCTTGTCCGCCGTCGTGGAGGACGATATTGGAGGCGCGGTTTTTCTGCTGGTTGCGAGTGATGGCCCGGATGGTGCGCGCTGCGATCGCGTCGGCGCCGATTGCCTTCCAGTCTTTGGGGAGGATGTTCCACTGGACGGGAATGAGGCCGAGTTCGCGGGCGATGTGGAGGACAGCAGGGCGGCGTGCTCCGTGGGGTGCGCGGAAGTAGCGGACGGGAGTGCCGAGTGTGTCTTCGAGGATGGCGTTGCAGGCGGCGAGTTCTTCGCGGATGCGAATAGAGGATTGCCAGGCTAGCCAGGGGTGGGTCATGGAGTGGTTGCCGATGAGATGACCGGATGCGGCGGTGGCGCGAACGATCTGCGGGCGCTGACGGACGAAGCTGCCGATGAGGAAAAAGGATGCGCGAACGTTGTGCTGGGCGAAGAGATCCAGAAGGCGCTCGGTGGCAATGTCGTTGGGGCCGTCGTCGTAGGTTAGGGCGATTTCGTTTGGGTTGTGGCTGGCGATGAGGATTTTGCCGAAGATCTGAGATTGCGCGGAGAGGGCTGCGTAGGTGAGGGTGCCGGCGGCGGCGGTGGCTGCGGTAAGGGTAATGGCGGCGGTTGTTGCGGTGGGGTTCATCACTTTAATTAAAGTTTAGACCGGATGAGTGGAATCCCGGGCGAGTTGAGTTGCTGATGAGGTGAAGGGGATGTTGGCAAAGAAGAAGCCCTGCGCCGGTTGGCGCAGGGCCCGGGAGATGAGGCGCTTGCGATTGGTTAGTAGAGGATCTTCAGGCCGAACTGGATGACGCGCGGCGTGAAGGTGCTGGTGATCTGTCCGGTGTTGGCGACGCCGTTGACGATAGCGGGAGCGTTGATGGATGAGACGGGCACAGAACCGCCAGTGCCGACTACAGCATTCGTCGTGCCCTGCGTCAACGACAAACCGCCCGGCAGATATAGGTTGGTGTGGTTGAAGATGTTGTAGAACTCGGTTCGGAACTCGACCTTAAGGCTCTCGATCGGGGTCGAGAACTTCTTGTTGAGGGCGAGGTCGGTCTGGTAGAAGGCCGGGGTGCGGCCTGGGTTGCGGGTGGCGCTGCCAAACGGGCTCACCACGTTGCCGGAAGCATCCTTGATGGGAGGCAGAACGAAGGCATTTACGTTGATGTAGTCGACATAGCCTGTGTTGGGGGCGCGAAGGCCTTTGCTGTTGGTGATCTTCTGTCCGGGAACGATGTTCGGGCGATACTCGTTGGCTCCGCGGAAGGTTGCGGAGATTTGCGGAGAGAGTAACTGCGAACCGTTGGGGGTGTAGGTGATGTTGAAGGGGGTTCCTGCCTGCATGGTGTTGATGGCGCTGATCTGCCAACCGCCGACAAGCGCGTTGGTGAAGCCGTTAGTGTCGGAGAGCCAGGTGCGGCCGTGACCGAAGGGCAGCTCGTAGACGAGGCTGGTGATGTTGGCGATGGGCAGGTTGTAGTCCGACTGCGCATAGTCGGCGCGGATGTTGTTGCCGTCCTGCGGCGAGGGCGTGTTGCCTTCGAGCGAGGCGCTGGCGTTGTCGAGCGAGTGCTCCCATGCAAATGAGTTGAGCAGGGTGAGGCCGCCAGTGATCTGCTGCTCATACTTGACCTGGAGCGAGTTGAAGTTGGAGTAGAACTCATTAACGGCCGCGGTGATGTCCGACGGCCAGTTGGCGTAGGGACGGGCGAAACCGAGGGCTGGGTTTTTCTGGTTGGCGTTGAGGAAGCCCTGGAGCTTGACGCCGTGATTGCCGACGTAGGCGATGTCGAGGATGGAGTTCTTCAACAGCGTGCGCTGGACGCTGAGGAAGTAGCTCTCGACGTAACTATCCTTGGTGTTTTTGGGGATGTAGGTGATGTTGTCAGTGGCCTTGTTGAAGCTGGTTGCGAGACCGCTGGGGTAACCCTGATCTGAAGTAGCAAAGCAGGACGGTGTTGTGCTGCCAATCGGAATGATCTGCGCGGGCAGAGGCGACGAACAGTGGTTGCCCGTGGTTGGGGCGATCTGGCTGACGGAGGCGAACTGCGCCTGGGGTGCGTTGATGGCCAGAATATCGCCGGAGCCGGCGCGGGTGTAGTGGGCATAGCTAATGCCGAATCCGCCACGGAGCGCGGTTTTGGGATCGACTGCATAAGCAAAGCCGACGCGTGGGCCGAAGTCGGTGTAGTCGGGGTTGACGAGAGTCTTGCCGTAGGTCCCGCCGTAGGAGACAGGCGTAATTCCGTTTCCGGCGACAGCTCCCGGTGTGACTGTGAGAACGGTCTGCGAGGTGGGATCCCAGTTGGATGTGCGGCCGTAGAGGTCAGCGTAGGGGGAGCCGTACTCCCAGCGGAGACCGAGGTTCAGGGTCAGTTTGGGAAGGGCGTGCCAGTCATCCTGAGCGTAGAGATTGTGATTGTTCTGCGTGAGATGGGCGACATAATAGTTTGCGAGTGAGTAGACATTGGTTGTGCCGAAGAGAAAGTCTGCCCAGTATGTGTCGTTGACTGTGGAACCCCCTGCGTTGGAGTAGCCGCCGGCATAGCTGAAGGATCCGTAGAGGGGATTGTTGTCGTTGACAGCCATCCAGACGCGCAGATACTCGTAGCCGAACTTCATAGAGTGAGCGCCCTTGACCCAGGTGAAATTGACCTTTGGGTTTAGGAGGGCGGGATCCTGCCACTGCGGGTTGGTGCTCTGCCGTCCGAAACCGCTGAAACCAGTGATGCCGATGGAAGGCAGACCGCCGGCGACTACTGGGTTGCTTGGCAGGCCGGGAATGAATCCGGGTTGGCCAGGGGTAGAGAACGCCGTGTTGCCGATTGAAAGGTTGAATTTGCCGGCCTTGGTGCGATCGAGGCCCAGGCGGGCGTCAATGACCTTGTTGGCGCCGAGGAGATAGGTGTAGCCCAATGCGATCTGCTGATCCAGGATGCGGATGTTGCCGTTGGTCTGTCCGTCGAGCGGAATAGGGATCGCCGCAAAGTTAATCGCGTTCTCCTTGCGGTCGCTGATCCGGAGGAATGAGGAGCTCTTAGAGTTGATTTGCCAGTCGAGACGCAGATCGCCCTTGTCGGAATTGTCCTGGAAGGGGACCTGAACGGAGTAGTCGTTGGATGCCAAGCCGGTGGTGGGGGCGCCGGACTGAGGCAGGCCGGAGATTTGCTTGAAGTAAGTAACGATCTGTGCGGAGAGCGGGTTGATCGCGCTGGCGGGGATTGCGGTAAGATTCGTCCCCAGTTGCAATGGATAGACCGTGCCCGTTGTGGCGTTCTTGACTGGAACGACGAGATTGCCATTGAGTTCGTTCTGCGTCGGCAGAGTGAGAACAGTGAGAGGCTTGAGCACCTGTCGGAAACCTTCGTAGTCAAGGAAGAAGAAGAGTTTGTCTTTGACGATGGGGCCGCCGACATTGAAGCCGAACTGGTTGCGGTTGAAGGTGGGCTTGCGGAAGGGAACGGTGGCTCCGGCGCTGCCGACGACGGTGGGCTTGAAGAAGCCAGCGGCGTTGAGGTCGGTGTTGCGAATGAACTCATAGACGGCAGCGTGGAACTTGTTCGTACCGCTTTGCGAAGCTACGTTGACGGTTGCGCCTGAGGAGCGCCCGTATTCTGCGCTCTCGTTGTCCGTGACGACCTGGAACTGGGCGACGGAGTCTGGTGGGACTGCGATGATCTGATTATCGAACCCCTGGTTGCTCTCGCCGTAGGCGTTGTTGTCGAGACCGTCGAGGAGGAAGTTGTTGAATATGCTGCGCTGGCCGTTGACGTTGTAGGAGCCGGCGCGGACGAGCGAGTTGATTGAGCTAGTGGTCGCAGCAGTCGGTGCCTGACGTGACCCCGGGATAAGAGCGAGGAGGTCGGAGTAGTTGCGGGTGACGAGGGGGAAAGCAGCGCTCTGGTAGTTGGTGATGGTCTGGCCGCGTTCGCTGGTTTCGGTTTCAAGCTGCAGGGCGACGTCGGAGACTTCGACTACGGTCTGGGTTGCGCCCACCTTGAGAGAAAGATCGATGCGCTGGCGTCCGCCGACTGAGATGGTAATGTTGTTGGCTACTGCATCCGTAAAGCCGGCCGAAGACGCCGAAATTGTGTAGACGCCCACGTGAAGGGATGGAACCTCGTAATCGCCTTCGCTGTTTGTCGTTATCTTGCTGGCGACCGATGTCGCGTTGTTCGTTATGGTGACAACGACACCTGGAATGGCGGCTCCCGACGCGTCGCGGATGGTGCCAACTAAACTGCCGTTGTCGTACTGGGCGTGGAGGCTTGAGCAAAAAACGAAAAACACCACGGCCGCCAGAAGTCGAGGTGCAAGTAAAAATCTGATTATTCGCATAAGTTTAAGCCTTAGGGATTCCTATTAATCTGCGATCAAAGAGGCATGAACATGGTGTTACTTCGCTGGGCCCTGCAACGTGGAAAAGAGCATGCCCCGCTCAATAGTGGTTGCAAATTAAAAGGGATACGGAGTTCCGTATCCCCTGATTCTGTGAAAGATGAAGTTGCGGGTTTTGAGCAGAGAGTCTATTTCTTTCCGTGCTTTGTCAAAAGCGCCAGAACTTCTTCGGCATGGCCTTGGGGTTTAACTTCTTCGAAGATGTGGATGAGGCGCTGGTCGGGTCCGATGAGGTAGGTGGTCCGCTTTACTCCTTTGACCAGCTTGCCGTACATGTTCTTCGGCTTGATGAGGTCGTAGCGGTTGATCAGTTCCATGTCGGGGTCGGCGAGGAGATCGTAGGGGAGGTTGTACTTGTCTTTGAATTTCTTCTGGTCTTTGACGGTGTCGCGGGAGATGCCGAGGACGACGATGCCGGCTTTCTGGAACTTCTCGAAGGCGTCGCGAAAGCCGCAGGATTCGATGGTGCAACCGGGCGTGTCGGCACGAGGGTAGAAGAAGAGAACGACGGGCTTGCCTTTGTAGTCGAAGAGGGAGACGGACTTTCCGTCCTGATTTTGCAGGGTGAAGTTTTCTACGATGTCGTTGACTTGCATTGAGTCCTCGCAGGGTTGATCTGTATCAGTGACTTCTCTGACTTTACAACTAGTCGACCACCTTGCGGTTCAGTCTCCCGGCTTGTTTTGCTCGATTTAAAGTCCGTCCGCAAGGCATTGATTGTTTTTATTGGTGAGACCACGCGAGGTCTCGATTGATTCGCCTCGTTCGATGATTGCCTTGGCCTCAAAATCGGTTTACAGCAGCCCGCGACTTCACGGGACCCTCTCAGGGAGCTAATTTTTGTTGGATATTTGATAGAAACTGATGCATGGCCATCGTAGAGGCAACCCGGCCAAAATTCGGGTAAGTAATCTTGACAAGGGTCATCCAGAACCTTTAGCTTTCTTTAGCTTTCCATTTTTTAGTTTTGGGCGCAGTCTATTGGTCTGACCACAATCACCCGAAGTACAACGTTTCGCGGGAAGCGCGGTGAAGGCGACAGGTGGGGATGGATGTCCGGCGACTCAAGCGGTGAATGATGGTGCGGCGATTAACACGGCAGTTTATTGCTACTGTGACGGGACGCGATAGAAAGATCGGAAGAGAACGCTTCCTCTCCCAAACGCAATGACAGAGCGAGTTTGCCGAAAGATTATTTATGGGACAGCCTCGTAAGCGGGCTCGTCCGAGGGACAAGAGAATGCGATTCATGTTTCGAGTTAAGAGCGCACTCGTTTTAGCTGGTGTGATTGCCGTTTCTGCGCAGGGCCAGGACACACGTACCGTGACAGAGCCTGTATTTCCTCCGACTTGCAGCACGCTGCAAGCACAGCAGGCGATTGTGAATGGAGAACCGAGTTCGGAGACGATCTTCGATACGACCAGGCTTCAAGCGGCTCTGACCAGTTGCGCTACTGGTCAGGCGGTGGAGCTTCAAATATCGGGATCGAACAATGCGTTTCTGATTCAGCCGATTACGATTCCGACCGGTGTGACGCTGCTTGTCGACGGAGGCGTGACGGTTTTTGCGTCTCGCAATCCAGCGGATTATCAGGTCTCGGGCGCTGAGACGTGTGGCACAGTCGGGACGGCGGGTAACGGTTGCAACCCACTTTTTAATGTTGCCAAAAATGCTACATCGAGCGGCGCGGGCATTATGGGCTATGGCGTCATCGACGGACGCGGGGAAGATAAGCTCCTGATTAATGGCACGGCTTCGACAAACTCCTGGTGGGATATCGCCAATCAGGCAGAACTGGTCAGCAACGGAGCGCAAAACAATTTTGTCCTGCTGGCGGCCAGCAAAGCGTCGAATTTTACGCTTTACAAGATCACCCTCAGGAATTCGGCGATGTTTCATGTGACCTGGAAGAATGCGACCGGTCTTACCGTGTGGGGAACGAAGATTATCACTCCGTTCTCTGCGCGTAACTCCGACGGCATCGACCCGGACGGTTCCAACATCACGATCACGAATTCGTCGATCAGCGATGGCGACGACAACATCGCGGTCAGCGCCTCAAGCGCCTCCTCCAATATCACCGTCTCGAACGACAATACCTATAGCGGACACGGAATCTCCGTCGGCAGCTTCACAAATGGCGGCTTGACGAACATGCTGGTGACGAACATCAACCAGGCGGGAACACTAGCGGACAACAATGGCATCGCACTGCGTCTAAAGACCGCTGAGGATCGCGGCGGGTTGCTGCAGAACATTACTTACCAGAACATCTGCATGCAGAACCACTTCACGTTGATCTCCATTACGCCGTTCTACAACACGAACACCGGTACGGAGATCCCGCAGTTCGAGAACATTACTTTTCAGAATGTTCACGGCCTTACCAACGGCCTCATGAGTATTGCCGGACATGATGCCACTCATCTGACTACGGTTAATCTGAACAACTTTGTCTTTGACAAGCTGACGGCAGCGAACCTTAATCCTGCGTTCACGTTCGATACGATTACACTTGGCCCGGGCCCGGTGTCTCCGGCGTTTTTGCAGAGCCTGACGGGAACTGGCGTTACTTACAACGGCAGTGTGACCGCTCCTACGACAGCTCCTTATGCGTGCTCGGCGTCCACGTTTACTTTTCTGGTGGGGGAACTCTACCTTTCAAACTCCACCAACACAAACCTTTCGGCGGAGACGGTCCCAGGACCGGGTACGGTCACGCTGAATGCGATGCTGCAGCCTGCGATGTCGCAGGTGACGTATCAGAACTCGACAGGAACTGCGGCTCCGAGTGCGGCAGTTCAATTTATGGAAGGCGCCAATGTGGTCGGAACGGCTTCTCTTGGCGGCAATGGGACGATCGCCAGCCTGACGCTGACTGGAGTTTCGGCAGGCGTGCACACTTACACCGCGCAGTATCCTGGCGATTCGACTTATGCAGCGTATCCGTTTGGAATCGTCACGGTGACGGTTTCGCCATTTTCGGCGTCTTCAACGACTGCGCTGACGGCGTCGCCTTCGCCAGTTCAATCGGGATCGAGCACAATGCTTACCGCGATGGTGACTGGAATGCAATCGAATGCTCTCCCGACAGGAATGGTGAGCTTTTTTGATGGAACGACGATGATTGGTTCGTCTGCGCTCGGTACGGCGTCTTCAGGGACGACGGTGAGCGCTACGTTATCTACGGTCCTCAACGGAGTGGGAGCGCACAGCTTGTCAGCGCAATATAGTGGTGACAGTAATAACGCTGCTTCCACCAGTCCTGCAACTTCAGTGACGGTGACGGCGATTCCGACGACGACAACCCTCAGCCTGGCGTCGATGTCGATTGCGGATGGTGCTCCTGAAGGATTGACCGCAGCGGTGACCTCCAGCGCCGGCGTTCCCACTGGGACAGTGACTTTTTTCAATGGGACGGCCTCGCTAGGTACGGCTACGTTGAGCAATGGAACAGCCACACTTGCGGTAACGTCCAACTCTGTTGGATCGGAGGCGATTACAGCCGTCTATAGTGCGACGGGAAACTTCAGCGGATCGACCAGTGCGGCACTCATGCTTAGCGTTACAAATCCGCTGGTGCTAACGCTGAGTGCGAATACGGTCTCGATCGCACCTGGCGCTTCGGGAACTGTTACGGTTTCGGCTGCTCCGGGAGTCGGATTTACGGGGCCGGTCACGTTTGCTTGTTCGAGTCCGGTTGCTTATGTTACTTGCTCGCCTGCTTCTCCTACGCAGACGATCACCGGGATGACAGCGGTTCAGAGCGGCGTGACGGTCAACGTTGCTGCGGCTGTAAGTGAACTGAAACCGACGCCGCTTCGGGGAGAGTCCGGAAGAGTGAGTTATGCGCTGCTCTTCCCGTTAGGGGCCTTTGTGTTGCTCGGATTTTCGAAGCGAGGAAGGTTGCGCAAGCTGCCTCTTCTGGTTATGTTGTGTCTCGGTGTTGGCCTGATGGTGGGAATCTCCGGATGCAGTGGAGGTCCGGCACCGTCAACGACCTCGACCCCGCCCCCTGTCAATCCGCCGACAGCGCCAAGCGGAACGCAGGTTATCAGCATCACGGCGATGAGTGCGGCAGCGACTCAGACGATTCAGCTTACAGTCAACATTGGAAGCTGAATCGTTGTCGTTCCAGATGCTGCCTCTTATTGTTATTCCGCTGTCAAAGCCGCAAGGGTTTTTTCGAGAGAGGCGGAGTCTTCGACGTTGAGGATTTTCTGGTTGCGATCGATCTGGCGCATGAGGCCGGAGAGGACCTTGCCTGGGCCAACTTCGATGAAGTGGGTGGCACCCTGAGAGGTGAGAAGCCGGATGCACTCGACCCAACGTACCGGACCTGTGACCTGGCGAATGAGGCAGCCGGGAACTTCGATGCTATGGGTGAGCAGGCGGGCATCAACATTGCACGCTACCGGGAACTGCGGATTGATAAAGGTGAGGGTTGCGAGGTCGCGGGCCAGGGCGTCCTGAGCCGGCTGCATGAGGGCGCAGTGGAAGGGGGCGCTGACCTGGAGCATGACGGTGCGCTTGGCTCCGGCTTGCTTGCATAGGTCGGCGGCGCGTTCGACCGCGGCGGCTGCTCCGGAGATGACGGTCTGGTCGGGGGAGTTTAGGTTGGCGGGTGAGACTACGGCTCCGTTGGGTTGGAACGTCTTCGCTGCAGGGTCGGTCGGGAGCGGGGTGAGTTGGTCGGTGACCTGATCGCAGATGGCCTGAATGAGGGTGGCCTCGAGGCCGAGGATGGCGGCCATGGCTCCTTCGCCGGAAGGGACGGCTTGCTGCATGTATTGGCCGCGGGCGCGGACGGTGCGGACGGCGTCGGCGAAGGTGAGAGTGCCGGCGGTTACGTGAGCGGAGTATTCGCCGAGGGAGTGTCCGGCGGCGAAGGTGGGCTGCAGGATGCCGCGTTCGGCGAGAGCTTCCATCAAGACTCGGGCAGCGGCGACGGAGACTGTGAGGATTGCGGGCTGTGTATGTTCGGTGAGCTTCAGCTGGTCGTCGGGGCCTTCGAAGATGAGATTGGAGAGGGCAAATCCGAGAGCTTCGTCTGCTTCGTCGAAGATGGCGTGAGCGGAGGGAAAACGATCATAGAGATCGCGACCCATTCCAACAGTTTGGGAGCCTTGACCGGGAAAGAGAAAGGCTAGTCTTGCGTTCGGATCCATCTCGTTATGCTAACTCAGCGTATGAGCGCGGGTTAACTACGAGGGCCATGAGGCGGGAATGCCGAGGAGATCCGGATGGTAGGCGATCGACGCGATGTTTTCGTGCTTCATGGCGAACTCTCGTCCGTTTTCTGCGTGGAAGCGGAAGAATTCGACGGAGGTAAGCTGGCCTGGAAGCAGCCAGTCGTGCGGTTCGAGGATGATCAGGGGGAATTGGTTGACGGCGGAGGTGTCGCCGGCGAAGAGGGATTTTTCAGCTCCTTCGATATCGACTTTGAGGAGAAAGGGGGAGTAGATCGACTGGGGCTTTGAGGCGAGCAGGGTTCCGACTGAGAGAATGGTTATCTCAGTTCCATCGGTGTCGGTGGTGCGGTAGCCCATGCTTTCGTTGAGTGGGTTGCTTAGGAAGGCTCGTCCGTCGGTGGGGCCTATGCCGGCCTGGCGGAGGTCGATGTCTCGACCGTTGCAGTTCTTGCGGAGGAGGGCGAAGTTGTCGGGGGCGGGTTCTACGGCAATTATGTGGGCCTCAGGGTAGCGGGCGGTGAACCAGAGGACGCTTGCGCCGATGTTGGCGCCGCAGTCCACGATAAGAGGTTTTTTCCCTGCGGTGAGGATGTTGTTGTAGAGGCGGTTTAGGAGGACGCCGTGGGGGCCGTGGGGCATGTCGTACTGGGCGTCCTGGAAGCATTGCTCGATGGCCAGACGCTGGCTGCCGCACCACCGGTCTACCTCGATGGAGAACTGGCGATCGCGATAGGAGGCCTGGACTATTGCGTGGTCAACCGGGATTCCTGGGTTGGCGCGGCGGCGAGAGTAGTGAACCAATCGCTGGATTGGTTTGTAGACGATGCTGCCGACTGGAGATGCAGTGAATGCGTCGACAAGCTTGCTCATGATTCTTTCTCCCAAGAGTCCCGGTTAGACAGTTGTGAATTTTGCAGACCTGAGAGTGTTAGATGCCGAGGCCGAAGTCTACGTCTGGTTCGTCGCCGGCGTGGGCGTAGGCATCGTAGGGGGTGCGGCGGTTGAACTGGTAGCGCTGGCGTAGCTCGCGTCCGATGAACAGGCCGAGAGCTACTGCGCCGAGGCCGGCGGAGATCCAGCCTACGGTTTTGATGAGGGTGGTTTCTTCTTCCTCTTCGTAATCTTCCGACTGTTTGGAAAATGTGAGGGGTGCGGAGACTGCCTCGTTGGAGGTGTCTGCGTCGCGGGATGGGGAGCTGGTGCTCATATTTTGGATGATAGCTCAGGTGCGTTGAAGTTAGGTGAAACTGTCGTAACGTTGCGATGCTGCTTTTGTGTCATCGGCTTTTTGACGCTGGGTATGAATAAAGGTTGCATTTTTGTGATGCTGATGAGGAGTGTTTCGAGCGTGAGATGTCTCATTTATGTCACGTCGACATTTTGACGCGAAGCGAGCCCCGAGCATGTCAGGTTTTCCCTAGGTTACCTCCACCTGTTTGAAGCCGAGGCTGTAGAGGAGGGTGGTGACGGTGGCGCGGGCGTTTTTGCTGGCGGTGTCGAGGATGCCGTCGGTGAGGGCGGCCTGCTGGAGCTGCTGTTCGGCTTTGGCGCGTGTCTCGGATTCCAGGTTCTGGTCGACGGGAACGAGGAGGCCGGTGGTTCGGGAGTAGACACGGGAGTGCTGGTTGTCGAGGGTGGTGGTGAAGAGCTGGGAGGGTGGGAGGGTGACGTGGATGGATTGGTTGCTGTCGATGCGGACGTCCTCGGGTTTTAGCTGGGCTAGGTCGATGCCGGCGATGGACTGGCCGTGGACGACGAGGAGGATGCGGTCGCCGGTGAGGACATCGGGCAGAACGGGGTTGGTTTTGGCGCCTTCGACGACGGTGTCGATGGAGTAGACGACGGTTTCGAGGCGGTTGAGGCGCTTGATGCGGTCGACTACGGCTGGAACTGAGGTGTCAAAGGTGGTCGTTCGCCCGGTGATAGCGGCAGAGACGCGGCCCATGATGCCGCTGGTGGCCTGGCGGACGAAGACGACGATGGCGGCGGCTCCGAGGACGAGCGAAAACAGAACGAGGAGGAGGGTGCCGGAGGGGCCGCGTCCTGAACGGTATTGAGTGGTCATGCTGGGCTAGGCTCCTCTTCGATTCGATGCTTCCGACGCCGTTGGCAGGGGTGTCCCCCGGGGGGTTGTTTATGCTAAGACATGCCGAATCAATATTCTGGATAATTCTGAAGCGTCAAAATTGTGATTCCAGATACTTTACAGGCAAAATCGTCATTCTATTGTGTTTAATGCGTTCTTGTTGGTTGTTGGCCACCGCTTCTAAGCGCATCCTGCATGAATTTCCCTCTACTTTAAGTATATCGGTTGGAGCAGGGGAAACATGCCACGCGAATCTCAATGTGGATCAATGAGTTAGGTGGTTTTGGGGCTTGACATGTGATTTTTGGGCTGAAAGCGTGAAAAATAATTTTGCTCTCGGACCAAGGTTGCTCTGAAAATCAAGCGGCGAGAATTCCCATAGAAAGCCCCCGCGTCGGAATTTTCAAACCATGCATTGCGATTAATACTTCATTTCCGGAGCGCACGGGCCCTGCACTGTATTGCAAATTCAGAGAAAGAACTCTCAATTTCTTATAAAGCGAGCGGATGTATGGCGGGGTCTCCGGTTGTTGTCGGAGTCAAGGACGCTCTGGACCGGTTCACCTTGTTTATGGGTTCCGGTTGGGCATTGGTCGGATGGGACGTCTGCTTCGGCGGATGGGCATTGAGCTGGGATCTCGTTGTGTCGATCTTCGGCGCGCCCTACCAACTCTCCTCCGATCTGTGATCTCTTGCTTCCTACGGTGCGCTAGAGTCATAGAACGACCGCATGAGCTATCCACGCCAGATATTTGAGTTCGATCCAGCCAAAGCCGCCAGCAACTTCAAGAAGCACGGAGTTTCGTTTGCCGAAGCGATGACTGTCTTTGAAGACTCGCTGGCTTC
Organism: Edaphobacter sp.; assembly: GCA_050012935.1. Lineage (GTDB taxonomy): Bacteria > Acidobacteriota > Terriglobia > Terriglobales > Acidobacteriaceae > Edaphobacter. The sequence continues at coordinate 138,222 of JBEKGF010000001.1, read as the reverse complement.
GACGTTGCCAGACGATCAGCACTCGCTCGATGAGGACCGCTTTATCACCGTCGGAATGTCCTTCAAACGCCGTCTGCTGTTCGTCGTTTACACTGAGACCACCTCAGGCATCCGGCTAATCGGAGCCCGTCCTGCTACCGCAGCCGAGGTAGAACAATATGAAGAAAGCTAGCGAACTTGATCCTCTCGCCCCGCGCCCATCGCTTGACTTCAGCAAGGGAGTACGCGGCAAGCACTTCAAACGCATGCAAGAGGGCACCAACATTGTTTTGATTGCCCCCGATCTTTTGGATACCTTCCCGGATTCGGAGGCGGTCAACGACGCGCTTCGCTCTTTGAAAAAGATCGCCACTCGCTCTGCGAAACCAGCGGAACGCCAGCGTAAAACCGCCTCATCTGCCCGGTAGGTATGGGGTATTTGGCTACGGTTATTTGGGCCGGTGTCCGTTCCCTTTGGTGTTGTTTGAGACCAAGCGGAATGGGCGTGGTTAGAGTATCGGGATTTTCGCTGTCGCGAAGATGACCCACCTTATCGACGATAAAACCGTCGCGAAGATGGGGCACCCAGTAGTGATGGTCTGTTCGGATGTGGGCCACCCGTCCGACGGAGACAAGACTGGATCATGCCTTATGCGATGATCCACCTTATCTACGATGAAACCGTCGCGAAGATGGGTCACCCGGTCGTGGTGGTGAGGTTAGATGTGGGCCACCGTCCCCACCCGTCCCACCGGCCGTCATTCTCGTGAGTTGCGGATTTACTGATATTCACGATCAGGTGGGAAGGCCAGACCTTCAATCTTGCCATCGGACGTAAGGACAAGGACAATCAAAGTAGAGTGTCCGTCCTTCTTCAGCCGAAAAGTGGAACTAACTGAAGCCGTGTTGGGAACCGTCTGGCGCTGAACCAAAGTGAGATCGCCGCCGGGCCAGAGAGGCGATAGCTTTTCCTGGACCTGCTGTATGGCTTGGGACGTGACAACGTGGGCGACCTCAGGAGTCGACATGCCGCGGATTTCATCGCCCGAAACGCTGCCAGCGACAATGAGATCGAGAAGGTGGTGAGCCGAAGTAGCGACGGCGGGCTGTGTGTCTTCTATAGCGGTTAGTTTTGGCGGCAGAAGCGGAGCGTCCGCAAGGCCAGCGATAACGTGAGCAAAGATCGGAGGCCGGGAATGACCATTGTCGAGATTGGTCAGCACGACCACCGTGAGGGAGTCATCAGGATAGCGAGAGATATCGCATGTAAAGCCTTGCCACGCGCCTCCATGCTCAATACGCTTATGACCGTTCTGCTCGCCAATAAACCAACCAAAGCCGTAGCCGCTGGGATTGGGTTTACCATCAGTGAGCGGAAAGACAGTCCAGATGTGGTCGAGACTGGTCTGCTTCAGCAACCGGGTCGTGTATAGAGCCTCGTCCCACTTGGCGAGGTCGATCACGTTGAAGTACAAGGTGCCGTCGCCCGTGGAGTTGAAGGTGGGCGAAACCCAATCCTGATTTTTTAGTTCAGTTCCATGCAGTTCGTATCCCGCAGCGCGGTTGGGAATGATGTCGGCCTCGCTGATTAGTCGCGTGGAGGACATCCCGAGCGGCTTAAAGATACGTTCGGCAAGAAAGTCCGCGTAAGGCTTGCCCGTGGCATGGTGGATCAGAATACCCAGTAGCAGGTAATTGGTATTCCGGTAGTTCCACTTGTCGCCAGGCGGGTTCTGGATAGGTAGGGCTTCGACCTTCTTGACCAGCTCGTCCTCGGTGTAGTCCATATGCAGGTAAAACGCGCCTCCAGCTTCGATCCTGTCGCCCGATTCGTACTCGGCAAGTCCGGAGGTATGAGAGAGCAGATTTTTGATCAGGATCGGCTTCCAGGTGTCGGGAGCATCAGGAAAGTATTTTGTAATGGAATCGTCGAGGGATACCTTGCCCTCTTCAACAAGCATCATCATCGCAGCTGAGACAAACTGTTTGCCCACCGAACCGGACTGGAAGACAGTCTCGGGCTTAACCGGAACTGAGAGTTCGACATTGGCCAAGCCGTAGCCCTTGGCAAGCAGGACGGTGCCACGGCTGTAGATACCGACGGCGATCCCAGGCACATGTTCACGCTGCATCTCCGCCGAAACGAAACTGTCGATGGAGGCTAACTGTTGCGGGGCGAGCTGTGTGCGGGGCGATTGCGCGACTGCCGCTTCAATGAAGCATGCCATTACAACTACCAAAACGAGGCGCATTATCAAACTCCTGTGGGTACTACGATCAAATTTTCGCGGGACTGGCTTGCAGCGGCGGTGAAGAAATGTTGATGCGCGTGAGCAGCCACGAAGAGGAATGGACGGAGCCGGGAGTGGCGAGGTATAGGCTGGCGATTCGGGATCGCTGTACCAAACTGGAGGTTGCGAAGGCGAAACAGAGGACGGCTGCGAGAGCGAAGGAGAGGGCTTGCAAGAAGCGGCGTGCGGGGAGAGCATATTCGATCTCGACAAAGAGGCCTTCCGCAATTTGTGGGGCCGGACATTTCCTTCTGTTTCCTCCACGTTGACGAGATAGAGAGCGTAGGCCGTCGAGCAACAGAAGTAGGGTCGAGCCATTGCGGGATTGCTCGTCGAAGATCCAGAGCATCTCATCGCCGAAGCGAGCGCGGAAGGCATGAGGGTGAAGCCGGAGAAGGAGTCGGTAGACGTGGCGAACTGAAAAAGGGGATTTCATGCGTTTTTTGGTTTCCTTTCACGAAGGCTCAGCCGAGCTGAACGGACGACACCTTGAAGACGGTCGATCTCCAACGAGAGGATAGCGCGGCCAGCGGGAGTGAGGCGGTAGAGGCGGCGTTCTTCTTCGGCGTTGTGTTTGTTGCGCGGGGCGTCGATGACGACGTTCTGATCCATGAGCTTTTTGAGATTGTCGTAGAGGGTGCCTGGCCCGAGTTTATAGTGCCCATTGGACTGGCGATGAATCTCCTGGATTATTCCGTAGCCGTGACGGTCTTCGGCGGCAAGCGCGAGCAGGATGTGAAGGGTTGCGGGAGAGAGGGGCGGGTTTTTCCCTGCGGGTTTCATGGTCGGAATCCGACTATATCGGATATTGACTATAGCGTCAATAGAATTTGGGCCGACCATGTGGCTGATGGGTAGAGAAGCGGGATTCTCCACTGCGCTGCTCACAAAAGCGTAGCAGCGTCGGTCGAAATGACAGATCATTCCCAAAATGGGAATCACTCAAAAATAAACCCGGAATCCGTGAAATTTTTTGAGACTGGAAAAGTGCCATCTAATTCACCACAAATTCACCACGATCCCACCACAAATTCACCATCAAAAAACCACGTTCTGCACCCCATTTTTTCAAAAACCCCCTGCAAAAACGCGAAAACTCCCTCAAAGAAACAATTGCATTATTGGTTGGAGGTCCGGGCGTCTTCGGCGATGAGGTCCGGGGTGAGTCTGAGGTGGTTTTGGTAGCTGGCGGCGATGAAGTCGCGGAAGATGGGGTGGGGCTCGAGTGGTTTGGATTTGAATTCGGGGTGGAACTGGCAGCCGAGGAAGAAGGGGTGGGTGGGGATCTCGACGATTTCAACGTAGGTGGAGTCGGGGGTGGTGCCGGTGATGCGTAGGCCTGCGCCGGTGAGGATGGCTTCGTACTCGCGGTTGAATTCGTAGCGGTGGCGGTGGCGTTCCGAGATTTCGTGGGCGCCGTAGGCGTTGGCGGCGAGGGAGTGTGGGGAGAGGACGCAGTCCCAGGCTCCGAGGCGCATGGTGCCGCCCATCTCTTCGACGCCGGTGAGCTCGCGGAGTTTGTAGATGATGCGGTAGGGAGTGGCGGGATCGAACTCGGAGGAGTTGGCCTCCTTGAGGCCGCAGACGTTGCGGGCGTACTCGATGCAGGCGGTCTGCATGCCGAGGCAGATGCCGAAGTACGGGGTCAGGGTTTCGCGGGCGTAGCGGATGGCGTTCAACATGCCTTCGATACCGCGCTTGCCGAAGCCGCCAGGAACGAGGATGCCGTCGAAGTTTTCGAGCTGGTGTTGATAGTCGAGATTGGGACGGCCTTCGTCGTCGCGGGTTTCGAGGCCTTCGGCTTCGATCCAGGTGACGTGGAGCTTCAAGTTGTGGGCTAGTGCGCCGTGGACCAGAGCCTCTTTGAGAGATTTGTAACTGTCTTCGTACTCGACGTATTTGCCGACGATGGCGATGGAGACTTCGTCTTTGGGATTGTAGGCGCGGTAGACGATGTCCTGCCACTTGGAGAGATCGGGTGCGTTGGTTTCGATGCGGAGGTATTTGAGGGCGAGGGCGTCGACGCCTTCTGCGGCGAAGGTGAGGGGGACCTCGTAGATGCTGGCGACGTCGCGTGCGGCGATGACGGCGGGCTCTTCGACGTTGCAGAAGAGAGCGATCTTCTGGCGCATCTCGCGCGGGACGGCGCGGTCAGAGCGGCAGAGGAGGATGTCGGGCTGGATGCCGATGGAGAGCATCTCTTTAACGGAGTGCTGGGTGGGCTTGGTTTTGAGTTCCTGCGCGGCGGCGATCCACGGGATTAATGTGACGTGGACGAAGCAGGTGTTGTCGCGGCCGAGGTCCTGGCGCATCTGGCGGATGGCTTCGAGGAACGGCAATGATTCGATATCGCCTACCGTGCCGCCGATCTCGACGATGGCTACGTCGCAGTCTGCGGCGACCTTGCGCATGGCGTTTTTGATCTCGTTGGTGACGTGGGGGATGACCTGGACGGTTTTGCCGAGGTAGTCGCCGCGACGCTCTTTGGTGATGATCTGCTCGTAGATGCGGCCAGTGGTGAGGTTGTTGTCGCGAGAGAGATGGGCGTGGGTGAAGCGCTCGTAGTGGCCGAGGTCGAGGTCAGTCTCGGCTCCGTCGTCGGTGACGAAGACTTCGCCGTGCTGGAAGGGCGACATAGTGCCGGGGTCGACGTTGAGATAGGGGTCAAACTTCATGAGATTGACCTTGAGCCCGCGGGCTTCGAGGAGGCAGCCGATAGAGGCTGCGGCTAAACCTTTGCCGAGCGAAGACACGACTCCGCCAGTTACGAAGATGTACTTTGCAGACATGTCCGCGACCTCTTTAGTTGGATTGGAAGTTTGTGCGTGGTGTGCACGATTAAGTATCGCAGGGTCGGGCTGCGGAGGCAATGGTTGACTTTTTGGCGGGGTTCAATTTGTCAGCGGCTAAGGATGTGCTGAGTCCCTTGTCTCGCATAACGTTCCCTCTGTGGCTAAAGCCGCGTTGAAAATTGTTAGCCTTTTACGGCGGGACTATAGTCCCGCGCCTTCAAAAGGGAGAGATTTCAGGGGCCGGGTTCGGAGTGGACGCCGCGGGTCATCTTCTTGACAACGAACTCCTGGAAGAGATTGCCGATGGCGCCGGAGGCTGTTCCGACGAGCCAGTTTTCAATGGTGAGCGTGGCTCCGCGGTTGGAGGAGGGGTAGTATGCGTTTGAGAGCCCGGCGGAGGCGAGGTTGCCGAAGACGTTGGAGTAGTTCGGCTGCCAGTGGCCGTTGTCTCCCTTGCAGATGACGATGGTGGAGATGGCGTAGAGGGCGCGGGCGGTGATGCTGCCGGTGCCCTTGTAGAAGTAGCGGGGATCCTGGTGGAGGAGAGAGGGGAGGATGGCGTCGCCGAACATGGTGCTGGTGAGGCCGTCGGCGTAGGAGGCTCCGAAACGGCGGAAGAAGCCGCGAGCGCCGTTGCCATAACCGGGGAAGTCGTTCTGAGCCATCTCGATGCCCCCGATAAGAGCTGGGATGGCGATGGAGACGGGGTCGGTGGTGGTTCTAAGGGCGAGGCGGAACTTCTGGCCGGCGCTGAGCGGGGCGGCGTTCCAGATGTAAGAGGCGTAGAAGTTTGGGAAGACGCCGAGGACGCGCTGCTTTTCGGCAAGGTGCATCTGATCTTCGGCGATGTCGTAGCGGGTTGCGGTGATCATGATCTCGGAGGTTGTCGAGGCGATGTGAAGTTCGACGGAGGGGATGTCGACGCTTTGGTCTGGGTGAAGAGAGAGATTGTCGGAGACCCAGGGGACGAATCCGCTGGAGGTGACGGTGATGGTGAAGACTCCGGGCTCGACGGAGTCGAATTTGAAGAATCCGCTGTCGTCGGTGGTGAGGGTGCGGTCGGTTTTTGAGCTGGTGTTTTCGAGAGTGACGACGGCGCCGGGAATCTCGGCTCCGTTTGGATCGAGGACGGTGCCGAGGATGCAGCCGCCGGGTTGCACGTTGGTGGGCGGAGTGGCGGTGTGGGGTGCTTCGGATAGCTTTTCGGGGGTTTCCAGGTCAGGCGATTTGGAGAGTTGGGGGGATGTTGTGATTCGGGTGAGCGGCGTCGCGGAGGAGAACATAGACTGCGCGTGCGCATTCGGCCCAAGCGTTGCAATCAGCAGGGTTGTCAGCAACAGGGGGCCTGAAGTGCGCAAACTATGCATAACTAATAGGTTCCGTTGTAAACCTCTGTATCGGCTGCCACATTGGCGATCATGGGGGGACTGATTTCGCGAACGATCCTCTCCCATCATCGGGGTTGGAGTGGTGGCTTTACAATCACCCATCCGTTGAATCTTAAGCTGTTGATTTTGGCTTCAGTTTGGCTTTCGTCGTGCCCTCCGGGCCGTTATCGCTGCCGGAGGCCTTGATTCCTTTGACGAGTTTTTTCGGGCGGGGTTTACGTGGCTGGTTTTTCTATGGCGTACGCGGTGTCCTTAGAGGCTGTTGATGTCTTTCGTTTCGAGGATGGGCCGGGGGAAGCGTGATGCGAGGGACGTTATCCTGTGTGAGGAGGGTGAACGGGATCCTATATGACGGTGCGTGCGGTGGGCAGGGTATGGATTGAGTTTCAGGCCCGGGTGCTGGGAAGGCTGGATGAGCTGGGAATGCAGGTCAGGGGCGTGGCTCCGCATCTGGCGACAGGGGAGCGAGGTGAGCGGGAGGCATTGTTTCATCTGCGGAAGATGGGTTATACGGTGGTGGCGCGGAGGTGGAAGAGCGCGAAGTTGTGGGGCGATGTGGATTTGATCGGGTGGGATGGAGAGTGGCTGTGCTTTGTCGAGGTGAAGACGCGGAGTGGGCGGGATGCAGGGCCGGCGGAGTGGGCTGTGGATCGGGATAAGCAGGATATGCTGAGGCGGATGGCGCGGGCTTATCTGAGAGGGTTTCCTGAGAAGCTGAGGGAGGATGTGCGGGTGCGGTTCGATGTGGTGTCGGTATACTTGCTGGCGTCGGGGGTCGAGTTCGACATGTATCGAGGAGCGTTTGGGTGGTGAAGTATGCGAGTGAGACGGAGGTTGCGCTGCTCGATCCGGCTGAGTTGAGCGAGCGGTTGGCGGCGGTGCTGCGGAGCGCGATGCCGTGGCTGGTGACGCTGTCGGAGGCGGAGGCGAGCGTGCCTGAGAAGGAAGGAAAGTGGAGCGCGAAGCAGGTGATTGGACACCTGATCGATTCTGCGGTGAATAACCTGGGAAGGATTGTGCGGATGCAGATTGAGTCCGGCCAAAGCTTTTCCGGGTATGAGCAGATGGCGTGGGTGAGATTGCAGCACTATGCTGAGCGTGAGTGGGCGCAGATTCTGGCGCTGTGGTTTGCGCTGAATGAGCATGTGGCGCAGACGATTGCGCATGTGGATCGGGCTCGACTGGCGAACAGAGGCGTGGTTGAGGGGGACGCTGTGACGCTGGGATTTTTGATTGAGGATTATGTCGCGCATATGGAGCACCACCTGCGCGCGATGAGGCTGTGGCTTGGGATCACTGGAGAGGCGCAAGGGTAGCAACCGAATTGGCTGGGGCCGGTGTCTAATCAATCTGGCAGATAAGGATAAGAACGATGAGTCTAATGGATGCACCGGAGTACGATAGCCGCCGTGACCAACGGAACCGCAATTTGTTGATTGCTGCCGGGGTGTTGATTGCCCTGGCGCTTGTGACTGGATTGGGTGGCTTTGTTATGGGGCATGGGTGGTTCTTTTCGAACCTTCCGGCAGAGCATAGGGTGGGCAACTTCTTCGCTGCCCTTGAGGCGAAGGACTATGACAAGGCTTACGCGATCTGGATGAATGATGAGAACTGGAAACAGCATCCGGAGAAGTACGATTACACTTTGAAGCGTTTTACTGAGGATTGGACGACCGAGAGTCCGGTGGGCGGACCGATTGTCTCGCACCATGTCGATATATCGAAGACGGATGGAAAAGGGGCGTTCGGAAGCGGGATCATCGTCGCGGTACGGGTGAATGGGGACCACAAGCTTTTTATGTGGTACGAGCGTAAGGATGGGACGCTGACTGAGCCGGCTCCTCATATATTGCAGTACGACTAAGGTTGCACCATGAGCGCATGAAAGGGCACGGAGCGCTGGGTGGTGCTGTCTTATACTGAGAGCAACACCCTCGATGCGCGGACATTGCGCCGGCTTGAGACATGAGGCGGGCGGCCTTCCGAGTAAAGCATATCGCTGCAAACCTTGATGGGAGATTTTTACGTGCAGTTGCGTTTGAGACATATCGCACGGAATGTTTTTTCCAACTGGTTTGTTACCGCGGCCAATATGGCTGTGGGATTTTTTCTTGCGCCGTTCATCGTCCATCGGCTGGGAAATGCCGCGTATGGGGTGTGGGTGCTGGCGATCTCTTCGGTCAATTATCTGAATCTGCTGGATCTGGGGATGCGAAGCTCGGTGCTTCGTTTTATCTCGAAGGGCCATACCGTTGGGGATCATGCTTCGGCATCCGATGCTCTTTCGGCGGCATTGTGGGTTCGGCTGCAGGTCAGTGGCGTGGTGATGCTGCTGTCGGTTGGTCTTGCTTCGGCTTTCCCGCATCTCTTCAAAATACCTTCGGACATGGCGCACAGCGCGCAGATTGCGGTGATGATCATCGGCTGTACGACTTCTCTGGGCATGTCTTTAGGCGTCTTCGGCGGCGTGATCTCCGGGTTGAACCGGTACGATCTGCAAAGCGTCGTGACGATGGTGCAGCTTGTGATCCGCGTGATCGGCGTCGTGATTGTGCTGCGCAGCGGCCACGGCATCATTGCGATTGCGCTGTGTGAGTTTGCGGCTGCCCTGGTCGGCAACTTGATGCTGATGTGGCTTGCGCGGCGGATCTATCCCGAATTGCGGCTGCGACTGGGCAAGCCGAAGCCGGGCATTCTCCGATCCCTGTGGACTTATAGTTTTTATGCTTTTCTGACGACGATCGCGGTGCAACTTGTCTATCAGACGGACAACCTGGTGGTGGGAACATTTATTTCCGCAACAGCCGTGACGTTTTATTCGATTGGAAATGCGCTTTGCCGCTATACGGACCAGTTCGCGGGTGTGATGACGATGACGTTTGTTCCTGCCGCGAGCACATACGAGGCGGCGGGGCACACGGAGGGATTGCGTTCGCTTTATTACACGGGAACCCGCGCCACGCTGGGGCTGTCTCTGCCGATTCTGACTACCCTGATCCTGCGGGGGCACAATTTCATCGGGCTTTGGATGGGGCGGGATTATGCCCACGAGGCGGGCAATATTCTTGTCATCCTGGCGATCCCGATCATGTTTGCTTATGCGAATCGAACCGCGGTTTCGATTGCCTTTGGGGTAGAAAAACATAAGAAGTCGGCAATCTGGGCGATCGGGGAAGGCGTTGCGAACCTTGCCTTGAGTATTACGCTGGTGCATTGGTTCGGGATCTACGGAGTGGCGATTGGAACGATGATTCCGAGTCTGTTTGTGCAGTTATTTTTGTGGCCGCCGTTCGTTCATGAACTGGTCGGGGTTAAGACGGTGGATGTTTATCTGCGGGTGTGGGCCCCGATGTTTCTTGCGGTGGTGCCGTTTGCCATTATTTCTTATGCGGTGAATGCGTATTTTCCTGCGCGCAGCGTGGTGATGTTTATGCTGCAGACCATCGCGATTCTGCCGGTTTTTGTGGGGGTGGTCGGATTGATCTATCGGAGATCGCTCGGTACTTATGTCTTGCCGCGCATTCGAAGTTTCATGCTGGCCAGGACGAGAGCGACCTAAGGATTTTTATGGCTACGGATTTTTTTGAATCGCAATATGGCAATTACATCAGTTTGCCGTTCTGGCGCCGACGCCGGGCAGGGTCTGTGATGGACTCGTTGTTTAGCGCGCGGCTTGCGATGAATGGCTCGTATCGAAGGCTGGCGGCAGAGGCCGCAAACGCGGGCCGCTTGAATGTGCTGATTATCGGGGTGAATGTGCCGTCGCGAACACGTGATCTCGAGAACGTGCTTGGGGCGATGACTTCTGAAAGGCATCGGGTTGTGCGGAGGATGGCGGTGCTTCATGAGGGCAAGGGGAAGTTCCAGAATATTAATCTCGGGTTGGCTGAAGTTGATGTGAATGAGTTTGACTGGATGGTCGTGACCGACGACGACGTTTCGCTTCCGGCGAGTTTTCTGGATAACTTTCTTTTTCTTGCAGAGAAGACCGAGTTGAAGCTCTGCCAGCCGTCGCACAAGTTTCTTTCCTATGCGTCGTACGCGATTACGCAACGGCAGTGGAACAGCCTGGTCCGGGTGACGCATTTTGTGGAGTGCGGACCGATCACGGCTTTTCGCCGAGAGATGTTTCCTCTGGTGCTGCCGTTTCCGGAGCTGCGCTGGGCCTGGGGCAATGATCTCTCATGGGCTGACAGCGCGATGCGGCGGGGCTACCGAATTGGCATCGTCGATGGAACGCCGATCGGGCATCTTCGTCCGGTTGCGGAGTCGTACGACAATCGTGCTGCGCGGCTGGAGGCGGATGCCTATCTTCGCAGGATGGATGTGAAGCTGAGCCGATTTGACGCACTTCAGACAGAGACGGTTTATACGACGCTCGACTAGGCGTTATTTTTTGTCGGCGTAGTACTTGTCGATGTTGATGAAGAATTTTCCTCGGATAAATCCAAGGAGATCCCAAAAGGCGAGTTCACGGGTGAACGGTGGCCCCTGGCCTTGGGTTTTCGAGAGGTTCAACGGCATTGCTGCGAGACCCTCGGCAGCTTTACGGATGCGATGACGGGGTAGCCCGAGGATGTAGGCTGCGGGTTCTCTTTTCTTCTTGTCAGCGATGCCGTGGGAGACTCCGCGCCAGTAGCACCAGCTTCGGTAGTAGCTGCGAGTCAAGCGCGAGGCGGGGATGTAGTGGTAGATGATGAGATCCGGGACGTGGTAGCCGATGATGTTTGCGCTTATCAGACGGCGGTAGAGTTCCGCGTCCTCTTCGGAGAGAAGGCCTTTGCCGCTGCGGCCCAATCGCACATCGAAGGGGCCTACCTGATCGAATACAGTTCGGCGAAACACTGCGTTTCCTCCCTGCAGGTTTCCGGGAAACGATTCGTTCATGATGGCGCGCGGTTTGGGTTCGATGACTCCGATGACTCCGTTGTAGCCGGGTGGGAGCCAGGAAGGCATTTCGGTCTGGCAGTTGGCAAGATAAGGGCCGCCAATGAACTTAGTTGCGGGGTCGGCGAATTCGCGGGCGACGACGGTGTACCACTGGGCGTCGATCTCTTCGTCATCGTCGATGAATCCGATGAGCTCGCCGGAGCCGGCGGCGATGCCTCCGTTGCGCGCATGAGATAGTCCCTGCCTGGTCTCTTTGACGTAGACGAGGGAACGAGTTGTTTCGGCTTGAATTTTGCGGACGACCTCTGCGGTGTCGTCTTTGCTGTTGTTGTCGACGATGAGGATAGTGACTTCAAGGCCGGGAGGTATTGGCGCTTCCAGAAGGCTGGCTATCGTGCGCTGAAGCAGGTCGCTGCGGTTGTAAGTCGGCACAACAACATCGAGTTTCACGCGAGCGGGGCTCCTTGGATGGCAGGGTCAGGATTGAGTATACGGTTCGTTGATGATGGGATCACGTTAGCGCATACCTGTGGTTACTGGCTGGCGTTGGAAGCATACTAGACGTAGAGGAGTGGTGGGCCCGGAGGGATTTGAACCCCCAGCCAAGGGATTATGAGTCCCCTGCTCTAACCGTTGAGCTACAGGCCCGCTGCGCGTGGAAACGCTCTACTTCAAGTGTAGCGGATACTTGCGAGGGCGGCTTGCCACCAGAGGGAGACGCAGTAGCCTCGGTTTGAAGGGCTTTGTGGGCGCTTGCATCTGTAAACTGTTTGTAGCGTTCTGGGAATAATCGGGTAGCGGTCGGTTTATGGCTATGTAGCCTATGAGGAGTTAGTTGAGGAATGGGATTAAATCAGAAGACAGAGAAGATCGGGGACCGTGGGGCAGATTCTATTCTGGTGACCGGCGGGGCTGGATTTATCGGCTCGAACTTTGTGCTGGACTGGCTGGCGACGGGCGGTGGGCCTGTGGTCAATCTGGATAAGCTGACGTATGCGGGGAATCCGGCGAACCTTGCGTCGGTGGCGAAGGATCCGGCATATACGTTTGTTTATGGCGATATCTGCGATGCGGAGCTGGTGACTGAATTGCTGCGGAGGCACAGGCCGCGTGCGGTGGTTCACTTTGCGGCGGAGAGCCATGTCGATCGCTCGATTGTGGGGCCCGAGGCGTTCCTGCGAACCAATATTGATGGGACGTTTACGCTGTTGCGAGCGGCGCGGGAGTTCTATGAATCGCTGGCAGGCGAGGAGCGCGAGAGGTTTCGGTTTCTGCATGTGTCGACCGATGAGGTTTATGGGACGCTGACACCTGAGGCGCCAGCGTTTCATGAAGAGACGCCTTATGCGCCGAATAGTCCTTATGCGGCGTCGAAGGCTTCGTCGGATCATCTGGTTCGGGCGTGGGTGCACACGTATGGATTGCCGGCGATTGTGACGAACTGCTCGAATAACTATGGGCCGTATCAGTTTCCGGAGAAGCTGATTCCGCTGATGATTGCGAATGCGCTGGCGGGCAAGGCTCTGCCGGTTTATGGCGATGGGCAGCAGGTGAGGGACTGGCTCTATGTGCTGGATCATTGCCGGGCGATTCGAACGGTGCTGGCGCGTGGGCGCGTGGGCGCGACTTATAACGTCGGCGGCGGGAATCAGCGGAGCAATCTTGAAGTGGTGACGATGCTGTGCGCGTTGCTGGATGAGATGGTTCCGGAGTCGAAGTTCAGGCCGCATCGGCAACTGGTGAAATATGTGACGGACCGGCCGGGCCATGATCGGCGGTATGCGATCGATGCGCGGAAGCTGGAGGGTGAGCTTGGCTGGCGGGCGCAGGAGAGTTTCGAGACGGGTTTGAGGAAGACGGTGGAGTGGTATCTGGCGAATGCGGAGTGGGTTGCGAATGTGACGAGCGGGGCGTATCAGCAATGGCTGACGCAGAACTATTCCGGGCGTGAGGCGGGAGATTCGGCTGGGGCTGTTGCGAAGGGCAAGGACATGGGCAAGGACAAGGCGAGTTTGGAGAGTGTGCGTTGAAGGGAATTATTCTTGCGGGCGGTTCAGGGACGAGATTGCATCCGGTGACGCAGACGGTTTCGAAACAACTGCTGCCGGTTTACGACAAACCGATGATCTACTATCCGCTGTCGGCGCTGCTGCTGGCTGGGATTCGCGAGATTCTGGTGATTTCGACGCCTGAGGATACGCCGCGTTTTCAACAACTGCTGGGCGATGGGGAGCAGTGGGGACTGAAGCTGCAGTATGCGGTGCAGGCGTCGCCGGATGGATTGGCGCAGGCATTTCTGATCGGGAAGGGTTTTCTGGCGGGGGAGGGTTGCTGCCTGGTGCTGGGCGACAATATTTTCTATGGGCAGGACTTTGCGAAGACGCTGCGAGAGGCCGCGGCAGGTAGAACGGGAGCGACGGTGTTTGCATATCCGGTGCTGGATCCTGAGCGTTACGGTGTGGTGGAGTTCGACGCGCAACGGCGGGCGATTTCGATTGAAGAGAAGCCGCTGAAGCCGAAGTCTCGCTATGCGGTGACAGGGATTTATTTTTACGATGCTCAGGTGGTGGGTGTGGCTGAAGGGTTGAAGCCTTCGCCTCGGGGTGAACTGGAGATAACAGATGTCAATCGGTGGTATCTGGAGCAGGGGCAGTTGAGGACGCAGGTGCTTGGCCGCGGGACGGCGTGGCTCGATACCGGAACGCACGATTCTCTGTTGGATGCAGCGATGTTTATCCACACACTCGAGAAGCGGCAGGGGCTGAAGGTCGCGTGTCCGGAGGAGATTGTGTACCGGCTGGGCTATATCGATGCGGCTCAGCTGCGAGCGCTGGCGGCAAAGATTGCGAAGAGCTCGTATGGTCAGTATCTGCTGCGGGTGCTGGAAGAGACGGTGTATTAGGGAGCTTTGAGTTTTTGAGCTTTGGGTTTGAGCTTGTGTGGGGGCGTTGTGCGGATACTGTTGACAGGGGTTACAGGGCAGGTGGGCGGGGAGTTGCTGATGACGCTGCAGCCTCTGGGCGAGGTGATTTCTCCAGTGCGCGCGGAGATGGATTTGGCGGATGCGGCTTCGGTTCGGGAGATGATTCGCGCGGTGAGGCCGCGATGGATCGTCAATGCGGGAGCGTATACGGCAGTGGATAAGGCGGAGAGCGAGCGGGAGCTGGCGTTTGCGATCAACTTTGAGGCCGTTCGAGCGATTGGGGAGGAGGCGGCTTCGATTGGGGCGGGAGTGATTCACTTTTCGACGGATTATGTCTTTGATGGTTCGGCGAGTGCGCCTTACCGTGAGACGGACCCGACTGGACCGGTGAGTGTGTATGGGGCGAGTAAGCTGGCTGGGGAGATGGCGCTGGCTGAGAGCGGTGCGGGGCATGCGATCTTTCGGACGAGCTGGGTGTATGCGGCGCGAGGGAAAAATTTTCTGCTGACGATTTTGAAGCTGGCGCGGGAGCGGGAGAGGTTGCGCGTGGTTGCGGATCAGCATGGCGCGCCGACCTGGAGCCGCGATCTGGCGAGGATGACAGCGGCAGTCATTGGACAATGTGAGACTGTGGCGCGGGCGCGGGAACTTGCAGCTGTGCTGGCGGATGCGGGCGGGATTTATCACGCGGCTGGAGCGGGTGAGACGACGTGGCATGGATTTGCTGTGGAGGCGGTGCGGCTGCAGCAACAGAAAGAGCCTGAGGCGCGGTTTGCGGAGATCGAGGCGATTGCAAGTGCTGAGTATCCGACGCCGGCGAGACGGCCGGCGAATTCGCGGATGAACTGCGATAAGCTTGCGGAGCGGTTTGGGTGGAGGATGATGGACTGGCGGGATTCGCTCGGGCAGGTTGTGGCGGAGATATGAGGGAACGGGCTTTATTTCTGGATCGAGATGGGGTGGTGAATGAGGAGGTGGGGTATCTGTATCGGGCCGAAGAGGTTCGGTTTGTCGATGGGATATTTTCTCTCTGCAGAACGGCGGCTGCGCTGGGTTATCGGCTGATTGTGGTGACGAACCAGGCGGGAATTGCGCGGGGATACTACGCGGAGGCGGACTTTGAGGTGCTGATGGAGTTCATGCGTGGGGAACTGAGGGCTGAAGGAGTCGAGTTGGATGCGGTGTATTTCTGTCCGTTTCATCCGGAGCATGGGGTGGGGAAGTACAAGCAGGAGCACGAGGATAGGAAGCCCGGGACTGGGATGCTGCGTCGCGGGGCCAGGGAGTTTGGGGTGGAGTTGAGCGAGAGTGTCCTGGTGGGAGACCGGTGCTCGGATGTAGGGGCTGCCAATGCAGCCGGTTTGCGGCAGGCGTTTTTGATTCGAGGGACTGAGGCAGCGGGATGCAAGGGCGATTATGTGGCGGTGGAGTCGCTGGCTGAGGTGGAACGGTGGCTGGTGGAGCGCGGATAGCAAGCTTATTTCGAGAGATGGCTCACGACGAGGGCGATCGGCGGGGTCGAACGCTCCACTCGCAACCGTCTGAAGTAAGCCTCTGATAGGGGTGGGGATGCCTAGCCGACTGGCGGCAGCTCGGCCTCGGTGAAGGGTGATCCGAGGGCGTCTTTGGGGCTGACCGAGGGTTGTGTGCCGTTGAGGGCTTCCAGAGGCCAGGCGATGTCGAGGGTTGAGTCGCTCCAGAGGATGGAACGTTCTCCGGCGGGGTAGTAGAGGTTGGTGGTCTTGTAAAGGACTTCTGCGGTTTCGGAGAGAACGAGGAAGCCGTGGGCGAAGCCTTCGGGAATCCAAAGGATCTGGAGGTCGTCGGTGGGGGACTGGGCTTTGAGATGGAATCCGGCCCATTTACCGAAGTCGGGCGAGTTGCGGCGGAGGTCGACGGCGACGTCCCAGATATGGCCGGAGAGGACACGTACCAGCTTGCCCTGGGGTTGGCCGAGCTGGTAGTGGAGACCGCGGAGGACGCCCTTTCGGGAGAAAGACTGGTTGTCCTGGAGGAATTGGGTGGGAAGACCGGCTGCGGAAAAGATTGATTGGTTAAATACTTCCGCGAACCAGCCGCGACTATCTCCGAAGCGTTGGGGTTGAATCAGTCTGACGTCGCGCAAAGGTGTATCGAGAACTTGCATCTCACCAGTTTAGCGGTCGGCGTGCACCTAGAGTGCTTGTTTTCAGTTTCAAAAGGGGACGAACAAACGGTGAACCGTTCAAGAGATATTAACCTGCCGCAACATAGACGGGTAGAATGTTGAAGTTGGTTCAATGCGGTTACATTTCTCAGGTGTCGATCGGAGAATTTGGTAAAAAGAGACTGACGTAAGAGTCTGCTGGCAAAAGATGGGAATCGAGGCGCGGTCGTCTACGTGGATCAATTGAGCTGCGGAGCCGAGTTAGAGAAGTTTTACCGCGACACAAATGATGCGTCAGTAACCGGCACGACCGACGAGATGCAGAAGGATGCAAGCGTACGGCCGTCCAGATACAGGATTCGAATGCAGGCTGAATATCAATCTCCTGAGTCGCGGACAGCGGCTATCGAAGGTTCTTATTCGTACACGGAGTCTACAGGCCGCTCGTCGGAGCGGCTGCAACGAGTTAGCGGGGCTCCGTCCGAGTTTTTCCGGTACCGGGTGATTAAACGATGCTGCGATGTGTTGCTGGTGTTGATCGCAATACCGGTTCTATTGCCGTTGTTGGGAGCGGTGTCGGCGATTGTGATGCTG
This sequence comes from Edaphobacter sp., assembly GCA_050012935.1. GTDB lineage: Bacteria > Acidobacteriota > Terriglobia > Terriglobales > Acidobacteriaceae > Edaphobacter. The sequence goes on along the minus strand of JBEKGF010000001.1, from coordinate 121,219 downwards.
AGTTCGCCTGGACCGGTCTTTTATTCCCACCGGCGAATTCGCAAAGGCGGGGCATTCTTTTCGATGTGGAAGTTTCGGACGATGTGTTTGAACTCGGCTGAGGTGCTGGAAGATTATCTCGCGCAACACCCGGAAGCGCGATCAGAGTGGAACAAAACACATAAGTTGCGGGAAGATCCACGGATCACGCGGCTGGGTATTTTTCTTCGGAGGTACAGCCTGGACGAGCTGCCACAGCTTTGGAACGTATTGATGGGGCAGATGAGTCTGGTTGGTCCGCGACCCATTGTGGCGGCAGAGGTTGAGAAATATCGCGAGTGTTTCGACTGTTATTGCCGGGTTAAGCCAGGTCTGACCGGCCTATGGCAGGTTTCAGGACGAAGCATGCTGAGTTACGACGCCCGGGTTGCCTTGGACTGCAAGTATGTGGAGCACTGGTCGCTTGCCAAGGACTTAGTGATTCTACTGAAGACGTTTTCGTCCGTGGTGAATCAGGATGGCGCGTTTTAGAAAGACCTTCGGGCGAGAATTGCTCGTTTTCGCCCCCTCGTTTCGGAGATGGGAAGGATCATTTGCTTCGCTCGATTTTGATTCGAGCATTTTTTATCTGGCCGCGACGAAAAGAGATAGCGCTGTGTAGACACCCTTGCGCGATCACCGCCGATTCGCCTTTTCTGGAGTGTTGCGATGTCATTAGAAGGAATGCGGGACCTGTTGAAGGGGTCTCTCGGGCGTAGCCTCGAGGCGTTGCGCGATGAGGACAGGCTGGCCGCAGCATGGCCCGTTGTGTGTGGTAAAGCGCTTGCTGAGCGAGGGACAGTTGTGGGTTATATGGATGGGGTGGTGCAGGTGCAGGTGGAGGATGGGGCGTGGTTACGGCAGTTGATGAGTATGCGCGGACAGATTATCGGAGAGCTTGGAAGGATCGCAGGGGTGCGGGTAAGCGAGATACACTTTGAAAAGAAGAGGAATGACAGACGATGACGGAACGGGCCGGGGTCACGATTGAGGATGTGAGACGGGTTGCCGAGTTGGCAAATCTGGAGCTTACTGCGGAGGAAGAGCCACGGATGCGGCGTGACCTGAACGCCATTCTGGGCCACATCGCTCAATTAAACGAGTTAAATACGAACGGGATTCCACCGATGGCCCAGGTAGGCGAAATACTGGGTGGCGTTGCGGATACGGCCGGTATCTTGCTGCGCAAGGATGAGGTGCGGCCTTCGCTGGACCGTGCAGCCGTAATGGTTGCGGCTCCGGAGACGGATGGACGGTTTTTCAAGGTACCCAAGGTGATCGAGCGGTAATTCTCCGCAATGGCAGTTTCGCCGGCGTAGAACGTTAGTTTCAAAAAAAGCCAAGAGACGGTGAGCATAAAGGCGATGGAGTTAGAAGGTCTGACAATTGATGGAGTCCGGGCAGCGGTTGCGTCGGGGACGATAACAGCTACGGCTATGGCGGAGCTGCATTATGCACGCATCGGCTCGAGGGACACTAAGATCAATAGTTTCCTGGCGCTGAACCGCGAACGGGCGATGACCCAGGCGGCGAAGATCGATGGAATGGTTGCGAAGGGTGAGGCGCTGCCGGCACTTGCCGGGGTTCCGGTGGGGATCAAGGATGTACTGGTGGTGCAAGGTGTTCCAGCTACCGCAGGGTCACTGATTCTCCAGGGTTACAGGCCGCCTTACGATGCTACGGTTGTGAAGAAGCTCGAAGCGGCTGGGGCCGTTCTTTTGGGAAAGCTGAACTGCGACGAGTTTGCGATGGGCTCGTCGAATGAGAACTCGGCCTATGGACCTGTGTTGAATCCCAGGGCTTTGGAACGCGTTCCCGGGGGCTCGAGTGGTGGGTCTGCTGCTGCTGTGGCTGCGGATTTTGCGGTGGCGACACTTGGAACCGATACTGGCGGGTCGATACGGCAGCCAGCGGCTTTTTGCGGAGTCGTGGGCGTGCTGCCGACATATGGGCGAGTCAGCAGATATGGGCTGATCGCGTTTGCCTCGTCGCTGGACCGGGTTGGCCCGTTGACGAAGAATGTGAAGGATGCCGCGACAGTATTGCAGGTGATAGCGGGAAAAGATGCTATGGACGCTACTTCATCCGACCGTCCTGCGGAGGATTTTGCCGGAGGGTTAGCGAAGCCGGTGGAGGGACTGAGGGTAGGAGTGCCGAAGGAGTACTTCGGGGAGGGACTGGACCCGGAGATTCGCAGTGCGATTGATGGCGTGCTTGCTGGTCTCAAGATTGCCGGATGCGTGGTGAAGCCGGTCAGTTTACCGCACACAAAGTACGCAATCCCAACCTACTACGTGATCGCGACGGCAGAGGCCTCGTCGAACTTATCGCGGTTCGATGGGGTGAGGTTCGGATTCAGGGCGGATGAGGCGAAGACGCTCTCGGCGATGTATCGAAGGACGCGGGATGCGGGATTCGGGGCTGAGGTGAAACGACGGATCCTGCTTGGTACCTATGTTCTGAGCGCTGGGTACTACGACGCTTACTATCGCAAGGCACAGCAGGTGAGAACGCTGCTGGCGCGGGATTTTCTGGCCGTCTTCACCGAGGTGGATGTGCTGGTGGCTCCGGTGACGCCGACCCCGGCATTCAGACTGGGAGAGAAGACGGACGATCCGGTGAAGATGTACCTGGAGGACATCTATTCGGTGGCAGCGAGCCTGGCGGGGATCTGTGGGGTGAGCGTGCCGTGCGGGACGACGAAGGATGGTCTGCCGATCGGGGTGCAGGTGATGGGAAAGCACTTCGATGAGGCAACGATGTTGCGGGTAGCTCAGGCGGTGGAGACGAGTCAGAAAGAATGTGCTTGAGGCTGGCCATCGTCAATCCCTATTGGTTTCGCAGGGGCAGAGACTCATTACTTCTTTAGGTTTCGTGAATGCATTCGGGTATGCTGGAGACATATTGGGCGAACGAGCAGTGGTTTGCGAATGGCTCTCGTGCGTTGCAGCGTTTTTTTGCCAAAGGGTTGGATTGAAAGGTAAGCCGGTTTTGCGAGGATTTCAGCAGATGCAGTTCGGTAGCTCCCGTAAAGTTTTGAAGTTTGGATACGCGTGTTTATTCGCGGTGCTTGGAGCAAGTACGTCGCTAGCGCAGTTCACTCAGCTCGGTCAGGCTCTGGGAAGCGTGTCTGGACAGCAGACCACCTGCAGCCCGACCGATCCAAACTGTCAGCCAAGTGATCAGGGAACCATTCCACAGCGCCCTCTATCGCCGCTTAGCCAGCAGCAGCCCGGAGCCAATCAAGGAGTTATCCTTTCCAGTCAGCCTGAGAATCAGAACCCCAATGCTCCGAACGGTAACCGAACGCAGCAGCAGAACTTAAATGGGGAGACAAGTCGTCCGCTGGACTCCCCCACCGAGTTTCAGCAAATGGTCGCAAATTCGATTGGGAAGATGCTGCCAATCTATGGCGCCATGCTGTTCCGGAACGCGCCTTCGACCTTCGCTCCGCTGAACATTGTTCCCGTGACACCGGATTATGTGATTGGGCCGGGCGATGAACTGCGTATTCAGGTATGGGGCCAGGTGACGCTCAATGGCCGCTATACGGTTGACCGGACTGGAAACATCTACATCCCTGAGGTTGGCACACTGCAGGTCGCCGGATTGTCGTTCGCGAAGGTGCAGGACTATCTGAAAGCGCAGATGGGTCGCGTGTTTCGTAACTTCGACCTCAACGTGAACATGGGGCAGTTGCGGTCGATTCAGGTTTTTGTCGTGGGACAGGCGCATCGGCCTGGAAGCTACACGATCAGTTCGCTCAGTACTTTGACCAATGCTTTATTCGCAACCGGCGGACCGACGCCGCAAGGCAGCATGCGGCACATCCAACTGAAACGCTCTGGCAAGGTTGTTGTTGACTTCGACTTGTACGACCTTCTGCAGCGTGGCGACAAGACGAATGATGTGCAGTTGTTGCCGGGCGATGTGATCTACATTCCGCCGGTGGGTCCTCAGGTGGCGGTCGGCGGCAGCGTGAAGGGGCCCGCTATTTACGAATTGAAGTCGGCCCACGATACAACTCTGGGCGATGTGCTGGAGCTCGCTTCCGGACCGACCAATGTGGCTTCGGGCGAGAAGGCGCGGCTTGAACGAGTCGACGAACGGCATTTACGGAGCATGATTGAAGTGCCTCTTGATGCCCAGGGAAGATCTACGTTGCTGCAAGACGGCGATCTCCTCGAACTGAGCGCAGTTGCCGATCAATTTAAGGACGCAATTACGCTTCGCGGGAATGTCGCGAATCCTGGACGGTTCACCTGGAAGCCAGGCATGCGCGTCCTCGATCTGATCCCCGGTAAAGACGCGCTCATTACACGGGACTATTGGCTGAAGCGAAGTCAACTGGGTCAGCCGATGTTATCGTACGTTCCGACCTGCCTGCCGAATACACCGTTTGGCGTTCCCGAGCTGCGCTATGGGATACCTGCCGGAGAAGAGGGGGAACATCCAGAATGGAGATATTCCACGACCAGGAATTCAAACCTTATAGGCCTTCCTTTTACCAGCACGCAAGGAACTTCTAACGACCAAGCTGACAACAGCTTTGATGGGTCCCCTCTGACAGATGGAGGACTGGATTGTCAGAAGATTCCGGAGACTTCTCCAGTAGTCGGCGGAACGAGTGATCGTTTTGCACAGTATTCGTCAAGCAATCCAAACGGCACAAATTATTCACTCCAGAATGGGCCATTGCAGTCGTCAACGAATACAGGGAATTTAGGCGCCTCAAACCGAATGAGTTCGGCGACTGCCAGTGTCGGGGGGACGACCCCAATTGCATCTGCAGGACAATTCAAACCCCGCAACGATGTCAAATTGATTGAGCCGGACATCGATTGGAGCTATGCGGTTATCGAGCGTCAGAGCAAAGAGAATCTGACGACATCGTTATTGCCGTTCAATCTCGGGAAAGTTGTTCTGGAAGGAGATTCTTCGCAGAACCTTGAACTGATGCCCGGGGATGTGGTCACAATTTTTTCCAAGGCGGACATTCGCGTGCCACAGTCGCAGCAGACACGGTTTGTACGGCTGGAGGGGGAGTTTGCTTCCGCGGGTATCTACAGCGTGCTTCCCGGCGAGACTTTGCGGCAACTGGTGAAGCGTGCGGGCGGAACGACTCCCGATGCGTATCTGTATGGTTCGGAGTTTACGCGCGAGTCGACACGGAGGGTACAACAGCAACGCTTGAATGAGTATGTCGACCAGATTGCTTTGCAGGTCAGTACGACCGCTGTGAATAGTGCGAATAGTGCGGTTAGCGCTCAAGACACTGCTGCTTTAGCCGCCGCCCAGCAGCAGAATCAAAACGTGATCAATAGTCTTCGCCAGGCGCGCGCAACGGGCCGTATCGTGCTCGAGTTGCAGCCGGACAGTCATGATGCCTCGCAGCTTCCAGATCTTCCGCTCGAAGATGGGGATCAGTTTATCGTTCCTCGTATTCCATCTACGGTGAGCGTGGACGGAGCGGTCTACAATCAGAACTCCTTCGTCTTCGATCCGAGCCGGCGGCTTGGAGGATACGTCCGGTTGGCAGGCGGCGCGAACCGAGATGCAGACAAGGGCCGTGCTTATGTGATTCGCGCCAGTGGAGCTGTGATCAGCAAACAATATAGTTCTTCTCTGCGGGGCAACGGCTTTGACTCATTGGGACTATATCCCGGCGACACCGTGGTGATTCCGCTGAACTTCAATAAGGGCAAAACGTTGCGGCTTATCGTAGACTTAGCGCAGATCGTCGGCCAGTTTGGAATCGCAATCGCCGCGGCCAACGTCGTGTTTTAGGAAAGATAGGAAATGCTCCAGGAAACGTTAGCTCATTCTCCCGCGACCTCTAGTCTTTCTGAACTGGAAGCTGGTGCTACGCCGCATGCTTCTGAGGAACAGGGGATCGATCTGATCGACGTCGCGACCTTGTTGCTGCGCGAGAAGAAGACCATTTTGAAGTTTGTAGTGGCTGTGGCAGCGTTGATGGCGTTTATAGTTTTTGTCGTTATGAAGCCGATGTTTACCGCGGAAGCGACCTTTCTTCCTCCGCAAAACGCGCCCGGGAGCGGACTTTCTCAAGTCGCAAGCCAGTTAGGATCGCTGGGTGTAGTGGGATCACTAGCGGGGTTGAAGACTCCGGGAGATGTTTATCTGGGTATTCTGGAGAGCCGCACGATCGCGGAAGGGATTATCCGACAGTTCGATCTGCAAAGCGTGTACAAGGCCAAACGAATCAGCGATGCCGAGAAGGAACTCAAATCGCGACGCACCTTTCTTTTGGCCAAAAATACTTTGATCTCGATCAGTGTTGAGGATCACGATCCAAAGCGCGCTACCGACATCGCAAATGCTTATCTCGATGCTTTGCGCGAGCAGAACGGCAAATTAGCGCTTACTGAATCGGCGCAGCGGAGATATTTCTTCGAGCAGCAGCTTGAACGCGAGAAGAACGCCCTGGCCGATGCTGAAGTGGAGCTGAAAAGAACAGAAGAGCAGACGGGATTGATTGCGCCGAACGGTCAAGCTCAAGTGGAGATTGATTCGATGGCGCAGATACGAGCGCAGATCACCAGTCTCCAAGTGCAACTCGTGTCGCTAAAACAGGGGGCGACCGACGAAAATCCGCAGGTTATTCGATTAGAGACGCAGATTGCGGGCCTGCAGCAGCAGCTTCAGCGGCTTCAAAGTGATCCCTCAAAACGAGAGCCTGGTAATGTGCAGCTACCTACAGCGAGGGTTCCCGAACTTGCTCTCGAGTATGTGCGAAAGCAACGCGAGGTCAAATATCACGAAACGCTCTTTGAGTTGCTGGCTAAGCAATATGAGGGCGCTCGGTTGGATGAATCCAGGGATGCACCAGTGCTTCAAGTCGTGGACCGCGCAACGCTTCCAGATAAGAAATCAGGACCACACCGACTGCTTCTTGTTTTGGCGGCGGCGTTTGTTGGAGCTTTTTTGGGTACGGGCTGGGTTCTTTTGCGACAGGTTGTTGCTAAACTTCGCCAGGACCCAGCCAGGGCTCAACAACTTGAGGCTTTGCGAGAAGCTGCGCTGAGAGGCCATTAGGTCTTGTGCTTGTCGTAAAATCGTGTCGCTCGTCAGCAACCAGCCATCAAGGTAGAATCGCCTAAGCCCACCCCGGCACCAGGCAGGAAAAGGAGAATCTCTGTTTGAAGAAAGCCCTCATCACAGGTATTACCGGACAGGATGGCGCCTATCTGGCGGAATTCCTTCTTTTGAAAGGCTATGAGGTTCATGGCATCAAGCGTAGATCCTCGCTCTTCAATACAGCACGCATCGACCATTTGTATGAAGATCCGCACAACCCTTCCCCTCACCTTTTTCTTCACTACGGCGATCTTACGGACACCTCTTCTTTGATCCATGTTGTTTCTAAAGTCCAACCGGACGAGATCTATAATCTCGGCGCCCAGTCTCATGTTCAGGTGTCATTCGAGCAGCCCGAATACACTGCCGATGCGGACGCCCTTGGGCCTCTGCGTCTCCTTGAGGCCATCCGAATCCTCGGTCTTGAAAAGAAGACTAAGTTTTACCAGGCCAGTACCTCCGAGCTATACGGGCTGGTGCAGGAGATCCCGCAGAGAGAGACAACGCCGTTCTATCCCCGATCTCCTTATGCGGTTGCGAAAATGTATGCCTTCTGGATATGCGTCAATTATCGCGAAGCGTATGGCATCTACGCCTGCAATGGAATTCTTTTCAACCACGAGTCTCCTTTGCGCGGCGAGACTTTCGTCACGCGCAAGATATCCCGTGGCCTCGCACGCATCAAGGCCGGTCTCCAGAAGGAACTCTATCTTGGCAACCTCAATGCCAAACGCGACTGGGGTCACGCCCGGGATTATGTCGAGATGCAATGGTTGATGTTGCAACAGGACAAGCCTCAGGATTATGTCATCGCTACGGGCGAACAACACAGCGTCCGCGAGTTCGTAGAACGTTGTGCCATGCTGCTCGACCTCGACCTAACATGGGAGGGAAGCGGCATCGACGAGAAAGCCATAGACAAAAATGGCAACACCGTAGTTGCCATCGATCCACGCTATTTCCGCCCAACGGAAGTGGACACCCTTTTGGGTGATCCTAACAAGGCCAGGCGCGAGTTAGGTTGGACGCCCAGAACGCCTTTTGCAGATCTTGTTCGAGAGATGGTTGAAGCCGATCTGAAAGCTGCGCAACGAGATGCCCTCGTTCGAGAACACGGTTTCAACACCTACAACGCCAATGGGGCTCAATGACCTAATGCAACTGGCGGCATCGTTATGCGGCCCCGACTTTGAACTTTGCAAGAGATCACAATGCCGAACTACATGAAATCCGACTCACGCATCTATGTCGCCGGGCACAGAGGGCTCGTCGGCTCGGCGATTGTCCGCTCTCTCCAGCGTCAGGGATACGCCAATTTAGTCCTCCAAACCCGTGCTGAACTTGATCTTCTCGATACCAAGGCCGTCAACGATTTCTTCGTCAGGGAAAAACCGGAATTCGTCTTCCTGGCAGCAGCGAAAGTGGGCGGCATTCTCGCCAACAATACTTATCCGGCTGAATTTCTCCGCGACAACCTCATCCTTCAGACGAACCTCATAGAAGCAAGCCGAAGCCATGACGTGGAGCGGCTTCTCTTCCTTGGTTCCAGCTGCATCTATCCCAAACTCTGCCCTCAACCGATTAAGGAAGAGTATCTGCTTACGGGTCCGCTTGAAACGACAAATCGGCCTTATGCTATCGCAAAGATCGCGGGCATCGAGATGTGCTGGAGCTATAACCGACAGTATGGGACAAAGTACCTGGCGGCCATGCCTACTAACCTCTACGGTCCTGGCGACAACTTTGATCTCAATAGCTCCCACGTTCTTCCGGCCCTGATCCGCAAGACCGCCGAAGCCATCGCTACAGGTGCGGGGCAGGTTGGTGTCTGGGGTACCGGGACTCCTCGCCGCGAGTTGCTCTACTCCGATGATCTTGCCAACGCCTGTAGTTTTCTGATGAACCTGGATCAGACACGCTTCGATTCTTTTCTGTCCGAGGATTCTCCACCTTTAATCAACATCGGAACCGGTGAGGACCTGACCATTCGCGGGTTAGCCGAGACTGTAGCTCGTGTCTTGAATTTCGAGGGCGAATTCGTTTTTGACTCAACGAAGCCAGATGGTACGCCTCGTAAGCTGTTAGATGTAACTCGCCTGCAGAGATTAGGCTGGCGCCATACAACTAGTCTGGAACAGGGCGTCCGTCTCACGTGGGAAGCGGTTCGCAGTCACCTCACATAGCATTTATTTTTCAACTCTGGAGAACGAAAGATAGTTCGAACTATTTGCAAGGGACTTTACGGAATGAGGCGCCACACCAGGAGAGCCAATAGCGTCGACTGAAGTATCTGTTTTGTCTTAACGATTGGGCACATGTGTTGCTGACACCGACCTGACCACGTACAATAAGCCAACGACAATCAAGGAGTTATGAGCCCCGTCATGCGTCTGCAGCATTTATTACCTTCGAGCGCAAAGCGCTGGGTTAAAGAAAAGGGAACGAGGTTACTCAATGTTCCGTGGAATCGATTCAACATTCCAGTTTCTTTGATGCCTTATCTGAAGCAGGGTCAGTTGATAAATTTGGTTGACGTAGGCGCATCGCAAGGGGAGTTTACTTTATCGATCGAGAGCTATTGCGGCATATGCAAGGCAATGTTGATTGAGCCGCAGCCGACGCGGGTTAATGAATTAAAGAAGAAGTTTCCAGGGCCTCGCTTCTCCATCGTTGAAGTCGCGGCTGCAGCGCGCGGAGAGACTGTTGATATGGAGCTGCTGAACTGGGATTATAGTTCTTCCCTCCTGTCATTAAAGAGAGAGATCGCTGACGCTTATGGCGGACGCGATATGAACGTTAGGGATATTGTTAGTGTACACACGGCTACTTTGGATGACATCTGCCGTGAATTTCGGGATACTATCGACCTCCTGAAGATTGACGTTCAGGGCTCTGAAGCACAGGTAATTGCCGGAGCTAAAGAGACGCTGAAGCGAGTTCGTATGATTTGGATGGAAGTATCCTTCAAACCGCTATACGAAGGATCAGAGACTTTGGAAAGGATGAATGCTTTGTGCGGGGATGAAGGTTTTGTACTCACACACTTAGAGGAAGGTTTTCATTCTGAATCAACGGGAGAACTATTGCAAGGAGACGCATTATTCTTGCGGAAGTTTTAAATGCTCCAGCATTTTTTAATTCTTACTGGATTAGATTTTCCCAGAAGTATTCTGCAGTGAGCAGTCTCTAGGTCACCAAAAAATTATCTATCATACGAGGTTTGGTTTAGAGCTCCTGCAGCATCAAAATGCTCTATTAGTAGTTAACCGAGACAACCGTCTCTGCAATTACTCGTGGACCTTTTTGAAACCCATGGTAAGTGATATAAGCATGCACGCATAGCCCGCATAAAGCGGAAGTAAGAGTGAACAGCACAGCATTTCTCGTTGTCTGTACACCTTTGGTTAACAAAAAAAGGATATCGGCAGAGAGAACGAGAACGATTTCCAGCAAGGTTCCACGCCAGAACAACCATTTCCTTGCCCGATTCATCAACCAAATGAGATTGGTAACGTAACTGATACATGCAGTCATGACAGAAAGCCCAACTACACTTCGGACTCCCTCGTATTTAAAACCTAATAACCATATGAATGGTTGAGGAAAGGTGAAGCTGAACCAGGAGACGAGAACTGCCAAAGCTACTGCCAAGGATACTAATCTTACATACATGCTTAACAGTCGATCGCGGCTTAGTTTTGCGATCTTGGGTTCTACCACGACAATATTAAAAGTTGTCAATATCAAGAAAAGCTGGCTGATTCTGCCTAATGCAGCAACTTGGGCTATGCTCGTGGTCTGCCCAAAGATGCCAATGAGCAGAAGAGCTATCTGCATCTGAAATGCGGAAAAAATGACCGCCGGGACTGCAGGCAGAACGTAATGAATGACTTCGCGATTTACAGCGGGATCGTGAGTTTCCGGCAGGCTGAAGAGGGTCACGCTTTTTTTACCCAGAATTCCGGCATTTATTGTGATATTAAGCGCTCCAAATATAGCCGCGACTGAAGAGTTAAGATATCCAGATGCGCCGAGCGCCAAATAGCTGATAAGGCGCGCGCCTGCCGTTATGCTCTGCGGAAGATAGAAATCGCGGAGGCGGCCATACAGAAAGAGAGGGGCGGAGTAATAAGAAAGCGGACCGCTTGAGTAGAGGGCCAGAAGCACCGAAACTAAGAGCGCGGTCTGAGCCCCATAAGACCAATTGTGCCTAGATGTGATTGCCAAGAACGCAATTGCGGAGAGGGGCGCCAATACTAAGAATATTCGATCCCGTAGATGTTTCGCAGCACGCACATACTTTCCAACTCGTGTTTTATCGTGCGCCTGTTCGCCAACCAAGGGGATGATTGTTCCGGCTACGCCAAGATCCATTAAAGTGGTTATCGTCTGTTGGAAGCCAAGTGCCAACCCAAGCTGTGCATAGGACTCCACGCTAAGCGCCCGAACAAGATATAGACCGATCATCAGATTGAAGCTCTGAAGAACACCCTGGCCCAAAAAGAACCCGGCCAGAATACGAAAGATTCGTTTAAGTTTGGCCGAGGTACCAGGTTGCATTCGAGAATCGGCTTCGCCCAAGGAGTCGGCTTTTAGCACGCCATTGTCGTCGGGCAATCTGTCCATATTTTCAAAGTGTACTGGATTCGAGGTCTTCTGCGAAACGCGCTCAGTTCAACGTTCAGGGCCCAGTCAATAGTGCCCATTTTCTCTAATGCTAACGATCCATTCGATCTGGCTATAATGAAAAAGGCCCTATGCTCATCACGATCATTACTCCAAGTAGAAATCAGGGGCGGTACATCAAGGACTGCCTAGAATCCATTCACGGACAGACGCATAAAGAGATCGAGCACATTATTCTGGATGGCATGTCGACAGACAACACCGTTGCGGTGGTGGCGTCCTATCCCTCGCGATTCATTCAGAGAAAAGACACCGGTCCAGCGCAGGCAATCAACTGTGGGCTTGATATGGCTAATGGTGAGGTTGTCTGCTGGCTTAACTCGGATGACCTGTTCTTTGGTCCGGACACACTAAGATTTGTAGCTGCGATATTTCAGCAACATCCCAACGTTGATGTTGTAACTGGGAACGGTTACTACATGACGGATACTGGGCGCCTTACCCAGCCGGTTGTTCCAAGCCATCCCAACCGCATGACCGAGGAGTGGATGAAGCGGCACGACATGTTTCTGCAGCCAGCAACCTTTTGGCGGCGTAACGCGCTCAGGCTGGATGAACAACTGCACTTCGGATTTGACTGGCAGCTCTGGATCGAATTTTATCGAGCCGGACTAAACGTTTTATATCTGCCTCAATACCTTGCTTTGTATCGGGTTCATCCTGAAAGCCTGACACAGCAGGACCCTCCTGCTCGTCGCCGAGAAATATATGAACTGATTGCTAAGTACGGCGACAGCAAAGCCCAAGTAATTTGGTGTTGGATTGTTTGGAAGGCTTATTGCGTTGATGAATATCTCCCGGGCAACTTTTTGAGACTGATTGCGAATCTCGTGAATCGGGCTGTAGATAAGATTACGTCCGGCAAGATTGCCGCATGACCTTCTTCCCGCCGACCGGATGCCGTCCGGGCAGGGCGTGTAAGAGCGCGCTAAGTTCTCATGACAAGAAGCGCGATAGAGCCATGCCATGTCTCGTTATATCGAGTCCGAGTAGAATTTTACCGGTCCGTTGTGATCCAAGATGATTAGAACAGGCCAGAGTGGGGACGGAGCCCCACTCGTGAGAGGATAGCGAGTTAGAGACTTAGGGCCAAGCAATATATAGTAGCGAGGAATATGTATGTACTGCAGATCCTGTGTCTTGCGTGTCAGCAGTTGCGACGCCGGCAACCGATGGTCCATCGATCGAGTATGATACGAGTGGGGCTTGAGCTTGTTAGTCTGGAGCCAGCGTGATGGGAACGATACAGAACCCCTTGGAAGGGGGGACAAAGCTGACCGGGAGAACGATAACTCTGGCGCCTTTGGTTTCCATAATCATCGTTGTCTTCCGTGATCGAGAAGAACTTCAGCAGGTGATCGAAAGTATTTTGCCTCATGTTAAGCAGGATATTGAACTGATTGTTATTGACGGTGGCTCTGACGACGGCACTGTTGAACTGCTACATAGGTTCGACGATAAGATCGATTACTGGCTAAGTGAACCGGACAAAGGCATCTATGACGCCATGAACAAAGGAGTGGCTGCGTCTCGCGGAGAGTTCGTCCTTCACCTGAACGCGGGAGACCGGCTAACCCAGATTCCGTCGGACAGCCTGCGGCAGTGTCTTAAAGATGATATTGATGTGGCTAGTTTTCGCGTATTGATGGATGGCAAAGATGTATATATTCCGAGGGACGGCTTAAAGATGCGAATCGACAACTGTTGGCATCATCAAGGCACATTCTATCGTCGTTCAAAGCATTTAGGGTACAACCCCGAGTACCATATTTGTGGTGATTTCGATCACAACCAGAGGTTGATTAAGGCTGGTTGTTCAGTTAGGTTGCTTCCAGAAATTGTTGCGGAACATCAAAACAACGGAATTTCAATGGACAAAATGGCACGGAAGGAGATTCTGCGGAGCATCCACGAACACTTTGGAGTTGCATACATTCCGATTGCGCTTGCCCGTCTTAAACTTAATGACTTACGCTGGGCAACACTGAGATATTTACGTGGATAGTATTTGTTCGGGATCTGATAAGACATCGGTCATTATGAGCGCAACGAAATTTCAATCCGACACCGCAGTTCGGCCGAAAATTTCAGTATGTATGGCCAGTTACAACGGGGAGAAATTTATTTCTCGTCAATTGACGACAATTCTCTCGCAACTCATGCCGGATGACGAGGTAATCATATCTGACGATTCATCTTCTGATAAGACTTTAGATGTTATCAGAGCATTCGCCGACAGTAGAATTCGACTGTTCGCTGGCAAGACCTTTCGGTCGCCTACTTATAATTTTGAGCATGCCCTGAAGCAGGCGACCGGAGAGATCATATTTCTGTCAGATCAGGATGATGAGTGGGCCGACGGATGGGTGGAAACTGCGCTGCACGCATTGCAGCATGTAAGTCTGGTCGTATGTGACGCCGACATGATCGATGCTGATGGACAAGTACAGCCTCCTTCTGAAGGAAAGATTTACCGCTATGGAGGAAGAAAGCCCGGCGTTCTCCAAAACTTATATCGAAACGGCTATATCGGCTGTTGCTGCGCGTTCCGGCGAGAAGTTCTGGGCGTGGCATTGCCATTTCCAACGAAATTGCCGTGGCATGATTGGTGGATCGGCCTCGTCTCAGACGCGTTCTTTTCAATGAAATTCATACCCGATAAAATGATTCGTCACCGGCGCCATGGTGCAAATGCTTCTCCTACAGGTGCCGAAAGCCCCTTCACTCTCAAGGAAAAATTCAAAATGCGTGTCCAAATCGTCACAGCGCTAACCTGGCGGAAGTTAACCAAGTGGTGACCTGTTCGATACCTTACGGTCTTGTTGAGTCTCTAGAGTTGGAAGGCTCTTGACCGATTCCGCAGCAACCTAGGGGCTAGGTGCTGTCATTCATCTCGATTCGACCCTAAGACCTAACGGTTGCGATTTCTGATTTGATCTGCAATGGTTGAGGTGAATATGCTTTCATGAAATAGTATTGAGCTGCACACTGAATGCCAATTTCAAGCACTATTTCAAGATTTGCAAAGTAGTCATAGAAAAACATAAATGCCACGCAACTGAGAAAGATAGACGATGTAAGAAGGTTTTTACTGATGCGACGTCCCGAACTGTAGTACCCAGATAGCATTCCCATAAAGCAGTTGATCAAAAAAATCCCGAAGTAAGAAAAATCCAGGAAATAATTTGAAAGATAGGTATGAACGCCGTCGATTACTTTACTGTTCTCGATGAAACTAAGGTGGGGGCTCTCGGGCGTCCAGAAAGCGGGCAGAAGCTGATAAGAAAATGACCAGGAGACATGATCGAAATGAGCCAGGTCTACAAGCCAACAAAGATTTGACAAAGGGGTTGAAACGTAAGAGATGATCCACAAGTAAACTGTTGGCCAATCTTGAAACGTTGTTTTGACCTGCATGTAAGCGAAAAATATTGCATCGCCGGTACGGTTGGTTCCTATAAAGTCCGCCAACAGCGCCGCCCCAATGAGGCCTACGAGAGCAATGAAGTATAGTTTTGTTTTGCTTTTTGAGTTTCGAATCGAGAATACTATCAAAGCCTGAAATAGCATCAACATTATTGAGCCACGTGCGACATAAGAAAGCATAACCAAAAAGGAAAAGGATGAATAAAACAGTCTTCTTACAATGGACGTCTCCAAGAACGAATTTATAAAGACGACCATCAGCAGAGGAAAAATGATCTGCTTAAATCTTCCGTACTCGGCGTAACTTATCGCTTCGATCCCCAAAAAAGAAAAAATTGGTAGAGGCCCCGAAGCTATAACATTATAGAGAGTCAATATTCCGGCAGCGCCGGATAGATAAAGGTTGAGGCGCCTCAACTTGCTTATGTTGATTTCATTGCAAGAGTTGCTCTGCGAGCCTTCTGTTAGTCTGCAGATAAGACGAACAAAATAATGTCCCAGAAGGAAGAAGAGAAAAGAGAACAAGAATAAAAGCAGAGGAAGGGAGAAATACGGGTAAGTAACGTATGAGATCTGAAGCCGAACGCTCGCGAGCATTGCCAGCCACGTAGCGACGAAAAGTTTCACTGGGTCGCAGTAAAACGGTAAGGTGGATTTCTGGCGAATTTGGTAACTTCTAAATAGCGCAGATATCACGTAATTGACTTTACCACCTAAAGAATTCCGCAAAAAAAGTCGTTTTTCTTGCTTCCTATGGTTATGTTACCACTTGCAGCGTGGCGAGCGTAGGGATCACAATGGGTGTGACGCCGTGGGTCATTTGGACAGCTATTTTTGCCATACCCTTAGCCAAAATAAGTTGACAGAGAATGATTATTTTTCTTGTTGTTCCTACTCTCAATGCCGCAACTTTTTGGCCCAGTTTCGCTACGCCTCTGTTGTCCTGCGTACCCGAAGATCGAGTGCTAATTCTTGATTCTTCCTCTACCGATGGGACAGGCGATCTGGCTCGTCGGATGGGGTTTCGAGTCCATACTATTTCGAAGTCGGATTTCAACCACGGGGGAACTCGCCAGTTGGCGGCGGAGTTGTTATCTGAAGCGGACATTCTAGTATTCCTAACTCAAGACGCCATTCTCTCTGGCCCTAAAGCGATTCGTACGCTCTTGAAGGCATTTGAGGATACTGGTGTGGGGGCGGCTTTTGGCCGCCAGTTGCCTCGTCCCGGAGCGGCTCCCATCGAGGCCCATGCTCGTCTGTTTAATTACCCTGCACGATCCGAGGTGCGTACGTTGGAGAGCCGGGAGCGGCTTGGGTTTAAGGCTATTTTCATTTCCAATTCGTTTGCCGCTTATCGTCGCGAAGCCCTGATGAGTGTCGGCGGGTTTCCGCGGAATGTACCTTTTGGAGAGGACACAATCACGGCTGCCAAACTACTGAAGGCAGGGTGGAAGATTGCTTACGTGGCCGATGCGGAAGTTTATCATTCGCACACGTACACCTGGATACAGGATTTCAAACGCTATTTCGATATTGGTGTGTTACATGCGCGGGAGAACTGGCTGTTGCGAGAGTTTGGTAGTACGAGTGGTGAGGGAGGTCGGTTCGTCCGGTCGGAGTTGAATTATCTATGGCCGCAATATTGGTGGCTTATTCCTTCCGCGTTAATTCGCACTGCGCTGAAACTTGTGGGGTATAGGCTCGGCAGAATGGAAAGGAAGTTAAGCTTGAGATGGAAACGTAGATTGAGTATGTACTATCAGTTCTGGAAGTAATTTGGAAAAGTTCCCCAAAGGCCACCAAGCCTGCAAGCATTATTGAGAATGGTACGCCTTCATACAAAAGCCATCTCATTAGCGATGAAGACTAAGTTCCGGGTTCCAGGTGAGTTGTAGCCAGCCGCTTGTATTGTGCTGGGATCCGGGCATATACGAGGGTATGAGGAAGCGCTCGTATTGGGTGAAAAGTTGTGCCTGCCAGTGGCGGTTGATAGCGTAGGAGGCATTGACGAAGCCGTCTGTGACCGTAGCTCCTCCGGGAAGGAACAGTGTTCCTCCTTTGTTCTGGCGATAGCCTGCTTCTACTCGTGAGCGGGCGGAAAACCAATAGCCTGTGCGACCCTCGATGGCGCGTGCGTCGCGGCCGATGGCATTGCCGAGAAGAAAACCCTTGTTCGTATTGCCATCAAGATATTGATTGTTGATGAAGTAGTGTTGGCCGCCAAAATCCGTAATAAGGCTGTTAGAGCTTACCGCCTCTACACGTAGATCCATGTGTGGAAGGAAAGGGAGTCGCGCGAAATAGATTCCAGGGTTCCAGACGGCTCTGCGGGGCGCATCGATTGGACTTGGATCGTCGTCGGAGTATGCGTCCGCATAAAGAGTGACGAGCTTTCTTAGAAAAGGCAGCCGATAGGTGAAGTCGAAGTTGCTCTTGCGGTCGCCGGGATCGGTGCGGTCTCCGTACATTGCGCTCCCGATGCCCATGTAGTCGCCTGTGGAGTCGAAGCTAAAGACGTTGGCTTTGAAGCTGTGGAATGTGATGGGGTGGCCGACGCCCCAGAAGATAGACCAGCGAGTAAAGCTGATTTCGAGGTTGTCTCCGAAGTTGAAGGCCGCCTTTTGACCGTTGTACCAGGGGCGCGCCGGATAACTGTGTCCAGAGAGCTTTCCCAGCACGATGTCGAAACGGTAGGTGCCGAAGGAGGGGAAAAATGGCAGTGGATGAGGACGAGTTGAGACGAAGCGCAGGTTGTAGGTTGGCTCTGCATTACTCGAGAAGGCGAGCGGTCCCATGGTCGTGGGTCCCCAATAGAGTTCCTGCTTGCCAATGGATAGCGCGTTTCCTGCAAACGCGACGCCTGCGTAAAGCTCCATAGCGCCTTGACGAGTGTAAGCCGCACGAGCGGGAATAGGCTGAATAACCGGGTCGCCATCGCCTTCGGGAGGAAATCGATCCAGTTGGTTGATGAGTTCGTTGATGGCCGGCGATTCGGCTGGATTGCCGGGGCTGTGTTGCAGCTCCTGGCGGTCGTAGAAGAAGAAGCGTCCGTCGTGGGCACGGTAGGAGAAGCCGGCGATTGCGCTGCTGCCTCGTCCGAGCGGGCGGCCGAAGTCGTTCCACCAGGTCTGGCCGAAGTGGAAGCTATCCTGCAATGCGGGCCCGGCGATGGTTCCATATCGCGCGTAAGCGGATTCGAGACTGAACGACTCGTAGTAGAGAGGCTCGGATTCGAGTTCGGCTTTGAGATCGACCATGAGGCGGCCAGCTTCACGAAGCAGTCCCGGGCTGTACCGGTCTTTCTGGCTGGCGGAATTTTCTGCCTCGCGGAGTTGTCGCAGGCACTCCTGGCGTGTCCAGGGGCGGATGGAGGAGCCTTGATTTTGGATGAAGCCCATGGCCCCCAGTCTCTCGAGCGCGGGGTAGATCCAACTGTCCATGGGGACGTTGGTTGAGCCGATGGTGTCGGGATCTACGTCGTCGGGTAGAGGCTGGGCGGGGCGGTTGTCGATGGGGTCAGGAGGAGTGTGCAGGCTCGGTGGCTGTGGAGCGTGGGTGCGGGGCGTGCCGAACTCCCCCGGCATAGGTCTGGTGTCGAAGGGGCTAAGGGTGAAGTTATGGTGGGCGCGGTAGACGTAGTGGCCGATCAGCCAGCCGGCGGCGCTGCCGACGAGGACATCCGAGGGGAAGTGCTGTTCGGCGAGGACGCGGCTGACGCTGACGCCGGCGGCTAGTCCGTAGACCGCTGTGCGCATGAGCCAGCCGGGATATTCGTCGCCCATAACCGAGGCCATGGACCAGGCGGCTATGGCGTGGTCGGAGGGGAAGGAGGAGTTGAGTGGGCTGGAGCTGAAGAAATTTCCCTGAGCATCGTTGACGTTCGGGCGGTCGCGTAGAGTGACGAACTGGATGGCCTTGCTGACGACCAGGCTATCGACTAGCGCCTCCCCAGTCAGGATCGCAGTTTCACGGGCCTGCGGAGTGTCTCTACCAAGACTCCAGAGATACATGCTGGCCGGCATGACGCCCAGCGCTGCGACACCAGCGTTTGAGATGGTTTTGAAGTGATCCTGATCGTTGGGGTTGATGTGGATCAGATCGGTCATGGTGTGTTGGTCGCTGCCGATCAGCGTACCGGTTGCGGCGGCAAGAGGGAGGAGCCATGTGGCGTCCAGAGGCTTGATATGCAGCGGGCTGGTCCAGATGGCTTTCTGGTCCAGGAGAATTCTCTTTGGGGTTCCTAAAAGGGTGATCGGCTCCGGTTTCGACGGAGGTGCCGGGGCGGGAGTGGGATCGTTATGTGGTTCCGGCGCGTCCGGCAGCGAGGTGGAGGTGTCGGACGCCACTTTGGTCGCTGCAGGCTGGCCAAGGGAGCTTTGCGCAAAGCAGAACGGGCCCGTTCCGAGCAAAAGTAAAGTGGCGACGCAGAGAGGCGCTCTCAGTTTGGGGCAAGTTACATGCATCAACAGTTTCGGGCAACGGCTCACTGCAATCCCTTGCTGGAGGCTACCATAGGAGACCCTCTTGACGGACAAGTCGACTCAGCGTAGGAAATCAGTTTGCAGCAGGGTTCTAGAGGAACTTTCCACCGCATATGTCGATTCACTGCAGTTTGCCGATACCATCTCTAGTGAAAGACGGTAGATCGGAGTCTGCTGTGAGCATGGGGTGAGCCACTTCGCGCCGTTGCAACGGCCTGAGCGATTCAACGACGCGATGCTGGCCTTCGTCAGGAAGATTCTGAATTAGAGACTATAGGTGGTAGATGTGGTCGGCTCCGATAACTAAGAGCAGAGTGATGGCGGCGATGGCTACTTCGCCGACTGCTCCGACGATGAAGGGGCGCGCGCCTTGTTTGAAGAGGTCTTTGAGATTGGTGCGCAGGCCCACTCCGGCGAAGGTCAGGAGGAAGGCCCAGCGGCTTAGGTTTCCCAGCGCGAGCAGTTGAGGTTTGGTGAAGCCGAGGGGGGCGACGGCCGGGTTCGTGGATGAGCCAAGTGTGGCAAGAAGCGAGACGAAGAGGAAGCCGAGGACGAACTTCGGGAATTTCTTCCAGAGGAACGCGGCTTTGTTTTCGACTTGCTTGGTAGCGGCGCGGCTGGCGAGGCCTTTGCGTACCCACTGGATTGCGTAAGCGAGAACGACGAAGCCGATGAGGGCGTTGCGGCAGGTCTTGGCGAGCACGGCGTATTTTCCTGCGGCATCGGAGTAAAGGGCTCCGGCGGCGGTGGCTTCGGCGGTGTTGTCGACGGCGAGGCCGGCCCAGAGCCCGTAGGCATGGTCGCTCATGTGCAGGGTGTGGCCGATAAGCGGGAAGGTAAAGAGCGAAAGCGCGCCCAGGGCGAGGATTGCCGCGATGGCGGTGGAGGAATCTTCTTCGTCGGCATCGATGGCGCCTTGCGTGGCGATGATTGCGGAGACTCCGCAGACGCTGGAGCCGACTGCAAGGAGCGTCGTGAGTTGCGGGCCGAGGTTGAACGTGCGGCCGAGCCAGGTCATGAAGGTCAGCGAGAAGGCGAAGGCGATGAAGACGAGGATGAGCGAGATGCCGCCGAGTTTGAGGACGTCGCCGAGGATGAAGCGCGCACCGAGCAGGATGATTCCGGCCTTGAGCCAGAACTCGTAGGTGGCGACGCCGGCGCGAAAGATGCGTGGGACACCGACGGTGTTGGCGATGATGATGCCGAAGAGGATGGCCCAGAGAACGTACTCGATGTTGGGAAAGGTGATGTGGTGGGCTTTTGTCCAGGTGTTGAGGAAGTGCTCGACGAATTTTCCGGCATAGCCGACGACGAAGAGGAGCGCGATGCCGGGCAGGAGGCCGAGGAGGGTGGAGTGCTCGGCGGGGCCGCGTCCGGGCGCATGCGCTGGGTACTCGGTGCGGAGGTCGGGCAGATTGACGGAGGCGGCCATAGGTTCTCCTTGGTGCGGATTTAGCTGGTTTTGCGATTACCAGGCGATGGATTTGAAGACCCCGAAGCGGATGAGCAGACCGAGGGCAGCGGCGAGGAGAATGGCCCAGGCATCGTTGGAGAGATGGAGGGAGGGACGGGTGGTCGGGGTGGACATGGTGGAGTCTCCTTGAAAGAAAGCGCGGCGCACACCGAAAAGTGTGGGCTACGACTGCTAAATTTTTTTTTAGAGAAGGGGTAAGGCGCAGGAGGGACTAGCTACAACAACAGCGTGTAGGCATGAGGTGCAAGGTCGCGAGTTGCCGTGAGACCGTCATGTTGGGTTTTATTCTACACCTTTGCCTGCTCCGGGCTAATTTCAACCAGTCAGGCCATGGCCAGCAGTTGCTTAGCGACCGCATCCGCGGGGTCGTGAAGGCTCTCCATATCGTGTTGAATCTGTACGATGGCATCGCTGTCGCGCGGAAGGGTGGTATGGGCTTCCTCAAGCAGGAGGAGATGATCGTGCCATTCACCCAGGGTTTTCTGCGCGGCTTCAAAGCGCATCGCGAGGGCCGCGACCGCTTTGGAGGCTTTGCTGCCGGTCTCGGCAAGATATCGCGCGGTCTTGGAGGCTTTGCGAAGGGTGTGAAGGTCTTCGTCCTGTTCAGAATCGAGACCGCTGACTGCGTCGGCGAACCAGCTTCTGACGATGCCTGTTAGCTTTGCGCCGCTGAGATCAAGATCGATAGCCGGGTGGACGCGCGATTCAAGATCGTCGAGCTGGCGATTCACTTTCTTTTGCTGGTCGCGGAGCAGCCTGTCGAGGTCGCGTGCGGTTTTCTCTCTGGCTGCGGTTAGATAGTTGAACAGCTCTTGCGTGTTGGGCGTGCGGCCATAGGTTTTCAGCAGATCGTAGTGGACATCGCAGTCGCGCACTTCGCCGGCGGCACGGCGGAGTTTGCGGAGGGAGCGTCGCAATGGTTTGGATCGCTTGTCGAGTCCGGAGATGTCGACGGTGAGGGTGAGAAGTTCGAGCGTGGCCTCGATGCGTCGCGTGGCGGTGCGCAGGCGATGGACGCGTTTGGGAGAGGGCGACTGGATGCAGGCCGCGATAGCTGCCTTGAGCATCTGGCTCTGCCGGAGAAAGAGATTAACAGGTTGCGGCATAACGTGACTTGTCTGCCTGTTCGAGATGCGAGGAAGGCATACGACGACACTACGCCAGAAGAAAAGTTGTGCGCAACCGCATGGCGGAACGGGGGTTTTGTGAAGTGTAAGCAGGAGGTTGTTATGAAACTCGCAAACGTGAAGTCAATGATGATGAAGTGCGTAACGGTTGGGCTGGTGGTGGGCGCGGTTGCACTGGCGGCTCCGGCGAAGGCGAATGCAGCTACTGTCGTGATCGGAGTGGCCGCTCCTTATTATGGCCGTCCTGGATACTACGAGCGGCTGCGGATCGAAGAGGCGCACCGTCATGCCGAGTGGGTGCGGGCGCACGAGGTTCGTCCCTATGCGTATGGCCGCGGCCGCTGGTAGTTGTTGAGTGGCGATGTGGTTTGCGTAACCGCTAACAATGTTCGCAGGCCGGCTGCGGAGAGGTTTCCGCGCCGGCCTTGCTGTTTGCGCCGAGCTCTTCCGGTGATAGGGACCTATAGTAGCGGCTCTCGGGTGAGGCGCAGCCTTCGCAGAGAGTTTTTCCGTCGCGCTGGACTTCGCGGTCGTAGTTGATGCCTTCTCCGCATTGTTCGCAGGTGATGCGGGAGGATTTGTAGCCGGGCATCTCGCGCGGATGGATGGGGACGGCGACCCATTCTTCGCTGAAGAGGTCCGCGTCGGATAGCTCACGGTAGGCGAGCATCTGCTGCTGGTTTTTATTTTCGAGCTGGGGGTAAAGATCACGGGCGCGCTGCTTGGACGACTCGAGCGCGGCGATGCGGACGCCTTTGTAGACCGGGGTTTCGCTTTGCGGGGTGAGGGGCGCGGCTAAATCGACGAAGGTGGCGGCCATCTTGCCCCAGTCGCGGAACTTGATGGCGCGCTTGCCGAGACGGCAGCCGGTGACGACGGCGATGGCGTCGGTGGCGCAGCGGTCGATCTCGATGAAGGTGACGAGGCGCTTGCGGTCTTTCGGGTTCACGAGGCCTTTGGGGTCGTCGACGCCGAGGCGCCGGCAGCCGAGCATGGCCATGCGGACGCCAAGGATCTGGCCGGCGCAGAGGTGGCCGTGGGCGACTTCGGCTTCGCGGAGCAGGGCGTCGAAGGTCTGCATAACCTGATGATACTGCTGGCGGGGCGAGGCGTGTTTTTTCATCGTTGCGCGAGGTCGTGCGACCGAGGTAGTATTCGAGGCCCGAGGTGCCTGATGACTGATTTTGCGACGACAATCGGAATGGTTTTGAAGCAGAAGAATGGATTGATCGCATCAACGAAGCCCGACGCATCGGTGTATCAAGCTATCGAGATGATGGCCGAGAAGCAGGTGGGCGCGCTGCTGGTGATGGAGGGCGGAGTGCTGCTGGGGATCATCTCCGAGCGGGATTATGCGCGCAAGGTGATCTTGCAAGGACGGTTGTCGAAGGAGACGCAGGTGTCGGAGATCATGAGCAGTCCGGTGATCACCGTCTCGCGGCAGCACACGGTGGGCGAGTGCATGCGCATCGTTACAAAGAACCGCATACGGCATCTTCCGGTGGTGGAAAACGGTGCTGTGCTTGGAGTGGTCTCGATCGGGGACCTGGTGAACTGGGTGATCTCGGAGCAGGAGATGACGATCCGGCATTTGGAGGCGTACATCTCGGGTACGGCCATGCGTTAGGCAGGAAGACTTAACACGGATTTGCATGGATGCCACGGATTTTAAAACCAGGGATAAAAAACTGAGAATGGATGCTGAGCTGTGTGACGGCAACTATATTCCTTCTTGCCTGTTTTTATCCGTGTTATCCGCGCAAATCCGTGTTAAGTCTTTTTTTGCTCGGCTTCGGAAGAGGGATGCTGGCTTTCGTAGGCATCGAGGGCGTCGTGGAGGCGGTTGAAGATCCATGAGGGACCGATGGCTTCCGTGAGGTGGTGGCGATCGAAGTCGGCGCGGGTGTTCCAGGGGATGCGAGCAAATCCGAAGGCGACACCTGACGTGGTGAGATCTTTCTTCAATTCTTCGACGACGCGTGCCGCGCTGTAGTCCACCTGGGTGATAGCCTCAGCATCGACGATGAACCAGCGCACGGCGCAAGGTGCAGGGCCAACGATGGTGAGGACCTCGCCGGCAAAGCGGCTGGCGTTGGCGTAGTAGAGCGCGGCGCCGAAGCGGTACATGACGAGGCCGGGCTCCGTCGTTGCGCCGGCGACGGGTGGAGTGAGTTTCCATGTGCTATCGCTCTCGGAGACCATGACGCCGCTGCGCGGATGGTAGCTGTGATGAACAATTCTCAGTAGAGACATTACCATCGCCAGGACGATTCCCTGCTCGACGCCGACGAGGATGACGAAGAGAGCGGTGACCACAGCGAGCGCGAATTCGGCTGGGCTCTCCTGGCGAATTTGCTGGAGGCTGCGCAGCTTGATCATGCGGATGGCGACGAGAAAGACCAGCGCTCCGAGCACGCAGTGGGGAAGGTATTGCAATGGCTTCGTGAGAAAGAGAAGCACCAGTGCGACCACCGCCGCAGTGACGACCTGCGTAATCTGACTGGTGCTGCCGGCGCTTTCGACCATGGCGGTCTGCGTAGGGCTGCCGTTGACGACGAATGTGCCGCTAAGCCCGGCGGCGGCATTGGCTGCTGAGAGACCAACCAGGTCTTGGTCTTCGTCGAGGTGCTGATGGTGGCGTCCGGCATAGATGCGGGAGGTCGCTGCGCTCTGGGTGAGGATCATAATGGCGCAGGAGCCCGCGACAGAGAGCAGAGGTGGAACGTCTCGCCAATGTACCTGCGGAAAGCCGAGATGTGGGAGGCCACCTGTAACGGGCCCAATCGTGGAGATGCCGTGTCCGGCGAAGTTCAATGCCGCGCTGGCCGCGGTAGCACCGACGACAGCCAGCAACGGGCCAGGAACCGCGGGGGCGAACCGGCGAAGAGCGAAGACGGTGGCGAGCACGACGATGGTGACGAGCAACGTCGGAAGATGGACTTGGTTGAGGTTGCGACAGACATGGTAGAGCTGGACGATGGTGATGTGGGAGTCGCTCTGGATGCCCAGCATTTGCGCGAGGACTGCGATTCCTATCTGAAAGCCAATTCCGGTGAGGAAACCGACAAGCACGGTCTGAGAGAGGAAGTCGGCGACGAAGCCGAGCTTCAGCAGACGCGCGAGGAGGAGAAAACCAGCGGTTAGAAGGGCCACGAGACCAGCGAGCGCAACGTATCGAGCGCTGGCAGAGGGAGCCATCTCGACGAGTCCGCCGCGCAGGATGGCGGCGGTGGCTGAATCAGCCGCGACGACGAGGTACCGCGATGAGCCGAGGGTCGCGAAGGCCAGAAGAGGCAGCAGCAACGAATAAAGGCCGGTGACTACGGGCATTCCAGCGATGCGCGTGTAGCCAAGAGACTGGGGGATGTTCTGCGCGGCAAAGACGACGCCGGCAAGTGCATCGCGGACGGCACCGGCTCGCTTAACGGGCTTCATTCCCTGGAATAGACTCAGCAATCAAAACTCCTGGCTGGCCGCGACGCATCGCAGTGATTTGGCAATACGAATCGACGTTGATGCTAAATCAAATTTTCAAGAATTTTTAAGGAAAGCGAATCGCGAGTTAGTTCTCATCGGGGTTGTTGCCCTCTTCAAGAATGGAGGCAGTTCCGACGACATCGTAGGTGGCGGCTTCGCCTCCGGTCGGTTTCAGAGTGACGCGCGTGGGCAGCCGCTGCCACTGCGCTGGCTGGCACACCGGGATGAAGTGGTTCACCTGGGGCCACGGCCCAATCTGCTTTTGAACGACGGGGCGGCGCGCACCGAGTTGGGCGACGATGGCAAAGAGGCCGCCTTTGGCTGTGGTGGCGATGCCGCAGTACGCAGCGTAATCGCGGAACCAGACCACGTCGGAGACAGCGGCGTCGAAGTCGGGGAGATGTAGCGCGGTGATGTGCCCGGTGACGCGGTCGATGGAGAGCCAGGGGCCGGGTTGCCAGATCCAATGCGGAGCGGCGTCCGTGGGCAGAGAATCGTTGAGGCGTAGGGCGCGGCGAACGGTGAAGGTCCGGTCGGTGACGTCGTGAATCTCTCCCGTGGTCCACTCTTTCTGGTGATCGTCGACAAAAAGCGGACGGATTTTGAGGGTGGAGGTCTCGTCGGCTTTGTTATCGGGAGTCGCGTCAGGTTGGGTGTAAGGTACCTTGCGGAACGCGCCGAGAGTGACAGTATGGACTTTTGGGACGGCGGCATAGAGCGATGGAGAGGGAGAAAACGCCCATAACACCAGTAGAAAGAGTGCAGTGCCTGAGGCGCAGAACTGACGACGGGCGGAACGGAAAGCAAAAAGAGTCAGGCTCAAGAGATAGGGCTCACTGGAAAGAATTCGTTGCAGCCATGCTACTCGACTGGCTGTGTTTTCCGTACGGTACCCTTCTGGTTCAGACGTAACCCCTTTGGGGGAAGGAAGAAATGGGATAACAACCAGAAGAAAATTCAATGAAGAAGGAAAGATGTACAGAGGTATTGAGAAAGGTACGAAAACCCGCAAATAGATTGTGGATATAAGGCAATTCCAAAGCCTGTGCAGAGTAGTATCGTGGAAAGAATACGTGCTGCCGTCGTGGTGGCGCGTGCAGAACGACCGCGGCGGGACCATTTTGAAGCAGTACGAAAGGATAGGATCAAGATATGTGGAAACCGAATCAAGCTGGAAGCAATGCCCCCTCAACTCCTGAACCGGCGCGTCCTTCGACGCCTGCGACGAACTATGACGCCAGCCCCAGTCGGCCGGCGACAGTCGGCGCTGGAACCGCTGCGGCTGCGGTGCCAACAGGAGAGCAGGCGACCATCGGCAAATCCCTGATCGTCAAAGGAGAGTTGACCGGCTCCGAGTCGCTGTACATCGACGGCAAGGTGGAAGGTGCGATCAATCTGCCCGGCAATCGTGTGACGGTTGGCCGCAATGGGCAGGTCGCGGCGAACATTGTGGC
Organism: Edaphobacter sp.; assembly: GCA_050012935.1. GTDB lineage: Bacteria > Acidobacteriota > Terriglobia > Terriglobales > Acidobacteriaceae > Edaphobacter. Next base: position 93,978 of record JBEKGF010000001.1, on the reverse strand, counting down.
GCGCGAGATCGTCGTGCTGGGTAAGGTGCGCGGCAACTGTCAGGCGAGCGATCGCGTGGACATTCGCAGCGAAGGGTCACTGACCGGCGATGTGATTGCGGCTCGCATCTCGATTGAAGACGGCGCGTTCTTCAAAGGCGGCATCGACATTCGCAAGCCCGGTGGCACCGATCTGAAGGGCGGTTCTGCTACGCCTGTATCGTCAGAACCAGTCACCGTCGACGCGTAGTACAAAATCTCGCAACGATTTTTCCTGCTGACGACGGCCCCGGCTCGATACCGGGGCCGTTTGGGTCTTGTTTTGACTGGACGGTCAGCTGCAGCTAGAAATTGTCGTTGCCTGTGGGGCGAAAACGGTAACCGATCCATGGCTCGGTTACGATGTAGGTCGGCTCGTCCGATAGCTCGATTTTTTTTCGCAACTGGCCGATGGTGACACGCAGATACTCCGGCTGATCGGCGTTGGTACCCCACACTGCGTGGAGCAGCGCGCGGTGAGTGAGGACTTGCCCTGGATGTTGCGCCAGACAAACAAGAAGATCGAACTGTTTTGGCGTGAGATGGATGTCCTGGCCGCGAACGACGACGCGATGCTGTGGAATATCGATGACAAAGTCACCGGCAGCGATCACTTGTGGTGTCTCTCCGTCGGCTGCGGTGCTGCGGCGCAGTTGAGCGCGGACACGCGCTTGCAACTCCTGAATGCTGAATGGTTTGGTGACATAGTCGTCCGCGCCGGCGTCCAGCGCTTCGACCTTGGTGAGGTCCTGATTGCGGACCGAGAGGACAATGATGGGAACCTGCGAGACGGCGCGAATCTCCCGGCACAGTTCGACGCCGTCCATCTGCGGCATAGCGAGATCGGTGATGACAAGGTCTGGCTTCCATGCGTGAACGGCTTCCATTCCTTCAACACCGTTAGCGGCGATTCGCAGCGAATGGCCCTGCGTCGAGAGCGCCGTGCGAAGGACGCGGGTAATCTGCGGTTCGTCATCGACGATAAGAATCTTCGCAGGCTGGTCATGCTCGTTCTGTTTCATTCGCGCTCCGAGTGCTGGGTGACGATGTGGACGTCCACGCTGGGCGATTCCCTCAGGAAGTGCTGAATCGCCCAATAGTAAAGATATTTACGAAATCCGTGGACCGCGGACCGGCCAAAGACAATGTGGGTGATGCGCTTCTCGCGAACGAAGCTGGCCGCAGCGTGGGCGATGCTCTTGCCCTTGAGGATGAAGACCTCGGCGTTGAGGTTGCGTGCAAACTGCATGTTGGCTGCCAGCGTGCTCTTTTCCTCGCTCGAGAGATCTTCGTCGTCATCGACATGCAGGACGAAGAGCTCCCCGCCGACGCCCTCCGCCACTCGTGCCCCGCGAGCGATCAAGACTTGCGAGGCGCTGTTGGAGCTGATGCAGACAGCGACCCGCTCGCGAACTGCCCACTGCGCCTCGATGCGCTTGGCGTCCATGTACGCGGTCAGAGTACGGTCGACAGCCTTGGTTACATGCTGGAGGGCAAGCTCGCGGAGCGCGATCAGGTTGCCGCGGCGGAAAAAATTGGCGAGAGCCTTTTCAGCGCGATCGACGCCGTAGATATCTCCGCGCCGCATCCGCGTCTGCAGCGCCTCCGGTGTTAAATCCGCCATGACGATCTCGTCGGCGCGCTGCACTACCCAATCCGGAACAGTCTCGCGAATCGGAATTCCGGTGATGCTCTGCACGGTGGGGGCGACGCTCTCAATGTGCTGCACATTCATCGTCGCCAGTACGTCAATGTTGGCCGCGAGCACATCGAGCACGTCTTCATAGCGCTTGCGATGTTTGCTGCCTTCGATATTGGTATGGGCCAGCTCGTCAATTAGAACGATCTGGGGCTTTCGCGCGAGGATGCCATCGACATCCATCTCCTCGAACGCAACGCCCTTGTACTCAATCTTCCTGCGTGGGATCTTTTCGAGCTTCCCGGCCAGTTCTGCCGTGCGCGGGCGCCCATGCGTCTCGACCACGCCAATCACGATGTCCTCCCCGCGCTGGTGCCGGCGGATCGCCTCACTCAGCATGTTGTACGTCTTGCCCACGCCGGGAGCGTAGCCGAGAAACAGTTTGAAGGTGCCGCGGGTCTTCTCTGGATCGACCTTGGCCAGCCATTCTTCCGGGCTCTTTGCTCCAGGATTCGGGTTGTCGCGAGTGCTCATAAGGATAAGATAGTGTTCGTGCAGCGCAAGGTCCTACGCAGTGTCGTTCGCTACAGCGTGTCAACGGCTACCGCCGCTGTCATTGTAGCTGTCTACTACCGATGGCTCCATGTTAACGAGACCACGGTCGCTTTAACGTTTCTGGTGGGCATCCTTCTGGTGGCGGCAAATTGGGGACTTCGCCACTCAATCTACCTGTCCGTCCTGTCTGCCGCTGCATTCAATTTCTTCTTCCTGCCGCCGGTGATGACCTTCACTATCGGCGACAGCCGCAACTGGATTGCGCTACTCGCCTTTCTTGTAACCGGCATCGTTGCCAGCCAGCTCGCGGAGCGTGCGCGCCGAGAGGCGAAGATCTCCCGGCGTCGTCAGCGCGAGGCGGAGAGGCTCTACGAGTTCAGCCAGCAGATGCTCGTGACTGGCAACGTCATCGACCTGCTCAACATCCTGCCACAGATGATCGCCGCGACCTTCAATCTCGCCGGAGCAGCGATCTATCTGCGGGAAAGGGATCGCGTCTATCGCTCCAGCCCGAACTACATGGATGTAACCGCGGCTGAGCTTCGAGACGCGGCCTTCTCGCGCGATCACAGCCGCGACGAAGAGCGTGGCGTGACGCTGGTTCCCATTCTTCTCGGAACACGTCCGATCGGCGCGGTCGGAATCACCGGGGAAGGAACCTCTCCCGAAGCACTCGACGCCGTGTGCGGCCTTGCCGCCATAGCGATCGAGCGCGCCGGCGCAGTTGAAACGCTGACTCGCGTGCAGGCATCGCGCGAAAGCGAGCGCCTGCGCAACGCTTTGCTCGACTCCGTGGCGCACGAGCTGCGGACGCCCTTGACCGCGATCACAGCCGCGATTACAAGCCTGCGCACCGATCCTCTGCTCAACCGGGAGCAGAAAACGGAGATGATGGAAGTTATCGAAGAGGAGGCTGCGCGGCTCGACCGGCTCGTAGGCCAGGCAATGGAGATGGCAGAGCTGGACGCAAACGACATCAAGCTTGATCTGCAGATGCATTCGATGCGCGAGGCTGTCGATATCGCTCTCGATGAGGTGCAGATCCCGCTCAAGACCCACCCCGTCGAGTTGCGGCTGCCTGACAATCTGCCTCTGGTCCAGATGGACCTCGAGCGCATCGCCAAGGTGCTGCAACATCTCCTTGAAAATGCCGCGAAGTACTCCGCGGAGGGAAGTCCCATCTTTGTCAGCGGAGAAGTTGCTAAGGGCCAGCTCGTCACAAGCGTCGCCGATCGTGGCGCCGGCGTGGATGACCTAGAGCGAATGATGATCTTCGACAAGTTCTACCGCGGGCAAGGCCAGCGGTATCGAGTGCAGGGCACAGGAATGGGTCTCGCGATCGCGAAGGCTATCGTCGAGGCGCACGGCGGCTCCATCGATGTCACCAGCCAGCCGTCGCAGGGTTCGGTCTTTTCCTTCTACCTGCCGCTGAACCTGTCAGGCCGTTAGCTACAGCTTTGGCAGATCGGTAACGTTCCATCCACCGCCGAGTGCCTTGATCAACAGGACGCTTGCATCCATCTGGCGGCGCATGATGTCGATGTCGTTCCGCTCGTTGGTGAGTGCCGTCGTCTGCGCGGTGACGACCTGCAGATAGGTATCGAGGCCGCCGACGTATCGGTTGTTGAAGATCTGTTCTGCCGACTGCGCCGCAAGCGTGGCCTGATGCTGGTTTTCGGCCTCCTGCTGGAGAACGCGAAGTGCAATCAGATTGTCTTCGACCTGTTGAAACGCAGTTAGCGTTGTCTGCCGATAGTCCGCAACGGTCTCGTCGTAGCTGGCGTTGGCCTGCTCGGAGACAGCAGCTCTGCGTCCCGCATCGAAGATCGTCTGCGATAGTGTCGGCCCGATCGACCACAACAGGCTGGCAGGGTTGAAGAGGTTCGCAAACGAGATCGATTCCACGCCCACCGATCCGCTGAGCGAGATCGTCGGGTAGAACGCAGCGCGAGCAATACCAATTCGGTCATTTGCTTCGGCAACGCGACGTTCCGCTGAGGCGATGTCGGGTCGGCGTTCCAGAAGTTCCGAGGGAAGTCCCGGCGGAATGAACGGAGGTCGCGCATCCAGTGGCGCGCCGGTCAAGGAAAACGATGCCGGTGGTTTGCCAAGGAGGACTGCAATGGCATGCTCAAACTGCGCGCGTTGGAGCTTAATGTCCCGCGCCTGCACTTTGGCTGCCTCAAGTTGCGTCTTCGCCTGGTCGACATCCGATTTCGGAGCGACTCCGCCCTCGAAACGGTTTGTTGTGATGCGGTAGGCCTCTTCGTAGGACTGCACGGTATCGTTCAGCAGTTTTTCCTGAGCATCCGCGCTGCGGGCTTCAAAGTAGTCGACGGCGAGCTCAGCCTGCAGGCTCAGCAGGACGGTCTGACGGTCGCCTGCACTGGCTTGCGCCTCTTCGCGTGCAGCGCTTACGGTTCGGCGAACGCGGCCCCACACATCGACCTCGTAGTTAAGGTCGATCGGAAGCAAAATATCGCCTATGCCATCCCCTTGCGGGGAGGAAGTGGTGAAGTACGGACGGTTCGTGGACTCGCGCAAGCCGCCGGCAAAGGGCGCGACTCCGATCGTCGGATAGAGGGAAGCATGGTTGAAGCGAATCAATGCTCGCGCCTCCCGGAAACGCGCATCCGCTGCTTTGAGGTCCTGATTGTTGGCTGCCACCTGCGGCTCCAGGGTATTCAGCTCGGCGTCGCCGAAGACCTTCCACCACTCTCCGCGAGTAACTGCATCGGCGGGCTGCGCAACCTGCCAGTTGGCATTCTCCTTATACGCATCAGGATTCGCTTCTTTGTACTTAGGCGCGAGCGGAACCGGCGGCTTGAGGTATTTCGGCCCAACCATGCAACCGCTTAGCAGAAACGCAGCCACCCCGGCGAGAGCAGGCAAACGCACGTTCACTGTACATCCCCCTTCTTCTGAGTCTGACCGGCGGGCTGGCCGATTCGATTGGCAATCTCTACCTGCTGTCCGGTCGCAAGCGAATCGGATGGGTCGAGGATCACAGCGTCATTCGGAGTTAATCCGGACGCGATCTCCACCGTTGCGCCTAAGTCTCCGCCGATCTTAACCGGGAGGAGTTGCACTCGGCCATAACGAACCACGCCGACGCGCAGTCCTTCAGCGCGAAACAAAAGTGTGTTTGAGGGAATCGTCAGTCCCGCTGCATGCTGCGGCACTTTGAAGTGGACGAAAACATAAGCGCCGGGAAGCAGTTCGCCCTTCGGGTTGTCTACGTCGACTTCAACGTTCAGCGTGCGCGTCGACTGGTCGATGGCGTTGGAGTTGCGCGCGATCGTGCCCTCAAACGTCTTGCCCGGATACTCGTCGAGCGTGAGAGAGGCTTTGCCCCCGTCCTTGATGGCGGCGGAGTAGACCTCCGGAACCGAGACATAAACTCTGAGCTTCCCGATCGCGGCCAGGTGGAACAGCTCCTGCGGCGTTGTGTTCTGCCCGGCAGAGATCAGCCGTCCAATGTCGGTATTGCGCGCGGTCACGATGCCATCGAATGGTGCATAGACCTTCTCGAAAGACTGCAATTGCTCGAGCCGGCGCACGTTGGCCATCGAAGCGTCGACGGCAGCCTTCTTGGCCGCGGCGTCGCTCATCGCAACATCGGTCTCCTGTTTGGAGACAGAGTTCGTCGTTAGCAAATTCTGATACCGAGTCGAGGTGGTGTTTGCCAGGTCAAGATTCGCCTGTGCGCTCTTGAGGTCGGCCTGCGCAACCTGGAGCTGCTGATCCAGTTCCGGCGTTTCGATGGTGGCCATGAGTTGACCTTTTTTGACATGCGCGCCGATGTCGAAGAACCAGTCCTTTAGATAGCCGCTTGTGCGCGAGTAGATGGGTGCATCGATAAAGGCCTGAGTGTTACCCGGCAGTGCGATCTCCGACGAAAGCGAAGAGGGCGCTGGGTAGACGACGTTGACCGAAGGAATCGCTGAAGCGGCAGTTTCCTTTTCGAGTGCGCGTTCGCTGCCCCGTCGAGCCATTACTCCGAAGACAACGACAGCAGCCACGATAAGGGCGACGAAGAGGGCGCCGATCCACGTGCCGCGGGAGAGGCCGGGCTCCTCAGGCGTCTTCAACGGCTCCTGCGTGGGCTGCCCGGACAGGTGAGTTTCGGTTGTCTTCGTCTCCGCCGCGCTTGTCATACTCTTGCTCCTTGCCTGTTCATAGACTTTCTCAATCTCCCGCCGCCATGTGATGATCGGCAGGCTCAACCGCTGCGGACGTCTGTTTGCGCCATCCGTGCAGAAGGCCGAACACGGCCGGAACAAAGATCAGCGTCGCGATGGTCGCAAACAGCAGGCCGCCGATAACGGCGCGTCCCAGCGGCGCGTTCTGTTCTCCGCCCTCGCCGGCGCCGAGTGCCATGGGAATCATGCCGATGATCATCGCCAGCGCCGTCATGCACACAGGCCGGAACCTTGTGGCTCCTGCTTCGACTGCCGCCACCACCGCGTTTCCATGGTGCAACAGCCGCTCTTTGGCAAACGACACTACAAGAATACTGTTTGCCGTCGCGACTCCCATACACATAATCGCACCCATGAGCGCAGGCACGCTAAGAGTAGTGCGTGTGGCGAAGAGAAAGAGCACAATGCCGGCCAGAGCCGCAGGAAGCGCCGTAATGATGATGAAGGGGTCGAGCCACGACTGGAAGTTGACCACGATCAGCAGATAAACGAGAACAATAGCGAAAGCCAATCCGAAAACCAGGCCCAGGTACGAACTCTTCATCGTCTCAACCTGCCCGCGAACGCGCACGAAGCTGCCGCGAGGCAACGATTTTTCGTTGGCCGTGACGATCCTGTCGACCTCTTTACTCACTGCGCCGAGGTCGCGGCCCTGCACCGCACCGTAAACATCGATCGTCCGGCGGATGTTGTAGTGATTGACGACCTCCATCTCGGTGGTTCGGCTGATGTTGGCCACATCGGCCAGAATCTCCGTTTGCCTGGCGGTCGGCGATGACAGTGGAACATTCTGCAGATCGTTCAGCGACTGGATGTCGTACTGCGGCGCTTGAGCCACAATGCTGTAGGTCGTGCCGTTCGTGTAGTTGAGAAAGAACAGCGGAGAGAGCTGCGAGCTTCCGCTAAGCAGATTCTGCAGACTGCTCCCAACATCCCGAAACGAATACCCGCCCTGGGCCGCTTTGGTGCGGTCTACATCCACGTTGAGGACCGGATAGTCGTCAGGCTGCTGAATGCGCAGGTCGACGAGGCCAGGCACGTGCCGAAGCTGATCGAGGACAGTATTGGCAACCTTGCGGGTGGAGGCGATATCGGAGCCGTCGAACTGCACATCGATCGGCGCAGGCAGGCCGAAGTTGAGAATCTGGGTCACGATGTCCGACGGAAGAAAATAGAAGATAACGCCCGGAAAATCGCGCGGCAGGCTCCGGCGCAACGACGCGACATACTCCGCCGTAGGACGATGTTCGCCCTTCAGCGAGACGAGAATGTCCGCGTCACCTGCGCCGATCAGACCCGAGGTGGCGTGCTGCAAATTCAATGTGCTGTATGGCAGCCCGATATTGTCGAGGATAGTATCCACGTTGCCGGGCGGAACAGTTTTGCGGACGTCCTGTTCGACCAGATCGCAGAGCTTCGCCGTTTCTTCAATTCGGGTGCCGCTCTTGGCGCGCAGATGCAGGAGGAACGAACCGGTGTCGCTGCTGGGGAAGAAGTTCTGGCCCAGAAAGGGAAGCAGCAAAAACGCACAGGTGCCGACTGCAAGAAAGCTGGGAACGAAGAGCATTCGCATCGCTACCAGCCGCCGCAGAAGTCCCTCATAACTGCTGCGCACCTGCTCGAATCTGCGTTCAAACCCCCGCTGAAAGCGGGCCAGGATATTGTTCGAGGGCGCCGCGTTGCGGTCGTGGGCCTTCAACAGATACATCGCCAGCGTCGGCACCAGCGTTCGCGAAAGAACGTACGAGGCCAGCATGGCGAAGACGACGGCTTCGGCTAACGGCACAAAAAGATACCGCGAGACGCCGCTCAAAAAGAACATCGGCAGGAAAACGATGCAGATGCAGAGCGTCGACACCAGCGCCGGGACCGCGATTTGGGCTGCGCCTTCGAGGATCGCGGTGTGCAGGTCGTTGCCCTCCTCCAGATAGCGCTCGATATTTTCAATCGTCACGGTCGCGTCGTCCACCAAAATGCCGACCGCCAGCGCGAGACCTCCAAGCGTCATGATGTTGATCGTCTGGCCAATCATGCCGAGAACAATAATCGAGGTGAGGATCGACAGCGGAATCGAGATGGCGATGATGATTGTGCTCCGCCAACTGCCCAGAAACAGCAGGATCATCAGACCGGTTAGCACCGCGGCGATCACAGCTTCGCGAACGACCCCGGCGATGGACGCTCGCACGAAGACGGACTGGTCGCCGATCGGCGTGATCACCAATTCGGGCGGGACGGTCTGTTTGATGCGGGGCAGTAGATTGCGAATGCCGCTGACGACTGACAGCGTGGAAGCGCTGCCGGACTTCAAAACCGTAATCAGAACGCCGCGGCGGCCATCCTGTCGCACGATGTTCGTCTGTGGGATGCTCCCGTCGCTCACTGTGCCGACATCGTGCATATAGATCGTCGTGCCGTTTACCTGACGCAACGGCAGGTCGCTGATTCCTGCAAGCGTGACAGGCGACGAATTAATGCGGATGTCGTATTCATCCTCGCCGATCTTTGCCGTGCCGCCTGGCAGGACGATGTTTTGCACCGCCAGCGCATTCAGCACATCGGCCGGCGAAAGGCCCTTTGCCTGAAGCAGCTTCGGGTCGAGGTTCAGCATGATGGACCGTTGCTTGCCGCCGTAGACGTTGGGGACGACGGCACCGGGGATGGTAACCAGTTGTGGCCGGAGAAAGTTCAGGCCGAGGTCGTTCAGTTGCTGTTCCGAGAGGCCTTTGCCGGAGAGTCCAAGTTGAAGAATCGGTACGGTGGATGCGCTGAAGTTGATGATCTGCGGCGGCAAAATGCCCGGCGGCAGGCTCCTCAAAATGAACTGCGACGCCGAAGAGACCTGTGCATTCGCGGTGTCGAGGCTGGCGCCCGGCTGCAGATAAACCTTGATGATCACCTGTCCGGCGACGGTCATCGACTCCGTATGTTCGATATTGTCGACTAGCGTCGTCAGTTGCTTCTCATACGGCGTCGTTAATCTTCCTTCAAGTTCCTCAGGATTCAGGCCCGTATATTGCCACGCGATCGAGACGACTGGAATGTTGATGTTCGGAAAGATATCTGTCGGAGTCCGCAGAACGACTACTGGCGCAGCAATCATAATCAGGATCGCCAGTACGATGAACGTGTACGGCCGGTTGAGGGCTATTTTTACAATCCACATTGTGTGAAGGCCTCTTCCGCCTGAGGGATTTTTCTCTATAGCGTAAGACTAGAGTAAGCCATTTTCTGTATCCCGCAGATTTAACAGTTATTTCCGAGGTTGGCTATCGGAATAACCGATAGACTGGAACAGGAGCGCAAACTCATGGAACTCAGACATCTGCGCTACTTCTCCGCAGTCGCCGATCATGGAAGCTTCAGCGAAGCCGGCCGCCAGTTGCACGTCTCTCAGTCTGCCATCAGCGAGCAGATCGCGGATCTCGAGCGCGAGATCGGGGGCGCCTTGCTCAAACGCGCGTCCGGGCGGACACGCCTCACACCGCATGGTCAACTGTTCCTCGCGGAGGCGCGTAAGACGCTCCTCGCCGCAGACCGCGCCGTCGAAGTTACTCGCCGGTCTCTCCTCGGCCAAGTGGGTTCGCTCAGCATCGGGTTCTTCCTCTGGGGCGCGGGAGGCTTTTTTGCCCGCATCATTCGCGGCTATCGCAAACTGCACCCTGGCATCAAACTGTCTCTCCATGAGATGCGCACTCCCGAACAGATGGAGGCCCTCGCGACTGGCAAGATCGACGTCGCCTTTGCGCGCCCGCTCGAACCGCCCTTCGATCGCACCATGCGCGCCGAGCTCCTCTACCGCGACCCCGTCGTCGTCGTGCTGCCGCGGAATCATCCTCTCGCGGGAAAACCAATTTCGATCAATGCGCTGGTCGCTGAGCGGTTCGTTCTCTGCGATCGACAGATGACGCCCGGTCTCTTCGATGGAATTGTCGCGCTGTGCTCCGTAGCAGGCTTCTCGCCAAATATCGTCAACACCTCCGCGACGTGGTCCGGGGTGCTCACCCTTGTCGAATCAGGCGAAGGTGTGGCTCTCGTACCGTCGGGCGTACGTTATCTGCTCCCTCCTGGGGTGGTTATCTCTCCGCTGGTTCCGCAACAGCTCTACATGGGCCTCGCTGTCGCATGGAACCCGGAGAATGAAGGGCCAATTATGAAAGACTTCCTGCGCCTGGTTCGAGAGAACAAGGACCGCATTCAGCGCACACACGGCAAGTAGCTCGAATCTTCTGGAGCAACTTGACGGTCGCCAAAACAAAAAGGCCGTACCCTCCGCGCTGAAGTCCTTGGAGAGCACGGCCTCTTGCCTGTTCGTTATTTGTCGGCTTCGACGTCGATGGTGAACTTGACGTTATCGCTGATTGCCGCGTCGCCGAACTTCGGACCGAAGTTGAAGTCGGTTCGCTTCAGCGTGCCGGTCGCGGAAAAGCCGGTGACCAGCTTGCCGCCCTGGCCCTTCTGTGGAGCGGTTGGCCCATCGACCGTCAGAGTCACGCTCTTGGTCACGCCCGCCAGGGTCAGGTCGCCGACAACCTTCAGCTGGCCTCCCGAACTCGTCACCGAGGTCGACTTAAACGTCATCGTCGGGTACTTCTCCACGTCGAAAAAGTCGGGAGACTTCAGGTGCTTGTCGCGGGCCTCGTTATTCGTCGTAACCGTAGACGTGGTTATCGTGGCCTCTACGCTCGACTTGCTGGGATCCTTGTCGTCCCACACAACCGTGCCAGTCACACCGCTGATCGAGCCGCGCACGGTACTGACCAGCGCATGCGTGACTGCGAAGTTGACTTGTGCATGGTTCTTATCGATCGTCCAACTCGTGCTTTGGGCGAATGCGCTGACTCCGGTAAGGAGCAGGGCAGAGAGAGCAGCGGCAAAGGTACGACGGTTCATTGGTTTCTCCTTGAAAAACGTTCGGTGAGATGTCTTGGTTGTGATGGCCGGCTTAAAAATATCTGCCAGCCACCGTTGCATTTGTCAAAATCCTGCGTCGCGCTCAGGCGAGATCGAACAATAGGATCTCGCTGGTGCCTTTCCCCTGCGCAACCATATCGAGGACCTCTTCGCTGTCGGCGGCGACCGCATCGCCAGTCCGGAGCGGTTTGCCATTGACCGTTACCTCGCCGTCGATGACGTGCAGCCACGCATGCCGTTTGCTGCCCAACGGATACGTCAGCTTCTTGCCCGGCGTCAGCTCTGCAACCGAGACGTTCACATCCTGGTTGATTGTAGCGGCTCCCTCGATCTTCTCCTGGGAGGCCAGAAGTTTGAAGCGGTCCAGCTTCTCGGCAGCTTCAAACTTCAACTGCTCATAGTTTGGCCTTGTTCCGTTGCTCTTCGGTTCAATCCATATCTGAAAAAAGTGTACCGGCTCCGTCTCCGACCCGTTGTACTCGCTATGCGTCACGCCTGTACCGGCCGACATCTTCTGGATCTCGTTCGGTCCCAGCACCTCCACATGGCCCATGCTGTCCTTGTGCGCGAGCTTGCCCTTCAATACATAGCTCAGAATCTCCATGTCGCGATGAGGATGCGCTCCAAAGCCGCGTCCCTCGGCCACGCGATCCTCGTTGATTACGCGCAGCGAACGATAGCCCATGTGCTTCGGGTCATAGTAGTTGGCGAACGAAAACGTGTGGTGCGAATCCAGCCAGCCATGGTCGGCGTGGCCTCTTTCATTACTCCTGCGAACGGTCAACATACTGCTTCCTCTCTCACTCAGGCCGAGCGCTCAGGCCTCAAGCGTCCTGCAACTTCTCTTGCTTGCTCTTTTCACTGCTCGTCGCGACGGCAGACTTAGCCGCTTGTCCGATCTTCTTCAAGCCCTCATACATCACCCGGCGCTCCTCATTGCACAACTCGCCGCTCACGGCCTCCAGGTCTTTCACATGCCGCACGTAGATCTCCTCGATGAACGCTTTCCCGCAATCGGTAAGCTCGACGATCCGGATACGCCGATCCGAGCTGCAGTTTCTCCTCCGCACCAGATCACGCTTCTCCAACCGGTCGATCGCCGAAGTCATCGAGGCGCTTGCCAGCAGCACCTTGTCGCCGATCGCCGAGATCGTCAGCGGACCTTTATGAAGAAGAACCTCCAGCACCATGAAATCGCTAACCCCTAACCCTTGCGCCGTCATGGAACTCTCGATGTAAGCCACCATCGAGCCATACGCACGAGCCAGAACCAGCCAGAGCCGGGGAGCCGATATCGCATGTGTCTTCGCTTCCATCGCCCCTCCCATTCCTACGATATAAGATATCTCGACATCGAGAAAAGATTCAAGGAATTAGGTTTACCCCTGGCCATTACGTCTATAAGTAACTGTAGAAAATACCACAGGGGGCAAGTGGAGCTTGAGTGAGTTTAGTGCAGATTGAGACCAGAATCGCATTGGCAGTGTGACAGTCGACTTATCTGACTCTTCGGATGGTGGTCACGGACATGGCGACGGAGGTCACGGTGGTGATAGAGGTCATGGCTGCGGTGGACACGGTTGTGGTGGCCAGGCTGCGGTGGTGGTTGCGGTGGTCATTGATCTGGTTATCAAAAGGCCAAAAAAATAAATTCAGAAAAGTGGCGCATTTTTCGGAGATGGAAACATACGCGATAAGAACCACGAAATGACCATCAAGCCACCACAAAATGACCACGATTTACCACCCAAAAACCCTGTGGAAATCGCAAAACCCCCTGTAAAAACGCCACTCCCACCACGCCGTATTTTTTCTGCAAATATCGAAAATCAACCTTCCTTATTCAGCGGTTTTCTGGCGAAGTAGTAGAGCGAGAAAGCCAGCAATCCAAACATAACCACGCTAACTGAGTCATGATGCAGAAAATTGTGCTCGCTGAAACGCCAGAACTGCCAGTGTCCACCGCGCTGCTCCGAAACATTCTCAATCACACGAAGGCCAACTCCAATAAGACCAACAACTCCACCCGCGGCAATGAGTCCTGAAGCATACAGACTTCCCGGACTAACCTCTGATTCTGCCGTGACCTCCTCCGGACTGCGGTCTTTTGCCAAGTGACGATCGACCATCCAACGCATGACCCCGCCAACACAGATCGCCAGCGTCGTCGCGATGCTCAGATAGGCTCCGACGGCAAAAGTAAGTGATCGAATGCCCAGCAACTCCACGGCAATCACTAGCGCAACACCAAGCAAAACCAAGGCCCAAGGCAACTTGCGGCTAAGAATTCCGTTGATCACCGTGGCCATCAAACGACCCTGAGGGGCAGCCGCCTGTTCACTCCCGATGCCCTGAATCCATTGGATTTCGATCTGATGGTCGGTAGGGCTGTACAGATATTTGCCATCTTCAAGCGACGTCGAACCGATCGCATTCAGCAGGACGTATTGTCTCGTCCCATTGATCTCTTCCTTGGAGACATTGTCCCCGTTGTGCGAACTCAGTGTGATGCGGTCGCGTTGGAAGGGGCCTTGGTTTTGTACGCCATCAGGCAACTGGTCGAGTGAAAAGACGACGGGCCTCTGCAGGCGCTGGAACTGCTCCAGGCCTCTGTTCATCGCATTCAGCGTGGCTCCAATCGAAAAGATGGAGACGATGACGCCAACCATAATGGCAAGCTGCTGCTTCCACGGAGTCGCGCCGATGAGGTAGCCAGTCTTGAGGTCCTGCGAGGTGTCGCCTGCATTGGAGGCAGCGATGCAGACGACTCCGCCGACAGTGATGGCGAGAGCGCCGAAGGCAGGAGCCGTCCAGCCTTTGACGAGGAAGATTGCCGCAGTCGCCATAAGGGTAGCGATGGTCATTCCAGAGACCGGCGAAGCTGAGCTGCCGACGATGCCGACAATGCGAGCGCTCACAGTGACGAAGAGAAAACCGAAGAGGACGATCAGTATCGCGGCAGCGAAGTTTGCAAGCGCACCGACCTGTGCGCCAGGAACAGGTTTAAACTCAAGAAAGAGAAACATAAGCAGGATAAGCAACAGTGAGCCGCCAAAGACCACCGAGGGCGGCAGGTCATGCTCGATGCGCGATGGAATCGTCTTGGTGCCCTTGTCTTTACTGCCGATATTTCGAAGTCCTTGGGTAAGCGCACCGAAGATGGTGGGCGCGGTGCGCAGAAGTGTGATCAGACCAGCTGCGGCGACTGCACCCGCACCCATGGGGCGAACGTAGGTGCGCCAGAGATCGGAGGGCGCCATGTCTTTCACGAGGACGGTGCCGGGATACAGCGGTGCGCCGAGATGCGATCCGAAGAAGTAGATGGCCGGCATCAACACAAGCCACGAAAACACACCGCCCGCAAGCATGACCGCAGCGACGCGTAATCCGATGATGTAACCGACGCCGAGATAGGCAGCAGTGCAGTCGGCGCGGATGCTGCCTCCTTTGAGGAGATGTTGTGGTCCCAGGTCGAAATCGTGCTTGGGGGTAGAAGGCCAGAGAGAGAAGAGGTTCTCGTCCTGAAAGAGTGTGTAAAGGCCGCCCAATCCGAGGCCAAGGAAGACACGGGAAGCAAACGAGCCGCCGCGCTCACCGGCGATAAGGACGTCGGCGCAGGCAGTACCTTCGGGATAGACGAGGGTTTCGTGTTCGTCGACGATGAGCTGGCGGCGAAGAGGGATCATAAAGAGCACACCGAGCCAGCCACCGAAGAGGGCGAGAGCAAAGATGCGCGAGGCTTCGAGATCGAATCCCAGAAAGATCAACGCGGGCAATGTGAAGATGACACCGGAGGCGATGGACTGGCCAGCGTTTCCGGTGCTCTGGACGATGTTGTTCTCAAGGATGCTGGATCTGCCGAAGGCGCGCAGGATGGAGATGGAGAGAACGGAGATGGGGATCGAGGCTGCAACGGTAAGTCCAGCCTTGAGTCCGACATAGACCGTGACGGCACCGAAGACGACACCGAAGAAGCCGCCGAGGATGAGGGCGCGCGCGGTAAGCTCGGGGCGAGTTTCGGTGGCGGGGACGAAGGGTTTGAAGGTGGGTTTGGAGGGTGTGGATGTTGCCATTCTGATGCGTCTCCCGCTTGCTCGAGCTTTGTTTCAGCTTCGATGGGAGTTTATCAGTGGGATTGCGGGTGTGCGTCTGCTGATTGAAGTTGCGAAGGAAATTACGGTTGATTGCCGGAGTTTGGTATGAACCAACCTGCGATCTCAATTACCGCGTATCGGTTATCTTTCTGATCCTGCTTCAACCCGAGGTCTTCGTGCCGCGACGATCCGGTAGCGAAGCCAGGCGGCGATTGCGCAGGCGATCAGGAAGAGCATTGGCCCGGTGAACAGGAAGCGGTCGGCGATCCATCTGTCATCGAGAAGACCGGCTGTCTGGGCATAGAGCGTGCCGAAGAAGCGTTCGAAGCGTCCGGGTGAGCGGTGCGCGTCAAAGACGCTTGAGTTTCGAGACTGCCAGGTTGCGAACCGAATCAGAAATGCCAAAGTTACAGGGAGCCATGCCCAGAGGATTGGAGGAACTTTGTCCGATTCCATTGAGAGTTTAGGGGAGGCCGAAGGTGACATCGATCGGAAGAGATCGCCGAGAGCCTTGCCGAGTTTGCCGAAGGGAACCAGGCCGAAGAGAAACCCCGCAGCAGCGAAGATGGGCAGGAAATAGCTGAGAACGAAGGCCACGCGGCTCAACTGCGTCCAGTGAAATTTGTTGGCTGTCTGCCATACGGGCGTGGTGAAGACCCAGGAAAACCGGATTGCCGCGATCGCGACAAGGATGTAAAGAAAGAGGCATTTAGCGCACCACGCAACAGCTTTTCCCATGGCCTAGGTGTAGCACAGGCGCATCTCTTTTGGTGCAGAATTATTGACTGGCTGTGGCTTCGAGGGCTTATACTGCAGGCATGGCGCGGTCCGACCGACCTGGAGCGCCGGCGAGTGAGGTGAGTCTTCAGCGAATGCTTGAATGACAATGCGCTCGAGGTTTTTGCCGGGGGGCCACCCGGTACACCGTCTGGTGGGGCGGTGGATGGACGCGCGATGTCTCGTTTGCTGAAGGTGCCGGGACGGGTGGTCCGGGCTACGTTGGATGACATAGTTACCACCATCTTTCCAGCTGACTGTAGGGTTTGCGGTGGGCCGCTGGTTCGAGCTGGACTTTCTCCTGTATGTGACTCCTGTATTGATGGTGTGCCAGGGCAGTCGAGGACTCTGTGTGGGCGTTGCGGCGAGACGCTCGACATGGAGGGTGTCCGGTTTGCAGGGCAGTTTCCGGCTGAGGGACTGTTGTGTTCGATGTGCCGGATGGCACCGCCGGAGTTTGAGCGGGCTGTGGCCTACGCGGTGTATGAGGATGCGCTGCGAGAGATGGTGCATCTGCTGAAGTATGAGCGGGTGCGTGCTGTTGCGAAGCCTCTTGGACGGATGCTTGCGCGGACGATCGAGACGCTGCATGGCGAGTCAGGCGAGGATCTGGTTTTGGTTGCGGTGCCGCTGTACCCCTCGAAGGAGTGGCAGCGTGGTTATAACCAGGCGGTGCTGATTGCGGATGCGGCTTTGGAGGAGTTGAAGAAGCGGCGTCCGGCGTGGAAGTTAACCGCGGCGCATAGTGCGATTCGCCGGGTGAAGGATACGCGGAGCCAGTTTGAGCTGACCCCGAAGGGCCGAAGGCGCAATCTGCAGGGCGCGTTCGCGATCCGGGATGGTTCGGCGCTGGTTGGGCGCGAGGTTTTGCTGGTGGATGACATCTACACGACTGGTGCGACGGCGCGGGCTTGTTCGCATGTGCTGCGGCAGGCTGGAGCGAGCAAGGTGTGGGTTGCGACGGTGTCGCGAGCGCAGCCGGAGATGGTGGCTTCATGGGACGCGAGTGTCGAGAAGCTTGGCAAGGGAGAAGCAGCGGTATTTGGAAGCGGAGGCTTTTGAGATGCAATCGGGCAAAGTGCGGAAGCAGGGGCTGAGTGCGAAGCGTCATGCGGGGCACGGACATGGAAATGGTCCTGCGGGTGGCCATGGACACGGTTCGGGGCGCTTGACGACGGATCTGGATGTGAGGGTTGGCGTGTTTCGCCAGCCTGCGATGCAGACTCCGGTGCTGGTTTTGAATGCGTCGTATGAGCCGATCAACATCTGCGGTGCGCGGCGTGCTCTGGTGCTGGTGCTGAAGGGGGTTGCGCGGACAGAGGAGGAGCAGGGCGCGGTACTGCATGCGGCACGGATGCGAATTGCGATGCCGAGCGTGATTCGCTTGCTGGAGTACCGGAGGATTCCGCACCAGACCCGGGCTTTGAGCCGCAAAAATATTTTGCTGCGCGACCGGAACTCGTGCCAGTACTGCAGTGTGGTGCTGACGGCTGGTGAGTTGACGCTGGATCATGTTGTTCCTCGTTCGCGGGGTGGGCTCTCGACGTGGGAGAACCTGGTTGCTTGTTGCCACAACTGCAATCGGCGGAAGGGCAACCAGATGCTGCATGAGCTGACGGACATGAAGCTGCAGCGGGAGCCTCGGCCTTTTTCACTTCATACTTCGCGACACATTATGCGGATGATCGGGTCGGCGGATGCGGCCTGGCGGAAGTATCTGTATTTTGAGGCTGAGCCTGCGGCCTAACCGGGTACCCCCCCTCCCCCCCGGAGGGTATTCTGGACGTAAAATACTTATTTTCAATAAATTGCGGCGCGAGCGTGTCTGTAAAATATTGATAATGCGCTAGTTGTGTACAAAATACCTGCTTTCAGTAAGTTAGCCCACCGATGCTTGCGCATCGCGTGGGCTTTCTTTGTTTTTCGATCTATATATCCAGTATAGCTGGGTGAAGCTAACTCATACGCCAAGTCGATCTCGTTTTGTTTGAATGAGTTAGATGGTTTTGGGGCTTGACATGCGATTTTTGGGATGAAAATGCAAAAGAATCTTGTAAGGGCAATGGATTCAGTTGTATATGGTAGACCCGGCGCCGACTTCAATCGTTCTTTTTTTCGCCGTCTTTGGAGGCGGGCTTCGTGGAAGAAAAGCTCTCTTTCAATTCTTTCCCGCCCATGGCGAAGCCAGCTAATAAGGCTACGAAACCGGCGAACATCTGATTTTCAGCCGATATCTTGCTGCAGTCCGGTTGATGCAGGAATAACAAGACTGCCGCTGTTACTAATCCTCCTGCGATCGATAGGACTCCGGCCATCAATCTTAGTGCGCTGACCAAGTTAAGGCCTTTTTTTGAAATCGATCGGAAGATTGCCCAAAGGACAAAGATGACGACGATGATGACGACGAGATCTGTCTTTTCGGAGTGGGCGATGATGAAATTTCCCAGCTTGTCCAGGATCTGGGCCGAGCCGCTCTCGGGGGGAGCGGTTGATCCGTTCTGAGCGCTTGCCTGAATCATCATCAGGATGCCTGCGGCTTCGACGGCTTCTGCATCTCCTGGTAGATGTAGCCGAGACAGGCCCCGACAATCGCGAGAATGACTGCGAGTGTCTTACCCTGGACCAGGTAGCCGAGGAAGCCTCCCACGATCGCGCCGACGTAGATCATGGAACACAATATCACGATGGCTGCGTGTTATTCGCGTGTTTGTGACGGGGCAAAAAGCAACAGCAAAAGCGAAAATGCAGGGGTTTGTCCACTGCGCAGCGCACGATACGGCTGTTCGCTGCTTCGGTCGAAATGACGGGATTTTGAGGTAGGAGAAAGAGATAAAGGCAAATGACGGCGTGGAGAGGAGGTTGTGTGCGACACTGTCGCGTATGACTCCTCATCCTTTTTTGAAGGCGCAGTTTTCTGTGATTCGGTTGGCGTTTGTTTGCGGGTTGGCGTTTGCGATGACCGCGCAATCCGGGTTGGCTCAGAGTGCATCGGCTAGTTCTTCGAGTGGGGGTTCGGTTCCTTCGATCGATCAGGCATTGGAAGCACCTGCGGTTTCGGGGGCGGCGTTGTCTCCGGATGGGAGGTGGGTGGTGTATGAGGTTTCGCGGACGAACTGGAAGGACAATGCGTTTGAACGCGATCTGTGGATTGCGGATCGGGAGGGTCATGCGCATCTGCTGACGGCGCAGATGAAGTCGAGTTCGGGGGCGCGGTGGTCTCCGGATGGGCGATGGATTGCGTTTGCTTCGAACAGGCCCGGGCAGGTTGCGGAGACGAAGGCGGATTCGCGGCAGGTTTATGTGATCGACCCGAGGGGCGGCGAGGCGCGGCAGGTGACAAAGCTTGAGGATGGGGTGGATGGATTCGATTGGGGGCCTGATTCGAAGACGATTGCGTTCACGACGACTGATCCGCAGTCGAAGGCGGAGAAGGACCGGGTGGAGAAGTATGGCGAGTACTCGGTGATCGATGGGGATGAGCGGATGACTCATCTTTGGACGGTGGATGTGACGGCTGCTCCGGTTGCGGCTTCGGTTGGCAGTTCAGCAAACAAGGAGAAGGGTTCTGCGACGCCGCCTTTTGGTGTGCCGGAGGCGAAGCGGCTGACGGAGGGTGACTCGTTCAGCGTGCAGGGATTTTCGTGGTCGCCAGATGGGTCGAAGATTGCGTTTGGCGCTTCGAAGGATGGCGAGTTGAAGAACGGCGGAACGACGACGGTGTATGTGGTCTCGGTTGCGGATAAGAAGGTGACGAAGCTGGTGACGACGCCGGGGCCGAACAGCGATCCGCACTTTTCGCCTGATGGGACGCAGGTGGCATTTGTGACAGCGGATGGGGCGCAGTATTTTTTCTATGCGAACCAGAAGATTGCCGTGGTGCCGGTGACGGGCGGGACGCCGAAGGTGGTGAGCGGCAGCTTCGATGAAGATGCGCGGCTGCTGGATTGGAGCGAGAAGGGGATTTATTTTGCGGCGTTGAAGAAGACGGCGGCGCATCTTTACCGGTTGAATGTGGCTACGGGTGCGGTGGAGCAGGTGACGCATCCGGATGATGTGGTGGCGAATGGGTTTTCTTTTTCGAAGGACTTTGGAGAGGTGGCTTACCGGGCGGCTTCGCCGAATGCGGGTGGGGAGATTTATATCGCTTCTACTTCCGGTGGCGCGGTGGAGCAGGTGACGCATGTGGATGATGCGATGAAGGGGTATACGCTGGCTCGGCGTGAGGTGGTGCGGTGGAAGTCGGGCGATGGGGCGACGGTGGAGGGTGTGTTGCTGAAGCCTGCGGACTTTGATGCGAAGAAGAAGTATCCGCTGCTGGTGGTGATTCATGGCGGGCCTACGGGAGTGGATCAGCCGGTGGTGAATCCTGATCGGTACTATCCGGTGGAGCTGTTTGTGCAGAAGGGAGCGCTGGTGCTGCGGCCGAACTATCGCGGCTCGGCTGGGTATGGCGGGGCGTTTCGCGCGCTGAATGTACGGAATCTTGGTGTTGGCGATTATGCGGATGTGATTTCGGGTGTGGATTATTTAATTGCGCAGGGGTTTGTGGATAAGGACCGTGTGGGTTCGATGGGGTGGAGCGAGGGTGGTTATATTTCTGCCTTTATTACTACGGCTAGTGACCGGTTCAAGGCGGTTTCAGTTGGCGCGGGGATCTCGGACTGGATGACGTATTACGTGAATACGGATATTACGCCGTTTACGCGGCAGTATCTAAAGGCTACGCCGTGGGATGATCCGGAGATTTATAAGAAGACTTCGCCGATTACGTATGTTGCGAAGGCGAAGACTCCGACGCTGATTCAGCAGGGGGATCGCGATAAGAGGGTGCCGGTGCCGGATAGCTTTGAGCTGCGGCAGGCGCTGGAGGATAAAGGAGTGCCGGTGAAGATGGTGCTGTATCACGGGTTTGGGCACCCGATCGATAAGCCGAAGCAGCAGCGGGCAGTGATGGAGGAGAATCTGCACTGGTTTGGGCACTATATCTGGGGCGAGCCATTTTTGGATGGGGTGGGGCCGGGTGCGGCTCCGGTGGTCACAAAGTAACTGCGATGTGATAGGTTTTTTCGCAGGGGAGAACGATGGCTTATATCGAGAGTTACCAGTGTGACGTGTGTGGGGATAAGAAGGGCGAGGGCGGAGACTGGTGGCTGGCGTGGGTTGACTGCTTCCAGGGGGAGAAGCCGGAGGAGGATCAGCCGCTGATCAAGCTGACGCGATGGCAGGCGCATCATGCGCGGACAGAGAGCGTGCGGCATCTGTGCGGGGCGCGGTGTGCGGGTACGCTGATGGACCGTTGGATGACGGAACAGCACGCCGATCCGGATGCGCATTGCGAGACGCCGCAGAGTATTCCGGCGATTGGCGGCAGGCGCTCGGTTTAGAGCATTATTCCGTCATTAGCCCCACTGAAACGTTGAAGAGTATCGTTTTTCTTGAGAAAAAACGAACACCCGCGAAGTGGGTACACCGACAGGAATAATGCTCTAGTTGGGCGGCGTCTGCGGCGGTTTCGTCTTGTCTTTGTTCTGGTCTGGATTCGGGTTGTCTGGGGTTTTGTTGTTGGTGATGTCCTGGCCGTTGTAGATGATGCGGCTCTTGGTGTGGAACTGTTTGTAGTCGGTGAATTTGACGACGTTGCGCATGTGGACGTCATCGGAGAGCGCGCCGCTCTGGGCTGCGAAGTGCAGGTTGCCCTCGGCCTTGGTATAGGTGGGGAACCAGTATTTGCCGTCGACCTGCTCGTAGTAGGTGGTGAAGGGCGGTTGCAGGTCTTCGTGGCCTGGGCGTGTGTCCTGGGGAACGGTTTTTCCATTAATCAGAACGATCTGGAGGTCCTGCTGGTCGACCCAGATTTTTCCCTGGAAGTAGTGCTGCTTTTTTTCCATGACTTTGGGAGCGGCGCTGAAGACGTAGGTGTCGAGCTCGTCGACACGCTGGCGGCCGAGGTAGGAGATGGTGTATTTGGGCTGGTCTTCGGTGGTGAGGATGAAGGGGAGACGGTGCTCGATCTCGTCGAAGTCGGTTGGGGTCATGAGGACGCGCTGGAGGGTGTTCTGTGGAGCGAAGACGACGTGCTCCTCACGCTTGCCATCGTCGTTGAAGGTGATGTCGGTGACTTGCTGGTATTCGCCGTCGACGCGGTTGGTGTCCTCGGAGATGGTGTCGACTTTGACGGACTGGCGGAAGGTGTAGTTTTCGCGGGCTTTGGCGAAGGCTGATTCGCGCTCGCCCATTTTTTTGATGATGTCGTCGACCGTGATGCCCGAGGGAGGCGTCGAGTCGAGAGGGCCGAAGCCGGTTGGCTCCTGAGCGGCGGCTGATAGCGGAAGAAGCGAAAGGGCTAGAAGGCTCGCGGGAATGACGGCGCGGATGGAAGAGAGCGGCTTCATGAGAGGACTCCGGGCGAGAGTGGCGGTCTGGCTGCGTGGCTCGCGGTACAAGAACACGCTATCAAGGATAGACGCGATTTGGGGAGGATTGGTGACAGCGGGAGGTGACGACGGATTATGGGCGTATTTTTTGGGGGGTGGCTGGATGGTGGGTTTGCTGCGTATGTGATTGAGGATAGGCTGATTGGGTGATGATTTTTGATGGCTATTACGTGGTTGTCAGGTGCAAAATCGTGGTTTTTGCGTGGTTCTTATGTGGTGGTTTTTCGGCGTCGAAAAATGCGCCAACTTTTTGAGAATATTTTTCAGTCGGATTTTTCGGTCGGGTCTTCGGTTGGGAGGAGTATGACTTGATTCCGATGCTCGCGGAGTGCGCCGATTTTTTCGGTTGCGGGGGTAGACTTGACGCGATGAAGAATCAATCGGTTCGGGCCAATGTCGCGAGGACAGTTCGGGCTGGGGTGCTGGGAGCGCTGCTGGCCGGAGTATGGGGTGTGGGGTGGGCGCAGGGCGTCGATGCTTCGGCTGGGAAGCGGCCGATGACGTTTGCGGATTTGCAACGGATGAAGCGGGTGAGCGATCCGCAGATCTCGCCGAGCGGCCGGTGGGTGATGTTCTCGGTGACGGATGTGGATCTCGAGAAGAACTCGAAGGTGAACCATCTTTGGGTTGTGCCGATTGGGGGTGGGCGGGAGCGTCAGGTTACGTTCTGGAAGGAGGGCGAGTCGGGTGGAAGGTTTTCGCCGGATGGACGGCAGGTGTTGTTTGTCTCCCAGGATGGAACGGACCGGACGGAGATTTATCTTGCGTCGTGGAATGAGGCGCAGGGAACGCTGGGGACGCCGCGGCGGCTGACGAATGTGAGTACGGAGGCGGATGGTGCGATCTGGTCGCCGGACTCGCAGAGGATTTTATTTGTGTCGCGGGTGTATCCGGAGTGCAGCGAGGGGTCTTCGTGGCTGGAGGAGGACAACTGCGACGCGAAGAAAGATGTGGAGGCGGCGGCGGACCCGGTGAAGGCGCAGGTGTGGGACCATCTGCTGTATCGGCACTGGAACAGCTATGTGGGGCCGAAGCGGAGCCATGTGCTGGTGGTTTCGGCTGCGGATGGGAGTGCGGTGCGGGACCTGACTCCGCGGCAGGACATCGGGGATGCGGAGGCTCCGACGTTTTCGCTGGGCGGGCCGATGGGGTATGCGTGGGCTCCTGACTCGCACGAGATTGCATTTGTAACCAATGGTGATCTTGTTCCGGCGGCGAGCACGAATAACGATATCTATACGTTGCGGCTGGATGATCCCGGGGCGAGGCCGGTGAGGATTTCAACCAGCAAGGGGAGCGATGATGGGCCGGCTTACTCGCCGGATGGGAGGTGGCTGGCGTTTCGGTCGCAGGCGCGGGCCGGGTATGAGAGTGACCGGTTTCGGTTGATGCTGTTTGACCGGACGGGGGACGTGGTTCAGCCGGCGGGCGCGACGCCGGGACCGGCTGGGAGCGACTCCTCGGGTCAACGGGGCGACGTAACGCCTACTCCGGATGGTCAGGGTTCGATGCGGGAGCTGCTGCCCAAGTACGACCGGTGGGTGGATGAGTTTTTGTGGGCTCCTAGTTCGCGAGCGGTCTATATTGCGAGCAATGATGCGGGGCGGACGTTGGTGCTGCGGTTCCAGTTCGAGGGTGATACTGAAGAGCCACTGAGACTCATCGCGGGGGATGGCGAATTCTCCGATCTTCAGATCAGCCGGGACGGAAAGACAATGGTTGCGGCCCGGATGAGTGTGAGCCAACCTACCGAGATTGATGCGATAACTCCCGGCCTGACTGAAGAGGGTCATGTGTTGGATCCTTCTTCCGACGAGGGCAGACAGGCTTCTGAGATTGCAAAGTTTTCGATCGTGGGAACGCTGGATGTCAGGGGATGGAGTCCGCGATCGCAGGTTACGCATTTGAACGATGCGGTGGTTCGCGGGCTCGACCTGTCGCCGCAGGAGGCGTTTCGCTTTGCTGGAGCGAATGGGACGCCGGTGGAGGGTTTCCTTGTCAGGCCGCCGAAGTTCGATGAGACGCGGAGGTATCCGGTGAAGTTTTTGATGCATGGCGGGCCGCAGGGCGCGTGGGGCGATGCGTGGAGTTACCGGTGGAATCCGGAACTGATGGCGGCCAGCGGGTATGTGGTGGTGATGGTGAATCCGCGCGGGTCGACTGGGTATGGGCAGGCGTTTGTCGATGGGGTGAATGGCGATTGGGGTGGGAAGGCGTATGTGGATTTGATGAAGGGGATGGACTATGCGGAGAAGCAGTATCCCTTTATCGACAAGACGCGGGAGTGTGCGCTGGGAGGGAGCTACGGCGGGTTTATGGCGAACTGGATTCTGACGCATACGAACCGGTTTGCGTGCATTGTGACGCATGATGGGATGTTCAATCCGCAGAGCGCGTATGGGGATACGGAAGAGCTTTGGTTTAACGAGTGGGAGTTTCGCGAGCCGGTGGTGACGGCTGCGACGAAAGGGCATCCGGCGAAGCAGGGGCCAGGAACCGAGCCAGCGTTGCCGTGGAACTACTTCGACAAACCGGTGGCACAGGACCCTTTTCGGAAGTGGTCGCCGATGCTTGCGATTAAGAATGCGAAGACGCCGACGCTGGTGATTCATTCGCAGAGGGATTACCGGCTGGATGTTTCGGAGGGGTTGCAGTTGTTTACGGCGCTGCAGCGGCTGGGTGTGCCGAGCAAATTTTTGTACTTTCCGGATGAAGGGCACTGGGTGTTGAAGCCGCAGAACTCGAAGCTCTGGTATGAGACGGTGGGGGACTGGTGCGACAAGTGGACGAAGACGAATGCCTATGTGGCGACGGGGTATGAGACGGCTGCTCCGGCTGCGGTGGCGAAGAGTGGAACGAGTGGGAGGATGGGAGTTTCGCGTCCGGAGGAGATGAACGAAGCGCAGACTTTGCCGGCTGCTTCGGCTAAGCCTGAGACGGCGACTCCGCCTGCTGTGGCTGCAAAGAATGGCACGAGGCCGCAGGCGCCGGTGGCTGCCGCGCCTTCGGTTGTGACTGCGCCGGCGGCGGTTGCAACGGAGAGTGTTCCGCGGGACGGTAAAGGGAGTGGGGCGTTTTCGATTTCGATCAGTGCGCCGAGTAACGAGGTGCAGGTGGGGTCGGATGCGCGGGTGGTGATTGCGTTGAGGAATACCGGGGAACGTCAGATCTTGTTTGCGCATCGTCCGGGGAAGGATAGCCCGGAGTTTTCTTACACGATTGTGGTGCGGAATGCGGCGGGGCATGTGATGGAAGAGACGGCGTATGCGCGTGAGGCTCGGGAGCGTGGGAGTTCGGAGGGGCGGACGGTGGATTATGTGCAGCCGGGGGAGAGCGTGGCGCAGACGGCGCATCTTGGGAAGCTGGTGAGTCTGAGTAAGCCTGGGGAGTATCGGGTGAAGGTTTCGCGGAGGGATCCAGCGACGCATTCGGTGGTGGTCTCGAATGAGATTATTTTGGATGTGGTGCCTTAGGGTTGCTGGTTGCAAATGCAAATGCAAATGCAAATGCAACTGCAACTGCAAATGCAACTGCAACTGCAAATGCAAATGCAAATGCAAATGCAAATGCAACAGCAACAGCAACAGCAAATGCAACAGCAACAGCAACAGCAAATGCGGGGGTTCTTCGCTGCGCTCAGAATGACAAAAGATGGGTTTTTTGGGCTGGGATGGCGGAAGGATGACAGGGTTTTTTCGGTAGTGGAAGGGAAGATTGACGTGGCGTTTGTGAGGGCGAAGAAGCGGGAGCCGCTGGGTGAGGCGGGGTTGTTCGAGTATGCGGTGGGTGCGTTGGCGCGGAGGATGCGGACGGAGAGGGAGCTGCGGACTTTGATGAAAGCGCGCGTGGAGATGGGGGAGGCTGGCGCGCGGGCGATGGATGCCGTGGTGGCGCGGCTGAAGGACTTGAACTATTTGAGCGATACGCGGTTTGCGGAGGACTACACGCGGGTTCGCAAGGAGCATGAGAAGCTCGGCAAGCGAAGGGTGCAGCAGGATCTGATGCAGAAGGGCGTGAAGCGGGAGTTGGTGGCGTCGACGCTGGAAGGGGCGTATGAGGGTGTCGATGAGGTGGCGCTGGCAAGGCAGTATATTGCGCGGAAACGGATGAAGCAGCCGAGTGGAGAGAAGGCGCAGAAGGAGACAGTGCGGGCGATGAATCGTCTGCTAAGGGCGGGGTTTTCTTCGCGGGCGGTTTATAAGGTGCTGCGGGAATGGGATGTGCCGGAGGGCGTTGTGGAGGGGATGGAGGCTGGCGGTGCGGATGTTGAGGTTTTTGCGGAAGCGGAGGAGCGGGCGGGGGATTCGGATTCTTATGCTCGGCAGAATGATCGTGAGGATGATTGATTGTGTCCTGCCGGACGGGCCTCCTGCGCGGAGGGCGGTCACTTCGTGACTTGGTTTACCTTGTCTTGCGGGTTCGAGTGCCGTGGGCCCTCGCTACGCTTGGCGCGGGCTTGATTAGCGGTCGCCGCGGAAGCTGTGGATGAGGCGGCGGTCGCGTTTGGATGGGCGCCTGGAGGGCGCGGCCGTGTTGTAGGCCATTGGGCCCAAGAGTTTGCGCTCTTCGGCGGCTTTGCGACGGGCCTCTTTGCTCTCGTCCGTCTCGCGGTAGAGAGTCTGTGCCGCGGCGGCGGGGCCTCGTTGCTGGCTCAGGGCAAGGACTTCGATGGTGAATTCGCCGCCTTCGTTTTTGATGTGGAGCATGTCGCCGATGCGAACCTCGCGGGCTGGCTTTGCGGCGAGATTGTTTGATGTGATGCGGTTCATGTCGCAGGCTTTGGAGGCCTGCTCGCGCGTCTTGAAGAAGCGGGCTGCCCAGAGCCACTTGTCGATGCGGGTGCCGGTCATGCTGTTATTGTCGCTGATTTTTGTGACTGGATTAAATCGCTCGGAGCATGCGGCCGGGGAGGGAGAAGAGCGCGGCGATGAGTTCGAATGTGCCTCCGACTACGATGCCTACGAGACGGAAGGGTAGGAGGATTAGCCAGACTAGCGGGTAGCACAGAAGGGCGAGCAGGGCGACGGGCCAGCAGATGACCAGGAGAAGGCAAAAGAGCAGGAATTTGAGCATTTGGTTTCTCTCTCTTTGGAAGATAACGTTTGGCGCGCGGAAAAGTTCCCTGGTGGATGATAGAGGGATGGCGGATGGCGGGTTGCAGCGCGTGGTGGGCGTGGATTGGTCGGGGGACCAGGGGCCAGGGCAGCGGCGGAAGATCTGGGCTGGGGTTTGGACGGCTGCTTCTTTTTCTTCAGGTTCTTCTTCCTCTCCTTGTTCCAAGAGCGGCTCGGTGATTTTGGAGTCGGGGCGGACGCGGGTGGAGTTGGTGGAGTGGCTGGTGGAGATGGCGCGGGAGACTCCGCGAATGGTGGTGGGGTTCGATTTTACGTTTGGGTTTCCGGCGTGGTTTATGCGGGAGTTGGGGATTGCGTCGGCTCCGGAGCTTTGGCGGGTGGTGGCGGATGGGCAGGGCGAGAGGTGGCTGCATAAGGATTGTGAGGATGGGCGGTTTTGGGGGCGCGTGGGGTCGCGGCGGCATGGGAAGAAGCCGGAGGAGTTTTGTGGAGAGCACGCTCACCGGATGCTGAGGAGGGCGGAGACGGCGTTGAAGGTGAGGGCGGAGATGACTGATCCGCTGGCGATTGCGAGGATTGCGGGGATCGCGCCGAAGAGTGTGTTTCAGATTGGCGGGGCAGGGGCGGTAGGAACGGCTTCGCTGCGCGGGATGCCGGGGTTGCTGCGGTTGCGTGAGGCGGGATTTGGGATTTGGCCGTTCGATGCGCCGTCGTTGAAGCGGCCTATGGTGGTTGAGATTTATACGCGGCTGATGACGGGGGCGGTGACGAAGAGTTCGGAGGTGGCTCGGGGGGCTTATCTGGCGAAGAAGCGGCGGGCGAGCGCGCTGTATGCGGGGTTGTCGCGTGGGGTGATGGCGAAGGCTCGGGGGAGTGAGGATGCTTTCGATGCGCTGGTGACGGCGCTGGTGATGGTGGAGCATCGTGCGGAGTTTGCTGAGTTGAAGAGAGCTCGGGATGAGGTTTTTCGGATGGAGGGGCAGACGTGGGTGCCGGGGTTGGTGTCGGGATGAGCGAGGGAAACTCTGGTTGACTGATAACGTCTAAGTTGGGATGAAGACGATTAAGACGATCACACTGGAAGAACATTTTTTGACTGAAACTTATGTGCGGGGGACGGCGGGGTATTCCGGGATGCAGTTTCCGGAGATGCAGGCGAAGCTGCTGGACCTGGGAGCGGGGCGGATTGCGGCGATGGATGCGGCGGGGATCGATCTGCAGGTGCTGTCGCTGGTTGCGTTCGGGTTGGAAGGGTTGAGTGCGGCGGACGGAAGCGCTGTGGCTCGGGACGTGAATGACGAACTGGCGGCGGCGGTGGCGGCGCATCCGGACCGGCTGGCTGGGTTTGCTACTTTGGCGTTGAAGGATGTTGGCGAGGCGACGAAGGAGCTGGAACGCTGCGTTAATAAGCTGGGGTTTTGCGGTGTGATGGTGAATGGAACGGTGGAGGGGCGGTTCTTCGACGATGCGCGCTTTCTGCCGTTCTTCGAGGCGGCGGCTGGGCTTGGTGTTCCGGTTTATCTGCATCCTGCGCCTCCTCCGGCGCCGGTGCGAGAGGCTTATTTTTCGGGATTGCCGGGAGAGATGGGACGGATGCTATCGATTGCCGGGTGGGGGTGGCATGCGGAGACGGCGCTGCATACGCTGCGGCTGATTGTGTCGGGGCTGTTCGATAAGGTGCCGGGGTTGCAGTTAATTATTGGGCACATGGGCGAAGGGCTGCCGTTTGCGATGGCGCGGTCGAGCGGGATGCTCTCCGGGCCGGCGAAGTTGAAGCAGACAGTGGCGGAGTACTTCAAGACGAATATTCATCTGACGACGAGTGGGTACTTCACGCTGCCGCCGCTGCAGTGTGCGCTGGATGTGGTGGGGATCGAGCGGATGATGTTTTCGGTGGATTATCCGTTTAGTGCGAATACGAAGGGGCGGGAGTTTTTGGGGAAGGTTGCGGAGGTGCTTTCTGAGGAGGAGATGGAGAGGCTAGTGGGTGGGAATGCGGAGAATGTGCTTGGTTTGGCGGGCTAACGGTATGGTTCAGAGGGTTGGGAGTTGCAGAAGACGATGTTGCGCAGACAAAACAATATGAGCTAGAGAATAAAATCTTTTAGCTCTCTGCGTGAGAGTTTGAAGGGATTGATGAAACGGACGCCGCTTAGTTCCCTGCCATCCTGAAAGTCTTCGGAGAAGATGATGTTGCAGCCTGAGCGGCGTGCTGTTGCCCAAAATAAGGCATCCCAAATCGGCAGTTTGTGGTCTTCGTTTGCCTGGAGGGCGTCGAGCAGGTCTTCGACAACCGGAGGCTCGAGTTCGAAGGCGCTGCGATGGTAGTCGATGATTTTTTTTAGAGTTGTCAAAGACATCAATCGCTTCTTTCGTACAACGGCAGAGAACTCATTAAGCGACTGAAGCATCAATGGCTGTCGGTTGATTGCCGCCCGTAGAAGGATTTTGCTCGCAAGGAGATGTTTGGCGCCTTCGCTCGAATCGATTGCGTAGATCAGGATATTCGTGTCGAGAGTAACCTTAGTGGCCGCGGTCATACAGGTCCTCGCGATTCACTTTGATGCCGCCGAGATTGTGGCCTTCCTTAAGAAAGGCAGCGAGCTTTTTGACGGCAGCCTCATGCCTGGGGTCCCGGGGTTCCTCTTCATCGAACGGAATGATACGTGCGACGGGCTTGCCGCGACGCAGCAGTATCAGACTTTCACCTGCTTCAACTTCCGCGACGCAGGAGGAAAAATTCTGGTTGGCTTCACGAAGAGAGACGCGACGCATGATAGAGCTCCTTCGGGCAATTGTACTATGTACTACATTAAAAGTTTCGCTGATAAACTCTACATCTATGATCTATCGTTCGGGAAATCAGATTCGGGAAGATTTTTTGCGGTTTTTTGAGGGTAAGGTGTCCGAAACTACCGGACAAGGGCACAGGCGCGTGCACTCTTCTTCGCTGGTGCCGGCGAATGATCCTACGCTGCTGTTTACCAATGCAGGGATGAATCAGTTTAAGGATGTTTTTCTTGGGAACGAGAAGCGGGACTATGCGCGGGCGGTGAGTTCGCAAAAGTGCGTTAGGGCTGGTGGGAAGCATAATGATCTTGAGAACGTCGGGTTTACGCGGCGGCACCATACGTTTTTTGAGATGCTGGGGAATTTTTCTTTCGGCGACTACTTCAAGAAAGATGCGATTGCTTATGCGTGGGAGCTGCTGACTTCGAATGGGGATCATTGCTTTGGGATCGATAAGAGCAAGCTTTATGTGACGATTTTTGAGGGTGACGCGAAGGTTCCTCGCGATGATGAGGCGGAGCAGTTCTGGATTGAGACCGGGGTGCCGAAGGAGCGGATCTTCGGGATGTCGGCTAAAGATAATTTTTGGCAGATGGGGGATACGGGGCCTTGTGGGCCTTGCTCGGAGATTTTTTACGACCTGGGGATTGAGGCGGCGGAAGAGGCGGGGGTTGATAAGCCGTTTCCGCATGATGAGCAGCGGTATGTCGAGATCTGGAACTTGGTTTTTATGCAGTTTGACCGGAGCAGCGATGGGACGCTGACGCCGCTGCCTAAGCCTTCGATCGATACGGGGATGGGGTTGGAGCGGGTTTCGGCTGTGTTGCAGGGTGTGCTGTCGAACTTTGAGACGGATTTGTTTACTCCTCTGATTAAGCGGGCTGGTGAACTGACCGACCAGCAGACGCGCCCTGCGCACCATGTTTGGGGGACTGGTCCTGGGGACCCGCTACCTCCAGTGCGCACGGAGCAAGAAAAGAGAAAGATACAGAAGCAAATCGATGACACGCTAGTCGCCAACGCTTCGTTGCGGATTATTGCTGATCATGCGCGGGCTGCTACATTTTTGATTTCAGATGGTGTCCTTCCAGCGAATGAAGGGCGCGGATATGTGCTGCGGAAGATTCTGCGACGTGGTATCCGGCACGGACGCCTTCTAGGACAAGACAAGCCATTTATGCACGAGATGGTTCTCGCGGTTCGGGATGAAATGCAGGTTGCCTATCCCGAATTGAAGGAGACTGCGGATCGCGTGGCGAGGGTGGTGCTTGCGGAAGAGCAGCAGTTTGCGCGGGTGCTGAGCACTGCACTGACAATATTGGATAGAGATCTCTCCGACGTTAGCCAACCGATCCTTGACGAAGCTCAGAGAAATATTGGAAGTGCCGCTCTCAAGGCCGATCTTCGTGCCACGAATTTAAAATATGAGACCGAGCTTGTAGACGCAATTGGAGAAGGTGGACTTCTAACTCCCTCACAGGAAGTGAGAATTACCGAAGCCGCCACAAAGAAAAAATACGGAGGTGCTCGAGCATTCCATCTCTACGAAACATACGGGCTTCCCTTGGATTTCATGGTCGATGCTGCGCGCGATGCTGGCATTGCGTTTGATATGGCTGGGTTTGAAGCTGCGAAGGAAGAGGAGCAGGCGCGGGCGCGGGCTTCCTGGAAGGGTGGGTCGCAGAAGTCGGCGGCGCCGGTTTATCGGGAGTTGCCTAAGACGGAGTTTGAAGGGTACTCGACGCTGCGGGTGGATGGGGCTCGGGTTTTGGCGCTGGTTAAGGATGGAATTGGTGTGCCTGAGTTGAAGGGTGGCGAGGCCGGCGAGGTTGTTTTGGATGCCACGAGTTTTTATGCGGACTCGGGTGGGCAGGTTGGGGATGTGGGGTGGCTGTATTCGGGGGACCACAACTCAGTTGTGGCTGAGGTGAGTGGCGCGACCAAGCCGGTGCAGGGGGTGTTTGCGCATAAGGTGAGGGCGAACCAGACGATTGCGGTGGGCGATACGGTGGATACGGTGGTGGATGCGACGACGCGGTCGGCGACGATACGGAATCATACGGGGACGCATCTGCTGCATGCGGCGCTGCGTGAGGTGTTGGGGAAGCATGTGAAGCAGGCGGGGTCGCTGAATGATGCGACGCGGCTGCGGTTTGATTTTTCGCACTTCGCGGGTGTGGCCGAGGAGGAGTTGCAGGAGGTTGAGGATATCGTGAACCGGCAGGTGCTCGGCAATACGAAGGTCGAGACGATGGTGGATGTGCCTATCGATGTGGCGGTGAATGAGCTGGGCGCGATGGCGCTGTTTGGCGAGAAGTACGGCGAGCGCGTTCGCGTGGTGAAGATTGGCGGCTTCTCGACGGAGCTTTGCGGCGGAATTCATACCGGGGCTACTGGCGAGATTGGGCTGATCAAGATTGTTGGAGAAGGATCGGTGTCTTCGGGGGTGCGGCGCGTGGAGGCGGTGAGCGGGACCGGTGCGCTGCATGAGTTTCGGCGGGATTTCGATGTGGCGAAGGTGGTGGGTTCGCTGGTGGGTTCTTCTTCAGAGAGTGTGACTCCTGCGGATGCCCTGCGCGCTCGAATTGCGACTCAGGAAGAGGAGATGAAGAAGCTGCGACGGGAGTTAGATCAGGTGCGGATGAAGGCTGCTTCTTCTTCGCTGGCCGATGCTGGTTCGTCTGCGGTTGAGGTGAAGGGTGTGAAGGTGCTGGCGCAGCGGGTGGATGGGTTGGAGAAGGCGCAGATGCGCTCGTTTGTGGATGAACTGCGCGGAAAGCTGGGCTCGGGTGTGGTGGTGCTGGGTGCGGCGGTTGATGGGAAGGTTTCGTTGATTGTGGGTGTGACGAAGGACCTGACTTCGCGAGTGCAGGCGGGGAAGGTGGTTGGGTTGCTTGCGGCTAAGGTTGGTGGGAAGGGTGGTGGACGGCCTGATCTGGCGGAGGCTGGCGGGAGTGATGTTGGGTCTTTGGATGCGGCTTTGGCTGGGGCGGCTGGGGTGGTGGAGGGGTTGCTCTGAGGTGGGCGATTTGATCTAGCCGGTGCTCCGGGCAAAATGCGGGGGTTCTTCCCCTTCGGCAAGCTCAGGGTCAGAAGGACAACTCATAGTAAAGCGGAGTGACAACCGACAATTTATATGCCGAGTGATAACCAGGTTCGAGGGTGCGCTGTGCTTTGTCGAACTGCACATGAGCTATAACGGTAAGTGACGTTCGAGGAGGCGGCTTTGGATGTTCATGCTCCGCACCATCCGATCGGAGGGTGGAAGGATTTCTTTGTACATTTGCTGACGATCACGATTGGGCTGCTGATTGCGGTTGGGATCGAGGGATGCGTGGAACTGCATCGGGAACACAAGCTGGTGAACGAGGCACGGGAGACGATGCGCGCGGAGATCCAGTACAACTCCGGCCAAATGAAGGAGGCGGTGGGGACTCTGCAGAAGCAGAGAGACACGATGGAGAAGAACATCGATGCGCTGACGCGAATCCAGGAGAATCCGAAGGACAAGGAGGCGCAGAAGGCGCCCATCAGCGCGGACTACTCGATTGTGGGGTTGAGGGACACAGCGTGGAAGACAGCGCAGACAACGGGAGCAATGGGATTTATGCCGTATGCGGAGGCGGAGCGCTACTCCGACCTGTATGGGTCGCAGAAGGAGTTTCTGGACGAGCAGGACAAGATTCTGGAGGATGAGGCGCAGTTTCTGGGTGTGGTGACGAAGACGAACTTCGGCCACAACGACGTTACTCCGGAGCAGGCGTCGCTGGCGCTGGAGCGATTTGGAATATGGAAGGCCCACCTGGCGTATCTGGATCTGATGGCGAAGGTGACGGCGCTGAACGATCAGGCGTTTCTCGAGGGCAAAGAGGGCCCTCGTGAGATGCACGAGGAGATGCATGGTGGGAAGTGACGAAGGGTTGCGTTCTCTCCACGGCGCGTGGACGGCAGCTACTTTGCTTCGTCAGCTTCGAGAAGAACTCGGGCTTCTTCGAGGTTGAGGGTGTTGCCGTCGACGACTAGCTCGTAGGCGCCGGCGTTATCGGGGACGGAGAAGACACCGTCCACTGTGTGGCCATGTTGGCGGAGAGTCTGCACGATGAGATCGATGTCTACCATGCGAGAGAGTTTACCGCAGTTCTGTTGCGGCGGCATCCTCGCCGGGGATGCCTTTGGGCCAGAGGCGATCAACAATACGGTGGGGTGGATGCAGATTTTTTCTCTATAGGTGGGGGAGTACCGCGGGGAGTACCGTGGCTGTTTTCGGGGGTGGTTGAGGGGCGAAGTCTCTTAAACTTGAAGGGTCTGCCGGTTTGAAGAGACATGGGCCTGAAAAGGAAATTTCGTGGCGGGTGGTGGGTTTGCGCGGCGGCGTTGGGCTGGGCGATTGTGCAGGGTTGCGCGGTGCAGGAGCTGGCGGCTAAGAGTTGGCAACATACTTCGCAGCATAAAGTGCTGACGCCTTGGGAGTCTGCAGAGCACGGACTGGAGATGCTGGAGGCGATTCCCGAGGGGGCGCGGACGCGAGCGGATTATGCGCGGGCGATGGATGGGTTTCGGGCGGTGTATCACGCGGCTCCGGGGGATGTGCACGCTCCGGATAGCGTGAATGCGGTGGCTGATCTGCTGGCGGAGCAGGGGCGGGCGCTGCATGATACGAAGTCGCTGAAGGATGCGGTGGGGCAGTATGAGTTTTTGCGGGTGCAGTATCCGGCGAGTTCGCTGCGGGTGGCGGCGCTGTTGGCGGAGGGGCAGATTTATGAGAATGATCTGCATGATGCGGGGGCGGCTCGGGAGCGATATGCGCTGCTGGTGAGGCAGTATCCGCGGAGTGAGCAGGCGGAGGAGGCGAGGGCAGGGATTGATTCGCTGGCGCAGGGGAATGGGGCGCGGAAGGCGTCGGCGCAGAGTTCGGGGGAGGGTTCAACTAAAGCGAAGCCTGTGGTTGTGGGGAAGAATGATGGCGCGAGGGAGCATGACGCGGGTGCGCCGGTAAATGCCAGTGCGGCG
Source organism: Edaphobacter sp. (assembly GCA_050012935.1). Lineage (GTDB taxonomy): Bacteria > Acidobacteriota > Terriglobia > Terriglobales > Acidobacteriaceae > Edaphobacter. Next base: position 58,470 of record JBEKGF010000001.1, on the reverse strand, counting down.
AGTTCGTTTGCGCCGATGCCAACGACTGGGGAGATGCGTGGAGGGAAGGCTCCGGTTGCGAGTGGTGTCGACGTCAGTGCGGAGCCGGGCGGGGTTCCGGTTCCGGTGGATGTAGATGCTTCGGCTGCTGGTGTGCAGGATGGTGCGGGATCGGGTGCTCCGGTGCAGGTTGCGGGGCCTTTGCATGTGGCGAAGACTTCGGCTCGGCGGCATGGGGAGCTGGCGCAGGTGACGGGGATTCGGCACTGGTCGACGCCGGATTACACGCGGGTGGCGATCGATCTGGGTGACGATGTGACGTATGAGGCGGCGCGGGTGCCGAATCCGGATCGGATTTACTTCGATCTGCATGGGACGCGGCTGGCGCAGGAGCTGGTGGGGAAGAGTTTTGCGGTGACGGATGATGGGTTTCTGAAGAAGATTCGCGCGGCGCAGTTTTCTAACGATATGACGCGCGTGGTGCTGGATGTTAACGATGTGACGGAGTACTCGGCGTTTCTGCTGCCGAATCCGTATCGGCTGATTATTGATATTCATGGAGGGAAGGCTGCGCCGGGGGCTTCGGTGGTGAGTGTGCCGATGCAGCGGGCGGCTGGCGCGACGCCGACGGTTCCGAATACCACGGCGGTGAAGGCGGGAAGTTCTTTTGATGTGGCGGCTCTGAGCGCGCAGCCGGGAAGAGTGGAGGCGACGACGCAGCCGACTTCGCAGCCGATCTCGGCGGTGGTGAAGGATGCGGGTTCGGGCGCTACGAGTGGGAGTTCAAGTGGGTCGGATGTGAGCGCGCCGACTGCTTCGAAACGGGCGAAGAAAAAGGCGGCCAGTGATCCGGATGTGGGGCCGGCTCGGGCGGCGGTGCCTACGGCGGATGGGGAGACCTCGCTGGTGCGGGCGCTGGGATTGAAGATTGGGCGGATCGTGATCGATGCGGGGCATGGCGGGCATGACACGGGGACGATTGGGGTGGATGGAATTCTGGAGAAAGATGTGGTGCTGGATGTGGCGCTGCGCGTCGGGCAGTTGCTGCATGACAGGCTGGGTGCGGAGATCATTTATACGCGGTCGGATGATACGTTTATTCCGCTTGAGACGCGGACGGCAATTGCAAATAAGGCGCAGGCGGATCTGTTTTTGAGTATTCATGCGAACTCGTCGCCGGATGCGAGTGCGCGGGGGGTGGAGACTTATTATCTGAACTTCACTTCTTCGCCGGATGCGCTGGAGACGGCGGCTCGCGAGAATGCTGTGAGCGATCAGTCGATTCATCAGTTGAGTGATTTGGTGAAGAAGATTGCGCTGAAGGAGAAGATCGATGAGTCGCGGGAGTTTGCGGGGGATGTGGAGGCGAGTTTGTACGGAGGATTGCAGAAGGGGAATACAGGGCTGAAGGATCGTGGGGTGAAGAAGGCTCCGTTTGTGGTGTTGATCGGAGCGAATATGCCTTCGATTCTGGCGGAGATCTCGTTTGTGACGAATGAGAAGGATGCGAGGCAGTTGCAGGAGCCGGAGTATCGGCAGCGCGTGGCGGAGAGTTTGTATAAGGGTGTGGCGAAGTATGCGGGTGGGTTGAGCGGGACGCGCTCTCCGGCTGAACGGGCGAGTACGAAGTAGGTGGTGGAGATGCTTCAACGTGGAATGAAGACTCCGGGGTAGCGCGGCTCAGAGGAAACATCATGTCGAGGAACGACGGGATCATCGGGATATCGGATCACGGCGGTTGGGCGGTGCTGGTGACGGTGGCGGGCGACGGGACGCTGCTCGACCGTCGCCGCGTCGAACTGGTGGACGAGGACCTGCCGAAGATTCCGCACCACAGCGAAGGGCAGACGCTTCCGCTCGACGAGGCAGTGGCGCTGGTGGAGCGCGTGCGGGTGTCGGCGGAACGGCACGCGAAGCTCAGCCTGGACGCCGTTGCGATGACGGTGCCTGGGCGCATTCTCGGCGTCGCGCTTCGGGAATGCCCAGGGCTGCCACCAACCATTGCCGAGCGGATCAAGGACTACCGGGCGCATAACGTCGCCGACTGGGTGATGTACCGCAAGGCGCTAGCCGTCGCGGCCGAGGCGCGCGGTTGGGCCGTCCACTGGTACGACGCGAAGAATGTGTTTGATGCCGCGAGCAAGACGCTGGGCATCGAGGACTTTGAGGCCTACTTCCTCCTGCTGCGGAGGTCCATCGGGCCGCCCTGGGGCAAGGATCATGAGGTCGCGATGGCAGCGGCGATCGTCGCGGCCGGGGCACGCTAAAGGTGGGTAGCAGGCTCGACGGAAAAGCCCCGTTAGTAACGCATCCTGGATTCGCCGCGATTAGTTTTTTCCGCAACTACCATCGGCCCGCAAAGGCTGGCTTGCTACGGGACAGTGGCGGGGGCTAGGCTTACTTTCTGTTGCTGGTGTAGTCTGACCTCGTATGGGATTTTCTTCTCGGATTCGGGTGATATCGCGGGTTTTTCTGGGAATGGCGATGATTACTGCGCCGGTTGCTTCGCTGTGTGGACAGGAGGCGAAGACGATGTTGGCGATGCCGCCGACGCCGTTGCTGCCAGCGTCGCTCGAGAGCGGGCCGGATCATGATGCGGGTAATGGTGCGCCTTCGTGGAGTGGAGCGGATGCACCGATTCTTGTTGAAGATGGGATCAGGCGTTATGAACGCGGGAACGCGCCGGGCGGAACGGTGACGGTGTATCAGTTTGATGATGCTACGGGGGCTTATGCGGCTTATACCTATCTGCGAAAGAACAGTGCGAATCGCGTGACGTTGAGCGGCGTGTCGGTGGTGGTGGCGGATCCGAAGCTTTATCCTGAGTCGGCTGTGGCGCTGCTGAAGACGGTGCAGGTGGGGCTGCCGAAGATTGGTGGGACGAAAGGATTGGCTCCGCTGCTGCCGACGTATCTTCCGGCGAAGGGGTTGGAGCACGATTCGGTGAAGTATTCTGTGGGGCCGTTGGGGTATCAGGCGATGGGCGCGGCGGTGCCGGCGGAGATCGTTGGGTTCGACAAGGCTGCGGAGGTAGTGACGGCGAAGTATGAAGGCAAAGGCACATTGACGATGCTGTTGTATCCGACGCCGCAGATCGCCGGTGACCATGGACGGCAGATTGAGGCGGAGATGAATCGGCAGGGTTCGGCGGCGGGAACGGTTAAGCTGCGACGCGAAGGACCGCTGGTGTTGATGACGACGGGTGCGTGGAAGCCTGCGGAGGCGCAGGAGCTGGTGGAGAACATTCATCTGCGTAACCAGTTGACTTGGAACAAGCCGATGCCTTTGGAGTTTCACTCCGAGGTGCGCAAGACGGTGAGCCTGCTGACGAGCGTTCTGATTTTTTGCGGATTGGGCGCGCTGGCGGCGGTGGTGCTGGCGCTGTTTTTTGGTGGAGCGCGGGCGGCTATTCGGGTGATGCAGGGCAAACCTGCAGCGACGGAGCCGGAGTTTTTGCGGATTGATCTGAGCGGACGGGCAGCGCAGATTCAGACGGATGGGCCGGGAGCCAATCGGCGGGGCTAGTCCTTTTGTGCACTGGTGGCGGTGCAGCCCGGGGGCTAAGCGGCTGATATGATGGCCCTTTGATATATGGTTGGACCAGTAAAAGCGAATACAAGGCGAATACAAAAGCCAATGATTACCATTCAGTAACCCCTATAACTACTTGCCCCCCAAAGACTTACAAAGGGCGAGTTTTAGCCTTGACACGGTATTTTGCCAAACTTAGTATTTCGCCAGAAAGTTCTGATGGCTTTGCCTCCGTTGGAACTATTCTCCCTAAAGAAGAGGCTACCCTGTTGCCGGGTAGCCTCTTCGCTTTTCCGGGTGCGACTTTTGGGTGATTGCGAGGGGAAATTTCTCCGAAGTGGGACGTCGACCGAGACGTGGGATATTTTTTATTTCGATCGTGAAGCGCGGTGCTGTGTGATGCCGATGCACCGGGTATCCGGAGAGATGTGAGTCCTCTCCGTAAGGAGATGCTCGATGCCGGAGACTTTGCAGACTACGTTGCGGGTGATGATTGCTCTTTGTTTTCTGGTGATCTTGATATGGCCGGATTTTTGGAGGATGACATTGATCTTGAGGTGAAGGATGCGGATAAGAGCCGTAATCGATGACGCCGTGACCTTCGTTGTCCGCTTGTGCTAGTTTGACTCAGCGGCTGTGGAGGTAGGACCAAATGCTTGGGAAGCGTATCGGTATGTGTGGACAAGGATTAGTGGGGTGTGTGGGCGGTGTTGCGCTGGTGTTGTTTGCGGCGGGAACGGCACTGGGGCAGGATACTCGGCAGGTGACGGAACCGACGATTCCAGCTTCATGTGTGCAGCTTCCGGCGCAGCTTCTGGCAACGAGCGGCAAACTTGCCGAGGCGGATGAACACAAGCTTGATACGGCACGGATTCAGAGTGCGCTGGATAAGTGCAAGCCGGGGATGGCGGTGGAGCTGAAGCCTTCGAGCGGCAACAATGCGTTTCTCTCTGGGCCGCTGGAGATGCGCACGGGGGTGACGCTGCTGATCGATGAGGGCGTGACGTTGTTCGGGTCGCGGGATGCGGCGGTGTATGAGGCGGTGCATGAGGCGGTGCATGAGTCGACGGCTCCCGATGTGACGCCTGGGCTTTGTGGCACGATTGCCGCGGGTGCTCCGCCGGCGGTTTTTCCCGCGCGACAGCTTCCTCCTCCCGCTCGTGGAGGGTGTCGACCGTTTATCAGCATTATTAATGCGAAGAATGTGGGGATTATGGGCGATGGCGTGATCGACGGGCGCGGTTACGCGAAGATCCTGGGCAAGGACTATAGCTGGTGGGAGATGTCGCGGAAGGCAGAGCCGAAGAATGAGCGCTACTTCACGCCGCGGATGATCGTTGCCAGCCATGCGGATGGACTGGTGTTGTATCGGATTACGCTGCACAACTCGACGAACTTTCATGTCAGCGTGAATCAGACGGATGGGTTCACTGCGTGGGGCGTGCATCTGTTGACGCCGACGACGAAAGGGATGGATGCGCGGAATACCGATGGGATTGATCCGGGGACGTCGACGAATGTGACGGTGGCGCATAGCTGGATCGACAATGGCGACGATAATATTGCGATCAAAGCCGGTGTGACGCATATGAGCGTGATTGATAATCACTTTTACAGTGGGCATGGGATGTCGATTGGGAGCGAGACGGTTCCGGGGCAGAGTTTTCTGCTGGTCGATGGGCTGACGGAGGACCATACGACGAGTGGGATCCGCATTAAGAGCAATGTGACGCGCGGTGGGCCAGTGCATGATCTGACGTATCAGAACATCTGCATGCGCGATGTGAAGGTTCCGATTGCGATCAGTCCGTACTATACGAACCAGACGATTGAGGGTTTTGAGGATCCGAAGTATACGGGTGACAAGATCCCTGACTATAAGGCGATTACGATTCGGAATGTGATCGACTCGACACCGGGCGATGTATTGATTGCAGGATTGAACGACGATCATCGTACCGAGGTGACGCTGGATGGGGTGCGGATCGATGGAATGACGCCGCAGCAGGTGCATGGGCGATTTGCTACGGTGACGCTGGGGCCGATGGGGACGAATCTGAACTTCAGTGCGACGGATATTCGAGTTGTGCCAGCGAAAGGCGCTTCGACTCAAGGACACGCGGATACCGGGGAACCTGCGTTCAGCTGCGATGGCAAGTTTGTGCCGATGCAGTGATTGGCTTCGAGGTCCGATTTGGCGGATAGCTGCGGAGCCGCTAGAATAGATGGATAGGCCGATGTAGCTCAGTTGGTAGAGCAACTGATTCGTAATCAGTAGGTCAGCGGTTCAACTCCGCTCATCGGCTCCATATTTCTTCAAAAATCAATACTTAGAACGCCCGCCGCTAGCCAGTTTAGCGGCTTTCGTTTTTGCGGTGCACAAGCAGTTTGGCAAGTGAAAGCCGCAAGCATTCCGCCGTGTTTTTTCGGGCGCCAATTTCTCTGTTGACGTTTATTACAAATTGCGATACAGTTATTGCGATTTGTAATAAGTCCTATGAAGCTCAGCGACAAAATCCGTTATCTGCGTGAGGTTGAAGGTAACCTTCGCGGGTTGAATCGCGCGATGACTCAGCAGGAACTGGTGCGGGCTATTCAGCAGGAGAATGCCAACGGCAGGAAGGCTAGCAAGGCGACGATCAGCCAGTCCTATCTTTCGCAGATTGAGAGCGGGGCGCGGCCGCATTTGACCAATACGACGCGACTGCTACTGGCGAAGTTCTTCAAGGTGCACCCTGGTTATCTGGTCGATGATCCGGAGGGTTATCACTCCGAGTTGCTTTCGGATCTGAGAACTGCGGAGGACAAACTTGATCTTTGGCTGGTGAGCGGGGCTGAGCGTTTTCGGCGCGACCCTGCGCTTTGCCAGGCGCTACTCGCATTGGCGAATCACAGCGACACGCGGCGCTGTTTCCTGCTTGTTGAGGCCATTATCGAGACGCCTGAGCTGCTCGATCGCCTCTTTCATGTTTTGCGTCCTGAGGTTGGTTTGCCTCCAGTCGCTGGAGCACTATCGGCTAAGAATAAGGCCGTCAAACGGAGCACCAAATAGTATGGACTCCTTCTATCTCATCTGTTTTAGCGTTGGGTTCGTTCTCAGCCTTCTCTCGGTGATTGGAGGTTTCGGGCATCTTCACATTGGCCACATGGCGCATGGTCATGGTGCGCATGGCGCGGGTCATCGCGGCAACGGTTTATCCAGTGTGAATGGCTTTACGATTACTGCGTTTCTCTGCTGGTTTGGTGGAGTTGGCTATCTTCTTCATCGATATAGCGGGTTCGTCGCGCCTTTGGTTCTGCTGCTTGCGGTGGTTAGCGGTATTGCGGGAGCCGCGCTTCTCTGGACGGTCCTTTTCAAGCTGCTTCTTCCGCGTGAGCGCGTGCTGACTGGGGAAGATACTGAGATGACCGGCGTGCTGGCGAAGATCAGTGATGCGATTCGCGACGGCAACGGTACGGGCGAGATTATTTTTTCGCAGACCGGGGCTCGTCGTGCGGCTGCGGCTCGTAGTGAAGATGGTCATGCGATTGAACGCGGGGCTGAGGTTGTTGTTATTCGCTATGAGCGCGGGATTGCGTATGTTCGGCGCTGGGATGATTTGAACGACGGCCTGCCATGAGCGTTGAATATTCTCTTCGTCTGGCGGCCTTTCTTGCCGAGGCATTCCCCCGCCATCTCACACATCTTGTGGCAAGCACCTTACACGCTCTCCAGTCCTTGATTGGACAAAGGAACGATATGTGGAACTCGGTTGTCATCATTGGTGGTTTGCTGGTTCTCGCAACGCTCGCACTTTCTACTTTGCTGGCCAAGATGTTTCGCAAGGCCGGCCCGAACGAAGCGATTATTGTGTATGGCTTTCGCGGCCCTCGCGTCATCAAGGGCGGCGGCGCCGTTATCTTTCCTGTGGTTGAAAACTCGCGCCAACTCTCGTTGGAGTTGATGAGCTTCGATGTGGCTCCGCAGCAGGATCTCTATACGAAGCAGGGTGTCGCTGTGACAGTAGAGGCTGTTGCGCAGATTAAGGTTCGGTCGGATAAGGAGTCGATTCTTACTGCGGCTGAGCAGTTTCTGACGAAGTCGCCTGATCAGCGCGAAGGGCTTATCCGATTGGTGATGGAGGGCCATCTGCGCGGCATTATTGGCCAGCTAACGGTGGAGCAGATTGTGAAAGAGCCGGAGATGGTAGCTGAGCGCATGCGTTCGACTTGCATGGACGATATGAGCAAGATGGGGCTCGAGGTGATCAGCTTTACGATTCGCGAGGTGCGCGACAAGAACGAGTACATCACGAATATGGGGCGGCCGGATGTGGCTCGCATCAAACGCGACGCCGAGATTGCCGCGGCTGAAGCCGAGCGCGATACGGCTATTCGCCGTGCCATTGCGCTTCGCGAGGCTGCTGTTGCGAAAGCGTCTGCCGATCAGGATCGGGTGCTCGCCGAGACGCTCTCGCTTGCCAAACAGGCTGAGGCACAGCGCGATCTAGACATTCAAAAGGCGCAGTTTACAGAGGCGGCGCGGCGTCAGGAGGCCCAGGCTGATAAAGCTTACGAACTTCAGACTAACGTGATGCAGCAGAAGGTTGTTGCCGAACAGGTTAAGGTGCAGCAGATCGAAAAACAGGAGCAGGTTAAGGTGCAGGAGGCTGAAATTCTGCGTCACGAGAAGGAACTGATTGCTACCGTGTTGAAAGGCGCGGAGATTGAGCGTCAGCGCATTGAAAATCTCGCGAATGCCGAGAAGTCGCGCATCACGATGGAGGCTGAAGGACGCGCTGCTGCTACGAAATTGCAGGGCGAGGCAGAAGCCGACATCATCTTCCAGAAGGGCGAGGCCGAGGCCAAGGCGATGAATGTGAAGGCCGCGGCTTATCAGGAGTGGACACAGGCTGCGGTAGTCGACAAGCTGATTACGAACATGGCTGATGTTGTTCGTGCGATGGCAGAGCCGTTGAGCAAGGTCGACAAGATCACGATTGTCTCGACCGGCAACGACGGAGTGACGGGAGCGAACAAGATTACCGGCGAGATGACGAAGATCGCGGCCCAGGTTCCTGCGCTGTTCGAGGCTTTATCGGGGATGAATCTTCGCGACTTGATGACCAATGTGAAGGCGATGAAGCCTCGCGAAAACGGGGAAGCTCACTCTGGCTAATGTTGTTCTACTGGCTCACTGGATTCTGCACAGCCGGTGAGCCACGCATCTCTTCGCTGTGCGCACGAATCGAGAAGAAACGATGTTTACCCTAATTTTCGTTCCTACCATCCTGATCCTCGTCGCAGTCTCTGTGATTTCACGTCTGATCTTCCGGCCGCTCTGGAATCCTTATCGCATTCGCCGCCCTTATTTCGGCCCATATGGATACTACGGCTACGGATATGGTTACAGGCGGAACCGTTTCCCTGGCAGAGGGTTTTTGACGATCCTGCTGCTCGTCGCTCTTGAGCGAATGTTTGGACGCCGCTGGTAATTGCGAAACCAGCTCGGCTTTCCGTTTCGGCATTTCCTGGAAAGGAGAATCATCATGGCACTACTTGAACGCGTAGGAACTCTCTTACGAGCCAACATCAACGACCTCATCGAGAAGGCTGAAGATCCAGAGAAACTGGCGAAACAGCTTGTTCTCGACATGGAGAACCAGCTTCTGCAGGTGAAGACGCAGGTGGCTATTGCGATCGCCGACCAGCATTTGCTGCAAAAGAAATTAAAAGAGCACGAGGATGCCATGAACCAGTGGAATCGTAAGGCCGAACTCGCTGTGCAGAAACAGCAGGACGATCTGGCTCGCGCCGCGTTGCAGCGTGGCCTGAGCCATCAGCAGCTTGCCGCAGGTTTCGCGCAACAGGTGGAAGATCAGACGGCTGAGACGGAGACGTTGCGTAGCGCATTTTCCAATCTGCAGCAGAAGTTACAGGAGACGCGGGCTACGTGTGAGATGTTGATCGCTCAACACCGTCGTGCCCGTACCATTGGCAATGCGCATGCTGCCAGGACGATTGTGGCGTCTCACAATAAGACGGCGACGTTGAATCGCCTGCGCTCGACGATCCAACGAAAGGAAGCGAACAATGCGGCTAGCCATATGATTCTTGAAGCCGAGTCGCTGGAGGATCGCTTCTCTACGCTCGAGCGAGAAGACCAGATTGAACGTCTACTCGAAGATTTGAAGAGCCGGCAGCCGCGATTGACGTAGTTGAATGTGCGGAGTGTCTTCGGTTTGGCGGTCTGGAGGAATGTTGCGGCAGAATGAATGGCGTTGAGGCCCGGAACCATGTTTGGTACGTGTTATCCACGGCTATTTAGCAAAGGTTGGTCGAAAGGGGCTTGATTGGCGCGGCTTCGGAGGGCATACTCCAAAAAGAGTCTGCTGTATCGAATCTCCCAGACGGTGCGACACGAGATACACAGTGACCCGATATAGCCGTCAAGACGCAATCCGGATACTTCACTTGCATGTGCGCCAACTGCTGGCGTGGGAGCGGGCTGGACTGATCGCTTTCAGTGAAGATTACTCGTTTGAGGCGCTGGGCCAGTTGCGGAAGCTGCGCGATCTACAGGCGAACAAACGAATTTCTGCGAAAAGCATACGGGCATCGGTGGATGCGATGCAGCGTGTGGCAGGGATGCGAAATCCGTTGATGGAAGCGAGCTTTGTGCGCAGAGGATCGCGACTGAGCTTCCGGCATGGCGGCTCGCTGGTGGATCCGTTGACCCGTCAGCTTGCCTTCGACTTTGATACGTCTCCGGCGCGGCAGTTAAGCGTGGTGAGCAGCGGTAACGATAATCCTGCGCGACAGGCTGCCGAGGTGCAGGATATGTTTCTGCGCGCAGTGCAGCTTGAGGAGAGTCCGAGTTCGATCCAGGAGGCCGTCGAGGTTTATCAGGCGATCCTGGCCATTCGCCCGGAGCATGCGCCTGCGCTGATCAATCTAGGGACGATTCACTACAACCTGCGGCGGTATGAGTTGGCGGAAGAGCACTACCGCAAGGCGACGGTGGCAGACCCGGAGTATGCGCTGGCGTTCTTCGACCTCGGCAATGTGCTGGATGAGATGCAGCGGCTGACGGAAGCAACCGTTGCGTACCAGAAGGCTGTGGCGCTGGTTCCGCAATATGCCGATGCGCACTACAATCTGGCGCTTGCGTATGAGCGGCAAGGGCAGAGGCGGCGTGCGTTGCGGCACTGGCTGGCGTATGTGCGGCTCGATCCGGTTGGGCCGTGGGCGAAACACGCGAAGGAGCAGGCGCGGAAGATTCTGAATACGGAAAAGCTGTCGATCGTGAGCCGGCGCGGGCGTCTGGTGAAGGCGGCTGGTTAGGCTTTTCGGTTTTTTTAGTAACGATCTCTCAAGACAAATACTGTCCTCGTACTCGCGCGCCCTGAATGACTATTCCGTTGTCACTTCGAGATGCTAGACTCACCTTTTCGTGAATTCTGTTTGAGGTGAGTGGATGTCGCAGCATGCTGGACCGATGGCGTTGACGCAACTGGGTGAAGATGAGCAGATGTTTCGCGATACGGTTCGACGGTTCGCGGTCGAGCAGATCGGGCCGCTGGTGCGTGGCATGGATGAATCGCAGCAGATGGATGCTGGGCTTATCAAGAAGCTTTTTCAACTTGGCCTGATGGGTATTGAGGTTCCTGAGCAGTATGGCGGGGCGGGTGGGAGTTTTTTCAATGCGATTCTTGCGATTGAGGAGATCTCGGCGGTTGATCCCTCGGTGGGCGTGATGGTGGATGTGCAGAATACGCTGTGCGTGAATGCGCTGGTTCGCTGGGGGAATGAGGAGCAGAAGAAAAAATATCTGACTCGGCTGGCGAGTGACACGATTGGATCGTATGCGTTGAGCGAGGCGTCTTCGGGGTCGGATGCATTTGCGCTGCAGACGCGCGCGACGAGACGCGGCGATGACTATGTGCTGAATGGGCAGAAGCTGTGGATCACCAATGCGAAGGAGTCGGGGCTGTTTATTGTTTTTGCGACGCTTGATGCGGCCGCTGGTTATAAGGGAATTACGGCGTTTCTGGTTGAGAAGGGCGCGCCCGGATTCACGCTTGGGAAGAAAGAAGACAAGCTGGGGATTCGTGCTTCGAGTACTTGCGAGTTGATCTTCAATGACTGTGTTGTTCCGGCTGCGCAGGTTCTGGGTGAGCCTGGCAAAGGGTACAAGATTGCGATTGAGACGCTGAATGAAGGACGTATCGGTATCGGCTCGCAGATGCTTGGGCTGGCAGAGGGTGCGTGGGGGTACGCGGTGAAGTGGGCCAAGGAGCGTAAGCAGTTTGGGAAGACGCTGGTTGAGTTTCAGGCGATGCAGTTCCAACTGGCGGAGATGGCAATGGATATTGAGGCGGCGCGGCTGATGGTTTACAACGCTGCCCGGCTGAAGGATGCGGGGCTCGACTTTCTGAAAGAGGCGGCGATGTGCAAGTACCTGGCGTCGCATGTGGCGGAACGGGTCGCGAGCCTGGCGGTGGAGGTGTATGGCGGATCGGGGTTTGTGAAGGATTATCCTGTCGAGAAGCTTTATCGCGATGCGAAGATCGGGAAGATTTACGAGGGGACATCGTTCATGCAACTGGCGACGATTGCAAAACTGACGCTGGGCAAGGTTTAGTCTGCGCGGTTGAATTTGGCGGGGGCCGGGGTCTGTGTCGGATTTGCCTGAGAGGGCCTAAACTAGAGACAGGATCTGGTATGACCACTACGGCAAAGTCGACGCCCTCTGCTCCGCTGTCCTTCCTTGGATTGGCGTGCGCGATCGGTGTGTCGTCTCTGTACTATAACCAGCCGCTTCTGCTGGAGATGGGAAAGACTTACGGGGTTACGGCCGGACGTACTGGTTTTGTGGCGGTTGCTACTCAGATTGGGTATGCGGTCGGACTGCTTTTCTTCGTGCCGCTGGGCGATGTGCTGGAGCGGCGCGGGTTGATGATGCGGATGTACGGGGCAGTGGCGATCGCGCTGTTGCTGGTGGCTGCCGCGCCGAATCTGGATCTGCTGATTGTGGGTAGTGTGCTGATTGGCCTATTCGGCTCGGTAACTCATGTTGTGCTGCCGATAGCGCCGGACATGGTCTCGCATGAGCAGAGGGGGCGGGCGATCGGCACGGTGATGACGGGACTTCTGTTGGGTATTTTGCTGGCCCGGACGTTTTCCGGGTGGGTGAGCAAGATTCACGGCTGGCGCTGGGTCTTTGTTGTCGCTGCGGTGATGAATGCGGCGTTCGTTCCGCTGATGAAACGCGTGATGCCGGAGTTGCCGCCCAAGCAGAAGCTGCGCTATCGGGATGCGATGGTTTCGCTGTGGACGCTGTTCCGTACGCAGCCGTTACTGAGGGAGTCCTGTGCGATCGGCGCGCTGGTGTTTGCTTCGTTCAGCTGCTTCTGGACGACACTGGCGTTTCTGCTTCATAGCCATTACGGGTTGGGTGCCGGAGTTGCCGGGACTTTTGGCGTGGTCGGCGCCGCAGGGGCTCTCGTCGCGCCGCTGGCCGGACGCCTGGCCGACAAACATGGCTCACGATGGGTCATCTCCGTCGGAGTTGCGTTGCTTGCGGCGTCGTATCTTTTGCTGTGGGGCGAAGAGGCGGCGCATCGGTCGACGTCGTTCCATCTTGTGGCGCTGGCCGTCGGCGTCGTTGTGCTGGACATGGGCGCGCAAATGACGCAGGTGGCCAATCAGACACGGATCTTCGGTCTGGTGCCTTCGGCACGGAGCCGCTTGAATACGGTCTACATGACGGTCTACTTCAGCGGTGCGGCAGCGGGATCGGCGCTCGCGACCATCGCGTGGGTGCACTGGGGCTGGAACGGTGTGTGCGGTCTTGCCATTGGGTTGATAGCACTTGCGGGGATACGGCATGCGATGGGGAATCGCGGCGCCGGAGACCACTGCAAGGTGACGACCGAAGATGTCTTCATGGAAGCCTAGACAGGGCGTCTGCTAGCGTGTTCCATCCTTCGGGGCCTTTAGGAGCCAGTTCGCGGACACCGTGAGAATGAAGCCAATAAAAACAAGTACCACCATGGAGATCAGAATCCCAACTGCAAGTATGAGCATTTGAGGTTGCCTCGCGTGAAGATCTCAGGCACTGAACGGCAAAACGCCTAAGCGTCTTACGACTTTCTTTCATCAGCAGGATGTTACCTCGTATGCAAGCGGACCACAGTACAACGTTCTGGTCAGTTGGTCGGAAGTCCCATGCTTTCGCAGTCATGTCGCGCAGGAAGCACCATTGTATTGGCCACAATGACGAACCTCGCATCAACTTCTGATACTTGGAAGCGCAGGTGGGTCACTGTTCAAGACCCGAATCCCAGAAATTTCTGGTGAGCGAGGCAGGGATCGAACCTGCAACCGTCAGCTTAGAAGGCTGATGCTCTATCCAATTGAGCTACTCGCCCGTCGAAGGCCTGCTTTCATTGTAGCGGGAGCGCGTTCCGAAAGGGAGTGGCTCGGCTGGAACTGCGCCTGCGCGGCTTATGAAAACGCCAGGTCTTTGTTGCGAAGCAGTGCGATGACAGCGTCAAGTGCCGAGGCCCAGTTTTCTTCGGCGCTCCGGGCGTCGTGGCCGAGGGATTTGACATAGAGGCTGATCGCAAAACCCTCCTGTGGGCCGGTTAGATCGAGAATTGCCGAGCGAATGATGCAGTCGAGCATTGCGTAGGGATAGTCCAACGGAGCTGCTTGCAGAGCGAGGCGGTGCAGCATCTGCTCCTGCAGGTGAAACGAGGCAAAGAGCGAGCGTTCGCGCCAGAGGATATCGATGTAGCTGGCGAATCCGGCTGGGGTTTCCTCGGCGGGGGTGCCGAGGTTCAGGCGTAGCGTGTCGAGTTCCTCATTGTCGAGTGGCCATGCGTCGCACTTGGCTGTAAAGACCGGGGAGCGTGCTGCGTTCAGTGCGCGCAGGGCATGCATCAGCGGAGGGTAGAGCGCGGCTTCCGTCAGGTGGTCGAGGTCGTATGGGTTTTCGCGGAGATCGATGAATCTTCGATTGCCGGTGCTGTCCGATGGATCGGACCACGGCACAACAAGGACAGGATCATCTGCGGAACACTCGGCGGACCATTCAGAGAGCATCATCAACTATCTTAGCGTCCTATCCCCGATCATGAAAAAGATGGCCACTGCGGAGGGCGCTTAGGCGTGGGATAGAAGAAAGCGCAGGAGAGTGTGTTCGGCCCAGTAGCCGTCGTAGTCGGTGGGAGGGTGCGGCTCGGCGAGAAAGGCGCAGTGACCGCCGTGCCCGCTCTCGATCAGGGTGATGTTTGGATTGGCTTTGATTATCTCGCGGCTTGGCTGGGTGAGGCGGATGAATGGGTCGTCGAGCGCGTGGAGGATGAGGGTGGGGACGGCTATGCGGTCCAGCACGCGAGCGGCGGCGGCGCGGTGGTAGTAATCGTCCGCGCTGGTGAAGCCGGAATAGAGCGCCGTAATGCGATCGTCGAACTGTCGCAAGGAGTGGATTCCCGTAGTGCGGTTCCGGTCGTAGGCACGAGGGAAGAGAACCGCTTTGCGGCGGAAACGGCGTAGAAGATGGTAGAGAAACTTCAGTTCGTAGAGGCGGTTTTGGGGTAGATGCAGTGCGTCGGCCGAGGGCCCCAAGTCAACTGCGGGCGAGACTCCGATCACCGAGTGGAGGGTTGCCGGTGCCGCCGCGCCAAGCTCGCCGGCGAGTTTGAGGACAAGGTTTCCTCCCATCGAGTAGCCGATCAGCGCGATCGATTGCAGCCGGTATTTTGTGACGAAGAAGTTCATTACCGCGAGCACGTCGTTGGAAAGGCCGGAGTGGTAGAGCGTGGGCGATAACGCTTCTGTACCGCCGCAGTTGCGCATGTTCATGCGGACGATGTTGCAGCCGGCGCGCCATAATTTGTTCGAGTTGCCGACGACGTATTGCGAGTTGGACGAGCCTTCGAGGCCATGAACGATGATGGCGGTGGGCCGGGTGGCGCGAATCTCCTTTGGCTGCCAGTGGCAGTGGCAGAGAACCTGGCTTGCGATCTGGTTTGCAGAGGAAGGCGAGACCTCGACCAGTTGGTCCTCGGGCGCTGGAAGATCGTTGATGCGCGATAGATAGTTGCCGGCGATGGTCTGCAGGTGTCCGTTGCGCAGGAACCGCCGCGGTTGAAAATCTTCTGCATGGCTGATGGCGGACTCAAGCTCCACTGTCTGCATCAGCGAATCCCTGCATCGACGCGGGCGAGAAATGACGTTGCGTTGAGTGCGCCTGTCGGCTCGTCCTCATGTTTGAAGTAGACGTAGACGTCGCGTTGTTCGGCGAGCGACGAAAAACGTTTGGCGAACGCGTCAAGTTCAACGGCCGAATAGCCGCCGGCTCTTCGCAGTCTGTAACAGGCGTAGTTCTCGGCGGTGTGGACTTCGGGCGTAAGGAGGTCATCGCTTTCGGCGATGCAGAGAGCGGCGTTGTGTTTGCGCAGGACGATGTAGGTCTCGTCGGTAAACCATGATTCGTGGCGGAACTCGAATGCGACTGGCGGAGCGTCTTTGGTGTGAAGCGTTGGAACGGCGAGAAAGCTGCTGAGGCGTTCGGGATCAGCTTTGAAGTTGGGTGGAAGCTGGAAGAGCAGCAGGCCAAGTTTGCCTGCCTGTCGAACGGGCTCAAGCGTAGATACGAATTGGGCTGCGTCATTTTCGCACTCGCGCAGGCGCTTGATGTGCGTGATGCGTTGCGGGGCTTTGAAGCTGAAGCGGAAGTTCTGCGGAGTTGCGGCCAACCAGCCTTCGAGCATTTTTGCGGTGGGGAGAGCGCGGAAGGTGTAGTTGACCTCAACCGAGGTGAGCTGCGTGGCGTAGAACTCGAGGAAACGCTTCGCCGGTGTGCCCGCGGGGTAGAAATCCGGCTTCCAGGTGGGATATGCCCAACCTGATGTTCCGGCATAGAGACGCGAAGACAAAGCGGAAGGCTCGACTTGGGAGGTCCGGGACAAGGTTAGGGCCGCAGTGTGTAGGGATGAGAGATTTTGGGGCGGCTAGTGGGTTTCGAACCCACGACATCCGCTGCCACAGAGCGGCGTTCTGCCACTGAACTATAGCCGCCGTATACTGGAATTATAGCACTGCGCCCCGCTGGCAATCCTGTGGGGTGGGGGTCTGATGGCATTTACCGCGAAACCTGAGGTACTGTCGCCCCGCTTGAGACGCGGCAGCAAGGCGTTCGATGACGAAAACCTCGATCTGCTCTCCCATGTGCTTGACGACTTCATCAGAATCCCGGGGACCTCGATCCGCTTTGGGCTCGACGGCATTGTTGGTTTCATACCGGGCATCGGCGACCTGATTGGCGGGATTGCCTCGTGCATCATTATTATTGCGGCGTGGGTGCGCGGCGTTTCCTACGTTACAGTCGCGCGCATGGTGGCCAATGTGGCGATTGAAGTGGTCGTTGGCTCCGTGCCTATACTTGGCGATATGTTCGACATCGCCTGGCGCGCCAATCGCCGCAACTATGCTTTGTTGGTCGGCAGCGTTGACGAGCCCCGGAAGCATACGGTGCAAAGCTGGCTCTTCCTCGGCGGCCTTTGCCTTGTGCTGGCAGCGCTGGTCGTGCTGCCGATGCTACTGCTGGCCTGGGTCTTCGATGGCCTCTTCCATGTCCTGTTTGGCTCAGGGCCGCACGGTTTGTTTGGGGGACTGTAGAGTCTGCAGCCGAGTCGATGCGATAAACTAAATGAGTCGGGGCGTAGCGCAGTCTGGTAGCGCATCTGCTTTGGGAGCAGAGGGTCGGGGGTTCGAATCCCTCCGCCCCGACCATTGAGTCAATCCGAGATAGTCTCATACGATCTCGTACAGTCTCAAACCCCTCCCGAAATTCAATAACTACGCGGGTTCTATACCTGCACGTGCAGCCGCCTGGAGGTAAATGTGTTTCCGGCAATCGGCGATCGTCTGATTACGAAGATTCTCGCTACTTCAACTCGATATCAAGACCCTTTGCGTCGTCGGGAATGGTGAAGATGACTGTGGCTGCTGATTGTTCGGCAACTATCGAGTTTACCTTGCGGTTCACGGTTATCTCGTTCCGCGTCGGCGTCCATCCATAGATTTCGGCACGAATCTCTTTCCACCAGGCGGGGTAGGAACCTTCGTGCGGAGTGACGTGAAAGTGAAAGGTGTCGTCCGTTATGTCACATGTGAACTTCATACGCAGAAACGCTCCGTTTTGGAAAGCATAGGTCTTGCCATCGTCCAGATAAAACTCTCCTGCGCAGGGGGTGCCTGCATAGATGCGAAGCGTCAAGGGCCCTCGTGGAACCTCGTTGACGCTTTGCACCAAAGGTGCGATTGGAAGGATTGATCCGGCGTGAACAAAGACGGGGAGTGACGCGAGTTCGGGATGAATCGTGGTGGACAACGGAGCTTGGGTCGCGGGATTTACGACTTGGGTCGGATTGGCACTTGGCGGTTGAGATTTGGGGACGACTCTTTCCCCGGTCCAATAGTTGTACCAATCTGCCGAAGGAAATTCGACCGTGTATGTATCGAGTTCTTCGGGGTAAGGGGGCGGCGCGATGAGCAGATCCCGGCCAAGAAGAAATTCGCCCGATGCGGCCGAGTCGATGTCGATGGGGTGACGATCGGGGATCGCATCAGGGAATTCGAGAAATAAAGGGCGAACCAAGGGTAAGCCGGTTCTGGATGCTTCTTCGGCGAGGGTGTAGAGATAAGGCATCAGAAGATAGCGCTCCTCGATGAAGCGCCTGCGGATTGATTCCTGCTCCGGGCCACCAGCCCACGGTTCCTGATCGCCGGTTCCCTTTTCGGTGTGGTCGCGATCGATGGGCTGGAAGGCTGCAATCTCGAGCCATTTCGTCAGCAGATCAGGTGATGGAGTGCCCGCGAATCCGCCCGCGTCTGCGCCAATGAATGCAAATCCGCTGAGTCCGAGGTTTTCAAGCATTGGAGTCGCGAGGCGCAGATGATTCCAACTGCTGCTGTTGTCGCCGGTCCAGGTCGCGGCATATCGCTGGCCGCCAGCATAGGTTGCGCGCGTTAACACAAACGGGCGCGTGTTTGGATCGAGAGCCTTGAAGCCCTCGAAGGTCGCGCGCGAGTTCTCCATGCCGTAAACATTGTGAATTTCGGCATGGGTTGCAGAACGCTTTGCAAATCCCGGTTCATTGATACGATGAAGCACATTCTCAGGAATCGTCTTCGACGCGGTATCGAAGACAGAAGGCTCATTCATGTCGTTCCAGAAGCCCGCGACACCCATGTCGTGGAACTTTGTGTAAAGAGTGCCCCACCAAGCCCGCGTCTGCACTTGCGTGAAATCGGGAAAGACGCTTGGGCCCGGCCACACTCGACCGGCGTAAACGGACCCATCGGGGTTCTTCACAAAGTGGTCGCCGGCAATGCCGGTTTCATAAGGAGCGTAGTTGCAGGCTGGAATTTTAGCGATATGGAGATCTGTAATGGCAACGACGTGAAAGTTTTCTGCCGTGAGCTTTGCGATCATACCGGCAAAGTCGGGAAACCCCTCGCGGTCAACAGTGAAGGGGCGGTTCTTCTCCTGAAAGTCGATATCAAGATAGATCGCATCGGCCGGAATGTGATCGGCCCTGAGGCGATCTGCGATCTCGAGCACGCGCGATTGAGGGTAGTAGGAATAGCGCGATTGGTGGAAGCCGAGCGCCCATAAGGGCGGCAGCGGGGGCTTGCCCGTGAGCCATGCGTAGGACTCAACTACCTGTTTCGGAGAGGGGCCATAAAGAATGTAGTAGTCGAGAGGGCCATTCACCGCGCCAAACGAGTAGACGCCCGGCAGTTCTTTTCCGAAGTCGAAGCTGCTGCGCCAAGTGTTATCCAGGAGCACGCCAATCGCGCGGCCGACGCGATAGTTCATGAAGAACGGAATGCTCTTGTAAAGGGGATCGGTGGACTCCTGGAAGCGGTACGAGTCTGTGTTCCACAGTGTGAACGCCTGATTGACGCGGTCTAATGGACCAGTTTTGTCGCCGAGCCCGAAAAAGTGGTCCTCGTCAGAGAAACCCTTATACAGACGAAACGCGCCGCCCTCGAATCGCGTCGGTCGCGCGTCCTGCTGGAGGATGTTGCCGTCGAGGTCGCGTACCGTTAGCGTCATCGTCGATCTATCTACTTCAATCCGCAGCAGGCGTGTGCGAAATCCGACACGGCTCTCGGCCGTCTCCGATGTGACAGCAACGGAACTGCGGCGTGCTTCCGCGAGCACCGCCCAGGAAGCGTCTTCCGGCAACTGGCCCTCGCGTGCGATGCGGATGCGCAGCAAATCGTCACGGAGAGCAGTGATCTCTTCAAGGATTGCGTCCCGCCGCACAATGATGCCATTCGGCAGCGAGGTAAACTGTGTCACATGATCGAGCAGAACAAGAGGTTCTTTCTCCGACGGAGACTGGGCGTGAAGAGTTTCGCTAACCTGAAGTGACAGTAGCGCGACGGAGAGAGCTGTGCAAAAAGAGAAGAAAAGTTGCATTACAGTTCCTGAGTTCCTGGATTTTGTTATTTTGCTATGATTCGTCGAGCACTTATCGAAGAGACTCTACGGCTCGTCGTCAAGCGTGGAAGGATGCGAGTCCTTGAGCGCAATTACAGCTCCCTCACGGCGTCGTTGTTGTATTGCTTTCATCTGTTCCATCGCAAGCGAAGCATCTTTGTCATCTCCGGCCTGGCGGTAGAGACGCGCCAGTTGGTAATGAACGCCGCCATCTTCGTCACTCTCAAGTCCCATCTTCAATTCGCTGATGGCCTCCTGTGGTCTGTCCGCGGCTGCATAGACTCTGCCAAGCAGAGCGTGAACGTGGGGTCGTATTTGCGGCTTTGATTGCAAGCCCTTCTTCAGAAATGGTTCAGCATTAGCGAGATCGTGACGCGCCACAAGCGCTTCGCCCATCAGAACATTGATCTCCGGATCATCCGGCGAGCGCTGCAGAGCCAACCGCGCGGCCTCTATCGCTTTGTCGATGTCTCCGTCGCGAAGCGCAGCCGTCGCGAGACCCAGCAGCGCAGCTGGATCGCCCGGAGAAAGCTCGAGCGCCTTCTGATATTCGTTCTGCGCATCACCGTAGCGCTCACGCTGAACATAGATATCGGCAAGAAGAAGGTGCGTCCTCTCCGAGTTCGGCTCCAACTGCTCGAAGCGCTCCAGCGCACGGAAGGCGAGTCGTTCATTTGACTTGATTGCCCAGTAGAGGGCCTCCATTGACTGCGGAGCTACGACGAGAAGCACTGTGCTTGCCTTGGATGAGGTTTCTTCGTCGCCGGTAAGAAACGAACATTCAGAAAGTAAACGCAGCCCAGCTTGATTCCTGGTTGCTATGCTGGCAGCCGTTCGGTCGGAACATTGGCGATACCTTCCAGATGCATAGTCCTTTTCTGCCGCAGCCAGCGAAGCTGCAGCGGGGGTGGTATGAGTTGGGGGCGCACTTGAGTTCTCCTGTGGAGCGTTCCCCTGCAGAGCCGCGATGAGCACTTCGAACAGTCTGTCGGGAACCTCACGCGAGTCGTGCTGCTGCGCGAGAAGCAAAGCAAAGGTCGATGAACGATCCCCCGGTATGCCCTCCGAAAAAGTTGCAGCATTTGCCTGGAGAAATCCTGGGTCGAGCTCCCACAACTGCATCAGAATCTTCAGCGCCTCTTCGTTCGAGCCTGAGTCGACGTACAGACGCGCTTGCCCCAAAAACGCAAGAGAGCACACCGGTTCGCTTTCAATTGCGAACTCCTTTGCTGCACTTGAAGCATCATGCTGCTTCAGATAGACAAAACCCAGCTCACCATGCAAACACGGCGGCTGCTCACGTGAAGAGAGAACGCTTTTGTACAGCTCGATCGCTTCCAGGTAGCGTGACTGGCTGGCGAGAGAATTGGCAAAGAGCGCCTTTGTGAAAGGTGAATCCTGCCCTTTCGTGGACATCGTCCTCGCATCTGCCTCTACTTGGTGCAGGTATACGATCCCAAGTGAGAACCATGCCTGGCTCTGCGCGGGATTGCTGCGGGTAACATGCGCGAATGCCTCGGCCGCCGGGCCATACTTCTGTAACGACGCGTAGGCGCGACCCAAGGCTAGATAAGGCTGCGAGTCAGTCGTATTCATCTTCTCCGCCGCAAG
The DNA here is from genome assembly GCA_050012935.1 of Edaphobacter sp. Classification (GTDB taxonomy): domain Bacteria; phylum Acidobacteriota; class Terriglobia; order Terriglobales; family Acidobacteriaceae; genus Edaphobacter. The sequence goes on along the minus strand of JBEKGF010000001.1, from coordinate 36,845 downwards.
TAAAAGTGGAATCGCTTCTTTTGCTCTTCCCGTGTGGGCATAGTCCATACCAAGAAAAAGTATTGGGACATAAAGCGAGGGCTTGAGCCGGTGCGCCTGCTGAAAGCTCAGAATAGCCTCGGCGTAGTTTCCTGTTTCCTGCTCCATCAACCCGAGGTTTGCCCATAGCTCCGCAATCTCGGGGCGAATGGACACACACTGTTTGTATGCAGCAGCGGCCGCAGCGTAGTCGCCGCTAGCCTGCGCTTGTTTTGCAGCAGTCAGCGGCGACTCCAGATTGGTCTGCTGATTCTGTTGGCCGAAACCCATTGAAGAGGCCAGCAGAATCAGCAGTGTTAGTTGGATACAGATCTTCAAATCGCAATCACCAGTAGAACTTTCCTCCGAATTGGACCGTTCTGGCTGGGAACGAGTTGGTTATTTGTCCCAAGGTCGAAGAACACGAGGTAGCCTCGGCTCCATTCGGATCGCAACCCGTCCAGCTTTCGCCTCCGAATTGCGGCGCGTAGAACTGCGGGTGATTGAAGGTGTTGAACATCTCAGCGCGGAACTGAATGCGCATCGCTTCATGGAACCGCCAGTTCTTCATGATCGCCGTGTCCCAGTTCTGGTAGCCGGGGCCGCGAAGATCGGAGAAGAAACGGGGAGACGTTCCGAAGGTTCCATACTGCGCGTATGCAAACGCTCCGGTGTTGAACCACTCGTGGATTGTACGGTCAGGTGTGTGTGGATTGGCGATGAGATCTGGCCTCGGGTTGCCACCGTAGGAAGCGATGTTGTTTCCGCCAACGGTGAGCGGAATCCCCTGCTTGAAAGTGGCGATCTGCGAGATCTCCCATCCGCCAACGACAGAATCGGCTAAGCGATTCATACCGCCGCCGAAGCGCTTGCCGCGGCCGATTGGAAGATCATAGACATAGCTCACGACGAGACTGTGCGGGATGTCCCCTCCGTCTACGCTCTTCTCGGCAGCGAGGTTGTAGTTGTTGGCTGGCGAGGGAGCACCCGAGTACGACCACGAGTTGTTACCTTCGACGTTATCCAGGAACTTAGAATATGTGTAGGAGACCAGGGTCGTCAGGCCCTTGCTGAAGCGATGGTTGAAGTTGACCTGCAGTGCGTTGTAGTTGGAGAAGCCGATGTTGGCGCCGTTTTCTGTGACATTGCAGTATTGCGAAAACGGTTGCAGAAGCTGGGACTGGACGACCGTTGGCTGATCGAGAGCGCAACTGCTGTTCCCGGGAGCTATGGCCCCGTAATAGGGATTCTTCACTAGGGCGTTGAGCGTCGCCGTTCCCCTGGGGAGAAACGATGGGTTGAGCTGGCTGTGGTTGAGGCTGGCCGATAACATATGCAGACCGCGGTTGCCGACGTAGTTGACGTCCAGCATGTCGCTGGGAGTAATGCTCCACTGAAAGCCGACGAGATACTGCTGAACGTAGCTGGCGGCGCGCTGTCGGAAGTTGCTGCCTACCGAGTAGCCTACCTGCTGGAGTTCGCCAAGCGCATTGCCTGTAATGGGAATGAATCCATTGGGCCAAGGGTTGGAAATGGTCACCGCAGGATTCGGGCTGATGGCATTCAGGGTTACCGGCGAGACCGTTGTTGTCGAGAAACCGGAGAGGCTGGACTCGAAGCAGCAGGAGATCGACGGAGGATAGAAGATTCCGTAGCCACCACGGAGAACAAAGTTCGGCTTCGCCAGGTAGGTAAAGCCAAAGCGCGGAGCCCAGTCGGTGAACGAGGTGTCGTAGGAGGACCGCTGACTACCGGAGAGGAACTGCAATGCTCCCGGCACCGTTTGCTGGATCGCCGCGCCGATGGGATTCAGCGCAGTGGGGTTGAAGACCGACGCATAGTTGTGCCGATACGTGGGAGCAGTCTGAACTTCATAACGAAGTCCAAGGTTGAGGGTAAGCTTTGGAACGAGATTCCAATCATCCTGCACGTACCCGCCATAGTAGTGAATGGCGACCGCGGGGCTGAAGGTCGTTCCTGCTTGCGTTGGAGTGGCGGCGCTATTGTCGAGCACGCCGAGCATGAATTGCGCCAGTCCATTTCCCGTGTTGAACGGAAGGGGATTGTTCGGGTCCGGGCCGCTCGTAAACTGACCACCTGAATCCAGAACCGACTGGAAGTAGTTGGTCTGATCGTCTTCCTGCTCGACAAACATGAAGCCGAAGTTGATCGTGTGGTGCTTATGCGTCTTGATGAAGTCGAGCGCGACGCTGCCGATCGGCCCATGGTTTGTCACCGTCTCATTGGTCAGAGGTCCAAGCGGAGACTCCCCGCCAATATTGACGACGGGGAAGTTCGGGCTGTTCGCATCAAGATAGGATGGGAGGCCGAGGGTCGACGACTGGAATCCGCGCGACTGGTTTGTCGAAGTTTCGTGCCATATCTCCACGCCAGCAGCCACATTCATCGTAAACGTTGGCGTAAAGACCTGGCTGTAGCCTGCCGCCATGTTCCAACGATTGTTCGGCCGGGCATTCCCTGGACCAGCAGGATTGTTCGATCCCCAGTAGTCGGGTGTCCCGGTCTTGAACTCTTCCTTGTAGGAATAGCGGAAGTAAGCTCGTGCCGAGTCCGTTATGTTGTGGTCCACGCGAGCCATGTACTCATTCGAATGCGCCGGAGCCGTTCCGGCCACGAACAGGTTATTTGAGATTCCGGAGCCGGTTGATGCCGGGTAGTAGCTGATGATCTTGGCAGCCGTCGGGTCGATGGGTTGGAGTGTTGTAATGTTGTTGTTCTTAATGGGATCGCGAACATATCCCGTACCAGTCGCAATCAGCCCGGTCGTCGGGTCAACCTGGCCCGCCGTGACCATACGCGTACTGCGCGGGTTGTAGATCTGTCCGACATACACCGGGCGTCCCAGGTTGTCATAGGCCAGATTTCCGTTTTTGTCTTTCCCCTGTGCACCGAGAAGCGCCGCGAAGTTCCCGGCGAGGAAGTTGGCGTCTGGAACTGAGAACGTGTTGTTAGAAGGACTGGAGAGACTGAGATGTTCATAGAGCCCGAAGATGAAAGTCTTTTCGCGCTGCTTATATAACTTGGGAATATAAAGCGGTCCTCCGGCCGAAGCGCCGACCTGGTTGCGATTGAAGCTCAGCCTGGGAACGTCGTTATGGTTGGAGAACCATAAGTTCGCGTCGAGAGCCGAGTTGCGATAGAACTCGTACACATCCCCGTGGAATTGGTTCGTACCTGACTTCGTGACGACATTGACGACGTTGCCGGTACTCCAGCCATACTGCGCCGTGAAGGAGTTGTTCTGAACCTTGAACTCCTGTACGGAGTCCACTGAGGGGACGAAGTCAACCGCGCCCCACTCGGGGTCGGTATCCCACGCGCCGTCCAGCAGGTAGGCTGAGGTTCCAAAGAAGCCGCCGGCGAAGTTGAGGAACGAGATGTCCTGGTCGGCGTCATCGGTGCTTGGACCGCCGCCGCCGAGGAGCATCTGACTCTGCGAAGTGTTATTGACCGAGGAGTTCAGCGTGGCCAGGCCGTAGACGTTTCGGAGATTCAGAGGAAGCTCGACAACCTCCTTGCCCGGAATGTCGGCCGAGAGGTTTGCGTTCTGCGTGTTGAGCAGCGAGGCCTGCGCGTTGACGACGACCTCTTCGCTGACAGGACCTACAGCGAGGGTTACATTCTGTGCGGCCGACTGAGCCGCGTCGAGAACGATTCCAGTCTGCTTGTAGCCCTTGAACCCCTGAGTCGTGACTTCGAGTGTATATGTGGCAGGAGGCAGTTGCGTGAAGGAGTAATGTCCTGCCGCATCGGTCTTCAGCTCTCGAAGGATACCCTTATCCGAACTCGAAAGCTTGACAGTAGCCTGTGGCACGATTGCTCCAGTGGAATCTGTGACTGTACCGGAAAGTGCCGCGGTGGTCACCGCGAGTTGCGCATTGGTAGTCGCAATCCCAAACCCAAGCACTGCAAACAGGGTCAGGAGGCGACTCCAACTTCGTCTTTGTCGTCTCAACATAGGCTCTCCAAAGTTGAATCCATCTCCGCACTTCCGTCCGCGATGGGGTACAGGGGCGAAGATTTTGAGATTTTTCACTCGAGGCGAATTTGTAGTGATCAACGTGGGACGAAACAAGGTTCTTGCGGTAAGTCATGGGGTTCTTATCAGGATAATTTTCATGTAAACCTCAACCGCGCCAGTAGTTTGCAAGAAAAACGACTTCCTCGATAAGGTGTCGCATTCCAGTTTGTATAATTCTGCTTTTTTGTTGGCAGAGGCGGCTCTTAGTGCCCATTCCGAGCTGAGTGATGAGGAAAAAACTGCCATTCAGGATCAACTGGAGCGATTGCTGGCTAATCGAGACGTCACAATTTCCCTGGCGGGAGGTCATCCTCTACGTCTATTCGGTGCGGAGGGCTTGCATGGGTTGAACTCCGGCGGCGCGGCGGGCGGGGAGGGCTGCCGCTACGAGAACTGTCACCATGATGAGGGCGGTTGAGGCGGCGAGGGTGATGGGATCGTAGACGGTGACGCCGTATAGCTGGCTGCGGAAGTAGCGAGCGAGAAAGACGACTGAGGGAAGCGCGATGACGGTGGCGATGGCGGCGATGAGGGCCATCTCGCGCAGGACGGTGATGACGATGCTTGTGCGTGGAGCACCGAGAGCGAGGCGAACGCCGATCTCGCGGGTGCGCTGCTCGGTGGAGTAGGCGAGTACGCCGTAGAGGCCGACAGCCGCGAGGATGAGCGCGAGGATAGAGAATCCTACAGCGAGAATGGCGAGGGCACGCTCGCCAAAGGATGCGAGCTCAGTCTGAGCTTCCATGGTGCGGAGGCCATCGACGACCAGTGTGGGATCGAGATCGTGAATGGCTTTGCTGATGGTGGCTTCGCTGGCCTCGGGCGGCTGCGTGGTCTGGACGTAGAACTGCACGCCGCCTGGATGTTCTCTTTGTGCGTAGGGCCGGTAGACGGCAGGGCCGAGTTCGGTGCGGAGGTCGGTGTGCCGGACGTTTCCGACGACTCCAACGATGGCAGTGTCAGGCTTGATGCCGCTGTGTGTTTCTTCGGCGATGAGATGGCCGATGGCGTTCTGCGGCATGCCGAAAAAACGCTTGGCGAAGGCCAGGTTGACGACTGCGACTTTGGCGGCGCCTTTAACGTCGGCTGCAGTGAATTCACGACCGACAAGAACGGGCTGACGCAGAGTGGCGAAGTAACCAGGAGTGATATCGGGAGATTCGAAATCCCGATGCTCGTCTTCGGAGAAGGTGTGGCCTTCCAGGACGTAGCTATGGAATTCGTTATTGCCGGTGAGTTCGGGATCGGTGGTGGCCGCAGCGGAGATGACGCCGGGAATACGGTTGAGGGTATCGGCAGCGTTGGTGACGATCTGCAGAGTGCGGTCTTCGCCGTAACCGGAGCTGGTGGGGTCGAGGCTGAAGGTTGCGAGACGAGTGATGTCGAAGCCGACGGGCTGATGACGGATGTTGTCGAGAGTGTGAACGAAGAGCCCTGCAGCGCCAAGAAGAAGGACGCTGAGCGCGATCTGCACGCCGACGGCACCTTTTCGGAAGCGTTGCGAACCTTTGGAGGCAGTACCGGCGCTTTGGCGAAGAGCTTCCATCAAGTTGGGACGGATGAAGTGGAGCACAGGCGCAAGACTGAAGAGAAGGCTGACGATGATGGAGATACCGAGACTAAAGAGGAGGACGCGGGCGTCGATGGAGGCTGAGTAGGGTTCGCTGCCGGGGTCGGCCTGTGTCATGAGACGGACGAGCGCGCTGGCGACCAGAGGTGCGAAGGCGAGACCTGCGAGGGCTCCGGCTAGGCCGAGGAGGCCACCTTCGACGAAGAGTTGCGAGGTGATGCGAGAGCGGCTGGCTCCGAGGGCGTAGCGCATGGACATTTCGCGGGCACGAGCGGCGGAGCGAAGAAGAAGAAGTGTGGCGATGTTGATGGCGCACATGGCAACGAGCAGGCCGGCCATGCTCATGAGAATGATGAGCGGCGTTTTGAGGTCCGCGCGGCTGGGAGAGAATCCGCGGGAGTCGTCTTTGACGAGGAGGTGGGAGTTATCGAGGAAGTTCTTGGAGAAGCGCTCGGTGCGTTCGTTGTAGAGGGTGAGTTCTTGTGCGCGGAGGGCGTGCCAGAGAGGCGCAAGACCGGCTTCAGCCTGCGAGATTGTAATGCCGGGCTTGAGACGAGCGATGAGTGTGATCCAGAGGAACTGGTGGTTGTTGAGAGCATCACGCGGCGCCATTGACGGTATGGCGACTTCGGACATGCTGATGGGGAGGAAGAGACTGGGTTTGTAGCCGCCGATAGCTGTCTGGAAGGCCTCGGGTGCTACGCCAACGATGGTGAAGGGTTGACCGTTGACGCGGACTGTCTGACCGATGACGGCGGGTGAGCCTGCGAAGCGAGACTTCCAATAGGCATAGCTGAGAACGAGCTGCGGGTTGGCGCCTTTGGCAGTGTCGTCCTGCGGGGTAAGCAGACGGCCGACGACGGGCTGGAGCCCGAGGACCTGAAAGTAGTTCCCTGTGACGATCTCTGCATCCTGGTCTTCGGCCTGGTTGTTCCAATTGACTCCGACGTTGGCTCTGTCGATCGCAACAACGCCGGAGAAGACCTGAGTTCTATCGCGCAGATCTTTGTACATGGGGTAGGAGAAGTAGTCGCTCAAGTCACCGCCGAAGACGTTGGCGCCACCGCTGTAGCCCCCAGTCCAATTGAAGCGGACGAGCTGTTTTGGCTGCTGGACGGGCAGCATGCGTAGGAGGACTTGATCGAAGAGGGTGAAGACGGCTGCATTGGCTCCGATGCCGAGCGCGAGCGTGACGATCACGGTGACGGTGAAGCCGGGAGACTTGCGCAGTTGGCGGAGAGCGTAGTTCAGATTTTGCAGGAAGGGCATCGGGCCTCTCGGTTCCTGCTTACGAACTGCATTTTGTGGGCCACTGAGGGAGGGCGCAAGATATTGATGGAAAAGGGGAGGGGGAGCTTTCGTGTGTTCGGAAACGGATTTGATGTCCGTTGGCGGACACCTAGCCTCAAAGCTCTCAACGCGCGGCTTCAACTACACCCAACGCTTGCTTTCGGAGCCTTTGCGTGGCGTTGCAATGTAACGAACTGCTTCTAAATATGTTTACGGGATGGTATGAATCCCTTCGCCATAGCGCGCTCCAATCCGCGAATCAACCTTTCATTTTCTGAGCCTGATCGAACTGCGATTCGCAGGTGTTCTGCTCTGAGGCCTTCGAAGTTTGTGCAGGAACGGAGGACGATCTGTTCGTCGACGATCATCCTCTCCCAAAGGGCACTCACATTGACCGCTGCTGGAAATCGAAGCAATAAAAAGTTCGCGCGCGATGGATACGTTGCGATCTGCAACTGCGCAAGTTGCTCGACCAGCCAGAAGTGGCGGCGATCATTGGCCAGGCGTGACTCTTCTGCGTAGGCTCTGTCCTGCAACGCGGCGCAGACGGCAATCGAAGCGATGTTCGCGATGGGCCATGGCGCGATATAGCGGCTCATCGTCTGTATCTTCGATGATTCGGCCGCTGCGTAGGCCACTCTCAGGCCGGGAACAGCAAAGAATTTTGTAACCGAACGAAACACAATGAGATTTGCGTTATCGATTGCCAGTGGAGTTACCGACGCAACCGGGCAGTAGTCGATGAACGCCTCGTCCAACAGCACGGTGACGTTGTGTCGCGCCGCCATTGCAATCAACTCGCGCATCTTCTCCGCATCGCACGTCACCCCGGAGGGATTTTGCGGATTGGCCAGAAGAATCGCATCGCATGAGTGATCGTGGAGCGCCGTTCGAATTGGATCGTTCTCGTACTCGAATCCGTTCTTCTGCGAGAGATGGAATGGAATCACGGCGACGCCGGCCTTCTCAAGGCCGCTTCGGTATTCGCTGAACGAGGGCACGGGTAAAAGACATCGCCTGATTCCGAGTGACCGCAGTGCAGCGTCGAGCAGCGGAGCGAACCCATTTGCAACCGCGATGTTCTCTGACGCTGCACCGATGCAGGCGGAGATTGCCTGCTTTAGCTCGGTCAGTTCGAGATCGGGATATGTTGTGAGGGTTGTGGGATCTTCAAGCGCTCGCCGTATCGCCTCCAGCACGGGCGCCGGAGGGCCGGCAGGGTTGATATTGGCGCTGAAATCGCTGAGCCGCTCCGCGGGAATTCCGAAACGCGAGGCGATCTGCAGAAGCTGGCCTCCATGCGCGGCGAGTGACAGGGGCGCGCTCATCTCTTTTTCTTTCTCCAAAAAATCGCGGCGACCGCGCCAAGGAGAGATACGGCTGCTGCGATCCGAATTGCCTGTTTTGCGCTTTGGGCTGAGGGCCGAGAGAATCTCTCTCCCATGAGAGGCGCGGCCACCAGCTCTCCGGCGTAGAAGTTGTCTCCTCCGAGCCGCACCTGCAGCGCACCGGAGATGGCGCTCTCCGGCTGCCCTGCGTTTGGACTTTTATGCTTTCCGCCGTCGCGCACCCAGGTCTCCAACGCGGACGCGAGGTTTGCATCGTGCATGACAGCGGAGGCCGCGGCGATTCCAAGTGCGGTCAATCGCGAGGGCAGGAGGTTGGCCACGTCATCCAGTCGCGCTGCAGTCTTGCCGAAGTAGAAATATTTTTTGTCCGCGTGGCCGATCATCGAGTCGAGAGTATTGATCGCTTTATAAGCCATGGCGAGTGGTACTCCTCCAATCGCCATGTAGAAGAGCGGGGCGATCACTCCATCCGAGCAACTCTCCGCTACCGTTTCGATGACGGCGCGGCTGATCTCCTGGGTGTCCAGATTCTGCGTATCGCGGCCGACGATTCTTGCCAGATGCCGGCGCGCGCGAACAATGTCCCCAGCTTCGAGGGCAGTGACGACAACCGAGCTTTCCTCATGCAAGCTGCGCGATGCAAGGCACGTCCACGCCAGCAGTGTTTCGCCAACAAACCCGAGTATCTGTCCTCGTTTGTACATCCATGCGATTATCCTGGCCGTGCCAAAGTAGGTTGTGGCGACGAGGCCCAGAGTCAATGCGCTACCGGTCGCAAACTCAACCGCTGGCGTCTGCTGCGGTCTTCGTAGCAGTTGTTCACCCTTCTCAATTCCTTTGCCGATCAGACGTACCGGATGCGGAAGCCACTCCGGATCACCAGCGGCCCAATCGAAGAGGTACGCTATAGCAAGAACAGGCCGCGAACTCATCGCCCTACACCTTCTGGTTGCGGACGGCCGCGATTCTCTTCAACAGGAGCAACTCCATCGGCAGGAAGACCGACCCAGCGAAAGATTGCTTCCATATCCAACGCCCTCTCGACCTCACCAGCGAGCCGGTTCAGAGATTCTTCACGGAGCAGCTTCCATCGAAGAAGTTCATTTGGCGGACGGAGTTTGTGAAATGCGCGTGCGCAGCGAATGAACTGATGGCGAAAACCATCGTGGTCGAAGAGCCCGTGGAGATAACTGCCGAAGACGCGCGAATCATTGCGGATACATCCATCGTTACTGAAAGACGACTGTTCGGAGTCAGTTGCGAGAGAGGCGAACGGCGCGGCGCCCGGACGATAGATCGTCTGTCCTATGTGGATCTCATAACCGGAGACCTTCGCATCCGAAATGGGCTGTCCAAACAAGATTCTGGTTGTCATCTCGCCCGCGGCGTTGCGAGTCACTTTGTTCGCCTGCATGATGGTTTCAATCGGCAGCAGCCCTAATCCAGCGACAGAGCCATGATGTTCCATGTCGAGCGGATCGGTAATTGTTTCACCAAGCATCTGCATGCCACCACAGATGCCAACAACCAGGCCTGTCTCGGCATACCGTTGCACGGCGGTGGCAAGACCCCGCTCGTGGATCCACAGCAAATCATCCACCGTCTGCTTGGTTCCTGGCAGAATGACGACGTCGGCCTGCGCTATCGCCTCTAGGGCATGGCAGAACAGCAGGGAGATAGAGGTTTCTGCGCGCAAGGAATCAAAGTCGGTGAAGTTGGAGAAGGACGGTAACGCAAGGACTGCTATGCGTAAAGGCCGATCGCGCCTGTTGCTGTGAGGCGAGTCCGGCAACCATTGCGAGTGTGTCGTGACCGGTAGACCGAGGCTGTCTTCTTCTTCGAGCCTCAGCGAAGGAAGGTAAGGGACGACGCCGATGCATGGCTTATGCACATGTTCTTCGATCATCCGGACTCCCGGCTCCAGCAAACTCGCATCGCCGCGAAATTTGTTGATCACAAAGCCTCGAATGCGTTCTTGTTCCGCAGGCTCCAGTAGCTGCAAGGTTCCCAGGAGAGAAGCAAAGACTCCACCGCGGTCAATATCGCCAACGAGTATGCAGGAGGCATCCGCCATCTCTGCCATCCTCATGTTTGCAATGTCGTGTTGCTTAAGGTTAATCTCAGCCGGCGATCCTGCGCCCTCCAAAACGATGACGTCATAGTGCGATGCGAGGATTGCATAACTCTCGCGAACGACCGGCAACAATTCTTCAACGCGCCTCAGGTGATAATCTGCCGCGGTGACTCTTCCCCAAATTTTTCCGCGCACGACAATCTGAGACGAGCTGTCTCCCGACGGCTTAATGAGGATAGGATTCATGTGGACCGAGGGCGCCACACCTGCGGCCTCAGCCTGCAATGCCTGCGCTCGGCCAATCTCCAGGCCTTCGATTGTTGCCGCGGAGTTTAGCGACATATTCTGTGATTTGAACGGAGCCACACGATAGCCGTGCTGCGCGAAGATTCGACAGAGAGCCGCAGTCAGCAGCGATTTGCCGACGTGCGAGCTGGTGCCGAGGACCATAATGGCGCGCGCCGTCACTTTGCTGTCCTTTCCTCCTCCCAACGGCTGTCGTAGCGGTCGAATGCGAGCACGTTCTTGAGGGGAGTCCGCTTCTCCCATCCGGCACGCTCCAACTCAGGCTCTGCGGCAAATGCATCCACATAGCCAAGGCAAAGATAAGCGACCGGCGTGATGTGCTCTGGGATATTCAATGCGCAACGCAGCAAGCCAGGGTCGAGAATACTCACCCAACCTACGCCGATCCCTTCTGCCCGCGCTGCGAGCCAGAGATTCTGCACCGCGCAGACAGCGGAGTAAAGAGCGGTCTCGGGCATGGTGCGTCGGCCGAGATGGTGCCCTTGGTTACTCTGCGAATCACACACGATGCAGAGATTTTGCGGCGCGTCGAGTATTCCCTCCAGCTTCAGGTTCGTGTAAGCCTGTTGACGGTCGCCTTCGTAACTTGCTAAGGCCTGCTGATTCGCATCGAGAAAGATCTTATGAATGGCCTGGCGAACACCGATGTTCCGGACGACGATAAAACGCCAGGGCTGCATCAAGCCCACGGAGGGTGCATTGTGCGCGGCCTCTAACAGCCTGCAAAGCAGCTCGTCCGGCATCGGCTCCGGCAGAAAGCCGCGGCGCACGTCTCTACGTTCGCGGATCGCCCGATAAACTGCCTGGCGCTCGGTTTCGTCGAAGCCTGGAGCCTTTGTCATCGCCAGGCCCGCGACCACTTGGGGCCTCCAGACTCGCCGCCACGAAGACGAGAGTCCACCCCTGCATTAATCTCGATCAACCGGCCGAAGAGCCAGATCACATCGGAGAGCCGGTTGAGATAGGCGAGAATCTCGGGCTTGAGTTCCACTCCGCTGGATGCCAGCCTCACCGTATTGCGCTCGGCCCGTCGGCATACTGTGCGGGCAACTTCGTACGCCGCCGATTCGGTGTGCGCGCCGGGCAGCGACCAGTCGGAGAGTATCCCTTCGGTTGCTTCGATCTGGTGAACGAGCTTTGTCAGCGCCTCCACGTCCTCAGTCGTGATCGACGGAGGTGCTTTCTTGCTCTCTGGCGGAGTTGCGAGCGCCGACCCCACGCGAAAGAGTGTGCGTTGAATTCCCTCGGTCCAGTCGTGAATCTCTTTGTTGGTACAGATGCTGCGGGCAAATCCCAGCGACGAGTTCAGCTCATCGACGGTGCCGTAGGCCTCTACCCGCAGGTCGGCTTTGGAGATGCGAATACCGCCGGCCAGCCCAGTCTGCCCTCCATCTCCGCGTGTTGTTGCGATGCTCATATCTTTTCTCCTTGTACTTCGTCTATTTCGTCAAAAAGCTCGAAAGATTCTTGAATGCGAATACGAATGACCTTGCGAAGCGGAGGTCGCTCATAGCGCAGGACTACCGTCTCATCCAGAAAATCAAGGACGCGCGGAGGCCGGTCAGAGAGCAGTTGGTTTTCGTCGAAGAACCATGGCTCCGTTGCTCCAAGTTCCTTGAGTGTGTGGGCATAGATCGCGACAGCAGGGACGCGATGCACACCTGCCTGCAGCAGGCGATAGGCGCGGTGGTAGCCGTCGCGCAGGAACCAGCGGCCTTTGTATTCAGCGGCCTCGAAATATGGATTGCCACCGAATAGCGAAAAAGGCGCCTCTTCATTTTTCTCCGGCTTTGGTTTTAGGCGCAACTGCAGGTCGGGGTTATTGGAATGCAGAGTGATATCAAGTCCATCAGCGATGTTGGAGTGACGAACCATGCGATATTCTGTGGCTCTTCGCGAGCCCATCGCAAATGACATCAAGTCAGGCCAGTCGCTCTGTTGCGGGATGTACGAAAGACCGTGCTCCGGATTGAAGACCAGCCTGCGTTGGAAGGCCAGCAGGCGGCGCAGATCGACTACGCCCAACGTCCAGTCGAGTCCTTGGTACTCTTCTTGCAGATCGGTGCTTTGCGAATAGGTTGCGAAGAGATGGCGGATGCTCTCGGTCTCTTCCTCCAGAAACGCAGGGCAATCGGCGTAGCTTTTGCGCTCGGCCAATTGTTGCCGCGCTCGCTCGATCTTCTTCGCGAATGCCTCCTGCGTGAGGTCGATCGCTGAGTTGCGGTAGGGATATTCGTCAAGCCCCCACGCTATCAATTCGTGCACTTGCACCTTTGCGGGACTCAAGATTGCACCTCTGCTCTGTGTGCGAATGAGAATGTCGCGCCGATATGGCGGACGATAGAGCAGTACGATCTCGTTTGCTCCCAAGCTTCGGCTTCGGAGCATCCGTGCATCGCTCGCAAGATAGTACGAAGCACACCTGCATGAGTGGCCACCGCGATCGAGCGAGCCGCGGTCTCTGCCTTCGCAGTCAAAAGTTCTACTTCGCGCATCACCCTGTGCTCAAAGTCGCTGAAGTCTTCGCCTCCAGGGGCCGGCAAGTTGGGATACTCTTCACTCCAGAGGCTGGCGTATAGTTTATTTCGCTCTTCGATCTCTTTCCAGGTAAGACCTTCCCATTGCCCAAAGCCAATCTCGCGCAATCCAAGGCGCACGTGGCATTCGATGTGGAACGCTTCGGCAATTGCGTTACCGGTTGCATGGGCGCGCCGGAGGTCGCTGGCGTAAACCGCGCCGAGGTTTTCCCGGTGAAGTTCGCGGACAAGTTCGGTTACTTGAGCCCAGCCTCGTGCATTGAGCTCCGGATCCGAGTGACCGCAAAAAGTGCCGGCCATGTCGGTTTCAGCGTGGCGAATGAAGAGGATCTCGCTCATACATTCCACGCTCCGCAGAAGTAGACTGCGATCTCCGCGAGTTGGTTCGTCGCGCCGAAGCAATCGCCGGTGATTCCGTTGATCTTTCTTGAGTAGAACCAGCAGCTCAAAACGACTGCTATCGTCGCGGCCAGCAAAGGAGCCACGGCTGACCATCGTAGGGCAAATACGACAACTGCGATGCTGAAGACAGATCCGAATAGAAGCGAAGGGAGCGAGGTTAGTTTGGCGATTCGCGCGCCCTGGCCATTCTGCTCGCGCGCAGGTGGAAGGAAGTAGCTCAACGGAAGCGAGGTCCAGCGGCATAAGACATGCGCGGAGATCACGTATGCCGCGAAGTGTTCGAGCGGAAGCGAGGCCAGCAGGAGATAGCGCGCCAGCAATGACAATACGAGAGCCGTCGCACCGTAGCTTCCGATTCGGCTGTCCTTCATGATGAGAAGGATTTGATCCCGATTCCATCCGCCGCCGAGCGCATCCGTGGTGTCGGCAAGGCCATCCTCGTGGAAACATCCCGTGATGAACACGAGATAGAAGAGCAAAATCAGCGCAACCAGCGGCCGGCCCAGATGAGATTGCAGCATTTTTTGAAGCAAGACCACGCTGGAGCCGATCACAAGTCCGACGAAGGGGAAGAACTTGACGGCTCGTGAGAGTGAATCGACTTCGAACGGGAGCGATGGCATCGGTATACGCGTGAGAAATTGAAACGCGCTCGCTATATCCGCACTCTGCCTACGAATCTGCTGGTTCACGCTCACCTCACTGCCTCGCTAACACCCGCTGAGGCGAAGGTTGCCATCTGGTTGTAGAGCGCCATCGCGGACTCGATCATTGGCATTGCGAGCACGGCGCCGGTTCCTTCTCCAAGCCGCATGTTCAACGAGAGGATAGGCTTCAGCCCGATGTAATCGAGCAGGACTCGATGGCCTGGTTCTTCGGACTGATGTCCGGCGAAGAGATACCCGCGAACTCGCGGCTCAATCGCAAATGCGATCGCCGCCGCCGCAGTTGAGATAAATCCATCGGCTACAACGGCAATGCCATATCGCGCTGCGCCAAGAATAAGGCCAGTCATCGCGGCGATCTCGAGTCCACCGACACAACGGAGGACTTCGAGCGCGCTGGGCGTTGACCCTGATCCGGTAAACGCAAAATGTTTCTCGACTACGGCTTCGATGACCTGGCGTTTGTGCAGTTGTGCGCTTGCATTGAGGCCCGTGCCCGCACCCGTAACCAGTGCGACAGGCGTATTGGTTAACACCGATGTGATGGCGGCGGCTGCCGAAGTATTTCCGATGCCCATTTCGCCGACGGCCAGCAGGCTGTGGCCCCGATGCTTCGCCTCTTTTGCCAGCACAAGGCCGACCTCAAGGGCTTGCGTCAATTCCACCTCGCTCATTGCCGGTTCCAGCAGCATGTTGCGTGTTCCTCTTCGCACCTTGCGGCCTATCAAGCCTTCGAGATTGCCAAGGTCTGCATCCACTCCTACGTCGGCGACGTTTATTTCGACATGATGAAGCCGGGCCAATACATTGATGGCGGCGCCCTTAGCGAGGAAATTCAGCACCATCTCGCGAGTTACTTCGCTGGGGTACGCACTTACGCCTTCGGCTGTGATTCCGTGATCTGCGGCGAAGACGTACACCGCCTTTCGCAGCGGTTTCGAGGAATCTTCCTGTCGAATGGAGACTAGCTGCGCAGCGATCTCTTCAAGTCTGCCGAGGCTGCCGAGCGGCTTTGTCAAACTATCCAGATGTGCCTTCGCTCGCTCAAGCCACTGCGCGCTCGGCGACCCAATGGCAGAGACGACTTCGGCGAGGATCGATCGGCTTTCCGTGTTCATCCTGCCCTCTTTGTGTACCGCTCAATTCGTTCCAGCAATAGAGGATGACGGCGCGGCGGGCAGTTGAACGCCTTTTCCAGGATGGATGGCTTTAGAATCTCCTCCGGTGTTCCTTTCATCAGCGGCACATCCGGGCTCAGCAACACAGCAGACGAAAAGTTGCCTTCTATCAGTTGAAGATCGTGAATGGAAGCTAAGATGGTGATGCCTTCCCCACGAAGAAAGTGCAGCAGATCGATTAGCTCAACCTGCCGTCCGATGTCGAGATTCTGCGTAGGCTCATCGAGCAGAAGAAGCTTAGGCTGCTGTGCAAGGCCAAGCGCGATCTTGACACGCTGACGTTCTCCACCGCTTAACTCGTTAAAGATTCGTCGCTGCAATCCGGTCACATCTGCGAGTTTCAGGGCACGGTCAACTGCAATGCGATCTTCACTCATTGGACCGCGCAAAAAGCCGAGATAAGGCGTTCGCCCCTGCTCGACTACTTCGCGGACGGTGAACTGAAAAGGGACATCGAGCTGTTGAGGCACGAGAGCAACTGTGCGCGCTATCTTTGTTAGCGGCAGCGCGTGCAAGGGTTGATTGTTCAAGATAACGCGGCCGGTCCTGCAGTGCAGTGTGCCGGCAGCGAGCCGCAGAAGAGTGGTTTTCCCCGCGCCATTAGGCCCGATCAAGGCGGCGCAACTGCCTGCTTCCAGATCGAAGCTGGCGGACTGAATAACCTCTTTTGTGCCGTAGCTGAAGCTGACGCCGCTAAAACTCAGGAGCGGGTTCATAGAAGATAGCTCCTTTTGTTTTTGCGCAGCAGATAGAGAAAGAATGGGCCTCCGAGAAAGGCCATCAGAATTCCAACGGGAATCTCTGTCGGGGCGAGAACCGTTCGCGCCAGCGTGTCGGCTATTACGAGAAAAATTGCTCCGGACAACGCCGTGACTGGCAGCAGGCGAACATGGTTCGGCCCTAGAAGCAGACGAGCGACGTGCGGAACGATCAGTCCGGCGAAGCTGATGAGGCCGCCGAGAGACACTGCTGCAGCCGTAAGCAACGATCCTGTCAGAATGATCCCAATGCGCGTGTATTCCACCCGCAATCCGAGCTGATGGGCGTATTCATCTCCGAGCGCCAAGGTATTGAGGCGACGCATGAGGGGCATCGCAAGGACGATCGCAGACAGAAGCAGCACGCCGGTGACTGCAAGCTGCGTCCATCCTGGAATTCCAATGACCCCGTGCAGCCACGAGAGGAGGATCGCCTGACTCGCGCCGCTGTTGCTGTCGAATGTCTGGAAGAGATAGCTGGAGTAGCCGAACATTGTGCTGACTGCAAAGCCCGCAAGCAAGAGTGTGACTACGTTGGTTCTACCGTTCGAACGGGCCAGAAAATAGACGAGGACCATCGTAGCGACTGAGCCGGCGAAGGCAAGGAGTGCAGTGGCGCTGAAGCCGAAGAGCGAGAACTGCGAGAAGAAGAAGATGCCGATGCATGCGCCCAGGACAGCTCCTCCGGACGAGCCGATAATGTAAGGGTCGGCCATCGGATTGCGAAAGAGGCCTTGAAACAATAGTCCGGAGATTGCCAGCGCGGAGCCGACAACACCTGAAGCGAGCACGCGCGGCAATCGAATTTGCAGCAGGATAATCTGTTGCGTGGGCGTTAGCGGTTGATGTCCGAATAAAGCGGAGAGAATCGCCGCCGGGGAGATGCGAACAGCTCCTGTGGCGAGGGAAAACAGAATAACGATGACAAGCGTAAGTATCAGCAGCAAAATCAGAACCGCAAAGCCGGCCTTGCTCGCTGGCGGTCGATCGCCACGAGGCAGGCCCTCCTGCGTCTGCTGTTGAGTTGACTCAGAAGCAGACGCCGAAGGCGACGTCGTGATGCGGGTTGCGTCGGGAGTTACTTCAGTCCCCAGGACTCGCCTCCAAAGTTGATTTTGATTCCCGATCGAAACGTAAACGGCAGAGCAGGGAAGCCGAATGCCGGCGCATAGTGTTCGCTCAGCAGGTTCTGGATCATCGCATAGGTCGTCAGTCGCGAGGTGACCTGATAGCCTCCGCTAAGGTCGAGCCGTTGATAAGCCCCATCCAGATCGCGGTTCGGCAGCAACAGCGTTGTTCCAAAGTTAGCATCGGAGAGAAAATCGCTGTCGTCTCGCCGCCCAACCAGTGTGCCGGTGAGCGAACTGTAAAACTTCGAGTGCGTGTAGTTCAAGCCAAAGTAGCCAGAGTGCGGAGCTACCCGAAATGGTCGAGCGCCAATCAGCGGCGAGAACGCGCCGATCGGAATATTGGGAAACGCGGGATTGAATGATTCGCCGATACCTTGATCGCTCGAAAAGGAGTGCTGCACTACGGCATCGGTGTAGGAATAGCCTCCACGCGCAAACAGGCGGCTGTTGATCTTGTACTCTGCCTCGAACTCCAGGCCCTGCGAGCGGAACGCCTCCGAATTGATGAAGGCGCCGGCATCGAGCGCAGGCAGTTGATTTACCGGTACTCCAAGTTGAACCAATCCATTGGGAGGAACGTCTTCGATGCCGTTCGTAAACTCATTATGGAAGTAAGTAAGACCAAGCCGCGCGCGGCCATTCCACAGCTCCTGGTCGACTCCGCCATCGTAAGTGCGAGATTCCTCAGGGCCAATCTGTCCGATGTGGAATTGCTCAATCAATTGGCTCCCATTGGGCAAAGCCGAAAGTATATCGAAGATAGAGCTGGACTGCTGGAACACGCTCGGCTCCTTGATGCCTTTGCCGAAGCTCGCATGCAGCTTGGTCCCGGCCAGGAAGCCTGTCGGCGATGGGCGGGCAAGATAATAGGCGACCGACGCGCGCGGCGTGCCAGCCAGCCCAAAGAGCCCGTTGTCCTCAATCCCGCTGCCGACGTTGTAGTAGAAGCGATTGTGGATGTCGCCGGAGATCTGCAGCGTATAGCTATAGTTGCCGCGGCTGATCGCGCTGAAGCTTGGCGGAGCGCCGGTAAACTGCGTCGAACCCCGTTCGGCTTCATATTTGAAACCGCCAAGTACAAGCAGGTGCGGATTGAGGCGATAGTCCGTCTGCGCATAGACGAAGTCGCGGTCCGTTACGGTAAGCGATTGGTTCGGATAATTACCAGCGAACTGAAAGACTGCCTGCCCGGTAACACTGTACCCATTCGCTCCATTGATGGTGATCGGAGCGCCAAGAAAATTGCCCGTTCCTGCGGGATCGGGAATTCCGGTCGCTGCAAAGTCATCGAACTGTGAGCGCAAGCGCAGTCCACCATAGCGAATCTCATTGTGCCACTTAGTTGTCGCTTGGTTATTCCATGCGCCACTATAGTAGGTGTTTTGCGCTTTCTGCGCGGCATCGTCAGGAATCCCAAACAGCAGAATTGCATTTGGCTGACCCCCGGAAACCGAGAGGTGACGCACGGTGAAGCGAAGATCGTTGGCCGGGTTCGGGTCCCATCCAAAGTTACCGACGTAGGTAGCGTTATGGAACGAATCATTCGGCAGATTGTTGCGGCTGTCCAGGCGTCCGAAGGAGCCGTAGTAATCGAACTGCCGCGCAACCCCACTGGCCGCAGCCTCTTGGTGATAGGTGCTGAAGTTGCCACCATCGGCGGCATAGGTGAATAGCGGTAAGCGCGTTGCGCCGCGCGCGGTCGTCATGCTGACAACGCCTGCCAGCGCATCCGATCCATACAGCGCACTATTAGGCTCACGTAATACTTCAATCTGCTGAATTCCGACTGTGGCGAAGTTAGCAAACTCAACCGCGCCGCCGATATCGTTCACCGGGACACCGTCAATCAGTACCTTGTTCGCATCCGTGTTGCCGCCGCGAATGGAAAGTCCGGTGGTACCGCCAAGCTGACCGGTCTGCGTCACCTGGAGCCCGGGAATCTGGCGCAGCGGATCCTGCACCTCCGTGTACTGGCGATAGTCATCCGAGGTCAGCACCGTCACCGAGGCGCCAATTTGTGCGATTGGCGTGGGCGTCGCCGTGGCGGTTACTGAAACCTGTTGCGTCAGCGTCTGTGTTGCGAGCGTGATGTCCAACTCTGCCTTGCCGGACTTTGTCACGTAGACCGGTTCGCTCGTTGTGCTCTGAAACGTGGGTGCAACCGCCCTGACACGATAGCGAGCCGAAGCAGGCACATCCAGCGTGTAGCTGCCGGTTCCATCTGTAGTCGTTGTCTTTACGACTGTAGTTCCATCCAGTAGCTCTACTGTTGCGCCGGCTACCACTGCGCCCAGCGGATCTCTCACCGATCCGCGCAATGAGCCTTGCTCTGCGGCGAACACGGGCATGGCCAGCGAAAGAAGCGTGCCGACGAGCAGAAAGACCGCTAACGATTTACGAATGACGTAATACACAATTTCCCCCTCGGGTCGTGGAGCAAGGCCGGTCTCCTGGCTTGCGCTTCTTCGAGCCCCGGCTGCCTTCCCGGAGCACTCTCCAGTGGCGTTGCACGTCAATACCGAAGCTCTCTGCGCTTACAGTTACGGGGTAGTGGCGGAATCTCACCGCGCTTCCCGACACCTTGCTGTTGGTGGATGGTTGCAAGCTGAACGGCTCAGCTCAAAGGATGAAATTGTTTTGCGAGATCCTCCAGTGCGTCGATCGCGATCGGACTGGCCAGATTGATCCGGTCATCGATGTAATAGGCTCTGCGTTCTTTTACCGCCGGCATATTGCTCCAACCGGGGCGATCCTCGAGGACCTGCAGCGTTGTCTTGCCTCCGCGAATCAACAAGAGCGCGTCGGGCGCACGGTCCAGCACAGCCTCCATGCTGATCGTCGGCCACTCTTCTCGCAGATCGTCAGTCACAGAGCGTCCCCCGGCTGCAGCGATAATCTCTGTGATGAAGGCGTTTCTGCCGATGGTTGTGATGGGGTCGTACCACACTGGCATAAAGACCCTCGGCGCCGGTTGACCTGTGGTGCGTGTGCGTACCGCATCGACGCGCTGTTGCAGGTTGTGAACCAGCGCCTCCGCCTGTGCCGTTCGGTTCAACGCCAGCCCGATCGTTTCGACCGAATGCATAATCCCCGCGATTCCATGCGGGCTGACCAGAAAGAGCGGGATGCCCGCGCGCTCCAGTTGGTCGGTCACTTCCATCGGTCCTTTGGGTTGGAATCCGATGACAAGATCGGGATGAAGGGAGAGGATCGTCTCGATCGACGGTTTGATTAGATCGCCTACGCTCGGTTTCGTCAGAGCTGCAGCGGGATACTTCGTGTAGTTGCTGATGCCGACCACGTCGTCGCCCGCACCAAGCGCGAAGACCGTGTCAGTGACATTGGGCATCAGGCAGATCACGCGATGCGGATGGTCCGGCACCACGACCTTGCGTCCCATCTCATCCGTCAGCGTGCGGCTCGCAAAGCAGGGGCCGGACCAGATCGCAGTCAAAGCAAGAAGAAAGAGAAGTCGCTTCATGCCGTCACCGCCTGCAAGGTTCGTGCCTGTCGAATCGCTGCAACGAAGTTCTCGGCTACTGCCGGATTCGCCCCGAAGTGCAGATGGATATAGCTTGCGAGCACATTGCCGCGACGAAACCCTTCCAGATCTTCTTTGCCGGATAGAGAATATCGCACATGGTAGCTTGTTCCGATCTCGCCCTGCGATGCAATTCGCGAGTAGTGGAAGCTGTGCCCGCGAACCACGGTTCCCTTGCGTCCGAGCAGGCAGTCCTCCGTGAACTCAACTGTGGTGTATCCAAACTGAACGAGTCTTTCAGTCATCTGCATTGCCAGAGGAAGCACAGAAGCCATCGAGTAGTTTTCGCCATCGACGCAAAGGCTCGTTCCGAGGTAGAGCATCCCTCCGCACTCCGCATAGACTGGTCTGCCCGAAGCGGCGAATACGCGCACTTGCTCAAGCATCTCCCGATTACTGCTCAATTCCTTTGCGTACAACTCGGGATAGCCCCCGCCGAGGTAGAGCGCATCCAGTCCGACTGGTAGAGTTGCATCGTTCATCGGACTGAAGCGAACGATCTCGGCGCCTTGCTCCCGCAGCATGTCCAGATTGTCTTCGTAATAAAACGAGAACGCTGGGTCAGAAGGCATTCCAATCCGAACGGTCTCGTCTTTGCTCTTCGAACGCACGCTTGGTACGGGCGCGCTCTCGGCCATATTCAGCCCGCATTCCAGATCGAGCAAGCCATTGAGGTCGAGGTGCTTCTCCGCGAGGGCGGTAAGAGAATCCACCGCGGCTCCGTTATCATCCGCCGCCATCTCCGCCCCGTGCAATCCAAGATGCCGCTCGGGAATTGCAATCGCCGGCTCTGTCGGAAGCCATCCCAGGATCTTCGTCGTACAGGAGGACTCGATCGCATCGCGCAGCATCTCAAAATGTCTCTCTCCGGCAACACGATTCAGAATCACGCCGGCGAGCTGCAGATCTGCATCGAACTTCTCGAAGCCAAGCACCACCGCAGCCACGCTCCGTGCACTTTTGGAAGCATCGACGACAAGCACTACCGGCAACTGCAGCAGCTTGGCGACCTCCGCGCTGCTCCCGGTCTCCGTGCTGCCGCTTTTACCGTCGAACAACCCCATCATGCCTTCCGCCACGACAACGTCAGCGCCGCGAGCAGCATTGCGGAGAACGCTGCGGTTGGCCTCGACACTGAGCATCCATGTATCAAGGTTGCGCGCTGTACGGCCGCATATCCGTGTGTGATGACCGGTGTCCAGAAAGTCAGGACCGCATTTCAATGGCTGCACCGTGAGCCCGCAACGCCGCAACGCTGCCATGATCGCAAGCGAAACAGTCGTCTTGCCCACGCCGCTGGCGGTGCCTGAAATCAGCATCCCTTTCATAGGGCGACCTCGAGATGTCCCTTCAATGCAAGCGGCAGTCCAGCCACCATCAACACCACATCGTCGGCGATTCCGGCGACCCGCTGATTAATCTCTCCGAGTAGATCGCGATATCGACGCCCCAACGGATACGCCGGAACGACTCCGCTACCAACTTCATTGGACACTAAGACCACCGCACAGCGAGCAGCCTGCAAAGCCTCACATAACTCTTCGATCCGCCGTTCCACGGCTTCGCTCGCCGCGCCCTCAGCCTCCAGAAGATTCGCAGCAAAGATCGTGAGGCAATCCACGACGATCGTGTCGCATTCGAGATCGTGTTGCGCCAGAGCCTTCGGCAACTCGAGCGGCTCTTCGACTGTGAGCCATTCCGCCGGACGGTCTTTCCTGTGGCGTTGGATCTTCGCGTGCATCTCATCATCGGTGATCTTCGCGGTTGCGACGAAGACAACCCGGCGAGACATCGCGGCAAGCTGCTGTGCGTAGCGGCTCTTTCCGCTTCGCACACCACCAAGCACGAGTGTCACCGAACCCTGGTGCGTCTCCTGCATCGTCAGCTCCTTGCCCATGCAAGATCCATGGAGCAGAGCGGGAATGATTTTAGGCAGCGCTCGAGCAGACCAGTCATGGTCTGCGAGAATGCTCTTCAGCTCTCCCAGCGAAGCTGAATTAAGCCTGATTGGCCTCCGACGGGTCTCCTGACTTGCGCTTCACCGAGCTTTGACTCGCCTTCCCAGGACGCATCCCAGTGGCTTCAACAAAATGTCAAAACTCTCAACGCTTACAGTTACGGGGTAGCGACGGATTCGCACCGTCTTCCCAACACCGGATTAGGAAAAGACTATCCCGCCCACACGCAGGGGTCAAATTTTTTACAAGTGCGCGAAGCAGAGGGGGTCAATCCAGTTCAAGGAGCTGCCGCGCCGCCGCCCGCGCATCGCGCACCAGATCAGGCAGTCCCACCCCGCGATATCCGTTGCCTAACAGCCTCAATCCACAAAGTTTTCGAATCCGTTCCGACAACTCGGCCATGCGCTCCAGATGTCCCACCCCATACTGCGGAAGAGCCCGGGGCCACCGTCGAATCACGGCCACCTGCGGCTCCGGTAACGGTCCTACGATCCTCGCCAACTCCATCCTGGCGACCGCAGCGGTCTCATCGTTGACGCAACGCATCAGGCGGTCGGCTGCCTTGCCGCCAAAGAACGCACGCAGCAGGCGTCCACCTGCCGGAACCCTGTCGTCGAACTTCTGATCCATAAAAGTACACGCCAGCAGCAGGCTGTCCGAACCCGGCGGCACCAGAAAACCAAAGCCCGGTGGAAGCGCCAGACTGGCTGCGTTCGGAAAACCGAACCCGACTACCACTGCCGAACTCGCCTCCATCTCCATTAACTTCCCCGCTTGCTCATCGACCGGCTCCAGCAACGAGCGCGCCACATCAACCGGAGCCGCCATCATCAGCGCATCAAACCGCTCCACTTCTCTCGATGTTCCGATCAGCCAGCCCTCGTCTTCATACGAAACATATTGCACCTGGGCCGCAAGCCGGATCCAATCGTCCGGTATCGCCGCAATCATACGGTCTACCAACGTCCCCAGTCCGCTGCGCAGTGTCGTAAATACAGGTTCGGCTTTTGTGGAGGCGGCCCGGGTCCGCAACGCCGAAATCAAACTGCCATGCTCGCGCTCCATCGCAACAAAAGGAGCCATCACAGCGCGCGCGCTCAGTGTTGCTACATCGCCGCCGAACACGCCGCTCAGCAGAGGTGCTCCAATCTTCTCCAACACCTCATTGCCAAAGTGCCTTCGGACAAACTCCGCGACGCTTTCGTCCGTCGCGGGAGCGCTGGCCCTCAACTCATCTGCTCTTACGACTTCATCGTGATACGCCTGCTTCGTCTCCCTGCTGAACATCTCCGAAGCTTCCAGCGCATCAAGATCGACGGGCACCATCATCCGCATCCCATCCGGCATGGCCTGCAGTTTTCTGTCGATCAGTACGTAGGTTCTGCGCGTGGCGTCGTTCGAGGGGATCAGTTCCTCACCCAGCCCAAGCTCATCAGCCAACTCACGCGCCCATGGCTTTTCTGTCACCCATGCATCCGGTCCGCACTCAATAACGAAGCCACCTTCGCGCACTGTCTCGACGATTCCGCCCAATCGCGTCGAAGCCTCGAACAACACAACCTGCACCGCTGCGCCCTCGCGAGCCAGCCGGGACAACTCGTATGCCGCTGCCAGCCCCGCCACACCACCGCCGACAATCGCGATCCGTTTCATACTCTCTCCAAAAATTCGCGCAAAAAAACGGAAGCCAGAGCCTCCGCAGTCGGCCCTCTCGAAAGCCTATACCTCTGCGGGCACCGTCACCTCATCGACTGTAGCCTTATACTCTCCTGACACCACATCCACCAGCGCTCGAATCAGCGCAGGGGAGTCGTTCAAGCTTTCCGCCCGCCACAGCTTCAGGCCAAACTCGCTTGCTACCTCCCGGAATGCGATATCGATGTCGTAAAGAATCTCCACGTGATCGCACAAAAAACCCACCGGCTGCATCACCACGCCAGCGTATCCTTCGTCTTTGATCGCCTTCAACGTCTCCTCGACCGTCGGGCCGATCCAGGGTCCACCACTGACTCCCTGGCTTTGAAATGAAAAGTACCAATCTCCATCACCAAAACCTACGGCGGCCATCCGATCCGCAACCATCCGTGCCGTACGTTTCGCTTCGACGGGATAAGTATCCGGCGAAGTCTGCGGGGTCATTCCCTTCTTCGATCCCTGGACTGCAGCGTCGCCTGTCATAATCGTCCGGCACGGCACGCTATGCGCGGTAAACAACACAGGCACGCGCTGCCCGGACTCCGCACAAGCCTCCGCCCAGACTGGCCACAGCTTCTCGGCAAACGCCTGCGCCAGCACCGGACTCTCTGCCCAGCCCGAGACAAACTCCACTTCCATCCCCGTCGCAGCTCCCAACACGGCCCTCCGGTAGAGTCCAACGCTGGTCCGCGAGTTCTGCGGCGCAAGACACACCGCCTTGATGCGGGTCACGCCATCGGCGCGCATCTGCGCAATAACATCCGCGATCAACGGATGCCAGTTCCGCATTCCGACATACACCTTGCCGTCTGCTAACGCCTCCTCCAGCAGACGGCCCTGCGCGATCGTCCATTTCGTCAGTGGTGGAGGCTCTCCGCCCGGCGTCTCTCCGAGTCCGATCTGCGCATACCGGTGCTGCAGCTCCTCCACAACCGCATCGGGCAGCGCGCGTCCACCGGTCACCTTGCTCAGGTACTCCGCCATATCACCCAACACGTCGGGCGTTCCATGCGCGAGCAGCAACACGGCAGTCTTCCTGGTTTCGGGGCTTACCGCCTCTATGTTCACCGCGCGCTTAGCTCCTTCACCCATTCCACCACGCGAATCACGTTGTCGACCGGCGTTCCAGGCACAATTCCATGTCCGAGGTTAAAGATGTGCCCCGGCCGCCCCGCCGCAGCACGCAGAATCTCGCTCACTCGCTCCTTCAATACGTCTTCCGGCGCAAACAACGAGATCGGATCGAGATTTCCCTGCACGCCGCAGCCCGTGCCGACAGCCTTCCAACCTGCCTCCAACGGTACGCGCCAGTCCAGGCCGATTACATCCGCACCTGTCTCGCTCATCGCGGGCAGCAGGGAAGCAGTTTCCACGCCGAAGTAGATCACCGGGACGCCCATGGATTTAATTCGCTGCACCAGCTCGGTCGTCCAGCCCAGGCAGTACTGCGTATAGTCGCCGACGCTCAACTTACCCACCCAGCTATCGAAGACCTGAATCACATCCGCGCCCGCCTCCACCTGCTGTCGAGCATAAGCAACCAAAATGGTTACAATCTTCTCCATCAGCAGCGGCCATGCAGACCCATTCGAGTACATCAGCTTTTTGGTCTCGATGTAGTTGCGGTCTCCGCCGTTCTGCTTGCCGCCCTCGATCATATACCCCGCCAGAGTCCACGGAGCGCCGCAAAATCCTATGATTCCGAGTGTGTCGCCATCGGCCCTGGGACCGGCGAAGTGTGCTGCAACCTTCTCTAGGGCCCGTGCGACATAGATCAACTCATCGGCGCGATCCGTCCGAAGCGACTTGATTTGGTCGAGCGTCCGCACCGGCGTATGAACTACGGGGCCTTCGCCTGCGACAAACTCAAAATCGAGCCCCATCGGCGTCAGCGGCAACAGCAGATCGGCAAAGATGATCGCCGCATCGACGCCCAGCCGCTCGGCAGCAGTAATTGTCACCTCGGCTGCAATCTCCGGCGTTCTGCATATCTCAAGCAGCGAGTGATGCTTGCGTACAGCCATATACTCCGGCATATACCGCCCGGCCTGCCGCAAAAACCACACCGGCGTCCGGTCCACCGGAAGGCGCAGACAAGCCCGCACGAAACGGCTCCCGCCGGATGTTGCACCGGTCTTCTCTCTGTCGACCCTGCGCTCTACCGAAACATCATTCAATAGGGATTTACCTCTACCCTTTTGAGCCTAGCACTCCGGAGGCCTGCGTTCCAGCCGTTCCCCCAGAGGAATCTGTCTCGCTGAAATCGCAGTCGATACCCGACCTCGACGCACTCAATCTCCTCAATATCCAGGTGCAGGGTCCGTTTATGCAGAGGTCCTGCCCGATTACCGCTCTCTTCGACTGGGACAGATCGCCGGCTTCTCAAAGAAACTTAGGCTTCAATCCGGAACGTAAACTCTTCAATCACCGGGTTGGTCAGAACCTCGCGCGCAATCCGTTCCACCTCGGCCTGCGCGGCTTTCTGCTCCAATCCATCGTCCAGGGTCAGCAGGAAATACTTTCCCTGCCTCACATCGGCAACACCGCGGTACTCCATCCGCCGCAATGCATCTGCAACCGTTTGCCCCTGGGCATCCAGCACCGTTCGTTTCAGCGAGACATAGACATGGGCCTTCATCTTGTCTGATTATAGACAAGGTGCCGCATTTGCCATCACACCGCATGGCCATCCACTAGATATATCTCCCATGGCCGCGGACCAGCCTCACATTCAGCCAGCCCAGAGATTTTCACTAAGAGAGAAGAGACCCTTGAATTTATGACGAACTACCTGGAACTCCCCGTGGGGCCTAACAGCCCCGAGGTCATCAACGCCGTCATCGAAATCCCCTACGAGGGCTCCAACAAGTACGAGTACGACAAGGAACTCCACGTCTTTCGCCTCGACCGCAACCTTTACTCGCCCGTTCACTATCCCGGCGACTATGGCTTCATTCCCAGCACGCTCGCTGCCGACGGCGACCCCCTCGACGTCCTCGTCCTTGTCGACGCTCCCAGTTTCTCCGGTTGTGTCATGGAGGTCCGTCCCATCGGTCTTCTGGAGATGCTCGATCAAGGACTGGCCGATGAGAAGGTCCTCTGCGTCGGCAAAGGCAACCCACGGTACAAGGACGTCTGGAACTTCTCCGAGATCTATCCCCACATGCTGAAGGAGATTACCCACTTCTTCGCCATCTACAAGGACCTCGAAGGCAAGCGCGTCGAGATCAAGGGATGGCGCGACGCCTCTTTTGCCCGTACCAAGGTACTGGAAGCCCAGCAGAATTTCATCGACAACAAAGCCAACCCCAAGCCGAAGCCCGTTCCCCATACGACGGAGCAGACGCCCGAGCAGAAGAGGCGATCCGCCGACTAGACTAAGCGGCATCGTTTCGGGGCTGCCTCACCGCCGCCTGAGCCGCCAGATAAACCACCGGCCCCACCGCCGCGACAATCGCCGCAAACCCCAGCGCCGGCAGCCCTGCCAGCCTCTCGCCCCTTGCTGCCCAAAGAGCGAACGCGATCAGCAGCGTCGGCCCTACACCCACAGCCGCCGCGCCCCATAGCCCGCCCGGAACACGGAATGGTCTCACCAACTCCGGCTCCTTCAACCGCAGCACCACCAGCGCGATGAACTCCAACACTAGTGCGGCCCCGTACAGCACCAGGTCGATCGAGATCAGCCTCTCAAACGACATCCTCAACGCCAGCGCCCACCCCACAGAACACAGCACCACACTCACCCACGGAACCCCCGCCTTGGTCTTCAGCGCCACCGCCTTCGGCAGCAAACCCTCCTCAGCGAGAGCATAAGGCACACGCGTATAACTCATCATCAGCGCGTTGAACATCCCAAATCCATTGATCGTTCCACCCACCACCACGCACAACGCTAACCATGGCCCCACCACCTCGCGCGCAGCGTCTGTCCACGCTCCTGTTGAAAACTGTTCCGCGGGAATTCCGGCCATCGCCACGGCTGCCAGCGGGAGTACATACGTCAACGCCACCAGTCCTGCCGCTCCTATCATCGCCCGCGGATAGTTTTTCTGCGGCTCCTCGACCTCCTGGGCTACCGTCGACGCGTTATCCCACCCCATGTAGTTCCACAGCGTCACCGAAACTGCCCCCGCAAAATCCATTCCCGCCGTCGGAGTCTTCAGCGAAAAAGCCCCCAGCCGAAACGCACCAGATCCAGCCCCGTGGTGCCCGGAAAACCCTTTCCACAACCCTACAGCCGTTAGCACGACAAATGGCGAAAGCAACAAACAGAACAGCCCCACCGACCCCTCACCCACCGCTCGCGCTCCGCGCAGATTCCACGCCGCGCACAGCACCACTACCGCCAGCGCCCACAGTGTTCCGCGGCTACCCGCTGTCCACGCCGGCTCAATCCTCCCCAGGTACAGCACAAAGATGACCGGATAGATCGCCATGTCGAACACGCTTGCCGCCAGGCTCAGCCAGGCCTCCTGAAATCCCCAGAAACCACCCAGCGCTCGCCTTACCCAGCAGTAGTAGCCACCCTCCTCCGGCAGCGCCGAAGCCAGTTCTCCAACCATCAGACTTGTCGGCAGGCTCCACACCAGCGGCACGATCGCCAGCAGTAGCAGCGCCCGCCCATACCCCGCTTCGCCGATAATGTCTTCGAGTCCATACGGCCCACCCGACACCATAAAGTAGGTCGCCGCAATCAGCGGCAGCAGCCGCATTTTTTTCACTCCACCCAGCCCTCGCGCCACCCCACCTCCTTCAAGCCATTAATCGCGCTGTTAATCCAGTCAGACACAAATCTAACCCACCCGTGCCGGATCGCCCCACTCCCACGTTATAATCACGAAAGCCGAAGCAAAAGAGCATAGGAATCGAAAGCAGCCTGTGCGAGACGGACGGAGAGTTGGCCGAGTGGCTGAAGGCGGCGGTTTGCTAAACCGTTATAGGGTCAAAAGCTCTATCGGGGGTTCGAATCCCCCACTCTCCGCCAGACAGTCCACGTGTAATTCCTATCCGCTCTTACTCCCCTCAGAACTCGCGAAAATCCCCGTAAAATCAGAATTTTATGCGAAGTTATGTTCTTCGGAGAAACCATGTTTTTGCCGGGGGTTTTGGCGAAAACGGGTGGTTGGACATGGTTTTTTTGTGGTGAAGCTCTCAGCTGCGGAACCAATCAGCGGTGTGATTGACCACTTAGAGTAATGTAGTAAGTAACAGGGCGATCCAGTCGACACCGAAAAGCTGCGTCGACAGATCCCATCCTTCGGACTCAATTGGCGAGGACCCTTCAGATGCTCGTCTACGAACCCCGATTTATTGATGAGCTTGAGATCGTGAGCTGGAAAAATGGCGCCGGTGTCACGCGAATTCTCGTCATGGAACCCGAAACTCGAGGATCGGAAAAATTCGCCTGGCGACTCAGCTTAGCTTATGTGACGGCGTCTTGTAGCTTTTCGCCGTTTCCCGGGATTGATAGGACCATCCTGCTTTGGTCAGGACAGGGGATGATTCTGCGGTCGCCCTCCTGGCCCGAGCACGCAGTGACAAAGCCGAATGAACCTTTCAAATTCGCCGGGGAACAACAGGTCATATGTCAGCCAATTAATGGCCCGATATCTGATTTGAACTTAATGATAAGTCGTGATTGCGCGCATGGAACATTGACTTACTACGACTCGGCAGTCACTCTGGCCGGCCCGCGCAACGAGGTTGTGGTAGTTTGCGCAAATGGAGAAGTTCGTATTTGCTACATTGACAGACCGGAAGTGTGTTTGTTCGAAGGGCAGTTCCTCCGAATTTCTCGACTGGATCGCGAGCTAGTTGTGCGGCCTGAAGAGCCGACTAGCAGATTTGTCCTTGTAACCATTGATTTGCTGGGACCGACTGGAATACGCATGTAGTCGCAGCAAAGATCGAACCCAATGGGCGCTTCGTTCCTTCATCCATAGCCCGCTCCTGAGGACGGTGGCAACGTTATGACTTCCGCCTGTGCCGCTGGAATCGATCTTGTCCTTCTTGACTTGCGCGCAGAAGTAAAGCCAATGGCTCGTCGGCAGCTGGAATTTCATCCATAGATCTTTGTCGAATTCCAGAGCCTTTTCCTTATGGCCCGTGGGACTGACGCGACGGAAGCCGAGACGTTGAAACGGTGGGACAATGACTTTCTCGATGAAATCGTCCTCACTGGCCTTATCGAGGAACACGGCGAGCTTCCGACGCTGAGCAAGCTCGTCGGCTGACAATGGTCGCGTCTGTTGAGAAAACGATGCCGTGCTGACGCCAGTCCCCGTGCTGCGCAGATATCCACGACAGCCCTGGCCAAGTCTTGCTCGGTGATGGTGGCAATGTCTCCGACAATTCCCCGCACTCCCATCTCCAGCAACTTGGAAACGTGCCCAGTCCTACGGCATAGGCCAGCTACGGTGTGTCCGTTGTTGATGAGCAACTGCACGATACGACTGCCGGTCCCCCCGTTACTCCCATTATTCATTCCTCACCTTCGCGAAATCCGTGCAATTGCTCAATCTTCAATTGGACAAGCAACTTCTTGCGATACACATGGCGCAAAAAATCTCCAGATCAGAGTCGAGTTCTAATTCAGAGGGGATCTTGAGTTGCTCGCCAAGCAGCCGCTCAGGCTGGGTGATCCGAAGGGTATTAGAGTTTTCTATTCAGAGGGTTTCAGAGACAGCGCGGGTATGTTCTGATCCCGCACTATCTTGTTGAATGCTTCCACATCTTGCGTTTCAACTTGTTTCAGCTGGTCAAGCTGAATCTGGAGTTGCGCGGAAAGTTCTTTGAAAACCTCGTAGCTCTGCGAGGTTGGAGCAATATCCGTTTCTATGACGGTAGAAAGAAGTGCGCCTAGCTTGTTGTTCAGCTTGATGGGAAAGTTGAGCGCATCCTCGCTCGCTCGAAGTTTTGTTTGATAGATCGCGTTTTCAATCGAATCCAGCTTGCCGAGAATCGTTTTTGCTGAGGACGCAACCTTCGCATCGCTGCTCTTTCCGTACTCCTCGAGTGGACGTCGCGCGGCACGAATGTCAATGACCGCCTGATTTGCCGCTGTCAGCCTGTCTCGTATCTGAAGCGCGAGTTCAAGCTGCTTGTTGGAGTCTTCCGGAGTCGTTGGTGTTCTGGGATCTTTCTTCACCACAAACTTCTGTGTCTCTGTGTGACCGTCGACGGTGAGTGCAACCGTGTAGGTTCCAGGTACGACCTGCGGTCCACGTACGCCCCCTGCCCAGAAGATCATTCCGGGGAATCGGGTGGCATCTGCGTAGCGAAGATCCCAGACAAATCGATTGAGTCCGGGCTTAGTCGAAGGCTTCGGCGCCGCAGGTCTCTCATCCTCTTCCAGACCTGCTGCTTCCTTGGGCTCAGGCTTCGAGGTGATCTCGCGCACTAGCTTGCCTGACGAATCCGTAAACTTGAGAACAACATCCGAGGCGGGTTTGGCTTTGAGGTAGTAGTACACAACCACACCGTTCGGAGGATTCTTACCGGTGCCAGGCTGTGCTCGCTCGAAACCTCCGCCTCCACCGGCGTACCGGTAAGCTGATTTGGGCTCGAAGAGACGGGTGGCGTCAGGCAGTTTTCCCGGTGCCAAGGCGCGAACCAACTGCAGATCGTCGAGAACGTAGAAGCTTCTTCCCTGTGTTGCCACAATCAGATCGTCTTCGCGTTTCTGAATCGTCAGATCCGTCATCGGAACGTTTGGAAGATTCAGCTGGAACGGAATCCAGTTGTCGCCGTCGTTGTACGAGACATACAGATGCGCCTCCGTGCCGGCAAAGAGGAGACCCTTCACCTTGGTGTCGGCTCGAATGGTTCTCGTAAAGTCATCCGCAGAAATTCCATTAACGATTTTCGTCCACGTCTTGCCGTAGTCATTCGTCTTATAGAGGAACGGACGGAAGTCGTCGGACAGATACATCGTCGCGGCGACATAAGCGGTACCCGCGTCCAACGGCGAAGCTGCAATGCAATTTATCCGAATAAAGTCGGGAAGGTCTTTCGGCGTGACATTGCTCCAGTTCTTGCCGCCGTCTCGCGTCAAATGAATCAAACCATCGTCGGAGCCAACCCAGATTATGCCTTTCTCCACTGTCGATTCATCGATTGTGAAGATAGTGTCGTAGTACTCCACCGCCGTATTGTCTTTGGTGATGGGACCACCGACCGGACCCTGTTTCGACTTGTCGTCCCTGGTTAGATCTGGACTGATCGCCTTCCAGTGCTGCCCCTCGTCCTCGGTGGCCATGAGAACATTCGCTCCTGCGTAGAGAAGCTTTGGATTCCACGGAGAAAAAAGAAGCGGGTAGCTCCACTGAAAGCGATACTTCATCGCCTCGACACCCGAACCCATGGGGTTATCGGGCCACACCGTCACATTGCGAAGTGCGCCGGTGTTGTGGTCATATCGCGTTAACAGGCCGTCGTATGAGCCCGCGTACACATATCGCGAGTCGGTGGGGTCGGATGCGATCCAACCGCTCTCTCCACCTCCGACCTCATGCCAATCCGATTCAGTGATGGATCCGTTATTGGACCGACTCGAAATCTCGACGGTAGTGTTGTCCTGCTGTGCCCCATAGATGTGATAGGGAAAATCCTGATCGGTGACGACCCGATAAAACTGCGCTGTCGGCTGATTCATGATCGTGCTGAAACTTTTGCCGCCGTCAAAGGTGACGTTGGCTCCCCCATCATTCGACTCGATCATCCGGTTTGGATCGTCGTTCGCAATCCACAGATCGTGATTGTCCCCGTGCGGAGTCGGGATGGATTTGAAGGTGTGGCCACCGTCGATTGAGCGATAGAAGCTTGTATTCAGTGCATACACCGTATCCGCACTCTTCGGGTCAGCGAAGATGCGCGAGTAGTACCATGCGCGCTGCTTAACTTCACGCTGATCGTTCACCTTCGTCCAAGTTGCACCGCCATCATCGGAGCGAAAGATCCCGCCTTCTTCCGCCTCCACAATGGCCCAGAGGCTCCCAGCCCTCACCGGTGAAACTGCAATGCCGATTCTGCCGATCACTCCCTTTGGTAAACCGGGGTTACGGGTAATCTCCTTCCACGTATCGCCGCCATCCGTCGATTTATAAAATCCGCTGTCAGGTCCGCCGCTCTCAAAGGTCCACGGCTTGCGAATCACTTGCCAGATGCTGGCATAGATCACGCGTGAATTGGTGGGATCGATCGCAACATCGATGGCCCCGGCAAGATTGCTCTTATACAGTACTTTCTGCCACGTCTTGCCGCCGTCCCTGGTACGAAAGACGCCGCGCTCTTCATTCGGTCCCGCCATGTGGCCGAGAGCCGCGACGTAAACGATGTCCGGGTTCTTCGGGTCGATGCGAAGCGCGCCGATCTGTTGCGTGTCGGTCAGTCCAACGTGCATCCACGTGTGGCCCGCATCCGTCGATTTGTAGACGCCGTCGCCGTGCGAAGCATTTCCGCGTATGTCTCCCTCGCCCATACCCGCGTACACGACGTTAGGATCGGAGTCGGCTACTGCGATGGCTCCCACAGAACCCAACTTCAGCTGATCATCAGCGATGGGAGTCCAGCGATTGCCCCCGTCTACTGTCTTGAAGATACCCCCACCCGTGGCTCCCATGTAGAAGGTAAGCGGTTCGGACTGCACCCCTGTCACTGCTCCTGAACGTCCGCCACGAAAGGGGCCAATTAGTCGAAAATCAATCCCAGTAAACGGAGAGTTCGATTTGTTCTCCTTTGTTTCCTGTGCAGTCAATGGGAGGTTGCAGACGATCAGGGCAACCACTACGAGTAAAGGCGAAGATTGAAGGGCGCGGACGATAAAGCTGTTCTGTACGGATTGATCTGACATTATTCCTCTGGGCAAGAGATACGTTCTTTCAGGGAGAAACAGTTTAGTCGAATATCGGCGAGATGCTTGGAATTTTTAAAAAAGACTTCGGGTATCGGGCTGGATCAATCTGATCTTAGAGCACCGGTATTCACTCTGATGCTGGGCCTAGCCGGCATAGTGCCGAATTTTGGATTCGTTCCGCGAGCGCCGCAATGAACTCTTTACTATAGGTTGTCATCATCCCCGTCCGGGGGTGTTTCGGCTCCTGTTGGCAAGTTGCGAGGGTCGGGTTTGACGGTGACGGGTTGGGTGTAGGTTTGTCCGTCGACTGTCAGCTTAACGGTGTACTCGCCGGGTTGGAGGACGGGGGCTCCACGGCGACGTTGCGGGCCAGCTTCGGTGCGCGGGGCTGGAGTTCCTGCGGGGTGGCAGGCATCGACTGGCAGAGGAGGTGGGGCTGCGCCACGTCCTCCACCGCCGCCACCGAAGCCTCGAGGAGCGGCGATGTTGAGCGCGATTCGGTGCATCCCCGCCGTGGCTGACGGCGGTGGTGTCGGCTCCTCCCAGACGGCTTGAACGTTGATGGTTTCGGTGTCGACGGGTTTCACCGGGGTGTCGCTTGCTTGGCAGACAGTGACTTTTCCGGCTGCGTCGATGAGCTCGATTTTGAGCGGGCCGCTGGGAGCGGATTTGAGCCAGTAGTAGGCGAGGACTCCTGTGGGCGGGTTGAGCTCCTGCGGCTCCTCGTGCGGAAGAGGCGTTCCGTTCTGGCCACCGTTACGAATGGCGTAGGTTTCGCCGGGTGCGAAGAGGTAGGCTTTGGTGGATTCGATCTCTTTGCCTTTGGCGGCGATCTGACGAAGAGCTGTCATCTGATCGAGGACCCAGAAGCCGCGGCCATAGGTGGCTACGGCGAGATCGTCATTGTGGACGACAATATCGCGCACGGAGGTGACGGGCATGTTGAGGCTGAGGGGCTGCCACTGATCGCCGTCGTCGAAGGAGACGTAGACGCGCAGCTCGGTTGCCGCGTAGAGCAGGCCCTTTTGTTTGGTGTCTTCTTTGACGGAGTTGACGAAGGCTCCTTCGGGGATGCCTTTGACTGCGTTGGTCCATGTTTTGCCGCCGTCGTGCGTGCGGTAGATGTAGGGATGATTGTCGGCGATGCGATGCCGGTCGACCGAAGCATAGGCGGTTTCGGCGTCGAAGTGGCCGGCCTCGATCTGCGAGACTTTGCTCCATGCGGTCATCGCGGACGGAGTGACATCTTTCCAGTTTGCGCCGTCGTCGCGTGTGACGTGAATTAGACCGTCGTCGGTGCCGACCCACACGGTCTTTGCATCGAGCGGTGAGGGGCCGATGGTGTAGACGACGCCGAAGCGCTCGGTCATGGGCTGGTCGATGTCTTTTGCCGTGAGGGGGTCGAGTGTCGTGGGAACTTCGGGATGCAGGCGTGTGAGATCGGGGCTGATCTTCTGCCAGGTGCGCCCGCGATCGCGTGTGCGGAAGACGAATTGGTTGGAGTAGTAGAGGGCTTCGTCGGCGAGAGAGAAGACCTGCGGGAGTGTCCAGGTTTTACGGTTGGGATCGTTCGGGTCAGGTGGAGGGAGCTCGCCGCCTGCGGGTGCGGAGAGGTTTAGGGCCTGATCGCAACGCTGGTCGCCGCTGCCGTAAAGGAGATTGCCGTCTTTAGGGTCGGGGACGACGGTGTTGCTCTCACCGGCGAGGCAGGTGGGTTCCCAGTTGCGGAAGCTGAGTGTACCCATGCGTGACCATGTGCTGACGCCGACTCCGCCTGAGTCCTGTTGTGCGCCGTAGAGCCAGTAGGGGAAGCGATTGTCGGCGGCGACGTGATAGATCTGCGCGGTGGGTTGGTTGTACCAGGTGCTCCAGGACTTTGCGCCATCGACGGAGACGACGGTTCCCTGATCGCTGGAGAGGACCATGCGGTTGCCGTCTTTGGGGTTGATCCAAAGCTGGTGGTAGTCGTCGCCGCCGGGAGCGCCTTTGACGGGGACCCAGGTTTTGCCGGCGTCGAGTGTCATGTAGGTTGCGGTGTTGATGTCGTAGGTGCGGTCGGGGTTCGTGGGATCGACGGAGATCTGACCGAAGTACCAGCCACGTCCCCAGAGGCGTTGCTCGCTGTTGACGAGATGCCAGGTGGCTCCGGCGTCGTCGGAGAGATAGATGCCGCCGGAGGGTTTCGGTGCGTTGGCTCCGGCAGCGTCACCACGAATGGGACGGGCGACGGCGGTGCCGAGGTTATCGACGACGGCGTAGAGGCGGTTGGAGTTGCTGGGCGCGACGGCGATGCCGATTTTGCCAACGAATTCGTCGACGGGAAGGCCGTTGGTGAGTGGTTGCCAGGTGTCGCCGCCGTTGGTGGATTTAAAGAGTCCGCAGGCTCCGCCGCCGCCCGGACCTGGTCAGCCGTCGCTCCAGTTCAGCGGTCCGCTACCGGGGCCGCCGGCCCCCGCGGCTCCGGCGCCGACGGGGGGTG